>NZ_OZ334582.1:3643580-4250844 GCF_976982775.1 Salinicola sp. NYA28a
GGACTACCGCTACTGCTGGCTGCGCGACGCCTACTTCGTGGTCCATGCGCTCAACCGGCTGGGCACCACGGCCACCATGGAGAATTATCTCAACTACATTCTCAACCTGGTCGTCGGCGCCGCCGAGAGCGAGTTGCAACCGCTCTACGGCATCGGCGGCGAGACCCGGCTCGAAGAATTCGACATGCCCGGACTGACCGGCTATCGCGGCATGGGGCCGGTACGCACCGGCAACGCCGCGTACAGCCAGATCCAGCACGATGTCTATGGTGCCGTCGTGCTGGCGGCCAACCAGGCCTTCTTCGACGAGCGCCTGACCCGCCCCGGCGACGAGGCGCTGTTTCGCCGCCTCACGGTACTCGGCGAGCAGGCCGCGCGATTGTTCGACAAGCCCGATGCCGGCATCTGGGAATATCGCGGTCGCGCCCGCGTGCACACCTACTCCTCGATCATGTGCTGGGCGGCCTGCGACCGGCTGGCGCGCATCGCCGGCCAGCTCGAGCTGCCCGAGGATTCGATTCACTGGCGCCAGCAGGCCGAGCGCATGCACGCGATCATCTGCCG
This sequence comes from Salinicola sp. NYA28a, assembly GCF_976982775.1. Next base: position 3,644,145 of record NZ_OZ334582.1, read on the forward strand.
CGAGGCGTGGAGCGAATCCCGCCAGGCCTTCACCGAAAGCTTCGGCGGCGAGACCATGGACGCCAGCCTGCTGCTGATGCATGAACTCGGCTTCCTCGAAGCCGACGACCCGCGTTTCGTCTCCACGGTCTGCGCCATCGAGGCCGAACTGCGCCGCGGCGACCACCTGTTCCGCTACGCCGCCGACGACGATTTCGGCCCACCCGAGAACGCCTTCAACATCTGCACCTTCTGGTTCATCGACGCGCTCTGCGCGATCGGCCGCAAGGACGAAGCCCGGCGCCTGTTCGACAACATGCTCGAATGCCGCAATCCCCTCGGACTGCTCTCCGAGGATCTGGACACCGCCAACCGCGAACTGTGGGGCAACTTCCCGCAGACCTACAGCATGGTCGGGTTGATCAACTCGGCAACACATCTCAGTCGTAACTGGGAGGAGGCCGTATGACACGTCTCGTCGTCATTTCCAATCGCGTATCCATCCCGGAACCCGACAAGTCCCAGGCCGGCGGCCTGGCGGTGGCGATCACCGGCGCCCTCGACGAATACGGCGGGTTGTGGTTCGGCTGGGACGGCGAGGTCAGCGAAACGGCCATCACCGAGCCCACCACCGTGAAGCGCGACAACATCACCTACGCCACCCTGCCGCTATCCCGGGAAGACTATGAAGACTATTACCTGGGCTTCTCCAACGAAGTCCTCTGGCCGGTCTTCCACTTCAACCTTGGCGCCATGGACTTCCGGCTGGAGTACGCCAAGGCCTATCAGCGGGTCAACGACCGCTTCGCCCACGCCCTGAGCAACCTGCTCGAAGGCGGCGAACTGATCTGGGTACACGACTATCACCTGCTGCCGCTGGGCAAGGCGCTGCGCAAGGAAGGCGTCAAAGACCCGATGGGCTTCTACCTGCACATCCCCTTCCCCAGCTACGACCTGCTGCGCGCGATGCCCGGCTACCGCGAACTGCTCGACGACCTGCTCCACTACGACCTGCTCGGCTTCCAGACCAATAACGACCTGCACGCTTTCCGTCAGGCCGCGATCGAAACCTTCGGCGCCGTGATCTCCGGCGACACCATCGAGTGCAACGGCCAGAAGATTCGGACCGGCGTCTACCCGGTGGGCATCGATGTCGACGAGCTAACCGCCGAAGCCGAGCACTCCCGCGACAACGAACAGGCGCGTCAGCTCAAGGCGGATCTCGGCGAGCGCGATTTGATCATCGGCGCCGACCGGCTCGATTACTCCAAGGGCCTGGTGCAGCGCTTCAACGCCATCGAAGCGCTGCTCACCGACTTCGAGCATCGCCGCCAGAAGACCATATTCATGCAGATCGCCAGCCCCTCGCGCAGCGCGATCCCCGAGTATGACGAGCTGCGCCGCCAGCTCGAGGAGATGGCCGGGCACATCAACGGCACCTACGCCGATCTCGACTGGATGCCGGTGCACTATCTCAACCAGACCTTCCCCCGCGATGCGCTGATCGGCCTGTTCCGTTCAGCCCGGGTCGGCCTCGTGACCCCGCTGCGCGATGGCATGAATCTGGTCTGCAAGGAGTTCGTCGCCGCCCAGGACCCCGAAGACCCCGGCGTGCTGGTACTCAGCGAGCTGGCCGGCGCCGCCAACGAGCTGAGCCGCGCGCTACTGGTCAACCCCTACGACGTGCACGCCATCGCCAGCGCCATCGAACAGGCCCTGAACATGCCGCTCGAGGAACGCCAGGAACGCTACCAGCAGATGATCGGCGTGCTCAGGCGCAACAGCCTGCTCGAATGGCGCCGGCGCTTCATCGAACACCTGAGCCAGCAGAACACGGATGCCACCTGAGCGGGAATCACAGCCCTGCCAGAATGGCGAAGGCCAGGCACAAAAAAGCCCCGGACCAGGGGAGGGTCCGGGGAAGTTGGAGGTGCGGGGGAAATCGAGGGAGACGCTGCTCGGCGCCCGCCTCCCGGGCGCCAACCGTTGATACGGCGCGATCAATCGAGGCTGGCGAACGTCACTTCGACATTGCCCTGGCCGGCATCGGCGCCACCGTTCACGTTCTGCAGCGCCTGAGCGGCGGCCACGCTCTGACCCTGGCCGACGAGCCCGACGTTGCCGCCGGCGATATCGGTTGCCCGCTGCGTGATCGCCGCGGCATAGGCCAGTGAATGATCGGCTGCAGTGCTATGACCACCGCTGACGGTATCGATGCGATAGTCGGACGGCAGCAACTGATATTCGGAAGTTGCCTGGGTATTCAGCGCTTCATGCTGCTGAGCGAATGCCCGTTGCTCCATGACGCTGTTGGCCTGAGCGGCGGCAGGCAGTGCAACGACCAGTGCGATAGCGGCGAGGATGCGAGTTTTCATGATGACACTCCAATATCTGCGTTTGCGTGGCAGGCCCCTTGGCCCAACCGATGACGAGATTATGGAGGCCAACTCATTAGGTGGCTAATCAGTTGATGCAAAGTCGAGTATCAGTGGGATTGATGGACACAACTGGCGACCGCCACCATGCATCCTGCCACGCTATCGAGCTGCCTATACGGCAGCAAACCACTTCTAAGGCTATCGCCCTACCCAGCGGCTTTCTGAGCTGCCTGGGCGGCAGCGAACTGGCCGGCGCCCACCGTCCATGGCTCGCTGCTGTTTCTGAGCTGCCTGGGCGGCAGCGAACTCGTGCCCATCGGCCAGGATCGTCACGCTGCCTTTCTGAGCTGCCTGGGCGGCAGCGAACTGCGCCGCCAGCTCTGCCACACCGCGATTCATTTTCTGAGCTGCCTGGGCGGCAGCGAACGCTGATTGATGACCTGGTGTCGAGTCTGTTCGTTTCTGAGCTGCCTGGGCGGCAGCGAACGCGACCTCGCGCGCGGCGAGGTCATCACTATCTTTCTGAGCTGCCTGGGCGGCAGCGAACCTGGAGGGGAGCATGACGATGGCCATGATCAATTTCTGAGCTGCCTGGGCGGCAGCGAACAGCGAAGACGAGGGCATGCGATTGGGGTTGCTTTTCTGAGCTGCCTGGGCGGCAGCGAACGCTACCACTTTCATTAAACGGGAAAAGATCGCTTTCTGAGCTGCCTGGGCGGCAGCGAACATGACGGCGACACGTTCCGCGCCAACGTCCAATTTCTGAGCTGCCTGGGCGGCAGCGAACCTGCTTTGCGGGACTTCCGCGAAGCGTCGATGATTTCTGAGCTGCCTGGGCGGCAGCGAACAATCTCGCGGTGGATCTCGAGCGCGGCCAGCATTTCTGAGCTGCCTGGGCGGCAGCGAACACTGAGTCGTTGGCGTCGGCGTCGCAAAGAATTTTCTGAGCTGCCTGGGCGGCAGCGAACGGTCCGACCGACTGGAACGACTACGCGCAGCTTTTCTGAGCTGCCTGGGCGGCAGCGAACTAAGCCTGACGCATGGCGTCGATCCGCGTCTCTTTCTGAGCTGCCTGGGCGGCAGCGAACTCGACCGACCGCGAGATCGCCGGCGGCGGGCTTTTCTGAGCTGCCTGGGCGGCAGCGAACCCATGTCGTCGTCCTCGTCTTTGTCAGCGTCGTTTCTGAGCTGCCTGGGCGGCAGCGAACGCCTTCATGGAGCAGGAGGTGCGCGTTATCGATTTCTGAGCTGCCTGGGCGGCAGCGAACATCGACAATGACGCCTTTCTTGATGCCGAGCATTTCTGAGCTGCCTGGGCGGCAGCGAACACATCGCTGTTCCCGAGGGCATCCTGCAGCCGTTTCTGAGCTGCCCAGCCATTCGCCCAGGTCACCACTTCAATGAGGCCGCTGCAGCTTACGGCAAGCTCCGTCTTGATCCGTGTCAATGGACAAGGTTCGAATCTGCGCTAGGTTAAGATATACATCACTCTGCAGGAGCCCTGCCGCATGGCCAGGCACACGTCATTTCCTAAGCAATCCTCGCGGTCTGCCACCGCCTGGCATCGCTTTGGTCTGGTCATCCTGCTGGGCATGGTGCTACTGCTCTCTAGCGCCGCCACAATGGCAGATGACCCCTCCTCGGCAGATGCTCCCTCCTCTACTGAGTCTGGCCAGGTTGGCGTTGAGCCTCACGCAGATACGCACTCGAACGCCGAACGCATCCACACGGCCCCCCCCTCGGCCGCACTGCCACCATGGCCATGGCACTCGCCAGGCCGGCAGCGCCCTGTTACGCCTGGAGCGCCAGGACTTGGAGCTCGAGCCCCTTCCCTTGAGCATGACGGCCCCGGCCATAGCGCCCCGGGTTGTCACCGCCAGCGGCTCGCCAAGTGCCCCTCCCTCACCCTCCTCGGTTCCTGTCTACCTTTTGACCCAACGCTACAGAGTCTAAGTCGACCTCGTATCTCCATCTCGCGCTTCCAGCCGTGGCCGCGTGGGAGAAAACCCGTGCCCGCCCCACATTGATCCAGGCAACTGCCGGAGTGGCCGCTGTGTGTGCAGAGACTCTTCCCACCATGAGAAGTGCATGCACATTCGCAACCACACCCGAGTGCTCGGTATCGGGTACGGCTTAGCGGACGTCACGAGGAAGACTTTATGGACGCACTGTTTTACTTCCTGCTTTGGGCAGCAATCCTCTTCTTGATGATGCGGTTCGGCTGTGGCGCCCACGTCATGGGGCACAGCCATGGCAGGACCAAACACGACAACGATAGCCCAGGGAATCAACGTGCAACTGAAGGGCTGGAGTGGATTCCGCCAGCCGAGGACGTCGACCCCGTCTGCGGCAAGACCGTCAGAACGAAAGGGGCCAAGCCAAGCGTCCACGATGGCCACGTCTTTTACTTCTGCTCTCGTGACTGCCGGGAGCGCTTCGAGGCCGCGCCCGAACAGTATCTCGTCCCTGGTGCAACGGCCTCGCCCCTCCAACCGGAGAACAAAGATGCCTGATGCCAATGCTCCGTTGACAGCCAAGCCCCGTTCAGGAACTCGCTTGCCGGTTCAGGCAACGCCGCGGATTCCCATGATCGCACTCGGGATGAGCCTGGGGCTGTTCCTGGCCGTAACCTTCATCCTTTGCGTCGGCTTCGATCTGCTGTTTCCCGACCAGGCGATGTATAAGAGCTGGCTGCGCTTGTTGCCAGGCTTCACTTGGCTCAGCTGGTCAAGCTTCTTCCTGGGGCTGGTCGAAAGTTTCGGCTACGGCTGGTACATCGCCCTGGTCTTCGGCCCGCTATACAACTTCTTTGTCACACGCCTCAACCGACACAGCGGAGCGTAGGCCATGAACGAATCCATCACTCAATACCGAAGGCCTCAACGCATGCGTGCGGCGTTGATTCCATTCCACTGAAGAGGTCGGAAACTGTCCGGGATCAAGAGCCGCCTACTTTCATCTACCTTCTCTTGACCCTTGGGTTACCCGCAGGCTTTAGCCTGACGTCAGGGCAAAGTAAGTAACAAGAAAAGGAGATCCGACCATGTGGGGCGACATGATGGCGTATATGGGGAGTTACGGCTGGGGGCATATGCTCTTCGGCGGGCTCATGATGGTGTTGTTCTGGGGCATCGTCATTGCCTTGGCCGTTCTCCTGGTGCGTGGCCTGACCCGAGGCCGGGGCGAGCCATTTTCTCAACGGCGGCCAACGGCCCTGGACCTTCTTCAAGAACGCTACGCCCGGGGAGAAATCGACCGCGAGGAGTACGAGCAACGCAAGCGCGATCTTCTGCTTTGATCGCACCTCCTGATTATTGGATACGGCACTATTAGTTTCGACCCTATCGAGATAGGGCCACGAGGTTGAATCAAGACGCGGAAGCGACGGAGACGATTCCATGACGCAACACCAACACGACCATTGTCACGGGCATGCCTCGCACGAGGCACCGACACTAGGCAGCGGCGATACGGACCAACACGCCGCCGGCAGCCAGGGTGGCGCCCAATACACCTGCCCGATGCACCCGGAGGTCGTCTCCGACCAGCCGGGTGACTGCCCCAAGTGCGGCATGCACCTCGTGCCCGTGGGAAGCGACGACTCGCAGACGCATGACGGGCATGGTCATGGGGCCTCCGCGCCGGCCCACGGCGGCAAGTACGACAAGGTGCCGGCCGGGCATGCCGGCGCCGTCTACACCTGCCCGATGCACCCCGAGGTGCGCCAAACCACTCCCGGTGCCTGCCCCCTGTGCGGTATGGGTCTGGAGCTGGAATCGGCGGCGGTCGGCGATGAAGGGCCGAATCCCGAGCTGGTCGATTTTACCCGACGCTTCTGGGTCGCGGCCGTGCTCACGCTTCCGGTCCTGATTCTGACGATGAGCCCCTACCTGGGCCTCGGGGCCATTCGCGACTTCTTCGGTGAACGCAACGCGATGTGGATCGAGCTGGTGCTCAGCACGCCGGTGATCCTGTGGTCGGGCTGGCCGTTCTTCGTGCGCGGCTACAACTCCTTCCGCACCATGAACCTCAACATGTTCAGCCTGATCGGCATGGGGGTCGGCGCGGCCTATCTGTTCAGCATCGTGGCGGTGCTGGTGCCGGGCGTCTTCCCCGACGGCTTTCGCCGGGAAGACGGCACCGTCGGCGTCTATTTCGAGGCCGCGGCGGTGATCGTCACCCTGGTACTGCTGGGTCAGGTGATGGAGTTGCGCGCCCGTGAAGGCACCGGCAAGGCGATCCGCGCGCTGATGGACATGGCCGCCAAGACCGCGCGGGTGATCCGGCCCGACGGCAGCGAAGAAGAGGTCGCGCTGGAAGACGTGCAGGTGGGCGACCACCTGCGGGTGCGCCCCGGCGACAAGGTGCCGGTGGACGGCGTGGTGGTCGAGGGCCGCTCCTCGATCGACGAGTCGATGATCTCGGGCGAGCCGGTGCCGGTGGAAAAGGTCAAAGACGACAAGGTCACCGGGGCCACGATCAACGGCACCGGCAGCCTGGTCATGGAGGCCACCCGCATCGGCGCCGACACCATGCTCAGCCAGATCGTCGAGATGGTGGCTGCCGCCCAGCGCAGCCGCGCACCGATCCAGAAATTCGCCGACAAGGTGGCGGGCAAGTTCGTGCCCGCGGTGATCGGCGTCGCCATCCTCTCCTTCATCGCCTGGGCGATCTGGGGGCCGGCGCCGGCGCTGTCCTATGCGCTGGTCTCGGCGGTGGCGGTGCTGATCATCGCCTGCCCCTGTGCACTGGGGCTGGCCACGCCGATGTCGATCATGACGGCCACCGGACGCGGCGCGCAGGCCGGCGTACTGATCAAGAATGCCGAGGCGCTGGAAGGCTTCGCCAAGGTCGATACGCTGATGGTCGACAAGACCGGCACCCTGACCGAAGGCAAGCCGAAGCTGGTGGCGGTGCTGCCCGAGGAAGGGCATGACGAGGCCGAGGTATTGCGCCTGGCGGCCAGCCTCGAACGTGGCTCGGAACACCCACTGGCCGAGGCCATCGTCGCCGGCGCCGAAGAACGTGGCGTATCCCTCGCCGATGCCACCGATTTCGAAGCCGTGACCGGCATGGGCGTCAAGGGGGTCGTGGACGGCCAGTCGGTGGCCCTCGGCAACGCCAAGCTGATGGCCGAACTGGGCCTCGATGGCGGCCGGATCTCCGAGACCGCGAACGCCCGCCGCGATGAAGGCGAAACGGTGATGTTCGTCGTGCTCGATGGCCAGATCGCCGGCCTGGTCAGCGTCGCCGACCCGGTGAAGGAGACCACCCCCGAGGCCCTGAAGGCGCTGCACAAACTTGGCTTTCGCATCATCATGGCCACCGGCGACAACGAGCGGACGGCCAAGGCGGTGGCCGGGCGACTGGGTATCGATGAGATCCGCGCCGACGTGCTGCCCGAGGACAAGGCCCGCATCATCCGCGAATTGCAGGAACAAGGCCGCAAGGTGGCCATGGCGGGCGACGGGGTGAACGACGCTCCCGCCCTGGCCCAGGCCGATGTGGGCATCGCCATGGGCACCGGCGCCGACGTGGCGATCGAAAGCGCCGGCTTCACGCTGGTCAAGGGCAACCTCGACGGCATCGTTCGGGCCCGCAAGTTGTCGCTGGCCACCATGCGCAACATCAAGCAGAACCTGTTCTTCGCCCTAGTCTACAACGGGGCCGGCGTACCGATCGCCGCCGGGATCCTCTATCCGTTCCTCGGCATCCTGATCGGGCCGATGTTCGCCGCCTTCGCGATGAGCGCGTCTTCGCTGTCGGTGGTGATGAATTCGCTGCGCCTGCGCCGGGTGAGGATTTGATCATGCATGACGAAAAGGGGTGGCTGGAGCGAGGACCCAGCAAAGGCAGCTTCTGGCTCATGGTGGCGATCGCCCTGGCGGTGATGGGCTTCCTGCTCTGGGAGGAGCACAAGGTGCACCTGCTCGGTGCCCTGCCCTGGCTGATCCTGCTCGCCTGTCCGCTAATGCATGTGTTCATGCACGGCGGACATGGAGGCCACGGGGGTCATGGCGGGCATGATGATCACAAGGGAGGACGCGATGAGTGATGACGTACCCGCCTATGGGCTGTGGGGCCTGGTCATTCTCAACTCGGCGATCTTCATCTTCTTCGCCTTCAGCTTCTTCAAGCCGCAGACGCGCCGCGACTGGCGCTCGTTCGGGGCCTTCAGCGCCTTCCTGGTGGCGCTGTTCACGGAGATGTACGGCTTCCCGCTGACCCTCTACTTCCTCTCCGGCTGGCTGCAGTCGCGCTACCCGGAGGTGGACTGGTTCAGCCACGATGCGGGCCACCTGCTGGAGATGCTGTTCGGCTGGCAGGCCAACCCGCATTTCGGGCCGTTCCATCTGCTGAGCATGGTGTTCATCGCCGCGGGTTTCTGGCTCATCGCCGCCGGCTGGCGGTCACTCTATACCGCCCAGCGGCGGGGAGAACTGGCCACCACCGGGCTCTATGCCCATGTCCGGCATCCCCAGTACGCCGGCTTCGTGCTGGTGATGACCGGCTTCCTGCTGCAGTGGCCCACCCTGCTGACCCTGGTCATGTTCCCGGTATTGGTGTGGATGTACTCACGACTGGCGATCCACGAAGAGCGCGACGTAGCGCGCCAGTTTGGCGACAAATGGCAGACCTACGCGGCCCGCACGCCACGCTTCATTCCGCACCTGCGGATGGCGAGTACGAGTGGCTGGCGCCTGTAAGGACAAAATCCCAGAGGTGCAGTCATGAAAAGCAGACGTTTTTCTCGTCGGCACGATCGTGGTCGTCAGCGACGACTCGCCCGGGGCTTCTTCTGCCCCTGCCACGGCTCCCAGTTCGACTTCGCCGGACGCGTGTTCAAGGCGGTGCCGGCGCCGATCAACCTGAAGGTTCCGCCGTACCGCTTCCTGTCCGAGTCCCGGATCGAGATCGGCGCCCACGACATCCTGACACTGAGAGGTATCCACTATGACCGCCAAAACATCCACCACCAAGCCACCCACGGCTCATAAAACCCCGCGCAAGCGCCAACCCACCGCCCCACCAGAGATGGACGCCCCGATGACCGCACCCGAGCCCGAAGAAGGCACCCTCCCGAGCCACCCGGCCACGGAGCTACTCGCCTATCAGACCGACCTGTGGCGACGCGGCGTACGCTACCTGGACACGCTGTGTGAGCGCGCGGACAACATGCTCGAGCATGAGCAGGCGGGCAAGCCGCCACTGCTCGACTTCGATTACGAGATGCTCGTGGATGGCCGTCGACTGGCGCGCCCCGCCAACTATGCCCTGCTGCGCATCACCCGGGTCGGCGAGGACTGCCTGGAGGACTGCCTCGACGAGACTAGGCCGCCAGTGATGATCGTCGACCCGCGTGCCGGCCACGGCCCAGGCATCGGCGGCTTCAAGCGCGACTCCGAGGTGGGCATGGCGCTCCACGAGGGACACCCGGTCTACTTCGTGATCTTCTTCCCCGAGCCCGTCCCCGGCCAGACACTGGAGGACGTGCTGCACGTCCTGCGCCGCTTCGTCGAGACGCTGGCCGAGCGCCACCCCGGCCAGCCGCCGGTGCTCTACGGTAACTGCCAGGCGGGCTGGGCCATCGCGCTGCTCTCCGCCGACTGCGAGGGTCTGGTCGGGCCGGCGGTGCTGAACGGCTCGCCGCTCTCCTACTGGTCCGGCGAATCCGGCGTCAATCCCATGCGCCTCGCCGGCGGCCTGCTTGGCGGTGCCTGGCTGACGCACCTGATGGCCGACCTGGGAGACGGGCGCTTCGACGGTGCGAACCTCGCCACCAACTTCGAAGCCCTCAAGCCTGCGAATACCCTGTGGCAGAAGGACTATCAGCTGTTCGCCGACATCGACGGCCAGCGCGAACGCTTCCTCGAGTTCGAGCGCTGGTGGACGGGCTTCTATAGCCTGAGCAAAGAGGAGATCGTTGCCATCGTCGAGAACCTTTTCGTCGGCAACAAGCTGGAGCGTGGCGAGCTCGAGGTCTGCCCCGGCTGTAGCGTCGACCTCAAGCGCATCCGCAACCCCCTGGTGATCTTCGCCTCCGGCGGCGACAACATCACCCCGCCCCATCAGGCGCTCAACTGGATCCCCGCGGTCTATCCCGATACCGCGGCACTCAAGGCCGCCGACCAGCGTATCGTCTACCTGCTCAATCCCCACGTCGGGCATCTGGGCATCTTCGTCTCCTCCAAGGTGGCGCGCCTCGAGCACCGAGCGATCCTCGAGAGCGTCGGCAATCTGAATGACCTGGCCCCTGGCCTCTACGAGATGCGCATCGACAACCCCACCGGCGATCCCGACTGTCACAAGCCCCAGTTCCAGGTGCGCTTCGAGGAGCGCCGCGTGGAAGACCTGAACTTTCCCGACCAGGCCCCGGCGTTCGAAGGGGTGCGAGCGCTCTCCGAGCACAATGTGGCCCTCTACGAGACCTTCGTCGGGCCCTGGGTGCGGTTTTACACCACCCCCTGGTCAGCCGAGGTGCTGCGTCAACTGCATCCGGCGCGGACCAGCCGGCTGATGTACTCGGAACGCTTCTCCCCCTGGATGACCGGTGTGAAGTGGCTGGCCGAGATGGTAGAGACCGCACCGGCGCCGATCGATAGTGACACCCCCTATCGGCAATGGGAGACGCTGTTGAGCGACTCTATCGCCTCGACGCTGGAGCTTGCCGGCACGACCCGCGACAGCATGTACGAGATGGGGTTTCGCAGCCTCTACGGCGGGGGATGGTGGAGCGAGAACGAGTGACCCAGTCGAAGCCGACCCGGTTTACAGCCAATACCTATAGAGCAACCCACTAATGGAGAGCAATAAATGAAGATCGAGACCTTTCATGACCTGATCGACTGGACTCGCCAGCTGCATGCCCAGTTGGCCGAGTGCTTCAGGCACTGTGCCACCCGGCAGGAGGAGGCACGGGCCAAATCACTGCTGGAGTATCTCGCCGATCACGAGGCGGTCCTGGAGCACACCGTGGCCAGCTTCGAGAAGCAGGCCGACCCCAAGGCCCTAAACACCTGGGTCTACGATTATCTGTCGCATGCGCCCATCAAACCCCATCAGGCGTGCAATTTGCCCTATGCCGAGATGGGCTTCGAAGACATCAGCCGGGAAGTCTTCTCGCTGCACGATCAGGTCATCGCGCTATACCGCTACCTGGAAGGACGCGCCGACATCCCCGAGGCTCGGGATCTCGTTCGCGAGCTCTTGAAGCTGGAGGAACACGAGGCGATGCGTCTGTCCCAGCAGATCAACCGGGCTCGGGATCTATAGATGTCGACGCTACAGGGCCGTCTAAGCAGAGGTCGTAGCCACTAATGAAGAACGGATGATCGCCCGGCACGTGCAGCGCACATTAACCAACACCCAGGAGGTGACATGACCCAGACGGCAACGCCAGTGGCCCTTGCGACGCTCTTTCTGAGCTGCCTGGGCGGCAGCGAACGCAATGGTGATTACGCTATCGCCGTCGAGTTCTTTCTGAGCTGCCTGGGCGGCAGCGAACAATCAGACAGACGATCTGATCGACATGATCCGTTTCTGAGCTGCCTGGGCGGCAGCGAACTTTCAATTTCTCTACTCCTCCGATTAATCTTCCTTTCTGAGCTGCCTGGGCGGCAGCGAACGCCGAGGCGTCGTTGCTCGTGCTGTAGGTGTTTTTCTGAGCTGCCTGGGCGGCAGCGAACGAATCAGGATAGGTCAGCTTCGAGTCGATGACTTTCTGAGCTGCCTGGGCGGCAGCGAACGTGGTCGATCAACTCAACGGCTACTGGTTACTTTTCTGAGCTGCCTGGGCGGCAGCGAACTGACATTCATTGACGGCCTAGTTGGCCGCTAATTTCTGAGCTGCCTGGGCGGCAGCGAACCGCTGCCCACGGTTATGTGGTGTGTTGATCATTTTCTGAGCTGCCTGGGCGGCAGCGAACCTGGGCATTGAGAACACACCTGAAGCACTGGTTTTCTGAGCTGCCTGGGCGGCAGCGAACATCGATAGGTCGGCTGGACATGCCGCCGGATTTTTCTGAGCTGCCTGGGCGGCAGCGAACTTGCCGGTGCGCAACGTCAAGCCAGAGATCACTTTCTGAGCTGCCTGGGCGGCAGCGAACATCAGCACTTGCGACCAGTCGCCGAAGATCCATTTCTGAGCTGCCTGGGCGGCAGCGAACTCAACAGAGCGTAGTTCTGGTGACGCATGGATTTTCTGAGCTGCCTGGGCGGCAGCGAACAGACAAAAGCATCTGGTTCCCCTGTCCGATCATTTCTGAGCTGCCTGGGCGGCAGCGAACGCACTGCTGCCGTAGCTATTGACCAGGGTGTCTTTCTGAGCTGCCTGGGCGGCAGCGAACACCAGCGCTGCCGATTTGAACGAGCTGATCGTTTTCTGAGCTGCCTGGGCGGCAGCGAACCTGCGCGCTGTGCCGCAGCCGAAGGGAGGCAATTTCTGAGCTGCCTGGGCGGCAGCGAACCCCAACGTCGAGGAGGTCTGCTGCCAGAAGTCTTTCTGAGCTGCCTGGGCGGCAGCGAACGTAATGCCATCCCACAGCCCACCGAACCAGCCTTTCTGAGCTGCCTGGGCGGCAGCGAACCTGGCATTTTTGCGCTTTTCCTCATATTGCATTTTCTGAGCTGCCTGGGCGGCAGCGAACGTAACTTTTGGCGGCGTCGCTGATGCCAACTTTTTCTGAGCTGCCTGGGCGGCAGCGAACATATCCCAAAGCCACACATGCGGAGAGATTATTTTCTGAGCTGCCTGGGCGGCAGCGAACCTGAGAAGCAGGCCGCCGAGGCCATCCTCCCATTTCTGAGCTGCCTGGGCGGCAGCGAACCGCTCGGAATCCCTCGTCGTCTGCGTTGAAGCTTTCTGAGCTGCCTGGGCGGCAGCGAACCGCTGATCGAGTGAGCGGATGGCGCCAGCGTTTTTCTGAGCTGCCTGGGCGGCAGCGAACAGCTACGAGCGTGACGACGTCGACGAAGTGGTTTTCTGAGCTGCCTGGGCGGCAGCGAACGATGCGCTTGCGCTCGGGCTTCTCGATCAGGTTTTCTGAGCTGCCTGGGCGGCAGCGAACGTCTGGTCCAGCCCTTGATTCAGACCGGCGATTTTCTGAGCTGCCTGGGCGGCAGCGAACGACGTGCTCCGGCTCGATCAGCTCGGCGGTCTTTTCTGAGCTGCCTGGGCGGCAGCGAACACCCAGCGCCTGGTTTCCTCGGCAGGTGAGCTTTTCTGAGCTGCCTGGGCGGCAGCGAACGGTTGGATGTTGGCAGCATTTGCCGTTGTCATTTTCTGAGCTGCCTGGGCGGCAGCGAACACCGCGTCGCGGCGCACGGGGATCTGGTACTGTTTCTGAGCTGCCTGGGCGGCAGCGAACACTGACCCCGCCAATCCGGCGGGGTTTTTGCATTTCTGAGCTGCCTGGGCGGCAGCGAACTTGCCGGCCTTCTTCTGCCAGACGAGCTGCTTTTTCTGAGCTGCCTGGGCGGCAGCGAACAATTTCAGCGCCGCATCAACCGATGCTGCCATTTTCTGAGCTGCCTGGGCGGCAGCGAACTCATCAAACGCCAGCTCGGCATCCGATGGTACTTTCTGAGCTGCCTGGGCGGCAGCGAACAATGGATTGCGGCTGGCGGCCTGTTGCTGGACTTTCTGAGCTGCCTGGGCGGCAGCGAACATCAGCCTGCCAGACCCGACGCCGTTCCTGCTTTTCTGAGCTGCCTGGGCGGCAGCGAACGATTGTTTTTCCGCCGATGTGCTGCTTGATAATTTCTGAGCTGCCTGGGCGGCAGCGAACCTGATCAGGTTGTCATCAGCAACACCACCAAATTTCTGAGCTGCCTGGGCGGCAGCGAACATCCGTTAGTGATTCCGTTCTTGTATTTTGCATTTCTGAGCTGCCTGGGCGGCAGCGAACTCTCATGGATATCGGACATTCTTGCCCTGCAATTTCTGAGCTGCCTGGGCGGCAGCGAACCGGGTCGGTAATGCGGATTGGTGCGCTGTCAATTTCTGAGCTGCCTGGGCGGCAGCGAACGTTCTGGCGTTTTACGTGTTCCCGTTCTTCTTTTTCTGAGCTGCCTGGGCGGCAGCGAACCCAAAAAAAGCCCCTCACATGGAGGGGCAAGATTTCTGAGCTGCCTGGGCGGCAGCGAACCGCTACCTGTTCTGGCGCCCGGCGTCGGTGGATTTCTGAGCTGCCTGGGCGGCAGCGAACTCGTATTCTGAGGGCGATACCGTTCAGGTTGCTTTCTGAGCTGCCTGGGCGGCAGCGAACTCGCTGATCCACCACGCCGGATCGCCGCCGGCTTTCTGAGCTGCCTGGGCGGCAGCGAACGCGCTGCCAGGCCCGCGCCTTGGTGGGCTCCATTTCTGAGCTGCCTGGGCGGCAGCGAACTGCAGAGTGATCTGATTGAGGATGCTACTGGTTTTCTGAGCTGCCTGGGCGGCAGCGAACCACGTCACTGCCTGAACCTGTTCTACCGTCTTTTTCTGAGCTGCCTGGGCGGCAGCGAACTCGACCGAGAGCCTGACACGGGAAATGGCGCATTTCTGAGCTGCCTGGGCGGCAGCGAACTTGTTGACCAGCTCCCGGATCTCACGCGGCGATTTCTGAGCTGCCTGGGCGGCAGCGAACTGGCGTTATTGCTGGCTGCCGATTCGGTCGGTTTTCTGAGCTGCCTGGGCGGCAGCGAACTAGTGATGCAGCCGGAACCCGGCGACGCCGCCTTTCTGAGCTGCCTGGGCGGCAGCGAACTGGCAGGCGCGGCCAGCACTTACGCATGGGCTTTTCTGAGCTGCCTGGGCGGCAGCGAACTTACGACAAATGCACCGCTCCACGATGCACGTTTTCTGAGCTGCCTGGGCGGCAGCGAACGAGCTGATGCTGCGGATCCGCGACACCGAGGTTTTCTGAGCTGCCTGGGCGGCAGCGAACCGGGGCGTTCGTCGTTTACAGGCCGAGCGCCTTTTCTGAGCTGCCTGGGCGGCAGCGAACATCCGGGGCGTCAGGTCGTGGCGCGCGGCAATTTTCTGAGCTGCCTGGGCGGCAGCGAACAACCTGCTGTCTTCGGGCTCTCTAATGACCGTTTTCTGAGCTGCCTGGGCGGCAGCGAACACGCGGGCGGGGCGATGGTGTCAGGCATCGTTTTTCTGAGCTGCCTGGGCGGCAGCGAACCATTCTCCTATCGTTCTCGCTGATGGGAAATGTTTCTGAGCTGCCTGGGCGGCAGCGAACACTCATCGCGCGGCCTCGGTGTAGAGATTGATTTTCTGAGCTGCCTGGGCGGCAGCGAACGGCTATGTCGAAGACGCCCCCGAGAGCGGGCATTTCTGAGCTGCCTGGGCGGCAGCGAACGTTCAGAAATTATCTATGACTCCATCGGCGTCTTTCTGAGCTGCCTGGGCGGCAGCGAACGGCCTGCATGACCAGGCGCGACTTTATCTCGGTTTCTGAGCTGCCTGGGCGGCAGCGAACCTGTGCTGGGAGGACGTCGAGGATCTCGACAATTTCTGAGCTGCCTGGGCGGCAGCGAACTACGAACGGCGCTATTGGGATTCGTTGGCGCTTTTCTGAGCTGCCTGGGCGGCAGCGAACGCACTGCGTGAGGACGCACAGCACGCCAACAATTTCTGAGCTGCCTGGGCGGCAGCGAACCATGGCAGAAGTGTCCTTGACTATACCCATCCTTTCTGAGCTGCCTGGGCGGCAGCGAACAGCCAGGAGGGATGGCCGAAGAGAGCCGCCGATTTCTGAGCTGCCTGGGCGGCAGCGAACCTCCCTCAATTCCAGTGATGCCCCGGGGCGAGTTTCTGAGCTGCCTGGGCGGCAGCGAACGTAATGGTGGCGTCGAGGTTGCCCGGCAGCGTTTTCTGAGCTGCCTGGGCGGCAGCGAACGCGTGGCGTTGAAGAAGGAGCTGGATGCTGATTTTCTGAGCTGCCTGGGCGGCAGCGAACAGCCGCCCGGCGCTCGCCGGGCATCTATTCGATTTCTGAGCTGCCTGGGCGGCAGCGAACCCCGGGGTCTTGCGGGTATTGGTTTGCATCGTTTTCTGAGCTGCCTGGGCGGCAGCGAACAGGTGGCGCTCGAGCAGCGTCTCGACGCAGGTTTTCTGAGCTGCCTGGGCGGCAGCGAACTTTGCACATCACGCAGAGCGGATGCTGCTGGATTTCTGAGCTGCCTGGGCGGCAGCGAACTAGAGGTTACTACAAATAACGTCCTGATTGTTAAAGAGCTTTGGATGAAAAAAGCGACATCCCCCTTTTCTGGGCAATGTCGCTAACTAATTGATTTTCAAAGACCCATTTTTGGTTTGCAAAAAAGGGTCAGAACCAGGGCACCGTGGCTTCCGAGCTCAAGCCGTAGTGATTGAAACTACCGACAGCGGGCTGCGACTGCGTCTTGCCGTGTTCAATGAACAGCGCAAAGCGCTGACCGCTGGATCGGCTGCTGACTTGCACGAATGGCAAGGCGATTTGCCGTGCAGCGGGCTTCTCCATCAGGCGCTGCGCTTCATCGAACTCGATGCCATGGCGCTTGGCATAGCGTTTTGCGCGGCTTGGACTGCCCGTATTGAACTGCCTGCGCTGAACGACCCGATAGCTCACCTCGGCGGGCACCGGCTGAACGGCTTCGAGCTGCACATGATCCCGCATGCCGGTGAGCCACGGCATCGCCATCAGTTGCTCCAGCCGTTCCTTGCTGCCATGCAACCGCAGCCGATCGCCCGGCGTACGGGCGCGCACGCCGAACTTGTGATCAGGGAAGCTGACGCCGATGTCATTGGCATCCAGATCGAAAAGCGCACGATGCAGCTTGCCGTAGAGCGCCCCCATCAATATGGCGGGCGGGAAATCCGGATCGGGGCGCAGGCGAATGTCGAGATAGTGGTCCATGGCTTACTCCACATCGCCGAAAACGCCGCCACGAATCAGGGTCGCCATGACAAAGTGCTGCTGTTCTACAGGTGGAACTTGGTCTTCTTTAGCCCATTTATCTAATAGGTTATAAAAATCCATTTTTTGTTTGGGCTGACGGAAAGCGGTAGCTTGAGTAGTGACAGAGCCGTAAGGTTCGACGGCGATAGGGCCAAGGTCGCTGCCGTCTTCCGGCGCCGGATACCAGGTATCGATTGTGCGCAGGGCATTACCCAACTTCTGGGAGTGAATGGCAGCGTTATCGTCATCGCCGATCTTGTAAAGCGTCTTGCTCTTGTCACCGCGAGAACGATCCAGGATCAGTTCCTGAGACGGGAAGACTTCCTGGCCAGCGCCGACCCGGGCAAAAGCCACTACGTCCAACAGCAGGTAGCGATCACCTGCCAAAGCTTCGGCGATTAGCTTGCCTAGCTCGCGTGTCTGATCGTTGCCTTCGAAATTGCGTAACGACAGATCAAGGGCGCTGAAGGTCCACTGCTTCTCGGCCTGCCCTCCCTTCATCTGGCTGACTACGACTTCGATCTGCTCGGCCCCCACCCGATTGCGCCATAGGAAGCGCCCATTGGCGAGGTTGCAGGCGTAGCGGTGAGCGAGCTCGCCAAAGCCATGCTCGCTGACGTAGCCCGTTACGGTCTGCTCCAGCTTGTTCTGATACTCGGCGTTGTTACAAGCGGAGGGGTTGCCTGCACCCGCCAGTACACGCAGGGTAAAACGCACGGCTAACGTATCGGCATCGTGAGGCAGCGCAGCCACATCGACAGTCTGAAGGTTGGGGTTCTCGATGGCAGCGTCGAGTTTGGCCGGGTCCTGATCCTTGGCTTTCAAGCGATTGGAGATAGTGCCGCGTACCGACTTTTCGCGCACTGGAACAAGATTCCACTGTGCTGCCTGAGCGCGATCTTCCCAGTTACCGGCGCGGAACAGCGCATCGGATGGATCGAGCTTACGCTCAAAAGCCAGGACAGTAGTTTTTAAAGCATCGTTTTTCTTAGCCATGCGTATGTCTCCTTGATGATCAGTCTTCAATAGAATGAGTCTGGGCGTAGTCATTAGTGAGGCGATAGACACCTCGTTCGAGATCGTTTTCCACGAACCACATCAATGCATCGGGATGGCGCAGCCGGTGCAGGCTCACCCATTCACCCACCGAGTAAAGGCTTTCCACGAACTGAAACGGCACGCTCGGGTCCCGGGCGTTGGCGACTTCACCCGGCTGGTAGAGATCCGAGATGGCGCCGTAGCCAACGGGGATGGGCACCAGCCAACCGGGGAACGGTCGGCGCGCCTGCCATTCCACCTGTTCCTTGCCATTTTCTTCGACGGTGACGTGGCACTCGTGATTGAGCCGCGAGAGATCGAGCCAGGCATCCAGCGCCGTGGCATTGACGTCTTGCGCTTTCAGCGCTTCGGTATGCGCACGGAGGCGGTCGTCGCGCAGCACCAGCGCGAAACCGGGCAACAGACGACGCCGGAGACGGCTCCACTGCTTCTTCCGCTTGTCCTCGCTGTCGTCAAAGCTGATCAGTTCCGGGCGATAGCGCTTTTGGTCCATTGCCGACATGACGCTGCCACCGGCGATTCGCATTCCCTGCACCTGGTCGAAGATCTGGCGGGCGAGCGCCTGCCGGCGTTCAAAGCTGCCGAGATCCTCGCCCTCGGCACCCACGCCAATCAGCAAGGTAATTTCAAGATGCGTGCGCCCCTCCTCGACGATGGCAGCCGTATTGCCATTTTTGTCGACAGGGTTACGCGTCAGGTGAAACGCCTTGATAAAGCCACCGTCGGTCACCTGCGGTTCGATCCGGTGACAGACAACGCCGACGCCCTCGAAGATGAGCCTGGTCTCGTCGGGCAGATTGCGTTCAAGCGCCTGAATCGCACCTATGAAGGCACTCATGGCGGGGAAGCCCCAAGTCATCGGGCTGGAGATGGCGTTGGCGTTCTGGATGCGCAGGCGCGGTAGAACGAGCAGGTGGTTGAGACGTTCGCTCATGCGGCCTCCCCTTCGTCGCCTTCATCGCGTAGCGCGTCCTGTAGGTCATCGAGCTGACGGCGAAAGCTCTCCAATACACCGCCGAACTCGCCTTTCCAGTGCTTATGCTCGACATCACCGAAGTTGAGCGCGCTCTTATCATTGAGCCTGCCGTTCAACCAGTTGGCGGCGCGAATGCTGATGCTTTCCGACCAATCCGACTGGCGGCGCGCGGCCGCGAACTCGTTGTCCAACTCGGCCCGGCCCGGGTCGAGCCAGAACTGCTCGTCCGGCGCCAGGCGGCAACGCTCATCCATCGTCCATCCCGGTTTCAACGAGTGAATTTCAACGGTGAAAATCATCAGCTCATCGGCGAGCATCGCGGTCAGGTCGTCACGTAGATCGCGCGTATGCATGTTCTTTGCAGGGTCGGATTCGAGAAACCGCTTCAGGTCATTGAGGATTCGTCGAACTTCTGGACGCCCCTGAAACGATCGAAACGACTCGGTCATCGGTGGATAGACCGACCGCGACTGCCAACTGGGCGGTAGCGATGCGAGCAGATAGTTCTGGCCGCCGCGTTCGCTGTTGAGCTGCGAAATATTCTGCGGTTTAGTGCCGCCAAGCTTCTGGACCGCGAGATTGGGGTAACTGGTGTAACCGCCGTCAAACGCGGTGCGCTCACGCAGTGCCTTTCGCGCCGCCTTGTTGCGGTCGCCGTAGAACCAGATGTTCGGGCTGACTTGCGCATAGAAACGGTGTGTGAGCGATGTGGCGTAGAGCGGTGCCAGCAAGCGAAAGCCGGTGTTATCGGCAGGATCATCGCCGACCAGCCAGTAAACTTGCTTAAGCCGAGCATCAGTAGAGACTTTCAGGTTTTTCCTATTTAGAAGGACACTGTATACATCCGAATCGTCATCCGTACCCATGCCCCTCGCAAAAGCCGACAGGGCGTCTTGATCCATTCCACTAAGCCATTCACTAAATTTCCTACCCTCGAAACGAGTACCGAGAAGCAAATACAGTTCGTACGCTGCAGAGTTAACCGCTCCATTGCCAGTCGCGTCCGCCAAACTCTCATCATCTGGCAATACATGCGACCCTACCTCTACTCGGCTTGGCAGGCTTCCAAAGTCTATTAAGAGATTTGCAACCTGCTTTACCTGCGGGTCAGGGTGCGTCGCCTTAGCAATATGTGTGGCAATAGCAACCCCGGGAGCACTACTCGCTCCTTTCACCAAAATACTTTTCAGCACATATTTTTCATGGGCTCTTTTTATCTCTGACTTGGCTTGCGCGTCGGTTCTACCCTCGAATTTGGCAAGCTTATTATCCAAGCGTCGCTGAACATGAGCGTTCATTTGTTGCAACATGGACTCACCACGGGTGGTAAGCGTCGTTTCTCTATGCATTCACTCAATCCTCCCTGCGCACAGATTGCGTTAGAACTTTTCTGGTTTTCGTAAACGAGCTGCCGCTATAGCTTCTCGAAGCACTAAGTCACCTCCGCTTCACAAATCCCAACGCCGGATGAAAATGCCATCCGTTCAGCGCCCGATTCGGCTTGAGCCGAATACGCCCGAAACGCATCGCGCACTGCTCCAACCCCATCCCCATCGCTTCCGCCTGGTCGGCTAGCGCCACCATGTAGTCCGGGTCATTCCAGGGCGTTATCCGTGGATTGGACAGCGACTCGTCCGGCAGGCGATCCAGTTCGGCCTCGGCCGGTGTCAGCTTTTCTTCTCTTCCGTCTGCATCCACGCGCCAGAAGCGGTAGCTCTCTTCCGTTTCGTCCGGGAAGAGCACGAATTCGCTATCGGGTTCGTTGTCTTCCCGAAACGGTTGCTGCTGAATCGCCAGTGCACTGAGCGACAGGGAGGCAGGACGATAGAAGAGATAGGCGCCCAGCGAGGTTGGCTTTTTCAGCCGGGAGCGGCGGCGGGCTGGCGCAGGCGCCGCCCCTTCCACCATCAACGCCGCCAGGCGCGCATGCTCCAGATCCACCAGCTTTTCGCGCGGCTCGAGAGGCTCGGGTGCCAGCAGCCGAGGACGTGAGTCGATGACATCGATTTCCGACTCTCTCAGCAGTGCGGTGAGTCGGTGTTTCACTAAAGGCCAGTCCTGCTCGGTCTCGAAGCCGGGCCGACAGAATGCAGGCCGCTTGCGTCCGAGCGCTTTGACGTTGGCGTCCAGCAGCGCAACGTTGGGAGCATCGATCGCCGCCGGTCGATGGCGCCTCACGCGCCCGGCGAGCTGAATGACCGAGCGCATCGAGGAGGGCTCGACCACGGCCCAGTCATAGTCGTGGTCGCGCCCAACCTCAGTCACTGGCGAGCCCAACACGATGAAAAGTTGATCCGGCTCGTCGGTGCGATCCAGCCGGCGGCGGATGTCGGGCAACTCGAACACTGCCAGCTCATTGCTGCGATCGAGCGTGCGGTCCAACCGCTCCTCGATCCGTGAACGCAGCAGCAGCGGGAACTGCGAGTGATAGACGCATAGGTGGATGCGGTAGCCGTCGGGTATGTCGCTGCGATAGAGCGCCATCGCCACCTCGACCAGCGGCTCGATATTGGCCATGCGGATCAGCCCGAAGCTGACCCGTTTGGTGGTATGAGGATCAAGGGTGTGATGCGCCTCGTGCAGAGCCAGTGCCTGTTCGAGCATGACGTCCGCCATCGCCGCATGGACATTCTCGGGCCGCGTATCCGGCGCGGAGACCGGCACCACGCAAGCGCGCCGCCGTGGTGCCAACTGGGCCAGACGCGCGGCGCGCTTGCGGGCGAAGTCGGCGTGCGCCACGTCGAATTGTGCCCCATCGGTACAGCCAGCATGCGAGCAGCCATGTTCATCGAACCATGCACACACCGGCTCTACCGGGGCACCCGGCGAGCCGCGATGGCGTTGGTATTCGGCCCGGCCTTCCCTGTAGGCATCGAACAGGCCGCGCACGATGGCCGGCGGTAAGGTCGCGGAGGAGAGCAGCACGCGGGAGCCTAGCATCCCCGTCCAGTAGACGAGACGTGTCAGCGCCGGAAGATCGGCGATATCGAAGTCGTCCGGTTCGTCGAGCACGAGATCGCCACTCATCAGGCGGAGCATTGGCGCGATCTGACCGCCGCCGCGCAGGCTCTCGGTCGCCGGCACCAAGTGGTCGATGGTACAAACCAGCACCGGCGCGCCGATCAGCGCTTGGGCGTGAGGATCAGCGATGGCCTTGCGCAGCACCGGGTGGCTATCGAGCTCGCCCTCGAAGAAGACGTGTGTCTGCTCGTCGAGGAGTTCCGCACGGGATTCGGAACCGCCATCGTTGCGCGACTGTTGATGTTCGAAGAGCGCCCGGCTGGCACTTCCACCAACGCGAATGGCGAGTTCGTCACTCCCCAGCCCCAGGCGCTCGCGATAAGCCTGCCCTGTTTGCAGCGTCAGCGTGCGCAGGCCGAGCGCGATCGAGAAACGTGCGCCCGATTCCGGGTCCGCGAGTCCGTAGAGAATGCGGCCATTGGCGATGGTCTTGCCGCAGCCGGTCGAAGCCATGTTGATGCCGAAGAAGCCCTGCTCACGGCTTCTGTCTCGCAGTCCGACGGCGAGGTCGTAGGCTTTGTCCTGCCAGCGAAATCTTGCATTGCGGCTGCGCGCCTTGAAGCCTTTGTGACGCGCGATCCGCGGTAGCGCCGTAGCCAGGTCGGGAAGGTGGTGAGTGATCTCGCCCGTTGCGCGCACGACGCCAAGCAGATGCTCGATCAGTGGTTGGCAGAATTCGCGCTTGCCTCGGTTAACCGTCGTGTTGGCGTAGAGCAAGACGTTGTCATCGGCCATACACCAATTCCCGCTCAGTCGTCCTTCGTCAACGAGACTCGAGTAGTGATGATCGGCAAGCATCAGCGAGAGCCGTGCCATGTGCATGACATACGGTGACTCAAGTGGCCGCGTCTCCCAACGCAGCTCGCTCAGCTGTCGTGCCAGACGAGCCGCTCGCGCTCGCCAATCTTCATGGGTTACGGGCAGACCACGGGAGAATTCCCAGTACGGCGAGTCCTCCTTGCGACTAGCAGGCTCGACACGCTCGTTCCAAGCCGCAGTAATGTCCTTCGGCAATGAAGGCAGGATGCTGGCGTTGAGCGTGGCGCGCACACCCACCCATTTCTGGGTGCCGGCCTCGTCGAAAGCCGGGAACGCCGGTAGCCGATGATGGCTGACGATCAGCCAACCAATGGCCGCCGCCAACGGTGGCAGTTGATTGAACGGAGCGCTGTCGCTGGCCCTTTCATCCATTCCATCGCGAATCAGGCGATCCAGCCAGCAGGCATCGTCCTCTGGCGTCGGCCGTTCGAGACGTGCAAGCCAGCTGGCGTCATCGTCCTGACCCACGAAAGCTTGTAACAGCCGCAGCGACACCCATTCGTGGCGGTAGCGATTGCGGCCCTCCAGCCTGCCGACAAGGCGCAACTGAAAGGCGTCCGTCGCCTTGCCAAGGTCGTGGAAGAGCGCCGCCATCGAAGCGAGCAGGTGAATCAACCTGAGCGAGTGCCAGTCGTTTTCGTCTTCCGTACGCAGAATATTGCGCCGGGTGGTGTTGGTCGGCGTCGCGCCCCGAGTGTTGAACTGCGAGGCATCGCCGACCACCCACATCAGTTCGCTGTGGTCGTGACCACGAATCCAGTGACATGCCACGGCAGTGTTCTTGCGTGCCTTGCTGCGTAGCAGTTTTCGCAGCGTATCGAGCCCGGCCTGGGTGATCGAGGTCTGCCAGGTGCGTTCACCGCGCCGTTCGGCGAACTGGTCGAGAATCCGACGCGTTTCCTTGAGCGCATTCTTGCTGCATTGCGACACCAGCAGCACGTTCATGGTTTGTCCCCATGGCCGAGGCGCTCGGCTGTCGCCTTCAGGGTATCGATCATCACGTCCAGAGCTTCCACCTGCGTGAGCCGATCGATGCAGGCCTGGCGAAACTCCTGTTCTTCATCGCCACGGCTGGCGGAAATGAACGCCTGCGGCAGGATCACGGCGTCCTTGACCAGATCCGCGACATCGAAGACCAGTCCGCCGCGGCGTGTCTTGCCGTGCAGCACTGCCAGGCCATGCGGAATCCCCAGCACCCAGGTCGCGGTAGCGCCCAACCCGTAGGCCAGATAATTGCCGTGATCGAGGAAGCGGTTGGCCGGATCGGCACCCTGGCCGCGTTTGACCCGGGTGAATTCGCCATAGTCGGCGGCGTGGCTCGCCAACCGGAATAGTTGCTTGGTGAGCCGAGCTTCTTCGGTCAGCAGCGCGGTCGTATCGGGAGCCGAGTCGATCGCCTGCCGGCTACACGTGAGCAATGCGTCCAGCTCTGCCTTGCTGGGGGTAAAGCCGGTATCGCGCTGGAAACGCGGCGCCGTCCAGAGGCGTTCGACTTGGGTGAGCCGGGCACGCTGGAAACATCGGGCCGCCTCCAGCCGCTTGTCGTCGTCGAACCAGAATCGCACCCAGTATTGGAGATACTCCGTCGGCCGGTATTCGCTCTGCGGGGTTAGCCAGGCAACTTCCACGTCCACTTCATTGGCTGCGAACAGCGGCGTACCGCCACCACCGCAAAAGCCGACCAACACGCCAGCCTTGGCCAGCTCGCGCATCGCGGCCTGGGTAATCGAGGTGCCGGTCCCCAGCAGCAGCGAAGTGGTGTTGGCGATAGGGATGTTCCAGTACTTCGAGCGCTTGCCTTCATCGGTGACGTATTCGACACGGCCGCCATTCACCAATACGCGGCAATGTTGCAGGTAGTACAGATTCGCACGCTTCGAGTGCAGGATCGTCTTGAGGTCGCTTGAAGAAAGGTCTTCCATCGTGGCGTCACCTGCCAGTTGTCTTGTAACCGTTGGTAACGCAGTTTTTACGATGCGACAAGCCCGCCAAAAGGATTGTCAGGGATCTCTTACAAATGGTGTCAGCCAATCTCCGCTTGGCACCACTTTTGTTATGATATAACCTTTCCGCCTCATCCAAGGGGTCTGTTCATGTCACATCGTCACCGTCACCGCCCGGATGGGCCGTGCCATTTTTCCTTGATGTCGCTTGGCGCCGGGCGGCGCGTATTGCTGGCGCTGTTGCCGCTGGCGCTGCTGTGGCTCGTCGCGGGCTGGGCTGCCGGGGTCTTCGGTTGATGGCTCGTTCGATGGCAAAACCCGACACGTTGCTGACGCTGGAATCCCTGTCGCTGGCGCAGGGCAATCGCATGGTGCTGGAGAATATCGACGGTCATTTCGAGGCCGGCACCATCACCGCGCTGGTGGGGGCCAACGGCGCCGGCAAGAGTACGCTGGTTCAGGGGATCATGGGCGAGCTTCGCCCGGTCAGTGGTCGCGTCCGCTGCGAGGTTCCCAATGCGCGGCGCGCGTGGCTGCCGCAGCAGCTGGCGCTGGATCTGACCTTCCCCATGAGCGTCGAAGAGCTGGTCATGAGCGGTTGCTGGCCAACCCACGGCAGCTTCAAGCGCTACGGGCCGGCGGAGTATCGTCGCGGCCAGGCGGTGATGCAGCGACTGGGCCTGCAGTCATTCGAGCACCGGCCGCTGGGTGAACTCTCCGGCGGCCAGCGCCAGCGCGCGCTGCTCGGCCGTACGCTGATGCAGGAGGCCCAGCTGCTACTGCTCGACGAGCCGTTCGCCAATGTCGATGCGGCGACCGTTGAAGTCCTGATCGATGTGCTTCGCGCCATGGCGGCTGAGGGCGCGGCGATCATCGTCGTGCTGCACGATCACGATCAGATGACACGGCTGGCCGATCGCATCCTGCGGCTGGAGCGCGGGCAAGGGATCTGGTCCACGCCCGCGACGATCAACGATTCCTCTTCACCGGCGGAGACGTTGGCATGATCGATTGGCTGTTCTCTCCGCTGGTGGATTTCGGTTTCATGCGCCGCGCGCTGGTAGCCGGGCTGGCGCTGTCGCTGGTGGCGCCGCCGCTGGGGGTCTTCCTCACGCTGCGCGGCATGAGCCTGGTGGGCGATGCCATGGCGCACGCCGTGCTGCCGGGCGTGGCGGTCGGCTTTCTGCTGGCGGGCTTCTCGCTGCCGGCGATGAGCTTCGGCGGCCTGCTCGCCGGGCTGCTGGTGGCGGGGCTGGCGGGCAGCGTGTCGCGCCTGACCGGCCACCGCGAAGACTCGGCGATCGCCAGCTTCTATCTGATTTCGCTGGCGGCCGGGGTGATGTTGATCTCGATGCGCGGCAGCAGCGTCGACCTGACCCACGTGCTGTTCGGCTCGATCCTGGCGGTGGACAGTACCGCGCTGTGGCTGATCGTCGGCGTGTCGAGCCTGACGCTGATCGTGCTGGCGGCGATCTTCCGCATTCTGGTGGTCGAGTGCCTGGACCCGCTATTCCTGCGCGGCCAGGGGATTCGCGGCGGCGCGGTGCACGGGCTGTTTCTGGGCCTGATGGTGCTGAATCTGACTGCCGGCTTCCAGACGCTCGGCACGTTGATGGCGGTCGGCCTGATGATGCTGCCGGCGACGGCGGCGCGCTTCTGGTCGAAACGGCTCGAAGGGTTGATGGGGCTGGCGATCGCCATCGGCATGGTCTCCAGCGTCGGCGGGCTACTGCTCTCCTATCATGCCGGTCTGCCTTCGGGGCCCTGCATCATTCTGCTCGCCGGCGTGATCTATCTGTTTTCCGCGCTGTTCGGGCGTTACCACAGTGTCTTCGCCCGCTGGCGCCGGCGCGTGCAGCCCATGCTGCCGCCCGATGCCCACGGCTGAACCTTTCTTCTCTCGCCACAAGGATCGTTACATCATGGCTCACATTTCCCTTCGCGCCGTGCTGCTGGGTGCTCTCGGCGCCTCGGCGCTCTCGGCCAACATCGCTCATGCCCAGGAACCGCTGCAGGTGGTCACGAGCTTCAGCATTCTCGATGACATGGTGTCGACGATCGGTGGCGATCACGTCAGCGTCACGTCGCTGGTCGGCCCCGATGGCGATGCCCACGCCTTTTCGCCCAAGCCCGCCGATGCCCAGTCGCTCGCGGATGCCGACCTGGTCGTGGTCAACGGCCTGCAGTTCGAAGGCTGGATCGACCGCCTGGTCGATGCCAGCGGTTACGAGGGCGAAGTCGTGGTTGCCAGCAACGGTATCGACACGCGTTCGTTCGAGGGGCACGAGGACGAGGGCGACCATGACGATCATGACGATCATGACGATCATGACGATCATGACCATCAAGATCATGCGACCGACGGCGAGGAGGAGCATCACCATCACGGCGATGTCGATCCGCACGCCTGGCAGGATCTGGAGAATGGCGAGCAGTACGCGCGCAACATCCGCGATGCGCTGGTGAAGGCCGATCCGGCTCATGCCGATGCCTACCGCGCCAATGCCGAGCGCTACATCGACGAGATGGAAGCGCTCGACAAGGAGGCGAAAGAACGCCTGTCGCAGATTCCGGCATCCGACCGGCTGATCATCACCAGTCACGATGCCTTCGGCTACTTCGCCGACGCCTACGATCTCGAGCTGCTTTCGCCGGTGGGCATCAACACGCTGGCGGAACCCAGCGCCAGCGATATGGGCAGCCTGATCCAGCAGATCGAGTCCAGCCACGCCAAGGCGCTGTTCCTGGAGAACATGACCAACCCGGCGCTGATCAACCAGCTGCACGAAGAGACCGACATCGCCATCGGCGGCACACTCTACGCCGACGCGCTGACGGCGGAGGGCGAAGGCAGCACCTATCTCGGCATGTTCCAGCACAACGTCGACACCCTGCTCGACGCGCTGGCAGCCGACGACTGACCCCGACCCGACAGGCCAGCCCGCGACGGCGGCGCTGGCCTACTCTCTGTTTCCTGCTCTCTATTACCTGCTTCCTACTCTCTTCTCTCTTCCCTCTTCCCTCTTCCCCCTCCCTATTACTTCCTCTCTCTTTCCTCTTCTTCAAGACTGAACGACACTTTTCGGGCAGCATCCGCTCAAGCCTCCACCGAGAAGTGTCGTCTCGTATGCCGTCAGCCGTTCCGTCGCCGCAACGCCGCCTCACGCTCTCCCAGGCGCGTCGTCTCGCCCTGAAAGCGCAGGGTTTCACCTCCCGCTCCCCCGAGTCCGCCAACCGAGGCCATCTCCGGCGTCTCGTGGATCGTCTCGGCGTGTTGCAGATCGATTCCGTCAACGCGTTGGCACGTTCCCACTATCTGCCGGCCTTTTCGCGTCTCGGCCCTTACCCGACCCCGCTGCTCGACGAGCTGGCCTGGAGCCGTAACCGGCACCGGTCGCTGTTCGAATACTGGGGCCACGAGGCCTCGCTGCTGCCGCTCTCGTTCTACCCGGCGATGCGCTGGCGCATGCGCCGCGCGCAGGATGGCATCGGCATCTACAAGCATCTGGCGCGGTTCGGCCGTGAACGGGGCGAGGTGATCGAACGCGTACTGGCCCAGGTACGCGACCACGGCCCGCTGGGTGCCGGCGCACTGAACACGCGGGAAGGCCCTGCCGGCCCGTGGTGGGACTGGAGCGATGAGAAGCACGCGCTGGAATGGCTGTTTGCCGCCGGCGAGGTCACCGTCGCCGGCCGCCGGGGTTTCGAACGGCTCTACGACCTGCCGGAACGGGTGCTCCCCGCGACAGTACTGAACCAGACCGAACCCGATCTGCTCGAGGCGCATCGGCAGCTGTTGCATCAATCCGCCCGGGCGCTTGGCGTGGCGACGGAGAAGGACCTGCGGGACTACTACCGGCTGGCGCCGCAGGATACCCGTGCCGCGCTACAGACGCTGATCGAGGACGGCACAGTGACGCCGGTATCGGTGGAAAGCTGGCAGCAGCCGGCCTATGTCGTCGGCGAGCCGCGCATTCCCCGCCGACTCGAGACCGCCGCGCTGCTCTCGCCGTTCGACTCCCTGATCTGGTATCGCGAGCGCACCGAGCGCCTGTTCGGCTTTCACTACCGCCTGGAGTTCTACGTCCCGCCGGCCAAACGAACCTACGGCTACTACGTCATGCCGTTCCTCCACGGCGACCGGCTCATCGCCCGGCTCGACCTGCGTGCCCGGCGCGCCGAGGGGGAACTGAGCGTTCTCGCCATTCACCCCGAGCCCGCCGTGACGTTCCGTGATGCCGAACTCCACGCGCTGGCCGGCCAGCTCGAAGGGCTGGCACGCTGGCTCGGGTTACCGCGTATTCACCTGGCCTGCGAGCGGCCCCTTGCCCAGCGTCTGAGCGCCCTGTGGCCGGTGGATTCTTATCGGCGGCACAGCCCTTTGTAATGACGCCGCAACCGGTGCCGAAAATGCAATTAGCCCCGGCTTTCATGCGCTGGCGGCGGACAGCGCGACGAAGTGACCCGCCTGTGGCTCGGCATAACGAAGCGTGGGTAACCGATGTCCGTGGGGCTTGATGGGATCGGGCACCTCGGTGGCCTGCAGCAACTTGGCGAAGTCACGCTTGGCGTCCACGTCCGGCATGGGTACGGCGGAGAGCAGGCGCTGGGTATAGGGATGGCGCGGATCGTGCAGCACCTGCTGGCAGCTGCCGATCTCGACGATCTGGCCGGCGTACATGACCGCGACACGGTGGCTGATCTGCTCGATGACCGCCATGTCGTGGGAAATGAACAGGTAGCTCAGGTTCAAGCGTTGCTGCAGATCCTCCAGCAGTTCCAACACCTGGGCCTGTACCGAAACGTCCAGTGCCGAGACCGCTTCGTCGGCAATGATCACCTTGGGGTTGAGCGCCAGCGCGCGGGCGATACAGATGCGCTGACGCTGCCCACCGGAGAACTGATGTGGATAACGCAGTGCCACCTCGGCCGGCAGCCCGACCTGCTCGAGCAGTTCGGCCACGCGCCGCCGACGTTCGGCGGCGTCGGCCAGACCATGCACCAGCAACAGCTCGCCGATCAGGTCCCCCACGCTCTTGCGTGGATTGAGCGCGGCAAAAGGGTCCTGGAAGATCATCTGGATATCCCGACGCACCGCCTTGAGGGCCTTGCCCTGAAGCCCCTTCAGCTCACGGCCGTCGAGTTTTACGCTGCCGGAATAGGCCAGCATGTTCATCAATGCCTTGCCCGTCGTCGACTTGCCGCAGCCACTTTCACCGACGAGCCCCAGGGTTTCGCCCGCGCCCAGCTCGAAGCTGATGCCTTCTACCGCACAAACCTCCGTAGCGGGTGAAAAAGGCGAGTGACGCTTGACCGGAAAACGGACGCTGAGATCGCGCACTTCCAGTACTCGAGGATGAGCGGCACGCGAAGGCAGCACCGCAGCCGTCCCCAGCCGCGGCACCGCCGCCAACAATTTTCGGGTATAAGCCGATTGAGGATGTGTAAACAGTGCACGTGCCGATGCCTGCTCTTCGACGACACCTTGATTCATCACCACGACGTCATCAGCCATTTCGGCGACCACGCCCATATCGTGGGTAATCATCAGGAGTGCGGTACCGAACGCCTGTTGCAGCTCCCGCATCAGCTCGAGAATCTGCGCCTGGATCGTCACGTCGAGCGCCGTGGTCGGCTCGTCGGCAATCAGCACTTTCGGCCGACACACCATCGCCATGGCGATCATCACCCGTTGACGCATACCGCCGGAGAGCTCATGCGGGTGCTGTTTGAGACGCTTTTCCACGTGAGGGACGCGTACCGCTTCAAGCATTTCATGGGCGCGCCGCATCGCCCCTCTTCCTTCATCCAGCTTGTGGCGCCGAATCGTCTCCTCCAGCTGCTGCCCGACACTCATCAGCGGATTGAGCGACGTCATCGGCTCCTGAAAGATCATCGCGATGTCGCGCCCCCGGAGCCGCGACATCTGACGATCCGATAGCCCGACCAGATCACGCTGCTGATAAAGAATCGCACCGCTCGGCATGCGCGCCACTTTCGGCAGCAGCCCCATGATGGCAAGAGATGACAACGACTTGCCACTGCCCGACTCCCCCGCAATACAGAGCGTTCGACCGGCATGCAGCTGAAAGCTCAGGTCATCGACGACCCGCTGCGAGCGCTCGCGCCCATGCGAAATGTCGATCGATAGACGCTCGACGGACAGGACACGCGAATCCCGCGACATCTCTGGAGGCGTCATGGCATCCCTCACTCGAAAACGACACGCGGGACGTAGAACGACACCACCCAGTTGGGCTGATCGACAATCTCGCTGATGCGTAGATCACCGCATACCGAGCACAGCATATAAGCCTGCTCCGCCGGCATGTTGCGTGTCTTCACCAGCCATTCGATCGCCCCTTCCAGGGCCTGACGGGCCCCTTGCATCAGGTCGCTGCCGATGCCGGTAAACACCTCGTAGCCCGCCCCGTCGAGATGGCGAGTTACCGGGCCCGGGGTCGAAAACCGAGGCATTGCCAACGGCGTCTGCTTGATCAGGTCGAGACGCAAGGAGACATCCATGGCGCTTTCCAGCGCCGTGCCGCAGACCTCGCCATCGCCCTGAGCAGCGTGGGTATCGCCGATCGAGAACAGGGCCCCGGCGACCTCCACCGGCAGATAGAGCGTGCTGCCGGCGCCGAGGTCGCGCACGTCGAGGTTACCGCCCACGCGGCGCGGCGGCACGATCGAGTGCGTGCCCGGCGCCGCCGGCGCGACGCCGAGCGTCCCGGCGAATGGCTTCAGCGGCACCCGCGCGTGAGTGCCGAACGCGGCCGGGGTCATGGCCTGCGTATCGTAGTGCCACAGGGCCAGTGCCGGCGTTTCGAACTGGTCGGCCAGCAGCCCGAAGCCGGGAATGTTGGCCGTCCAGCCGAAGCCGGACGGAGTGAAGTCGTCGATATGGACCACGAGGACATCGCCGGGCTCGGCGCCGTCCACGAAGATGGGTCCGGTTACCGGGTTGATCCGGTCGAACGGCATGTCGGCCACCGCGGAGACATCCGAGGTCGGCGTGAAATGGCCGCCCGAGGAGTCGTTGCAGGCGAACGTGAGCCGGGTCCCCGGCGCGACGTGCGCGGCCGGGGCGATGGCGTTATCCCATCCCAGGTGGCAATGGTGCCCGTGAATGGTCTTGATCAGTCCGTTGTCACACATCATTTCACCCAGATATAGTCGTAGTTGACGGGAACGTGAACAGGATCCACGTACAGGGCATCGTCGCCCCCCATGCGAGCCGAGTGCACGGTGAAACGTTGTTCGTTGAAGATCGGCACCCAGGGCGCGTCATCCATCGCCGTGGTGAATATCTTGCCCCAGCGCTCGGCGCGTGCCTGCTGCTGGTCAGGTGCGACCATGGCGTCGGCAGCGTCAGCCTCGGCGTCCAGCTCTTCGTTGCAGTACCACGCCCAGTTCCAGCCGCCGGGCACTGCGCCCTCGCAACCCAGGATCGGTCCCCAGAAGTTGGAGGGATCCGGGAAGTCGGCGATCCACGCCATGCCGCCCGACCACACCATCGGCGCCTGATCCTTGGCGCCACCCGCGGCGATCACGTTGGCCTGCGCCAGCGACTTGATCTCGGCGCGCACGCCGACTTGCGCCAGATCCTGCTGGATCGCCTGGGCGATGCGCGGCTGCGGGTCGGTGTTCATGACGTAGATCTCGGTATCGAACCCATCGCCGTAGCCAGCTTCCTCGAGTAGCGCCTTGGCCTGCGCCACGTCGTAGGGGTAACCCTCGTACTCCTTGTCGTAACCAGGCATCGCCGGCGGCAGCGGCTGATTGGCGGGAATCGCGCGACCGTTGATGATGCGCACGATGCGCTCCTTGTTGATCGCCATGTTGATGGCGCGGCGCACCTCGACATTGTCCAGCGGAGGCATGGTGACGTTCATGGTCAAGTAACCGGTATGCAGCTGGTTGCCAATGACCATCAGATCCTTGAAATCGGGATCGTTGCGGAACTGCAGGAACTGCGCGGGCGGAATGCCATCGCCAGCGATATCCACCTCGCCGCGCTGCAACCGCATCAGGGCCACATTGGGCTCCTGGCCGATCTCGAAGTCGATGCGGTCGAGATACGGAATGCCTTCGCGGTAGTAGTCGTCGTTCTTGACGAAGGTCAAACGCTGGCCGAGCGCCCAGTCCTGCAATTCGAAGGCCCCCGTGCCCACCGGGTGCTTGCCGAAATCGCGGCCCCACTTCTCGACCGATTCCCTGGGTACCACCGAGGCGAAATTGAGCGCCATGATGTGCAGGAAGGCCGCATCCGGCGCCGACAGCTGGATCTTCACGGTGTAATCGTCGGGCGTGGTGATACCGCTCAACGTCGTCGCCTCACCCGAGGCCACGGCGTCGAAGCCCTCGATGGAGGAGAAGAAGCCGGCGCCGGGGCTCTGGGTCTCGGGGTTGACCGTCCGCTCCAGGGAGTATTTCACGTCGCTGGCGACCATTTCGCGGCCGTTGTGGAAGGTGACGCCTTCACGTAGATGGAAGGTATAGGTCAGGCCATCGTCGGAGATTTCGTAGTCCTTGGCGAGGTCCGTCTTTAGTTCGGTGGTGCCCGGCTTGTAGTCCATCAGGCCGTCGAACAGGCTCTTGATCATCGACCAGTTCTGCCAGTCGTAGCCGATCGCCGGGTCGAGCGTGGCCACGTCGTTCTGGTAGGTGACCACGATCTCGCCGCCTTCCTGGGGCGTCTGTTGCGCCAGCGCCTGGCTCGAGATCGTCGCGCACAGGGCGGTGAGAGCGAAGCCTTTCAATTTGTTGTTCATGGCATTGTTCCCTTAAGTTTCAGGTTTGGGTGACGTCGATGCGCGGATCGACAAACAGCACGGCCAGATCGGCCACGAGATTGCCCAGCACGATGGCGACCGCCGAGAGCATGGTGACGCCCACGATGATCGGGATATCCACCTGCTGGATGGCCTGCCAGGCCAGTTGTCCCAGGCCCGGCCAGCCGAACACCGACTCCACGACGACCAGCCCGCTCATGAAGATGCCGATGTCGATCCCGATCATGGGGATCACCGGCACGATGGCGTTGGGCAGCACGTGGCACAGCAGCACGCGCGCCCGTCCCAGCCCCTTGGCGCGCGCGGTACGAATGAAGTCTTGGTGCAACACCTCGATCATCGACGAGCGCACCATGCGCGAGTACCAGCCGCTGCCCAGCACACCGAGGGTGATGGCCGGCAACAGCAGGTGCTCGACGCCGCCGTAACCGCCCAGCGGAAACCAGCCGAGATAGACCGCGAAGAAATACAGCGCCAGCATCGCGGCGATGAAATGCGGCGAGGACACGCCGATGAACGAGAACGCCATCAGCACCTGATCGAGTACCGAATTGCGCTTGAGCGCCGCGACGATACCCAGCGTGATGCCTATCAGCAGCTCGAAGCCGATACCGGCGGCCATCAGTTGCAGCGTCGGGCCCACCCGCGAGGCGAGCAGCGTCGAGACTTCCGAGCGCTGCACGTAGGAGCGCCCCAGGTCGCCCTGCAGCAAGTTGCCCAGATAACGGACGTACTGTTCGTAGAAGGGCAGATCCAGCCCCAGTTGATGACGGATGTTGGCCACCACCTCGGCGGTGGCGCTGCGGCCGGCGATCTGCCGCGCAGGGTCGGCAGGAATCATGTAGAGCAGCAGGTAGGTGATGAAGGTCACGCCCAGCAGTATGAGCAGCGAATAGGCGATGCGCTTGGCGATGTACCAGACCATTAGCGTCTTCCTTTGAGTGTCGGGTCGAGCTCGTCGCGCAGCGCGTCGCCGACCAGGTTGAAGCTCAACGACAGCGCGATGATGGCGATGCCGGGGAACAGCACCAGCCACATGGCGGAGATGAAATAGGTCTGGCTCTCGAAGATGATGTTGCCCCAGCTCGGCATGGGCGGCTGCACGCCGACTCCCAGGAAGGACAACGTGGCTTCGAGCAGTACCGTGGTAGAGATGCCTAGAGTCGCCCAGACCAGGATGGTCGGCAGCAAATGCGGCAGGAGATGCGAGAACAGAATGCGCGGCGCGCTGACCCCGATGGTGCGCTCGACCGCCACGAAGTCCTTCGATGACAGAGAGATGGTCTCCGAATAGATGACGCGCGCGATCTGCACCCAGTTCACCATGGCGATGACCATCGCCACGATCCACAGGCTGGGTTGCAGGATCGCCGCCAGCGCGATGGCCAGCAGCAAGGCCGGAAAGGCCATCATCAAATCGGTCAGTCGCATCAGGACCGAGCCCAGCCAGCCGCGAACGAAGCCCGCGGTCACGCCCACCAGGGTGCCGATCACCACCGCGATGCCGTTGGAGACGATGCCGATGATCAACGAGGTACGCGCGCCGTAGATGACTCGCGAGAGCAAATCGCGCCCCAGCAAGTCCGTGCCCAGCCAGAACTCGCCGTCGGGCGGCAACGGCGCGCCTTCCAGCGAAAGCCCTTCGAAGAACTGTTCGGTGGGGTCGTACGGCGCCAGCCACGGGGCGAAGATCGCCGCCACGACCACGATCAGGATATAGAACAGCGCGATGGCTACGGTCTTGCGTTTGAGCAACGCCTTGAGCACCGTCATGACGCTCCTCCCTGACGCCGTGCGGGCGCCATCTGCGTCAGCAGCCGCTCGCCGGCCTGCACCAGGGTGAGCTGTCGTGACATGGCATCGCTACGCAAACGCTCGAATGCCTGCGCTTCATCCAGATCTGAGCTGACCATGATGCACGCCACGGCCCGGGCGATGAGCCCCTGCTGGTCCACCTGCGCGGCTAGCCGGTTATGAGCGGTTTCGAGCTCGGTGAGCCGCTCGCGTAATGTCCGTGCCATGGCCAGCGTGGTATAGACGGTATGCTGGGTGATCGGCTTGTTGAGGATCGCCGTGGCGCCCAGCCGCCGCGCGCGCTGGATCTGGGATAGCGTCTGGTGGTGGGTCATCGCCACGATCGGCAGGCCTGCCGCGCGGGCCGCCTCGAGCAGGCGCGGGCTGGCGAAGTGATCCAATTCAACGATCACGCCATCGACATTCGTCAGGGCGATCTCGGCATCCTCGGCCACGGCCCAGCCATGCAAGCCCAGACGCGCCAGGCTTTTGTCGAGCATCGCCTGCGAGCGTGGCTCGCAATCCACCAGCAGCAGCCGGGGAGTCAAGGTTTCCGCGTTCATTTCACGACCCTCAAGCGGGGCGACGTGAGCGCGGCACCGACCACGTCGCGGAACTGGGAGATACCGGTGCGGGTCAGGTAAGGGTCGGCGTCCAGCACACCGCTTTCACGGTGCACGATGCGGAACCCCTCGTCCCCTGCTTCGGCGATGCAGCACGGCAGCGCCAGATGGTTGTTGCTCGGATTGAACGCCAACTCGCCCATCAAGGTGGTATGCGAGTTCGCATGCAGCCACGCCAGCACCGCTGCGGGGTCGTCGCTGCCCACCGCGGCACAGCTTCGCGCCAGCAACTGCACGGCGTTGTAGGCGTTGGTGTAACAGCTCGAATAGATCTGCGGGCCATGGCGCACCCGTTGGCGCGCACTAAAGCCGTTTCCTGAATGATCGAACCAGGGGCCGCACGACAGCAGGCGCACGTGCCGCAAGCGAGGAATCGCCGGCAGCTCGCACTCGGTGAAGTTGCAACTGAGTACGGTGATGGCAGTGCCCTGGCGCTCACAGGCGGCATCGAGCTGGGCCAGGAAGGCATAGGAGGACTCGCCGACCAGGTTGTTGAGCACGAAGTCGGTGGCACCTCCCAGAATCCGGGTGATGATGGCGTCGAAGTCGCAATCGCCGAAGTGGAAGTACTTCTCCGCCACGATACGGCCATGGGCGGCCTCCACCAGTTCGCGGGCAATGCGGTTGCTCTCCCAGCCCCACACGTAGTTGGAGCCGATCAGCACGCCACGCTTGCCGTGCTCGCGCAGGGCATAGGCCAGCAGCGGCACCAGGTTCTGGCTCGGGCAACCGCCGGAATAGAGCACGTTTTCGCTGCACTCGAAGCCTTCGTAGGGGCAGGCGTACCACAACAGGGCATCGTCGCGCTCGACATCCGGCACGATATCCTTGCGGCTCGCCGAGGTCGTGGTGCCCACCAAGTGCCGCACGCCCCGCGCCAACAAGGCCTCGACGCCCTGATGATAGGCTTCGAGTTCGCCATGCGGATCGTACTCGTGCACCTCCAGCGTCACACCCGATGTCGCGTCGGCATTGATATCGGCGACGGCTTGCAAGGCACCGCTGCGCGCATTGTTGCTGAGGCGTTGGTAGGTGCCGGTCGTCGAGTAGAGCAGCCCGATGGATAACGTGAATGTCATGGTCGTTTCCACAAAAAAAGCCCAGACGTCGGGAAGACATCCGGGCTTCATTGCCAAGCGCCGAGTGGCGCGCTGTTCTGTTCAAGATTTACAGGCTGACTAGCCAGGCCCTACTTGCTATTGAACTGTATGGTAAAAACGTGCCAACGCCGCTCGCTTTCATTTAAAAACAAACAGTTAATTATTTTTACCTTTTCCATGAGGTCGTACCTCGAAGCCTCGTGCACCAAATTCGCCCCACTTCGGACAAAGCTGCACCACGAGTGAGCGCCAGAAGAATACCTTGCGGCAAATAACCACACTAACAATAAGGTTATTGAGGCGTATGCTGACATCGTCGCCTTCGAGGCTACCGATTCCGAGGCGAGTCAATGTCAGTCATAAGGACAAGGGAGCATCATCATGAACACGATTCTTCATCGCTTCTCCGTCGCCGGAATGGCGCTGGTCACCGCGCTGAGCGCCGGTAATGCCTTTGCCTATGGTGCCGGTGATGTGTTCACCCATTTCGGGGTCGCCAAGGTTTCGCCCAAGAGCGACAACGGCCACTTCGATGGTCTGAACATGGATGTCGATGTCAAAGACGACACCGGCTTCGCCTTCACGCTGGGTTACCGTTTTCTCGACAAGTGGGGCGTCGAACTGCTGGCCGCCGAACCGTTCGAGCACGATATCGACCTGAACGGCAACGAGATGGCCTCGACCAAGCATCTGCCGCCGACCCTGACGCTGCAGTACTATCCGCTCGGTGGCACTCAGTCTCGTGTCCAGCCATACATCGGCGCAGGCGTGAACTACACCCATTTCTCCGATGAAGACCTGGACGTCGGCAGTCTCGATCTCGACGACTCCTGGGGTGCCGCCGGCCAGTTGGGGGTGGACCTGCTGATCGACGATCACTGGTCGATGAACGCCGCCGCCTGGTATCTCGACATCGACTCCGACGCGACCGCCGAGGTCGGTGGCCAATCCTATGACACCACCGTTCACATCGACCCCTGGGTGGTGATGGGCGGCATCGGCTACCGTTTTTGAAGCCGCCGGATTCGGACCCAAACCGGTCATCTCATGGCCACCGCTTGGTGGCCATTTTTCGTTTTCTCCCCTCCCTACCACCCAACCTGTCTGACGCTTCCGCCTACATCCGACTCTTCCGCCTACATCCGACGCTTCTGCATCAAGCTATCTGCACAAAGCTATAGACATAAGTTGAAGACAATGTGATCATTCGCAGCCTAACTTTTATGGCGCTTTGATACACCTTTATTGCGCTTCAATACACTGCCCCGTGGAATGAATGTTCCGTGGTTGTGCCCATGGAAATGCCCCGTGGATGCCCGCATTCACGGGTTTTGGTCATTTATGATTCGAATTTCTGCCGATCACTGGTTACTGGCGTTGCGAACGGTGCTGGCCGTCTGGCTGGCACTGTTCCTGTCCATGCGCCTCGATCTCTACCAGCCCGCCTGGGCCATCCTGGCGGTGATGATCGTGACTCTGCAGCCGGTCATGTTCACCGGCGGTACGCCGCCGATCGGCATCATCATCGGCCGCAGCCTGGCGCGCCTGTTCGGCACGCTGTTCGGCGCTATCGTCGGTCTGGTACTGATCGCCCTGTTCGGCCAGCAGCCGATGCTCTATCTGCTGTTTGCCGGCGCGTGGCTGGCCTTCTGCATGTACTGGGTAATACTCGAGCCGGATGAATACATCGGCTACGTGATGATGCTCAGCGGCTATACCTCGACGCTGGTGTCGCTGACCGCGATCGGTACCGGCATCGAGGATATCTGGTCCGTGGCCCAAGGGCGCTTCAGCGAAACGGCGCTGGGCATCGGCTGCGGGCTGCTGATGCATGTGGTCATTGCCCCGCGTTATGGCAGTCATGCCCTGCCGAGCGCGCTTTCCCAGTTTCTCTCGCGGGCCGCCACCGAAACGCTGGCAACGCTCGCCGAACCTCGCGCTCGCGACGATCGCGATGCGCAGTTGAAGACGCTGTTCCAGCATTATCAGCAGTTCGAGACGCTGCGCGGGCTGACGCGGCTGGAGACTCGCCGCCTGAGCCATTTCATTCCGGCGCTGGATCGATTTGCCAGCGATGGTCTGGCGCTGATCACCGCCGTCCGCGAACTGGAAACGGCGCTGGACTACCTGCGCGATTGCGAGGATGGCGAGCGCTGGCTGGCCGAGCTGAGCCGGCAGGCGCAGCCGCTGCTGACGGCGATCGAGGCCGAGCCGGAGGGCAGGCCAACCGAACGCCTGCTGCTGGCCGATTTCGAGTGGGACGAAGCGGCGGTGGAGCCACGCACCCGCACCCGTGCCGAGCTGGTGCGACAGCGCCTGGGCGAAGTGCTGGGGCTTTTGCAACACGGCCGCCGGCTGCGCAACGCGCTCAACGATCCGACCTCGTCGAAGGTCAAGACATTGCCCCGCGAGCGCCGCTCCCGCGCCGCGCACAACGAACACTTCGTCGCCCGCTTCAACGCCTTTCGCGTATTCATCGCCTTCGAGCTGCTGGGTCAGGTCTGGGTTCATAGCGGCTGGCATTCGGGCTATCTCGCCATGATGCTGCTTGGCGTCTTCATCATGCTGTTCGCCAAGGCGCCCAACCCGGCCGCCATCGTCAATCAATTCCTGTGGGGGTCGATCGCCGCGGTCATCCTGGGCGGGGTTCTGCTGTTTCTGGTGTTACCGGTGATCAACGGGTTCCCGCTACTGGCGATCGCCATCGGCATCCCGGTCGCCATCGGCACACTGATGACGCCGCACCCCCGCTGGTCGCTGATGGGAATGGCCGGCGCCATCACCATGATGACGCTGCTCAACCTCCATTCGACCTATACGTTTTCGCCCTCGAGCTACATCAACGGCGGGCTGGCTTCGATCATCGGGACCATTGCCGCCATGATTACCTACTCGCTGTTTCGCCAGCGCTCGCCCGGCGAACGCATCGAGACGCTGATGGCCGCCTACTGGCGCGGCCTGAGCCGGCTGCTGCGGGAGAAATCGCTGCCCAATCGCGCCCGCCTGGAGAGCCGTCTCTACGACCGTCTGGGCCGGCTGGTCGCGCTGGGTGGCAGCGATCGCTCGGTCAGCGAGGCGATCGACCTGCATGCCTTGGCACTGTGCGTGTGGCGAATCCGGCGTCTGCGCGAGGCACTCGGCCCCCACCGCGCGGAGATCGAAGCCTGGCTCGGCGACATCGGCACTCGCGTGGTGTCGCGCCGCCATCACGATCCGGCCGTCTGGCACGAGCTGGCTGACGAGGCCATTGCCTGGGTCGAACGGCTCTATCATGAAACCCGCCTGCCGATCGCCAGCATCGGCGAGATCGCCATGCTGGGGCATCTGATGCGAGAAGCGCCGGGCGTGGTACTCGAGGCCCGCGCGGACGAAGAACACGATGCGTCCAGGGCAACCACCGGAGACACTCGACATGCTGGCTGAATGGTCGTTCCTGGGCTTCCTGATACCGCCGCTGACGGTGCCGGTATTGCTGGCCCTCGGGCTCTATCTGATCCTGCGGCGCGTGTTCGTGCGCCTGGGGCTCTATCACTGGTTCTCGCAACCGGTACTGCTGGATATCGCGATTTACGCTTTGCTGTTGTGGTCGGTACTCGCCCTGACGGGCTCGCTGCCGATCGCTGGATGAGGAAAAGACCTTCATGAATTGGCCTACCGGACTCCGCAAGACGCTGCGGCTAGTGTTGACCATCGCTGTGGTGATCGCGGCGGTCATTGGCGTTGCTCAGATCTGGGATCACTACATGCACGATCCGTGGACCCGCGACGGTCGCGTTCGTGCCGATGTGGTCAATCTCGGCACCGATGTCGCCGGCATCGTCGACAGCCTCGAGGTGCACGACAACCAACTGGTGAAAAAAGGCGATGTGCTGTTCACCATCGACCAGCAGCGTTACCAGCTGGCGCTGAACGAAGCCAGGGCCAATCTCAACCAGTTGACGCAGCAGCGCGACGAAGCACAGGCCGCCAACAGCCGTCGCCAGCGTCTGAAGAATTACGTCTCCCAGGAGGACAAGGACAACGCCCGCTTCGCGCTGGCCACGGCCCAGGCCGCCGTGCAGCAAGCGCGGGTCGCGGTCGCGCAGGCCGAGTTGGACCTCGAGCGTGCGACGGTGCGGGCGCCGGTCGACGGCTACGTCACCAACCTGCTGCTGCGACCCGGGCAGTACGTGACCGTAGGCACCGATGCCATGACCCTGGTGGATGCCGAAAGCTTCTACGTGCTGGGCTACTTCGAGGAGACCAAGCTCGACAGCATCGATGTCGGCGCGCCCGTTCGGGTCCAGCTGCTCTCCAGCGACGAGCCCATCTGGGGGCATGTCGACAGCTTCGCCCGCGGTATCAGCGACAGCAGCCTGAGCAGCCAGGAAAACGGCCTTGCCTCGGTCAACGCCTCGTTCGACTGGGTACGCCTTTCCCAGCGGATTCCCGTTCGCATCGCGCTGGACGAGATCCCCGAAGGCACCAAGCTCTCCGCCGGCCTCACCGCCACCGTCTACCTCGAGAGCGACCGCCAGGGCCGCGAAGAGGCGCCCGACTGGTGGAAGCCGATTCGCCAGTGGTGGGAAGGGTTGATCAGTATCTGAGCCCATACGAAAACGCCCCGACGATCGCTCGTCGGGGCGCGGGCAGCGGGATAAACGCTGTTCAATCGAGGGCCATTCACGCGAAGGCCGTTCAATCGAAGTCGTTCACTCGAAGTCGTTCACTCGAAGTAGCTGAAGGTCTCGCCGGGCTTGATGTCGAGCAGGGTGTGGTAGATCAGCTCGATTACGTTCTCGACGTCCTGCTTGTGGACCATCTCGACGGTGGTATGCATGTAGCGCAGCGGCAGCGAGATCAGCGCCGAGGCGACGCCGGAATTGCTGTAGGCGAAGGCATCGGTATCGGTGCCGGTGGCCCGCGAACGCGGCAGGCGCTGGAACGGGATCTTCTGCTCCTGGGCGACCTTGATCAGCCGCTCGCGCAGCTTGTTCTGGATCGCCGGGGCGTAGCAGATCACCGGGCCGTCGCCGATCTTGTTGGCGCCTTCGCGCTTGGGCTCGATCATCGGCGTCGAGGTGTCGTGGCTGACATCGGTAACGATGGCGACGTTGGGGTTCAGGCGCTCGGCGATCATCTCCGCGCCGCGCAGGCCCACTTCTTCCTGCACCGCGTTGACGATGTAGAGGCCGAAATCGAGCTTCTGCTTGCGCGCCTTCAGCAACCGCGCCACTTCCGCGATCATGAAGCCGCCGATGCGGTTGTCGATGGCGCGGCAGACCAGCTTGTCGCCATTGAGCACGAAGAATTCATCCGGGTAGGTGATCACGCAGCCGACGTGAACGCCGAGCGCCTCGACCTCATCCCTGGTACTGCAGCCGACGTCGATGAAGATGTTGTCGAGCTCCGGCGGCTTCTCCTTCGGCCCCTGACGGCGGGTGTGGATCGCCGGCCAGCCGAACACGCCCGGCACGATGCCGTTGTCGGTATGAATGTTGACGCGCTTGGAAGGCGCGATCTGATGGTCACTGCCGCCGTTGCGGATGACGTAGATCAGGCCATTGTCGGTGATGTAGTTGACGTACCAGGAGATCTCGTCGGCGTGACCTTCGATCACCACCTTGTACTCGGCGTCCGGATTGATCACGCCGACGGCGGTGCCATAGGTGTCGGTGATGAACTCATCCACGTACGGACGCAGGTACTCCATCCACAGCTTCTGGCCTTCCCACTCGTAGCCGGTCGGCGAGGCGTTGTTGAGATAGCGCTCCAGAAACGTCATCGCATCCGCGTTCAGCGGCGCCGCGTTGCGCTTGGTCGTCTTGGTATTCTTGGGCGTTTTATCAGCGCTTTTGCTCATCTCGAGCTCCTTGTTTCAGGCAATGTATTTCCGCTAATAGTCGGCCAGCTTAACAGGCACCACCCGCCAACGCTGCTCTTCGCATTCCCGAGGCCGGCTCCCGTCGCCCGTCAACCGTCGCTCGAAGCCCGGAGCCCGGAGCCCGGAGCCCGAAATCAGAGCACCATCGCCGCGACCCAGCCGAAGATCAGCAGCGGCACGTTGTAGTGCAGGAAGGTCGGCACCACGCTGTCCCAGATATGGTCGTGCTGGCCGTCGGCATTGAGCCCGGCAGTCGGCCCCAGAGTGGAATCCGAGGCCGGCGAACCGGCATCGCCCAGCGCTGCCGCCGTGCCGACGAGCGCAACGGTCGCCAGCGGCGAAAAGCCGAAGCTCAGCGCCAGCGGCACGTAGAGCGAGGCGATGATCGGAATGGTC
Source organism: Salinicola sp. NYA28a (assembly GCF_976982775.1). The sequence continues at coordinate 3,687,818 of NZ_OZ334582.1, forward strand.
GAGAACGAGGAGCCGATCCCCATGGTGATGAACAGGCCTACGAGTAGCATGATCAGCGCGGCCAGCCCCTTGTGATCGCCGATCATCGCCGCGGAGCTGGTCACGAGGCTTTCCACCGAGCCGGTCGCCTGCATCACGCCGGCGAAACCGGCCGCCGCGATCATGATGAAGCCGACCTGCGCCATCATCCGCATGCCTTCGGTAAACACGTCGTCCTGCTCCCGCCAGCGGAACACGCCGCTGGCCGACAGCAGCGCGAAGCCGAACAGACCGCCCACCACCATCGAATCCGTCAACAGCTGGACGACCAGGGTGCCGACCAACGACGCAGCCAGCACGATCTTCTGCCAGCCGCGAAGGGGGCGATCAGCGCCGGCCGACGCGGGCTCCTCGCTGTCCTGCTGGCCTACCAGCGCCCGGTCTTCGTAGGTGCGCTGGCGGCGATAGCTGAAAAAGACAGCAATGAGCAGGCCCAACGCCATGCCACCGATCGGGATCGCCATCGCCAGCGGCACCTGGGCCGCCTCGACCTGCAGGCCGAATTCCGCACCGCTGGTGTTGAGATTATTGAGCAGAATGTCGTTGAGAAAGATCGCGCCGAACCCGACCGGCAGCAGCATGTAGGGCGCCGTGATCCCGAAGGTAATGACGCAGGCCACCGCACGGCGATCCAGCCGGAGCCGATTCATCAGTGTCAGCAGCGGCGGCACCAGGATCGGAATGAAGGCGATGTGGACAGGAATCAGGTTCTGCGAGCTGATCGCCGCCAGCAGCAGGCAGCCCAGCAGGGCCAGCACCACGCGGCGCCGACGGGGGCCGGAGCCCTCGAGATGGAATCGCTCAATGGCGCGACGGGCCAGCGCCTGGGTGATGCCCGAGCGTGACAGCGCCACCGCGAACGCCCCCAGCACCGCGTAGGAGATCGCCACCGTCGCCCCATTGCCCAGCCCGCCATTGAAGGCATCGAGAATCCCGCCCAGCGGCATGCCGGCATACAACCCACCCACGAGCGCGGCGACGATCAGCGCAAACACGACCGAGACCCGCGCCAGACTCAACGTGACCATTATCAGAATGGCCAGCACCACAGCATTCATGCATCGCCCCATTTCAAACCGTGAATCGTGCCTGCCTAGCGCAACCGGCAGACGAAGCCGCCGATGATATCGACCCAGTCGGCGAACGCCAGAAAAATTCCGGAAGCGAGGCCCGGCCGATAGCGGAACTCATGGTTACCCAGCTCACTCTTGATTACAAAACGACGCCAATGTCGGCGAACGTGCTAACAAAAAACCTCATTCAATTTCCGGCTGACCCCGCTTAAGCTGAACTGACCATAATGATCGACGCCACAAGCGTCGGCTGGAGTGGCCCCACGTGACGACATCGACGTCGGGGTGCCCTCGGGGTGATTGAAGGGGCTGATTCAGCCACTGAGAGGTAACCGTCATGACTCGACCGACCCAACGACACGCCACACGCCTGCCGACCGTCCTCATCGCTATCGGCGCTACCCTGCCACTCGCCGCGGAAGCCTATGTGGGCCCGGGCGCGGGGCTGAGCCTGCTGACCGCGCTGTGGGGCATCATCGCCGCGATCGGCATGGCGCTGTTTTTCGTCATCATGTGGCCGATCCGGCGCATGCGGCGCCGACGCAAGGCCGAAGCCGCCGCCTCGGCGGAGAGCGGCGCGGCCGAGAATAGTACCTTCGAGACTGGCACCGCCGAGAGCGGTACGAGCACGGCCCAGGCCCGCACTGCCCAGGATCCGGAGTCGCCACCGACCACCGCCCGCGTCGAGGAGAGTCAGCGCGGAGCGCCCCACGCCGGACATCGCTCCTAGCGGCGTCACGCCTTGGCAATATCATCTCTTGAATACCCATAAAGCGGGCCGGCAAGGCGTCGCCGTCGGCCCGTCTCTTCCAGCAAGCCTGGGGTTGGAAGCCCGGGGTTGGAAGCCTGAGTTTAGAAGCCTGGATTCAAATGCCCGCGTTGCGCGCTCGTCATCCTGCCGGGGCATTCGGCTCCGGTAGCCAGTGACGCGCGGACGATGGGCTGGTGTCAGGAGGACACATGGGATTACTGGATCTGCCGGATCCGATCTTCGCCGCCATCGATGGCGGGATGGAAAGCGTCCTGCCCGCCACGCTGCGGCTGGTGGTATGGGCGGCGATCGCCGGTGTCGGCACGCTGTTCCTGTATCGGCTGGTGTCACCGCAAGGCAGGATCGCCCATGCCAAACGGGAAGCGCGCACGGCGCGCAGGCGACTCAATGACTTCGACGGGGAGTTCAGCGATGCCGGCCCGCTGATTCGCGACCAGTTCACCAGCGCCTTCCGGCATCTCGGGCTGGTGTTTCTGCCCACGTTCGTCTCGATCCTGCCGCTGCTGGCGCTACTGACCTGGCTGGAGAGCCACTACGCCCACGCGCTGCCGGCAGAGGGTGTGACGCCCTCCGTGGAAGTGACTCCGCCAAACAGCGACACCCCTTACGACGCGCGATGGACTCGGGAAGGCGGTGGTTTGCGAGTGATCGTCAACGACGCCAGCAGCGAGCTGGCCAACGTTGCCATGACTGCCCCTATCCCGGTGATCGAAAAGCGCCATTGGTGGAACTGGTTGGCCGCCAACCCGCTGGGCTACCTGCCGGCGGAGAGCCCCATCGAGCGCATCACCTTCGACCTGCCCCAGCCCGAATATCTGTCGTTCGGGCCGGGCTGGATGCGCCATTGGCTCGCCATTTTCTTTCCGATCATGACGATCGTGTCTCTTCTCACTTATCGTTGGGCGAAAATCGAATGAGCACCTCGGATTCCGACAATTCGACCTCCCGGCCGGTCGAATCCCGCAACGCAGGTACCGGCAACGCAGGCACCAGCCCGGCCGCCAGCGGCAAGGTCAGCGACCCCGGCTTCGTGGTGCCCGGCTGGATGCACTGGCTGGGGGGCTGGATTCACCGCAAGCCCGGCACCTGGATCAAGCTCGGCAACCTGGAAACGCGAGCGGTGCAGGATGCGATCGCCGATAGACGCGTGGATCGCCCCGTCTACGTCGCCGGCCTCGCCCGCTCCGGCACGACCATTCTGCTCGAGCATCTCGCCTCCCACCCCGCCGTGGCGACCCATCGCTACGTCGATTTTCCGCCGCTGCTGACGCCCTACTGGTGGAACCGCTGGCTGGCGCTGGTCCCTCAGTCACAGAAACAGGGCCAGGAGAAGGCGCAGGAGCGCGCCCACAAGGACGGCATCGAAGTGACCTCGCAGAGCCCGGAGGCGTTCGAGGAGATGCTGTGGATGGCGTTCTTTCCCGAAACCCACGATCCGACCCGGAGCTCGGTGAAAGGACGCCATGCCGAGCATCCCGCCTTCGAGCGCTTCTACGACGAACATATCCGCAAGCTGCTTGCGGTGCGCAAGCGCCACCGCTACGTCGCCAAGGGCAACTACAACCTGGTGCGGCTGGGCTATCTGCACCGGCTCTATCCGCAGGCGAAATTCGTGCTGGTGATTCGAGACCCGGTCTGGCACATCGCCTCGCTGATGAAGCAGCAGGCGCTGTTCGTGGCCGGCGAGACCAGCGAACCACGCGCGCTGGAGCACATGCGCCGGGTAGGGCACTACGAGTTCGGTCTCGACCGGCGGGCGATCAACGTGGGTAACGACGAGGCAACCCGGCGCATCACCGCGCTGTGGGAAGCCGGCAACGAAATCGAGGGATGGGCGCGCTACTGGGCCGCCATCTATGCTCACCTCGCCGATACGCTGAACGAGGATCCCGAGCTGCGCAAGGCGTGTCTCATCGTGCGCTACGAAGATCTCTGCGGCACGCCTCGCGAGAGCCTGCAGGCGGTTTTCGACCATGCCGAGCTCGAACTCGAGCCGCAAGCGCTGGCGGAAGCCGCCAGCGGCCTGCACGCACCGACCTACTACAAGCCCAGGTTCAGCGATGCGGAAGTGGCGATGATCGCCGAGATCACCGGCCCGGTCGCGGCGCGGTTCGGGTACTAGTGACGGGCTTCGGCTTGCGCCGGCTTCGGCGCTTGAAAAGCGGCATCGGGCTGAAAGCCTACGACCGGCACAGGCTCGTGTTGCGGTGAAAGTAGCGCTAACGACACCTGAAAGAAACGGGGCGGCCAGATGGCCGCCCCGTTGATTCCTACAGATTTGCGTCTGATCTAGCTTGCCGGATGCGCCGGATACTCCCGCTCCTCCGGCGGCGTCGGGAAATACTGGAAAAGCCAGGTCTCGCTCACCGTCTTGCCGTCGGCGAGCAGGTTGAGCCGCATGTTGACCGGATCGGTGGAGTCGCTGGTCGGGTACCAGTCGAACTGGATACGGAAACCCTCGATCTCCTTGACCCACAGGATATCGAGCTGCTTGACGTCGCCTTCCGGCACGTCGAGCTGGGTCTTGATATCGATGTCGTTGTCGTAGAAGTGCTTGAGCTCGCCGCCGACGAAATCCACCGCGATGCGCCGGGCCCAGACTTTCGGGTAGTGCTCTCCCGGCGCCCAGCCCTCGGGGAAGCCGCCGATGCCGGTGAACGTCTTGCGGACTCGCGCCAGCTCGGGCTTCACCGGCGGCTGTGCGCTCCAGTAGAGCTTGTAGCCGTAATTGAGCTCCTGCCCCGGCTCGATCGCCTTTTCCGGCTTCCAGAACGCGACCACGTTATCCATGGTCTCCCCGGTGGTGGGAATCTCCAGCATCTGGATCTCGCCCTTGCCCCACTGCCCCTTCGGCTCGACCCACAGGCTGGGGCGCTTGTGGTAGTTGGCGACGATGTCCTCGTAGCTCTTGAAGTCGTGATCGGTCTGCAGCAGCCCGAACCCCTTGGGATTGTCGTCGCCGAAGGTGTTGAACTGGACCCGCGGCGGATTGTTGAGCGGCCGGCAGACCCACTCGCCGTTGCCGAGCCACATCGACAGCCGGTCGGAGTCGTGGATCTGCGGGTGGAAGGTCAGGCACATGTCGCGCTGCTGCGTGCCGCAGCTGAACATGCTGGTCATCGGCGTGATGCCGAGCTGGGCGATCGACTCGCGCGGATAGAGGTGCTTGTCGATGTCCATCACCACGCGCTCCTCCTCGCAGTGAATGACGAAGCGATAGGCACCGGCCAGGCTCGGCGAATCCAGCAGCGCATAGGCGGTGAAGGTCGTCGCGCCCTTCTCCGGCGTCTCGAACCAGAAGCGGGTGAACGCCGGGAACTCCTCGGTCTTGCCGTCGGTATAGGTGTTGACCGCCACGCCGCGTGCCGACAGGCCGTACTGGTAGGTGTCGTCGACGGCCCGGAAGTAGCTGGCGCCGAGGAAGGAGACGATGTCCCGCTCGGTCAGCGACGGCTCCTTGAACACGCGGAACCCGGCAAAGCCGAGATCACCCTGCCCCTCGAGCTGGGAGACGTCGACATCGGCCTTGGCGTATTCGAACAGGTCGGGGCGGAAATGGATCTCCTTGGCCTGCTGGGTCTGCGGGTCGATGGAGTACATCCGAACCGGCTGGTTGAATCCCATGCCGACATGGAAGAACTGGATGTCCAGCGGACCATTCATGCTGTTCCACAACGAATGGTCGGGATCGTAGCCGATGGCGTTGTAGTTCTGCGGCGTGAGATTGGCCAGGGTCGGCGGTAACTGCTCGACGTTGCTCTGATACGCCTTGGATGCCAGATCCCTGGCGAATTGCTGCAGCCAATCGAAGCTGAAGGCTTCGGACTCACCATCGGCGATATCGCTGGTGGCGCGCGCCGCCGCGAACAGTGGCGCTGACGGCAGGCCGTACCAGGCAGCCAGGGCAATCGCGCTTTTCAGCACACTTCTACGATCCATGAACACCCCATCCTTTGTGTGTCGGCAGTCGAATTGGCAGCATACCCGATCATCGCGAATCAGGCTGCACCGAAGAGAATCGTTCATCAGACGTCTTCGCGCCGGGCAGGTTCCCTGGCCGAATCGCGACTCACCTCGTGACGGCCAAGCCAACCTCCACCCCACCCTTGGTGGCATCGTCGACGAATGCATGGCGTGCTAACGTCGAGCGTATCGGGACGCCCTGATCCCCCTGCCGATATCGAGAGGTTTCGTGAAACGTCGCTACTCCTCCCACTATGCGTGGCGCCGCGCGCAGAGCATCGATGAACTCGCCTGGATGGCGCGCCAACGTCTTCCGGCCTTCGCCTGGGAGTACGTCCACGGTGGTTCCGAGGACGAAACCACGCTCGGCGACAACCGCCGCGCCTTTGCCGCCTGGGGCTGGCAGCCGCGCACGCTGGTCGATGTCGAGGCCAGAGACAGCCGTACCCGACTGCTGGATGTCCCTGCCGAACTGCCGCTGGCCATCGCCCCCACCGGCTACAACGGCATGCTGTGGCGGGATGGCGATATCGCCCTGGCGCGAGCCGCAGCCAGTCGCGGCATTCCTTTCACGCTCAGCACGGTCTCCTGTGCCAGCCTGGAAACCCTCGCCGCCGCCGTGCCGGATGCGCGGCTGTGGTTCCAGCTCTACGTGCTGGATGACGAGGCGGTGCGTAACGATATGCTCGAACGCGCCAGGAACGTCGGCGTCGAGACGCTGATGGTCACGACGGACACCGTCGTGCTGGGGCGTCGCGAATGGGATTCACGCAGCTATCTCAACCCCCGGCGACTGGCGTGGCCTTACCTGCTGGATGCCGGCCTGCATCCGCAATGGGCCTATCGCGCGCTCTGGCCTCAGGGGCTGCCGACGCTGGGCAATCTGGTGAAGTATCTGCCCAAGGAACAGCAGAGCGCGGGCAGCGCCGCCGGCTATATCAACCAGCGCATGACGCGCCGGCTGACCTGGGAAGTGCTGGCCGATATCCGCGAGCGCTGGCCCGGCAAGCTGTTGATCAAGGGGATTCTCAACGCCGAGGATGCACTCGAGGCCAAGCGCATCGGCGCCGACGGCGTGGTCGTCACCAACCACGGCGGGCGCCAGCTCGATGGCGCGCCGGCGACGCTCGATGCCCTGCCCGAGGTCGTCGACGCGGTAGGGGATTCGATGCACATACTGCTGGATAGCGGCATCCGTCGTGGCAGCGATATCGCCAAGGCCGTCGCGCTGGGAGCGGAAGGCGTGCTGTGCGGGCGCGCGACTCTCTACGGCCTCGCGTTGGGCGGAGAAGCGGGCGCGGCTCATGCCATCGATCTGCTCAAGGATCAGTTGCACAACCTGATGGCCCAGCTCGGCCGGCCCACACTCGCCCAGCTCGATGCTAGCTGTCTGCGACGCTCCCCTTATGCCTCGACCCGAGGCGACTCGCCCCGACGCCCGAGCGACGCCCTGCCGGGTGGGGAAACGCCGGGGGACATGCCCTAGGCGTCTCGAGCTACCTCGAAGAGGAAAGCGATGACGGCAGGAGCCGTCGAACGACTAGGCTCCCAGCCCTTTCGACAGCATGGGCTGCACGACTTCGATCCAGTAGCCGTCGGGGTCCTTGACGAAGATCACGTTCTTCATCTTGCCCTGATCCGAACGCTTCTTGAATTCGACATCGTTGGCATCGAACCACTGCTCCGCCGCCGCGAGATCCGGCACCGAGAAGCAGATATGTCCGAAGCCCTGCGGCTCGGCATTGCCATCGTGATACGAAAGCTCGGGATCCTCTTCACTGCCCCAGTTATGGGTCAGTTCCAGCACGCCCTTCTGGGAGAAGGTATAGGCGGTGCGCTCGCCGTCATCCTCGGGGATCGCGTCAGCGTCATCGACTCGCGCCAGGAAATAGAGCGTGAACTGCATCTCGGGAAAGTCGAGCTTGCGCAGCAGACGCATGCCGAAAACCCGCGTGTAGAACGCGAGCGACGCCTTGGGATCCTTGGCGCGCAACATGGTGTGGTTGAACACGAAACCCTGGCTCTCCGCCGTGGCGGGCTGGACACCGGGAACCTGATCTTCGCTAATGGCCATCGGGCCTCCTTGCTCTAACTGGATTGGAAACATTGAGTCATAGTTGACCACTAGATAAGGGCAACGACCGCGCGTCACAAGTGAACGAAGGGCATTCGCGCAGCATGGCGGGACAGCCCCCGCGTCTTTGCAGGCCGACGGCGCGGCCGTGCATGAAACGTCAACAGACCCTAGACTGAAACCAAACCGGTAGCGAGGACTCAGCGCCATGCAGAGCGGCATCATATCGTCATCCCTTCCCCTGCCTGTGATGCCGGCTCGCGGGCCCGTCACGCTCCCCCGCACCCTCTTGTACCTTCTTCTGCTGGCGCTGCTGTCACTGGCGGGCTGCAGTTCGCAGAAGACCATCGCCACTCGCGACGACGGGCCTGCCATCGATGGCAACAACCTCTCCATCGACCGCATTCTGGTGATGTCGGCGGCCAAGGAGGCGCTCGGCACGCCTTATCGCTGGGGCGGCACCACGCCCAGCGGCTACGACTGCTCGGGGCTTACGCAAATGGCCTACGGCAAGATCGGCATTTCACTGCCGCGCACCTCCAACGAGCAGTTCCAAGCCCTCGACGAGATCGATGTCGCCCGCCCCGGCGACCTGCTGTTCTTCGGCTCCGGCAATCGCGCGACCCATGTCGGCATCTACATGGGCGATCGCCAGATGATCCACGCCCCCGGTAGCGGCCGCACGGTCAGCGTCTCGTCACTGGATATCCGCTACTGGCGCCAGCACTACCTGGGTGCGGCGGCGCCCACCGACTGAGCCAGCGCCCGGATTACCTTCCGGTCGCGCCCGGAGCGGTCACGTGGCGCGATCGCCCTGGCGCCACCGCTGCCGGTCCTGTTGGGCCGACAGCCCGAAGCAGCGCCGGTACTCGCGGCTGAACTGGGACAGACTCGCGTAGCCCACGCGCTGCGCGGCCAGGGTCACCTCTATATCCTCGCTGAGCAGCAACCGCCGCGCCTCCTGCAGGCGTAGCTGCTTCTGGAACTGCAGCGGACTCATAGCCGTCACTGCCTTGAAGTGGTGGTGGAACGACGACACGCTCATGTGCACGCCATCTGCCAGATCGGCGATCGCCAGCGGCTCGGCGAAGCGCTCGCGCAGACGCCGTACGGCCGACGCCACCCGGTGGGTATGGCTCTCCTTGCTGGCAATCTGCCAAAGCCGCGCACCCTGCTTGCCACACAGCAGGCGATAGAAGATCTCGCGCCGCACCATCGGCGCCAGAATCGGAATGTCCTCCGGCGTCTTGAGCAGCCTTAGCAAGCGCACGGTGGCCTCGAGCAGAGGCGTCTCGAGTTCGCTCACGCTTAGCCCGCGTGACGTTTCGTGCGTGGCGATGGCGGGAAGCTCGGGATCGTGAATCAGTTCGCCGAGACACTCGATGTCCAGATCCAGCCGCAGACCCAGATAGGGCCGACCGCAGCTCGCCTCGGTGACCTCGGCCAGTACCGGCATGTCCACGGAGGAGAGCAGGCTGTGCATGGGATCGTATTCGAACAGTTCCTCGCCCACCGATAATCGCTTGGCTCCCTGCGCGATCACGCTGAAGACCGGGTCGTGGATGACGTGGCGCGGCGGCTGCGGCGAGTCGAGTCGGTTGACGTGGAGCCCGGGTATCGCGGTAGGCAACCGCCCCTGGCGCCGGGCCGTCAGACGATCGAGCAACTCGACCAGTTCCCGGCGCAATGCCGTCGAGCAGTCGGCAGACGCCTCGAGCCGCCCTAGCGGCGCCCTCGATCCCGTTTGATAAAGCTGCATGACCAGGAAATCTCCTCTATCGCCCCGGGCATAGCTTACGTAAAGCCGGCGCCGCGCGCGTCGGCCTTGAACACGACTGGGAGTATCGGGCAAACATCCGATCGGATCGGGCCAACGGCAACGGTCTGCCTTGACCATACTGTACCGCGGCATCGGCTCGACGTATCGCTCGGCGTGTCGCCTTCTACCCTCTCTCCAGGAGCTCTCCCATGCGTTACAACAAGCTCGGCAACACCGGTCTCTTCGTCTCAGAACTCTGCCTAGGCACCATGACGTTCGGCGGTGACGGCGAGATGTGGAGCCAGATCGGCGATCTCCAGCAGACGGACGCGGACAAGCTGGTCGGCCGCGCCCTCGACGCCGGTATCAATGTCATCGACACCGCTGACGTCTACTCCCAGGGGCGCTCGGAAGTCATCACCGGGCAGGCACTGAAGAACCTCGGCGTGGCCCGCGACGACGTAGTCATCGCCACCAAGGTATTCGGCCCCACCGGCACCGACGACCCGTACCGCTCGACCGGGGTCAACAACCGCGGCGCCTCGCGCTATCACATCATGGAGGGCGTCAAGGCGAGCCTGAAGCGGCTCCAGCTCGACCACATCGACCTCTACCAGATCCACGGCTTCGATCCCGCCACGCCGATCGAGGAGACCGTGCGTGCCCTGCATACTCTGGTAGAGCATGGCCACGTGCGCTATGTCGGCGTCTCCAACTGGGCCGCATGGCAGATCATGAAGGCACTCGGCATCGCGCAGCGCAACGGCTGGCATCGTTTCGAATCGCTGCAGGCCTACTACACCGTGGCGGGCCGCGATCTCGAGCGCGAGCTGATACCGCTGCAAGAGAGCGAAAACCTCGGGCTAATGGTATGGAGCCCGCTGGCAGGCGGCCTGCTCAGCGGCAAGTACACCCGTGACGGCGAGATACAGGCCGGCAACCGCCGCGCCACCTTCGACTTTCCACCGGTCGATCGAGAGCGCGGTTTCGACTGTATCGAGGTGATGCAGGAGATCGCCGATGCCAAGGGCGTCTCTGTGGCCCGGATCGCCCTGGCCTGGCTACTGCATCAACCCCGCGTGACCAGCGTGATCGTCGGCGCCAAACGCCTCGAACAGCTCGACGACAACATCGCCTCGACCGGTATCGCGCTGAGCGGCGACGAACTGGCCCGGCTCGACCAGGTCAGCGCCCTGCCCCGCGAATATCCCGGCTGGATGCTCGAGCGTCAGGGCGAGTATCGCCGTCAGCAGCTGCAGCAGGCGGAGAAGCGTTGAGCATGCGTGGGTTTCTAGAAACACGCTCTTTCCCCGCCGAAGGGCTTGAGAAATGGCGACGCCGCTACCATCTGTGAATGATGACCCCAGGGCGACCAGTCTCGGGGCGATCAGGCAGCGCGGGCGTTCGGGCATGTCGATAGTGCCAGCGATTGTTTCACAGGCTCCCGGCACTTCGTCATGATGAGCATCCGTCTTCAGGCTTCGCACAGAAGCCGCCAACGGCAACAGGAGAAAGTCATGGCTTTGCAACTTGGCGATACCGCTCCCGATTTTACTCAGGAAAGTACCGACGGCCCGATCAATTTCCACGAGTGGGCCGGCGACAGCTGGGTCATTCTGTTCTCCCACCCGGCCGACTTCACGCCGGTCTGCACCACCGAGCTGGGGGAAGTTTCGCGCCTCAAGCCGGAATTCGAGCGTCGCAACACGAAGGCGATCGGCCTTTCCGTCGACCCGCTCGACGATCACACCCGCTGGGTCGGCGACATCGAGGAGACCCAGGGCTGCGGGCTCAACTTCCCGCTGCTGGCCGATGCCGACCGCTCGGTGAGCGAGGCCTACGGCATGATTCACCCCAACGCCAGCGGTACCAACACCGTGCGTTCGGTGTTCATCATCGACCCGGCCAGAAAGGTGCGCCTGACGATCACCTATCCGCCCAGCACCGGCCGCAACTTCGCAGAGATCCTGCGCGTGCTGGACAGCCTGCAACTGACCGACAGCCACAAGGTCGCCACGCCGGTCAACTGGCAGGACGGTGACGACGTAATCATCGTGCCTTCGATCGACAACGAAAAGGCCAAGGAACTCTTCCCCAACGGCTGGGACGAGAAGAAGCCTTACCTGCGCGTCACCAAGCAGCCGAACAAGTGACCGCGCCGGCATCGCGTCAGTGACGCAGTCGATGCCGTGCAGAAACGACGACGCCCGCATTCCTTACGAGGAATGCGGGCGTTTTTGATGATCGGTGTTTGGTGGCACGAAGCCGAGCCAGCGCTCAACCGTCGTCGTCCGCCGCCAGCCAGCCGTCGACCAGCTCCCGATTGTCGTCGATCCACTGCGCAGCGCCTTCGTCGGCGTCGCCGGTGTTTTCGATCTCCAGCATCAGGGTGGAGAGCTGTTCCGGCGTCATGTGCCAGGCATCCAGCATCTTCGCGACCTGCGGCTCGTCGTCGGCGAAACCGCTGCGCGAGACCCATTTGATCTGCTGGTTGGATGCAAAGATCCCGGCCGGATCATCGAGGATCTTCAAGTCCCACTCGGCGAAAGCCCAGTGCGGTTGCCATAGCGTAACGGCGATCGGCGCCTGCTCATCGATTGCCGAGCGCAGTTGCGTCAGCATTGCCGACTCGCTGCTGCCGAGCTGACGATAGCTTGGCATGTAGTGCTCGATCGCTGCATCGGTTTCATCCGAGATGGTCGCGCCGGGGCCGATGCCAAAGATGGTCGGCTGGCCCTGGTAGGTGAAATCCTCCTCGCGCTCGGCCAGATCGGCGACGCTTTCGATTCCCTCGACGTAGCTCGGCACGACAAGCGTATCGCGCGCATTGTCGTACCAAGTTTCGTGGAGCTCGACGTCTTGCGAGTAGCGATCGACATAGGTCTGATCGCTGGGAATCCATACCTCAAGGAACAGATCGATATCCCCACTGGCCAGACCGCCGAAGAGAAGCGGCTTGGAGATTTCGCTGAGCTCGACGTCGATGTTTTTCTCTGCCAGCAATTGCTGCCACATGTTGGACACGGCCACATTCTCGGCCCAGTTGTTGGTACCGATGGTGACGCTATCCGCCGCAGCGACCTGGGCGGCCGCACTACAGAAGACAGCGCCGATCAGGGCGATTTTGATGGGTTGCATGGAAATCCTGTCATTGGCGTCGGGGGCGTCGTCACCGTAGGCAGAACGCGATTGCCACGGCTGGCTTTCATCATAGCCGACGTGGGTGGTCGCGCGATGTCGAACCTCATCACTAACGGCATAAAAACAACAACGACATAAAAAACGAACCCGGCCTGAGCGGCCGGGTTCGTGGATATCGATGTGTCGAGATCGCGTGCGTCAGCAGCGCGTGCACTGCTTCAGCGTTTTGGCATCATCGCACTCGCGGTGTGGCGTTTGTCGCGACACTCTCGGCGAGGGACGCAAAGGGTGAAGCAACGCATTCGAGCGGATCAGCGTCATCAGCATGGCGCGCACCACGTGCGCGAGCACGTAGACAACCACTGCCATAACGATCAACGCCTTGATGCGCCCTGAAATCTTCACGCTGCTTCTCCTTGAGTCGGGTGTGCCTGTCGTCCGGGGGGATGGCAGCTAGGATAGAACCACACAACTGTGACGAAAAATTGAAGGCGTCGATAACCGGTATACGAGCCATCGATGCCAGTAGTCTCAGATGTCAGTAATCACAGATGCCAGTGATCATCGATGCCGTGATCTATGCTGGAATCATCGTATCGGCAGAAGGGCACCACTCTTGAGACCAAACAGGACCGATTTTCCGCTGGATCAATGCCGCTGCCATCTGGAGACCGGCCCGATCGTGCTGGTCGGCTCCCACTGGCGTGGCGAACGCAACCTGATGGTGATGGGCTGGCACATGATGCTCGGCTTCTCGCCGGCCCACTTCGGTTGTCTGATCACCGCGGGAAACTACAGCCACCGCCTGGTGCGGGAAAGCCGCGAATGCACCATCAACGTGCCGACGCTGGAGCTCGCCGATGCCGTGGTAGGCGTGGGCAACAGCGATGGCGATGAACTCGACAAGTTCGACGCCTTCGGGCTGACGCCGGCTTCAGGCGAGATCGTCTCCGCACCGCTGGTCGACGAGTGCTATGCCAGCTTCGAGTGCCGGCTGGTCGACGACAGCCAGATCGACCGTCACGAGCTGTTCATCTGGGAGATCGTCAAGGCACACGTCGACACCTCGATCGAGCTGCCCCGGACGCTTCACTACCGTGGCCACGGCCGGTTCATGGTCGCCGGCGACGAGATCGATCGATCACAGGATTTCCGGGTGCAGAATCTCTAGGCGGTCTCCTCGATCCCGCACCAGTCGGCCACGAACAGCGCGATGGTCTTGGTCACCAGCCGCAGCGATTCGATGTGCACGCGCTCGTCGAAACCGTGAATATCCCGGGATTTCGGGCCATACACCAGCGTCGGCATGTCACCGTAGATGGTGAACACGCGGGCATCCAGATAGCCCGGCGTGGTGAACGTTTTCAGCTCCTCGCGGAACGCGATCTCGTGACAGGCGCGTAGCGTCTGCTCGGCATCGGAGCCCTCTTCCAGCACGTAGCCTTCGGCGTAGAAACCAGTGTAGGTGACCTTGGGGGCCTCGCCGCCCAGACGTGCGTCGTTGCGAGCCGCGCGTTCCAGCGTCTCCTCGACCGCGCGCCGGGCTTCGTCCGCGCTGGTGCCGGGATAGATGGCGATACGCATGTCGAACTCGCACCACGGCGGCACCGTGGAGGGCCAGTCGCCGCCCTGGATCTGGCCGACGTTGAAGTTGATGGGGTGCTCGAGATCCTCGAAATGCGGATGTTCGGCCTTCTCCGCGTTCCACTGCGCTTCCAGCGTTCGCAACGCTTCGATCGCGGCGTAGGCGGCGTCGATGGCGTTGAAACCACTGGTCATTTCCCGCGTATGGGAGGGCCGCCCGGCGACTCTCACCTTGAACCAGAGCACGCCCACATTGGCGCGCACCAGCATGTTCTCCTCGGGCTCGGGAATGATCACCGCATCCGCCCGATAGCCGCGCAGCAGTGCCGCCAGCGCGCCGTTGCCGGTGCACTCCTCTTCCACGACGGACTGGAAGTAGATCGGCGCCTGGGGCACGAATCCCGCCGCGCGCACGGCGTCGAAGGCGAACAGATTGGCAACCAGCCCGGCTTTCATGTCGGCCGAGCCGCGCCCGTACATCCAGCCGTCGAGGATCGCCGGCTCCCAGGGCGAACGGCTCCACATCTCGCGCGGGCCGGTCGGCACCACGTCGATATGGCCGTTGAGAATCAGGGAGCGCCCCGTCTGGCGTTCGGGGCGATAGGTGCCCACCACGTTGAAGGCGTTCTCGTAGGAAATCGTGACCGGACCGAACCCTTCGTGATGGTGGATGTCTTCGACATCGATCTTCCAGCGATCCATGGCAAAATCGCGCTCGGCCATGGCGTCGTGGAGAAAGTCCTGCGCGGTATGCTCCTGCCCGCGCAATGACGGAAATTCGACCAGCCGTTGGGTGAACTGCAACTGCGCGTCGAACAGGGCATCCACCGAATCGACGATGCGGCTTACCTGACTTTCGCTCAACATGGATTGGCTCTCTCGAATGGTGGGAGACGGCGATCGAACCTGTCGCGCCGTCAGCCGGATCGCTGGAAAAACGTCGCCGAGCTTCAGCGACCCGATAGCCCCTCGAAGAAGCTCACCGCATTGGCTTCGAGCCCTTCCAGGTAGTAACCGCCCTCCTGCACGATCAGCGTCGGCAGGTCGAGACCGGCGATGGCGCGACCGAGCTTGCCGAAGCCCGGCGTGGTAACGGCCACCTTGGCCTGCGGGTCCTTCTCGTGGATATCGAAGCCCAGCGCCAGCACCAGCGCATCCGGCTCGAACAGGCGGATGACCTGACAGGCCTCTTCCAGACGCTCGAAGAACACCGACTCCGGCGAACCGTGCGGCATCGGCAGGTTGAGGTTGTAGCCGAGCCCGGCGCCACGCCCGCGCTCGTCCTCGAAGCCGGTGACCGCCGGGTAGAAGTTGGTAGTATCGCCATGAATCGAGATGTACATCACGTCATCGCGCTCGTAGAAGATCTCCTGCACGCCCTGGCCGTGGTGCATGTCGGTGTCGAGCACAACGACGCGCGGATAGCGTGACGTGAGATGCTGCGCCGCGATGGCGGCATTGTTGAGAAAGCAGAAGCCGCCGGCGGAGTCGATGCCCGAGTGATGACCCGGCGGGCGCGACAGCGTGTAGGCGAAGCGCTCGCCCGCCAGCAGCGTTTCGGCGCCGGCCACCGCGCTCTGCGCCGCCCAGTAGGCGGCCTGCCAGGTGTGCTTGCCCACCGGCGCGCTGCCATCCGCCAGATAGCGCGCGGCCTCGGCGAGAATCCCGCGTAGCGCATTGGGCGAGCGCACGAAGATGTTGGAGATCACCTCCTCGCCCCAGTCTTCGTCCAGCGCATGCCAGCGCCGATAGGCGCTCTCGAGAAAGCGCAGATAGAGCAGCGAATGCACCGCCCGCAGCGGCGCGACCCCGTGGTCCGCCGGCGCCTGGATCTCGAAGCCGAGCCGCCTGGCCGCCGCCAGCAGATGTTCGGCCCGGTCGGGGACTTCCTGAGGCTTGCGCATCTTGCCGCGCGAGAAATAGGTCTGCGGCTGATGACGCAGCTGATCGTCGTGAAAGAATGTCTTCATCGATGTTGTCCTTGTTTTTCCGCCATCCGTTTCCAGGTGCTGTCTGAAAAGTCGACGAGCGAAGGCCAGGCAAGGCAAAAATCGGCGAAAGCGGACCGGGCTGGCGCTCCAGTTTACAGGGTGTAAATGAGCATTTTGACCGGGCTGGCGCTCCAGCCGATTTTTAACGCCGCATGGGCGAGCGCAGTACTTTTCAGACAGTGCCTAGTTCAATAACCCGCGTGGCGATCCACGACGCTTATCGGCAGCTGGCCGCCATCCAGCCGCGCCATCGCCTCGGCGACTTCCTGAGCCACCTGGGTCGGTGTCGAATCGCAGGCATCGTGCGGGGTCACGACGATCCTGTCGTGGTGCCAGAAGACGTGGTCGGTGGGCAACGGCTCGATGGCGAAGACATCCAGCGACGCCGCCGAAAGCTGACCGCTATCGAGCGCCGCGAGCAGGTCGGCCTCGACCAGATGTTCGCCACGGCCGACATGGATCAGCACCGCGCCCGAAGGCAGTCGCGAGAACAGCTCGGCATTCAGGATGTCGCGGGTTTCCGGCGTCAGCGGCAGCAGGTTGATCAGAATCTCGCTGCGAGCGGCAAGTCGATCAAGACCGCCGTCACCACTGAAACCCGCCACGCCCTCCGGCAGGTTGCGCCCGCTGCGCGAGTAGATGACGACATCGTAATCCAGCGCCTTGAGCGCGCGTGCCGTGGCACTTCCCATCTTGCCCGCGCCGAGCAGGCCGATACGAATCTCGTGGGCATAGCGCTTGGGCAGGCGTTCCCAATGCGCCAGGCGTTGATGAGCGAGATAGTCGCCGAAGCGGCGGTGGTGCCACAGCACGTGCCAGGTCACGAAGCCGGCCATCATCTGAGCCTGGGAGTCGCCCGCGATGCGCATGAGGGGGACATCGCTGGGCAGACTCGCGCTGGCCAGAATGCCGTTGACGCCCGCCGCGATCGACGAGACCAGACGCAGGTTGGGATAGGGTCGGAAATCCTCGGCGCCCGGATCCCAGGCCAATGCGAAGGTGATCGCCTCGGGATCGGCGACATCCTGGGGCAATGCCAGACGAAACTGCGGCGTCACCTGCTCGAACGCCGCGATGTATTCGGTCATGATCTCCGGAGAGCCCAGCAATACGCCCAGCACTATGCCCTGACTCTGCGTAACTTCGTGCGTTTCGAGCGCGCCGGTAGAAGCGCTAGAGCGCTCGGTATCCATCGTCTTCATTCTCGATCCTTTATCCTGATCTCTTGCCCTCGATCTCTTTTCCTTGATCCAGGAGTCGTTCGGCGACTTAAACGGCAGCGGCCCTGGCCGGCTCGGCGTGATGCGCGCGTCCGGGAATCGCTGCCAGCAGCTCGCGGGTGTAGGGGTGCTGCGGTGACAGGAAGATTTCCGTGGCGCTGCCATGCTCGACGATCCTGCCCTTCTGCATCACGATCAACCGGTCGCAGATCTGGGCAGCGACGCGCAGATCGTGAGTAATGAACAGCAGCGACAGCTCGAACTCCTTCTTCAACGTGTCGAGCAGCTTCAACACCTGGGCCTGGATCGAGACGTCCAGCGCCGAGACGGCTTCGTCGGCCACGATCAATTCGGGGTTGAGAGCGAGCGCCCGGGCGATGCCGATACGCTGGCGCTGGCCGCCGGAAAATTCATGCGGATAACGCTCGGCGGCGCTGGCGTCGAGCCCCACCGTTGCCAGCAGCTCGCGTGCCTGCTTCATCGCCTCGGCCTTGGCCACGCCGTTGGCGATGGGGCCCTGGGCGATCGCCATGCCGACGCGAATGCGCGGGTTGAGCGAGGCGTAAGGGTCCTGAAACACCATCTGGATACGACGGCGGTGCTCACGCAGCTCGCGCCCTTCCAGCGCGCGCAGGTCGACATCGTTGAGCCGGATCTCGCCGCTGTCGGGCGTATTCAGACCCACGATGCAGCGTCCCAGGGTCGACTTGCCCGAGCCCGATTCACCGACGACACCCAGCGTCTCGCCCTTGTCCACGGTGAAATCGATGCCCTCGAGCGCCACCACCTCGCGCTTGGGCTGGAACCAACCGCCGCTGGACCGGTAGACCTTGTCGAGCCCCTTCACCGACAGCAGCGGCTTGGCCTGGGCCTCGTCCCGGCTCGGCGGCACGGCGTCGCCGGGTATCGCCTCGATCAAGGCGCGGGTGTATTCGTGCTGCGGGTTGTCGAGTACCTCGCTAGCGCTGCCCATCTCGACGATCCTGCCTTCGCGCATGACGCAGACACGATCGGCGATCTCGGCCACCACGCCGAAGTCGTGGGTAATGAACATGACCGCCATGCCATGACGCTGCTGGAGATCCTTCACCAGATGCAGAATCTGCGCCTGGGTGGTGACGTCCAGTGCCGTGGTGGGCTCGTCGGCGATCAGCAGCTCCGGCTCGAGCGCCAGCGCCATGGCGATCATCACCCGCTGACGCTGGCCGCCGGAAAGCTCGAACGGATAGGCGCGCAGCGCGGCTTCAGGGTCGGGCAGACGCACCTCCTCGAGCAGCGCCAGCGCTTTCTCCTTGCGCGTTCTGGGCGTCAGCAGCCCGTGCGCCTCGAACACCTCGGCGATCTGCTCGCCGACCCGCATCAGCGGGTTGAGCGCGGTCATCGGCTCCTGGAAGATCATGCCGATGCGCCGGCCACGCAGGGCGCGATGGCTGATCTCGTCCATCGCCAGCAGGTCCTGGCCGTCGAACAGCGCCCGCCCCCGGGAAGCATGCACGCCGGTCGGGAGCAGCCCCATGACGGCATTCGCGGTCATCGACTTGCCGGAACCAGACTCGCCGACGACGCAGAGGATCTCGCCAGCGCTCAGCTCGTAGCTGACGTTATCGACGGCGTAGAGCCGATCGGCGCCATCCGGCAGCGCCAGCGCCAGACGTTCGATACGTAGTAATGGCTCACTCATGGTCGACTCCAGGGGACAGGGCATTCATCCGCGAACGGCTTCGAAAACGCGGTGCGCGCGCCGCAGGAGAAGCGGCATGACGGGCTGTCGGCGTCAGCGCGACGCCGTGAAAAAGTCGTGCAGTCATGGGTTGCCGTTCCTTAACGTTGCCGCGCCAGTTGAGGGTTCAACGCATCGTCCAGCCCTTCGCCGACCAGATTGAGCGCGAGCACGGTCAGCAGGATCGCCACGCCCGGAATCACCGACAGCCACCATGCCTGACGCATCACCGTGCGCGCGGCGCCAATCATGTAACCCCAGGACATGGTGTCCGGATCGCCCAGGCCGAGAAACGACAGCGACGACTCGAGCAGAATCGCCGTCGCCACCATCAGCGACGCCAACACGATCACCGGTGACAGCGTGTTGGGCAGGATCTGCTTGATGATGATGTCGCGATGGGTCTGGCCGACCAGTCTGGCCGCTTCGACGTATTCGCGATGCTTGATCGACAGGAACTCGCCGCGCACCAGACGCGCCACCGGCGGCCAGCTGACGATGGCGATCGCCAGCACGATCGAGACGGTACTCGGCTCCATGATCGCCACCAGCACGATCGCCAGGGCGAAATTGGGAATGGTCTGGAAGAACTCGGTGAAGCGCATCAGCGCATCGTCGATCTTGCCGCCAAAGTAGCCCGCCAGCGCCCCCAGCGGCACGCCGATGGCAAGCGCCACCACGGTGGAAATCAGCCCGATCAGCAGCGACACCCAGGCGCCGTGGGCGAGCCCGGCGGCGACGTCGCGCCCCATGACATCGGTGCCGAGCCAGAACCCGGAGACTTCACCGGGCGCCAGGAACGGCCGCTGCACCATGCGCCATGGCGAGTCGGGATAGAGGAACGGCGCCAGCAGGGCCAGCAGTACCACCAGCCCCAGAATTACCAGCCCCCCCAAGGCACCACGATTCTGGGCGAAGCGTTTGAAGAAACTCATGCGGCCTCCTTGATGCGTGGATCGGCGAGTCGATAGATCACGTCGGTCAGCATGTTGAACAGGATCACCAGCAGCGCGCAGAAGAAGAAAATCCCGAGCAGCAGGTTGTAGTCACGCTGCATCAGCGCTTCGTACATCAGCCGGCCGATGCCGGGCCAGGCGAAGACGGTCTCGGTGAGTACCGCACCGCCCACCATCTGCCCGGCCTGCAGACCGGCCAGAGTGATGATCGGCAGCAGCGCGTTGCGCAGAATATGGCGACGCTGGATGATGCCGGGCGCCAGCCCCTTGGCACGGGCCGTCTTGACGAAATCCTGCTGCGAGACGCTGAGCATCGAGGTGCGCGTCATGCGGGTGTAGACCGCCATGAAGAACAGCCCCAGCGTCAGCGCCGGCAGGATCAGGTGCACCGCGACGTCACCGGCATGGACCAGCCCGGTATAGCCGGCGCCCACCGTCGAGTAGCCATAGGCCGGCAGCCAGTCGAGCGCTACCGAGAACACCAGTACCGCCATCATCGCCACCCAGTAGAGCGGCGTGGCGTAGAACAGCAGCGACAGTCCCATGATGATCGACCCCGAGGACCGTTTGGCACGCATCGCCGCCAGCGTGCCGGCCAGGATGCCCAGCGACAGCGAGATCACGAAGGCCGCACCGGTCAGCAGCAGCGTCGCCGGCAACCGGTCCAGAATCAGATCGAGCACCGGCATCTGCTGGCGGTAGGAGTAGCCGAAGTCGAGCTGCAGCACGCCGCTCATGTAGCGCCACAGCTGCACCGGCAGCGGCTGGTCGAGACCGAAGCGCTCGCGCAGATCGTCCAGGAACTGCTGATCGGTGGCGCCGGCCTCGCCGGCCATGACCGCGGCCGGGTCGCCGGGTGCAGCGTGAATCAGGAAGAAATTGAACACCAGGATCGCCAGCAGCACGATGACCGCCTTGATGATGCGACCCAGGATCAGAGAGACATAAGGCATGAATACCACTCCGCAGCGGGACACCGGCAGCCCACGAACCACCGGTGCCGTTCTTACCTATCGCTTAAGGAAGCGCTGAATAAATCGCCGAGCATGATGGAGCGCAAGGCGCCCGGAACGGAGAAGGCGAGACATAACTTGGAGTTAGGCGAGCCTTGACCGGGCTGGCGCACCAGTACCGCGTAACGATGCGATCCGCATGCGCAGGCATTTAGTCATTGCTTCCCGACTGCTCGATCCAGGCGTTCTTGAAGCCGTCGTTGAGGCCGATCCCCGTGGTGATCAGATCATGCACGTTGCAGCGATAGATGGTCGGCTGGGCCAGCTCCATGATCCACGCCAGCGGCACGTCGTCGTGCAGGATCTGCTGCACTTCGTCGTACATCGCCTGACGTTTTTCCGGATCGTTCTCCACCGCCGCGTTGGCGAATAGTTCGTCGACCTTCGGGTTCGCGTAGCCCTCGACGTTGTTCCAGGGCGACCCCTTGGCGATGTTGCTGGAAATGTAGGTGCGCGCGATGCCCAGTGACGGATCGCCATACTGGAAGAGATAGGTAAAGGCGATGTCGTAGTCCCAGTCGCTGATCTTCTGGTTCCAGCCTGCCACGTCGGAAGATTCGGTCTCGACGTTGATGCCCACGTCCTCGAGATTCTGACGCACGGCCTCGCCCCAGCGGGTCCAGGTTTCGCCGTAGGGCAATGGCAGCAGGCGCACCGGCTCGCCGTCGTAGCCCATCTCGTCGAGCAGTTCCTCGGCCTTGTCCGGATCGTAGGGATAGGGTTCGAGATCATCGTCGTGCGAGGCCAGCGTCGAGTTGAACGGGCCGCTCGGCACCTTGCCCAGGCCGTTCCACAACACGTTCCTGGCGAATTCCCGATCGAGGGCGTACATCACCGCCTGGCGGAAGCGCTTGTCGGCGGTCGGCCCCTCGCGGTTGTTGAGCCACAGCATGGCGAACGGGTTGAAATATTCGTTCCCCGATTCCGTCATGCAGCTGCCTTCCATCTCGGCAAGGCGCGGGATGTCGAAGTTCTCCACCGAACCCGCCGGCATGATATTGAGCGTGCCGTTCTCATAGGCTGCCGCGCGGGACGCCGCATCCGGAATCACGTGCCAGTAGATCTTGTCGAGATAGGGCTTGCCGGCTTCGTAGTAGTCCGGGTTCTTGTCCAGCTCGATCACCGAGCCGCGATCCCACTTGGCGAATTCGAACGGGCCGGTGCCGATCGGATGGTTGTTGGCCGGGTTGTTGTAGAAATCGGTGCCTTCGTAGATGTGCTTGGGCACCATCGGCAGCGTGCCGACCTCGAAGGCCTGGATGAAGGCCGGGAACGGCTGCTTGAGGGTAAAGACGACGGTGTTGTCATCCGGGGCCTCGATGCTCTTCACATGGTCGAGGATCGCTCGGGTGCGGGGGTTGGTCTCGCGCAGGAAGACATCGGCGGAGAACACGACGTCGGCGGACGTGAAGGCCTCGCCGTCGTGCCACTTCACGTCCGGATGGAGGTGGAAAGTGTAGGTCAGGCCGTCATCGCTGATCTCCCACGACTCCGCCAGTTGCGGCATCGGCTCGAGATCGGTGTCGTAGCGCAGAAGGCCTTCGAAGATGTTGCCGGCGACACGCTGGGTGGGCGCGTTCTGTACCAGCGGCAGCATCAAGCCCGGCGGCTCCGGCTGGATGGCGACATTGGCGACGCCGCCGGCTTGCGGGGTTTCCTGCGCCGAGGCTGGCGCAGCCAGAGTCACCAACAAGGCGGCCGCCGTCAGACGGCCGGTCACGGACGATAGCAGGGTCATGGCAGGTCTCTTGTGTTATTGGATTTGTAGAATCTTCAACCGCTGGCAGAGCGACGATCGGCGTCACCGCTGTGCTCGATAACCATAGTGACTGACGGCAGCGCGCGAAGGTCAGGCCGGGGCGCGTAGCCAAGCGAAAGTCGGCGAAACGGACCGGGCTGGTGTTCCACTCGATTTTTAACGCTGCATGCCCGAGCGCTTTCTTGTCTCCAATTCGGGGCAGCCCTCGAAATCGGGCTGAATGCGCTTCAACAGGCGCAGGTACGCCTCCCACTCCGGATCGTGATCGACCACGCCGTGATCCGCATCCCACTGCTCGTACTGCCGGGCGGTATGCTCGGCCAGGGCGGGGTCGACCCGGCGGATCTCCATGCCGCTGCCCATCAGGGCGAGCTGCGCCTGGCAACTGCGCTCCAGGTTGTACATGCGCCGGAATGCTTCCCCCACCGTGCGCCCGCACACCAGCATGCCGTGGTTGCGCAGCACCATGATCGGCTTGTCGCCGAGATCGGCCACCAGGCGTTCTCGCTCGGCCAGATCCAGCGCAATGCCCTCGTAGTCGTGATAGGCGGTGCGGCCGTGAAACTCCATCGACCACTGGTTCAATGGCAGCAGGCCCTCTTCCAGACAGGAGACCGCGACGCCGGCCACCGAATGCGTGTGCAACACACAGTGCACGTCCGGTCGCGCCTCGTGGATCGCGCTGTGGATGGTGAAGCCGGCCTTGTTGATGCCTGCGCTTTCCGGATCGTCGATCACGTTGCCCTCGAGATCGATGGTGACCAGATTGGCCGCGGTGACTTCCTCGAAGCGATAGCCGTACGGGTTGATCAGGAAGTGCTCCTTGCCAGCCTCGGCCCGCGCGGAAATATGCGTGTAGATGCTGTCATCCAGGCCGAAGTGGGCAATCAGCCGGTAGGCAGCCGCCAGGTCACGGCGCGCATCGGATTGCGCTGCGCGCGTCGGGGCATCGGTGGTCATGTCCATCGTCGGTCTTCTCCGGGAGCTCGGTGTTCTTGTTGCCGTGGCGATATGTCCGTGGCGGTGTGAATGCCGGGCGCCTTGAGAGCATTCGACGGCACCTGTCATGGCGACAAGAACCAGCGTTGCGCTCATCACCACCAGCTTGACCCTAACCTATCAGGCAATCTCCAAACTGTCGACACTCGACAGTCGACCCAAAGAGCGATTTAAGCGATAGTACAACGGTCGGTAACCGCCAGCCAAACGAGATGACATGACGACGACCACGCGGGGATTTGCCACCATCCAGCAACGCGATCTGGTCAACCAGATCGCCGACATGCTGACGGAGGCCTTGTTGAAGGGAGACTTCGCGCCGGGTGCGCATCTGGCCGAAGCGCAGCTGGCGCGAGACTTCGGCGTCAGCCGGGCGCCGGTTCGCGAGGCGGCCCGCCTGCTCGAGAGCCGCGGCATGCTGGTGTCGCAGCCGCGACGCGGCTTCTTCGTGCGCACCTTCAACGCCGTGGAGCTCGATGACGTCTACGACCTGCGCCTGTGCCTCGAGCGTCACGCCATTCGCCTGCTTGCCGGCAAGCTGACCACGGAGATGGAAACGGCGCTCAACGCCCAGCTCGAGACCATGCGCCGGGTCGCCCGGGAAGGCACCGCCGTGCAGCAGATCGAGGAAGACGTCGCCTTTCATCGCATGCTGTGCGAGTTCAGTGGCAACCAACGGCTGGTGCGGGTGTTCGACGAGCTGTGCCACGAGATGCGCTTCTGCATCCTGCTGATCGGCCAGCTCTACGATGACGCCCTGCGCGTCGCCGATACCCACGAGCCGATCATCGAAGCGCTGCGCACGCGGGATCCCGACGCCTGTGAAGCCGCGCTCGACTATCACATCGGCATTGCCCAGCAGCGGGTCGGAGAGATGTTTCGGCAGCGGGAGGGGCTCTGATCAAGCGATCGTCAATCTGGCATCCGGGTCTGGCATTGGCTGCTTGGGCAGGTAGGATGAAGCCTTCTCTCGATCTGGGTTCCCCATCCCATGCCTTCCGCCAAACTCAAGACACTGACCCACTGGGTCTTCGACATGGATGGCACGCTGACCGTCGGCGTGCATGACTTTCCGGCGATCCGGCGCACGCTGGAGATTCCGGATGGCGCCGATATTCTGCATCATCTGGAGACGCTGCCCGCCGCCGAGCACAACGCCAAGCACGCCTGGCTGCTAGAGCACGAACGGGAACTCGCCATGCGTTCCACCGCCGCGACCGGCGCGGTCGAACTGGTTCAGGCGCTGTGCGAGCGCGGCTGCCGCCTCGGCATTCTGACCCGCAACGCCAAGGAGCTGGCGCACATCACGCTGGAAGCGATCGGCCTGGACGACTGCTTTGCCGCCGACGAGGTGCTCGGCCGCGACGAGGCGCCGCCCAAGCCGCACGCCGGCGGGCTCGATCATTTCATCCGCCGCTGGCAAGTAGCGCCATCGCAGGTCGTGATGGTGGGCGACAGCCCGCTGGATCTCGAATGCGGTCGGGCCGCCGGTACCCGCACGATTCTGGTCAACGTGGCGGAAAACCGCTGGCCGGCACTCGCCGATTGGCATCATCAGGATTGCCGGCAGCTGCTGGCACAGCTCTGAACTTCGATTCTTGCGGGGCGTGCGTTACCCAGCGCGCGCTTCTTTTTCTTTACCAGCTTCTTACCGGCTCTTTCTTTACTGGCCCCTTTCTTTGTCGGCTCTTCCTTAACCGGCCCTCTTTACCGGGTCTCTTTACCAGCCCTCTTTATCGGTTTGACGACTTTTCCCGCGCCATTTTCCCCCTGCCCGTTCTTCCTCTGCCCGTTATCCCTCCGCGCCATTCCTTGTCTCCGCTCCGTTATTCCCTTTGCACTTGCCGTCACTTCTCTACTTCACAGCCGAATCAACCGGTGCTATAAATCGAAACCAAAGGAATACTGTTTAACCAGGGTATAAAAAGCAATCGCGCTAACGGTTCGCTATCGAAGCAACGGGAATAGCGGACGATTCCGAATCCGCGGCTCTGCCGCCGTTTCCCTGTCGATCGAGGAAAGTCATATGCCGAGGCTGATGCACCGCCGCTGGATGCTCCTGGTGACCGCCGCGCTGGCGTTGCTGTCGATGTCGCTGCCCGCCAGCGCGCAGGACACCGGGCAAGACGCGGGCCAGGGCAAGTTCAAGGCCGTGACCACCTTCACGGTAATCGCGGACATGGCGCAGAACGTGGCCGGGGACGCGGCCATCGTCGAGTCGATCACGCGGCCGGGCGCCGAGATCCACAATTACGCGCCGACCCCGCGCGACATCCTCCGCGCCCAGGATGCGGACATGATCCTGTGGAACGGGCTCGATCTGGAACGCTGGTTCGAACGCTTCTTCCGCAATCTCAGCGATGTCCCGAGCGTCGTCGTGTCTGATGGCATCGAGCCGATCGGCATCGCCGAGGGCCCGTATGACGGCAAGCCCAACCCGCATGCGTGGATGTCGCCGACGAGCGCGTTGGTCTACGTCGACAACATCCGCGATGCATTCGTCGAACACGACCCCGCCCATGCCGCGATCTACCGCAACAACGCCGAGCGCTACAAGCACGAGATCGAAGCCGCCGTCGCGCCCATCCGCGAGTCGCTGGCGCGGATCCCGGAGAAGGATCGCTGGCTGGTGACGAGCGAAGGCGCGTTCTCCTATCTGGCGCGGGATTTCGGCCTGCGCGAACGCTATCTGTGGCCGATCAACGCCGATCAGCAAGGCACGCCACAGCAGGTTCGCGAGGTCATCGATGTGATCCGCGCCAACGACATTCCGGCGATCTTCAGCGAGAGCACCGTCTCCGACAAGCCGGCGCAGCAGGTCGCCCGCGAGACCGGCATTCGTTATGGCGGCGTGCTCTACGTCGACTCGCTCAGCGAACCCGACGGCCCGGTGCCGACCTATATCGACCTGCTGCGCGTCACTTCGGAGACGATCGTGAAAGGCCTGACCCGAGGGGCTTCGTCATGACGAGACATGCCGACACGACGGCCGAGACGACGATCACCAGCCCCGAGCAGACATCCGTCGATCGTGAAAAGGCCGGCGCCGGCATCCGCGTCGTCGATGCCGCCGTGACCTACCGCAACGGTCATACCGCGCTGCGCGATACCAGCTTCGAGATCCCCACTGGCACGATCACCGCGCTGGTGGGCGTGAACGGTTCCGGCAAGTCGACGCTGTTCAAGGCGATCATGGGCTTCGTGCGCCTGGCTCGGGGCGAGATACGCGTGCTGGGCCTGCCAGCGCGTGAAGCACTCAAGCGTAACCTGATCGCCTACGTGCCGCAGTCGGAAGAGGTCGACTGGAACTTCCCGGTGCTGGTAGAGGACGTGGTGATGATGGGGCGCTACGGCCACATGGGGATGCTGCGGATCCCCAAACTCGCCGACCACGAGGCGGTCGCCACCGCGCTGGCACGCGTCAACATGAGCGAGTTCCGCCAGCGCCAGATCGGCGAGCTCTCCGGCGGCCAGAAGAAGCGCGTCTTCCTGGCCCGCGCGCTGGCCCAGGATAGCCGGGTGATCCTGCTCGACGAGCCGTTCACCGGCGTCGACGTCCAGACCGAGGATCAGATCATTCAACTGCTGCGCGAACTGCGCGCCGAGGGCCGCGTGATGCTGGTCTCGACCCACAACCTCGGCTCGGTGCCGGAGTTCTGCGACCGGACGGTGATGATCAAGGGCACGGTACTCGCCTACGGCCCCACCGACGAGATCTTCACCCAGCGCAACCTGGAACGTGCCTTCGGCGGCGTGCTGCGCCATTTCGTGCTCGATCAATCCCAGCCGACCGGCGCGTCACCCCACGCCGTGGGCGTGTTCACCGACGACGAGCGACCGCTGGTGCTGCAGAACGGCATCGCCGCGCGACGCCAAGGCGGCGAGGGAGGCCCCCGCTGATGGAAGCCCTGCTCATGCCTTCCGGCCTGCTGCTGGAGCCCTTCGGCTATGGCTACATGCGCAACGCCATGTGGGTGTCGGCGCTGGTCGGCGGCGTCTGCGCGTTTCTCTCCTGCTACCTGATGCTCAAGGGCTGGTCGCTGATCGGCGATGCGCTATCGCATTCGATCGTGCCCGGTGTCGCCGGCGCCTACATGCTGGGGCTGCCGTTTTCGCTCGGCGCCTTCCTTGCCGGCGGGCTCGCCTCGGCGGCGATGCTGTTTCTCAATCAGCGCAGCAAGCTGAAAGAAGACGTCATCATCGGGCTGATCTTCTCCTCGTTCTTCGGCCTGGGGCTGTTCATGGTGTCGCTGTCGCCAACCTCGGTGAACATCCAGACCATCGTGCTCGGCAACATCCTGGCGATCACGCCCGCCGACACGCTGCAACTGGTGGCGATCGGCGTGGCGTCGCTGGTCATCCTGCTGGCCAAGTGGAAGGATCTGATGGTGACATTCTTCGACGAGAGCCACGCCCGCTCGATCGGACTCAACCCCACCGCGCTCAAGATCCTGTTCTTTACCCTGCTGGCGGCATCGACCGTCGCGGCCCTGCAGACGGTAGGCGCCTTTCTGGTAATCTGCATGGTCATCACCCCGGGAGCCACGGCCTACCTGCTGAGCGACCGCTTCCCGCGGCTGCTGATCATCGCGGTAGCGATCGGCACGCTGACCAGCTTCGTCGGCGCCTACGCCAGCTATTTTCTCGACGGCGCCACCGGCGGCATCATCGTGGTACTGCAGACGACGATCTTCCTCGCCGCATTCGTGTTCGCGCCCAAGCACGGCATGCTGGCGGCAAGACGCCGCGCCGCGGCATCGCTGGCACGGACGCCAGTGGCCGAAGCAACGGAGTCACAATCATGAGCTGGCTCGATACGCTGCTGATGCCGTTCCAGTTCGACTTCATGGTCAATGCCATGATCATCGCCGTGCTGGTCACCGTGCCGATGGCCCTGCTCTCCTGCTTTTTGGTACTCAAGGGCTGGTCGCTGATGGGTGACGCCATCTCCCACGCCGTCTTCCCGGGCGTGGTGATTGCCTATCTCGTCGGCATTCCCTACGCCATCGGCGCCTTCGTCGCCGGCATGTTCTGCGCCGTCGCGACCGGCTTCCTCGAGGAGAACAGCCGGATCAAGCAGGACACGGTGATGGGCATCGTCTACGCCGGCATGTTCGGCGCCGGCCTGGTGCTCTACGTCAAGATCCAGACGACGGTGCACCTCGACCACATCCTGTTCGGCGACATCCTCGGGGTCGGCTGGCGCGATATCGGGGAATCGGCGCTGATCGCCCTGATCACCGTCGGCGTCATCGGCCTGAAGTGGAAGGACTTCCTGCTCCACGCCTTCGACCCGACCCAGGCCCGGGCGGTCGGCCTGCGAACCCGGCTGCTGCACTACGGCCTGCTCTGCCTGATCTCACTGACCATCGTCGGCGCCCTGAAAGCCGCCGGGATCATCCTCGCCATCGCGCTGCTGATCGCGCCCGGCGCCATCGCCTTCCTGCTGGCCCGGCGCTTCGCCACCATGCTGCTGCTCTCGGTGACGCTGTCCGCGGTCGTCGCCTTTCTCGGCGTCTATCTCTCGTTCTTCATCGACAGCGCGCCGGCCCCGACCATCGTGCTGCTGTTCTCGATCGTCTTCGGCATCGCCTTCGTCGTTTCCAGCCGGCGTACGGCGAGAAGGGAGGCGAACGCGGCCGGAGGCTCATGATCGCTTGCTGGCAAATAGCGTCCATTCACGACGACAGCCATGTACCAGACAAGTTACCCCGACATGGCTGCAACCTGAAAAGCCGCTGTGAAAAACAGCGGCACAATGGATCTTTTTTGATATTTAAAGCAGAGAGAATGGCTAACTCTGCTTTGTAAGCGTTTTGGAAAAGAGCTCCCCGGAGATAGCCCAGTCATCCATTTTTACATCATTGAAAATGACGTAGACATACTGCGGGTCGACGTTGCCATGCTGAACGATTGCATCGGTCACGGCTTTGGCAATCGCGGCCTTTCCTTCATCACGCCCTTCGAACATCTGGATATTTACGACAGGCATAGCATTCTCTCCAATGGCAAAATCAATGGTCAAACTCAGGGTGAGTAGGACCTTAGACGTGAAGAGGGTTTTGATAAAGGCATTGCTGGGCGACTCAGAGTGGAACGAAACGCTACAATCGATTGGCGGGCCTGAACGAGTGCCTTTGCGATCAACATTACCGCTTGTGAAACAAACCGAGCAGACTTCTCTTGGTATTATCAAAACTGGACTTACCGATACATAACCACGCCATGCCGAGCCCAGGATCACGAAGCTCAATCAAACGCATTGGATTGCGTCATCGAGAACAGCTCGTCTATCACGAAGCGAACACCCGGCAATAGATATCGTGAGCGCGGCCATATAATGTTCAATTCGATGGGGGCAGGTTCCAGTTCTGGAAGAATTTTGATCAGCTGCCCCCGATCGATCTTGGGGCGCAATAGTGGTTCAGGAAACTGAATGATACCTGCGCCCGCAACGCAGGCGTCGACCATGGCATCGCCGTCGCTTATCTGATGAAAAGGGGTAGGCTTGAACCTGATGTCACGTCCGTTGATATCTTTTACCAGCCAGCTTAGCGGCGCCCCTTTCCGCCACGCCATGATCAACCTGTGTGAGTCCAAGGCTTCCAGGGCTTCTGGGATGCCATGCTTCTCCAGGTATTCCGGAGCGGCACAGATCGCCAGCCTCTGATGGTTGAGTCTTTTGGCAACCAGGTCGGTACTATCTTTCACGATGCCGTAACGGATAGCCAGGTCGAAGCCGGCATCAACAGGATCGATGATCTGGTCGTTGAATGTGATCGTCAGCTTCAGTTGAGGGTGGTGTTCAGCCATCTGCAGCAGAACGGGCATCAGGATCGAACGTCCGAAAAATGCCGGCACATCGATTCGAACGATACCGGCGGGTTCAATCGCCTTCGAATGCAACGCCCTTTCCGCGTCTCGAAGGGTTTCCAGGGCAGTCAAACAGCTCGCCAGATAGGCCTCCCCCTTCGTCGTTAAACTGTTTTTCCGCGTGGTTCGGTGAAAAAGCTGCGCCCCCAACCTCTGCTCCAGCTGGGTAATACTCTTTCCGATAGCCGACTTCGTGATGCCCAGCCGCTCTGCAGCTTCTGTAAAGCTTTGGCTATCTGCCGCGGTGACGAAATGCACGATACCGCGGAAAGAGTCGGGAGAAGGTAGGTCTTGCATCTATGAGCTCTCTGCAGGATGGCGAGCGCCGCCTGTCCGCGGCACTCGACGACACCATCATGGCAGGAGGCTCGCACGCATGACAGCCCCTCACGACGACACCCTGCTCGAACGCCGCCGACGCCTGCTCGGCGCCTCCTATCGGCTGTTCTACGACGAGCCGTTCCATCCGGTACGCGGGCTCTTCGATCGCCATGGCGCGCGCTGGCGGCTTCGCTCGCGGGATGGGCAACGCCCCGCTAGGCTGACCGGGAAGCCGGCGGCCTGTCACTCGGCCCGCCCCAGACCGTCTCAACTCGAGGAACCAGAGATGTCCAACGACGCCCCCGTGGTCATGGTCAGCGGTGCCAATCGCGGCATCGGTGCCGCCATCGCCGAGACCCTTCACGCCGCCGGCTGGCGCGTCAGCCTCGGTTGTCGGACCGAGCCCGCAGAACGTCCGGAGCGCAATGACTGGCTGGTCTGCCACTACGATGCGCTGGATTCGCAGAGCGCCCGGTCCTGGGTCGAGGAGACGGTACGCGTGTTCGGCGGCATCGATGCGCTGGTCAACAACGCCGGCATTCTCAGC
The DNA here is from genome assembly GCF_976982775.1 of Salinicola sp. NYA28a. Next base: position 3,719,622 of record NZ_OZ334582.1, read on the forward strand.
CGCGCCTCGGTGCTGGAAGCGGACAGCGACGAATTCGACCGGGTCATGGCGGTCAACGCCAAGGCGCCGATGCTACTGACGCAGCAGGCCTGGCCCCACCTCGTCGCCGCCGAACGCGGCAAGGTGGTGTCGATCGTGTCGCTCTCGGGCAAGCGGGTGCGCTCGGCGGGGTCGGGGCTCTACGCCATGAGCAAGTTCGCGGCACAGGCGTTCGTCCACGGCCTGCGTCACTGCAGTGCGGAGACGCGTGTGCGCGCCACCGCGATCTGCCCCGGTTTCGTCGCCACCGACATGGCCGCTGGCGCCGATATCGATGCCGAGGAGGTCACCCAGCCCGAGGATGTCGCACGCATCGTTCGCCTGCTGCTGGAACTGCCACCATCGGCCAGCATCGCCGAAGTGCCGGTCAACTGGCGGATCGAGGACACGGTCTAGCGTTCGAGAGCGGAAAGCATTGAACGGTGAGGCGGACCGAGAGAAAGGGCGCCAAACAACATCGCATCCGAATACATCACGCCCCGTATCGCAGCAGCGATACGGGGCGTGGTCGATGCGATCAGCGCGGCGCTCGAAGGCGTTGTTACCGGCTCATTCGAACAGCTGCTTGAGCGTATGCGGCTGGCTGCGCAGATACTGCTTCGGCGCGTGGACGCTGGCGCCGAGCCTGGCGGCGGCGTGCCACGGCCAGCGCGGATCGTAGAGCATGCCGCGTGCCAAGGCGACGGCGTCCGCCTCGCCGCTGAAGACGATACCTTCGGCCTGCTCCGGCTCGGTAATCAATCCCACCGCGATCACCGGCATGGCGACTTCCTGCTTCATGCGGCGCGCGAACGGCACCTGATAGCTGGGGCCGACATCGAGCGCCTGGCGCGGATCGAGACCACCGCCGGAGCAATCGATGAAGCTGCAGCCACGGGCATCGAGCGCACGAGCCAGCGCGACGCTCTGCTCCAGATCCCAGCCGCCTTCGACCCAGTCGCTGCCGGAGATGCGAATGCCCACCGGCTTCTCGCTCGGGAAGACCTCGCGAACGGCATCGAAGATCTCGAGAATCAACCGCATGCGGTTTTCGAGGCTGCCGCCGTACTGGTCGTCTCGCTGGTTGGAGATCGGCGACAGGAACTCGTGCAGCAGATAGCCGTGGGCGGCGTGCAGCTCGATCAGTTCGAAGCCGAGACGGTCGGCGCGCCTGGCCGCGGCAACGAAGTCTGCCTTGAGCCGTTCGATGTCGTCGAGGCTCATCGCCTGCGGCGGACGCTGATCGTCCTGATACGCAACCCCGGACGGTGCCACGGTCTGCCAGCCGCCCTCCTCGAGCCCCAGTTGCGCACCGCCTTCCCACGGTGCCTGGCAGGAGGCCTTGCGGCCGGCGTGGCCGAGCTGGATGCCGATCGGCATCGGCGAGTGGGCACGCACGGACTCGAGCATGCGCGCCATCGCCTGTTCATTGTCGTCCGAATAGAGCCCCACGTCGCCCGGCGTGATCCGCCCTTCCGCCGCGACCGCCGACGCCTCAATCACCAGCAGCCCGGCGCCGGAGAGCGCCAGGTTTCCGAGGTGAATGGTATGCCAGCCGGTCATGTTGCCATGCGTATCGGCGGAGTACTGACACATTGGCGAAATGATGATGCGATTGGAAAGTTCCAGCTCGCCGAGCGTAAGCGGCGTGAAAAGCTTGGGGGATGCCATGAACGCGTTCCTGAGATGAATGATGGCAAAAATGTAGCTGGCTAATAATTGTTTGGCAATGCCTCCCCAGCCGGCAGCCGCGAGAAAATGTCCCGCAGATTCGAGCGGGACCGGCTATTGCCGCCGCCAGGCGGGCCGGAGCAGCAAGGAGCGGGTATCTCAGCCGCGGCCGGCGATGGCGGCGGCCGGCGCGGCTCCCGGATCCTTTTGGGCTTCGAGGTCGTGCAGGGTGGAGGCAACGTGGGCGATGGCACTGACGACGTCGTTGGCCCCGGCGCGAATTCTGTCGATGGCATTGCCCGCTTCCCCCGCCATGCGGACGCCGTTTTCCACGCTGCCCAGACAGGCCTGCATGCCGCCGCTCACCTCCTGGGTGAGGTTGCGCAGGCTGGCGATAGTGGCGGCAATGTCGCGGGTGGCTTGCGAGGTGCGTATCGACAGCTGGCGTACTTCGTGGGACACCACCGCGAAACCCCGACCGTGTTCACCGGCGCGGGCCGCCTCGATGGCAGCGTTGAGCGCCAGCAGGTTGGTCTGCTCGGCGATGTCGCGAATGCTTTCGATCACCGCATTGATGTCGATCGAGCGCTGCGCCAGGGTGTCGAGCTGCTGCGACGTGGTCGCGACCTGACTGGCGATACGACGAATTTCAGTGATGGTCTCGTTGATGATGCGCGAGCCGTCGTTGGCGGAAGTTTCCGTATTCGACGAGATGCGATAGGCCATCCGGGTGCTTTCGTTTTCACGTGTCACGCGGTCGGTGATGTCGGTGGCGAACTTGACCACCTTGTAGAGCCGCCCCTCGACGTCGAAGACCGGGTTGTAGCTCGCTTCGAGCCACAGCGTCCGGCCTTGCTTGTCGAGCCGCTTGAATTGCCCCGTCATGAATTCGCCAGCGTTCAGATGAGCCCAGAAATCGTGGTACTCCTGGCCTGCGGCATAGTCGCGCTCGCAGAAGATCCGATGATGCCTCCCCTGGATTTCGTCGAGTGCATAGCCCACCGTGCCCAGGAAATTGGCGTTGGCGGTGAGGATGTACCCGTCGGGGGTGAACTCGATGATTGCCATGGACCGGTCGATGGCACTGAGCCGGCTGTGCATGTCCTGCTCGTCACGTACCCGCGCGGTAATGTCGATCGCCGTCTTGACCACCCGGATGATCTTGCCGTGTCGATCGATGACCGGGTTGTACGAGGCTTCCAGCCAGAGAACATGGCCGTCGCAAGTCAGGCGTTTGAAGCGTCCGGCAATGAACTCGCCCTGGCGCAGCCGCTCCCAGAAGGTTACGTATTCTTGGCTCGCGACGAGTTCAGGCGCGCAGAGTCGACGATGGTGCTGGCCGATCAGGTCATCGGCACGATAGCCGGTGATATCGAGAAAGTTGGCGTTGGCGGAAAGGATGGTGCCATCGAGAGAGAATTCGATAACGGCCATGGCGCGATGAATCGCGTCAAGCACGGCTTCATGGTGGTGCGGCGAACGAAATAGGGCCATGCCTGCGTTCCTTTTTACGGTTCGCCGAACTCTTTGCGAGTCTTTGGCGGTTCGGTGAGTGCGTGCATGGAATGCCTTATCCTGAGTGCGTTGCCCTTAGTATCGACCGTATTGCCCAAGATTTTAGGCATCGACCGGAGCGGCGCGTGAATCAGCAGGCCAACGCCAGGCAGGCTGGCAGGAAAATCAGCGCAAGCGAGCAATATGTTTGGAAAAAAACAACATCTTTCCCGTACTTTGCTCGGAAACGAACATGAAATGCCGTTATTAGCGAAAGTCGAATGCGCTTTGCGATGGATTTTGCCCACACTGTGACAAAACCATGACACCGAGCGCGGCCTAACGAGACACACAAATCGCGCGGTCGGTGTCGCTTACAACAACCTCCGTCTCAGGAGACGCCGCCATGCTACGCCGCCTCAAACTCTCCAAGTCTCGTTCGCTACATCTTCCCCTCTCGCTCTTGACCACGCTGACGCTCGGCTGCGGCCTTGCCTTCACGGCGCAGGCCGCTGAAGAGTGCCCACAGCGCGGGGATCTCGCGCCGATGTACTGCGATGCCAACGGCGATCTGGTCGCCGACGCGCCGAGCGACGAATCCCAGTATCTCGATCCCGATCCGCTGGTCTTCGCCTACACCCCGGTCGAGGACCCGGCGATCTATGCCGATATCTGGGAACCGTTCATCGAGCATCTGCGCGAGGAGACCGGCAAGGACGTACGCTTCTATGCCGTGCAGTCCAACGCGGCCGAGATCGAAGCGATGCGCAGCGGACGCATTCAGGTTGCCGGTTTCTCCACCGGGCCGACGCCGTTCGCGGTCAATCTCGCCGGCGCGGTGCCCTTCGCGATCATGGGCAGCGACGATGGCGAATTCGGCTACACCCTGCAGGTCTACACCCGCAAGGACAGCGGCATCGACGAGTTGAGCGATCTCAAGGGCAAGCGTGTCGCCCATACCTCGCCCACCTCGAATTCCGGCAATCTGGCACCGCGCGCACTGTTCCCCAAGCAGGGCGTCACCCCGGACGAGGATTACGAAGTGGTCTACTCGGGCTCTCACGATCAATCGATGCTGGGCGTGGTCGCGGGTGACTACGACGCAGCGCCGGTCGCCTCCGAAGTGGTCGATCGCATGGCCGAGCGCGGGCTCTACGACCCGGAAGAGGTCAAGATCGTGTTCGAATCCAAGCGCTTCCCCACCACCTCCTACACCTATGCCCACAACCTCAAGCCCGAACTGATCGACAAGATCAAGAAGGCCTTCTTCAGCTTCGACATGAAAGGGACCGAGCTGGGCGAGGAATTCGACGGTGTGACCAAGTTCGTGCCGGTCACCTATCAGAAGGACTGGGAAGTGATTCGCGACATCCAGGATGCCAACGGCGTCGTCTACTCCCAGGAAAACGTCGAATAATCCGATAAGCGTCGAATAACCCGATAAGCGTCGAATAACCCGACAAGCGTCGAACAGAACCGTCCATCCTGCAGAACAGCCGGACGGCGCCGTCTGACATGAAGGTCGACGGCGCCGTCTCGTCACGAGGATCTTTCATGCTGCGCATTAAGAATCTGGTCAAGCGGTACGGCCATGGCGAGCCGGTGCTGCGCGGGCTCGATCTCGACGTTCCCGGTGAATCGGTAGTCTCTATCATCGGGGCTTCCGGGGCGGGCAAGAGCACCCTGCTGCGCTGCATCAACCGGCTGGTGGAGCCTACGGAAGGCAGCATCGAGCTCAACGGCCTGGAACTCACGCATCTCAAGCGAGAAGAGTTACGCAAGGCGCGCCGGCGTATCGGGATGATCTTCCAGGGCTTCAACCTAGTGGATCGTCTGACGGTGATGGAAAACGTCCAGTGCGGGCGGTTGGGCTACATCTCCTACTGGCGCGCGGCGCTGCGCAAGTATCCGGCGGAGGACATCGAACGCGCCTATCACCTGATGGAACGCGTCGGCATCGCGCATTACGCCAACAAGCGCGCCGACGCGCTCTCCGGCGGCGAGCGCCAGCGTGTCGGCGTGGTACGGGCGCTGATGCAGCAACCGGAAATCCTGCTGGCCGACGAACCCACGGCGTCGCTGGACCCGGTCAGTTCCCGCCAGATCATGGAGCTGCTGCAGAACCTGTCCCAGGAGCTGTCGCTACCGGTGCTGATCAATATCCATAACGTGGCCGAGGCGCGGGAATACACCCAGCGCATCGTCGGCATGCGGTTCGGCAAGTTGATCTTCGATGGCGTCCCGGCCGATCTGGATCAGGAAGCGATGGACGCCGTCTACAGCGGCACGCCGGGCGAGGAGCGCCAGCAGGCCGACGCCGGCCAGACACAGGCGGTCACGTCATGAGCACGAGCGCCGAACGGGGAGCCCCGTCATCGCGCCGGCACTGGCGCAAGCCGCCGTTCATCGCCAACCCGCTGCTGCGTTGGGGTCTGGTCATCGGTGTCGCGATCTATGCCGTGTGGGCGATCTCGATCCTGCCATTCGATCTCGATCGCATCAGCCAGGGCATGACCCGTGCCGCGCGGATCTTCTCCGGCGCGTTCCCGCCCAACTTCGACCGTTACGAGCTATTGATCGACGGCTTTCTCGAGAGCCTGCAGATCGCCATTCTGGCGACGCTGCTGGGCCTCGCGCTGAGCGTGCCCATCGCGTTCATGGCGGCGCGCAACATTGCCGCCAAGCCGATCTATCTGCTGGGCCGAGCGATCATCATCGTGGCACGCAGCTTTCACCCGGTGATCGTGGCGATCCTGTTCGTCAAGGCCGTCGGCTTCGGCCCGGTGGCCGGCATTCTGACGCTGACGCTCTACTCGATCGGCTTCGTCGCCAAGATGCTGGCCGAGCGCATCGAGGAGATCGACTGGGGTCAGGTGGAAGCGCTGCGCGCCAGCGGCACACGCTATATCAGCGTGCTGCAGTTCGCCGTGCTGCCACAGATCATGCCGCGCCAGATCGGCCTCGGCATCTATCAGCTCGACAGCAATCTGCGCGCCTCGGCAGTGGTCGGCATCGTCGGCGCTGGCGGTATCGGCTCCACGCTGATGAATGCCTTCGGCCGCTACGATTACGACTTTGCGCTGGCGATCACGATGGTGATCATCGGCGTGATTCTGGTCAGTGAAGCGGTCAGCGGTCGGATCAGGAGGAACATCGGATGACCATGCGAACGACCCCGACCGTTGCCGAACGCACCTGGGCGCGCTATACCCCGCAACAACGCTGGAAGCGCTTCGTCACACTGCTGGTGGTGGTTGCCGCCGTAGTCTGGGCAGTGGAGAGTATCGATATCATCTGGCCTTGGGTGTGGGATGCTCCCGCCCAGGTCGGCGATCTGTTCTCACGCATGGTGCCGCCGGACGTGAGCCGACTCGACGCCATCCTGTGGGCATTGGTGGAGACGCTCAACATCGCCACCATTGCGACGTTCGCCGCGGTCTTGCTGTCGTTGCCGATCGCCTACATCGCCGCCCAGAATACGACGCCCAACCGTTTCACGCTGTGGCTGGGCCGTTTCATTCTGGTCTCGAGCCGATCGGTCAACACGCTGATCTGGGCGCTGCTGTTCGTGGCGATCTTCGGCCCCGGCGTGCTGGCCGGGATCATCGCGATCATGTTCCGGTCGATCGGCTTTCTCGGCAAGTTGCTGGGCGAAGCGATCGAGGAGATCGACCGCCGCCCGGTGGAGGCGCTGGAAGCGACCGGCGCGTCGCGGGCCAAGGTGGTGCTTTACGCCATCGTGCCGCAGGTGATTCCTACCTTCTTCGCGGTCAGCATCCTGCGCTGGGACATCAACCTGCGTGAGTCGACCGTGCTGGGTCTGGTCGGCGCCGGTGGCATCGGCGTGATTCTACAGGGCGCCATCGACACCCTGGCCTGGCAGACCGTGGCGACCATCCTGCTCGCGATCATCGTGCTGGTCATCCTGGGCGAGGCCTTGGCGGCCTGGCTACGCAAGAAGGTCATCTGATCGCGCGACGGACGATCGATCATCGGCATCAGCCCGGCGGCGGCTGGGCAGATTCGCCTCGTTTGATTCGCTTCAACCAGCGCTGCTTGGCGTACTTGCGCAGGTTATGCACGTTGTCGGTCTCGTCGACGATATCCTGCCCCAGGATCGTCTCGATCACGTCTTCCATGGTGATCAGTCCCACCCAGTTGCCGTGGTCGTCGTAGACCACCCGCAGATGGTTGTGGTCCTTGAGCATCGCGGTGAAGACGTGTTCGACGCTATCGGCTTCATCGACGATAGCCACTGGATGCATCAGCGATTTCAGCGTCTCTCCGTCCTCGGCGTGGTAGGTATCGGCCTTGTGCACGTAACCCAGCGCATCCTCGGCGCCATCCATGACCGGAAAGCGCGTGAACTGGGTCTTGCCGTAACGCTGATCGAACTCGGCCACGGTCATGTCGGGCGTTACCGTCTCGCACACCGTCCGCGGCGTCATCACGCTCTTCACCGGGATCTCGTGCAGGTTGAGAATGTTGGTGATGGTGCGGGTCTCGTCCGGGTCCAGCGCTTTCTCGTCGAGCCCGATACGCGCCAGCGCCTTGATCTCGCCGCGCATGTCGACATCGTTCTCGTTCTTGGCGATACGGTTGGTGATCATCTCGGAGAGCCAGATGAACGGCAGCAGCGTGCGCACCATGATGTTCAGGATACGCGGCAGCAGCGGCGCCAGCGCTCGCCAGTAAGTTGCGCCAATGGTCTTGGGAATGATCTCCGAGAACACCAGAATGCCGAACGTCATCAGCGCCGAGGCGATCGCCACATGGGCGTCGCCGAACACGATCGACACCTGCGCGCCGACGCCGGTGGCACCAACGGTGTGCGCGATGGTGTTGAGCGTCAGAATCGCCGCCAGCGGGCGGTCGATGTTGGACTTGAGCTTGTTGAGCTTGTCGTGGAGCTTGGGGCGGGAGTCCTTGAGCTGCGCGATATAACTTGGCGTCAGCGAAAGCAGCGCGGCCTCCAGCACCGAACAGACAAAGGAGAAACCGATCGAGAGAACGACGAATGCCGTCAGCAGAAACATGGGGGGTCGCTATATGACTAATGAGGACTCTTTATCCTGACTTGGCGCGCTACTGTCAATGATCCGGAATACATAAAGCCGCCAGCGCCGGTTGGACGCTGGCGGCGGCCAGCCTCAGTGACCGAACTTCTCGTTCTCGCCGACATTCGGCTGGTGGTCTTTCTTCACGTTGGCCTTGGCGAATTCATAGAGCTGGAACGTCTTGCTCTCCCGCGACTGCCAGTGTTCGCCGAAGTGGATGTCGATCTCCATCATGGTGAGGTCCGGATCCTCCTTGCCGCCGGTAAACCAGGCTGCCACGAACGGATTCCAGTATTTCTCGATCAGCTCGGGATCGTGATTAAGGCGTGCCGTGCCTGACATCGAGACATAAATGCCGTCATCCTGGTCCGAAAAGGAAATACAGACATCCTGATCGGCCCGAGCCTCGAACGTCTTCTCCGCGCTGCGTCGCGTATAGAACCAGAGCTTGCCATCGTAGGCATCCTGCACCAGATGCATGGGGCGGGAGCGCGGCACGCCATCGTCGAGGGTCACCAACATGCCGACCTTGATCTTTTCGATCAGCTTCCAGATCTTCTGTTTGTGTTCGGGACTGGACATCGTTGCCTCCTTGCCAATGTTGCCCTGACCGGGCTCTTATCACGCCATCCGGGCGTGAGCGTCTTGCCGTTTCTGCACTACCTTCCAGCTTTCCAGCACCGTCGCCGCGCTCTGTCGGTGACGACAACGGCAATGGCGACTTCCTGCAGCCTAGTCGCGGCTTTCCGGCGGGGCAAACCGCCGCTATTCGTCTCGAAGCCTGACGTTATACTAGTGGCGAATCGCGGTTTCCGCGCCATCACTATTCGCCTCCGAACAAGACGTTGACCATGCCCCCGACTCGCCCCTTCTCTCTCGATCACGCCAGCCTGCTGGACGAACTGGCGGCTACCGACAACCTGTTGATCATCCAGGATCTCGACGGGGTCTGCATGGGGCTGGTCGGCGACCCGCTGACCCGACGCCTGGAACGCCGTTACCTCGATGCCGCGCGCCAGCTCGACGGCCACTTCTTCGTGTTGACCAACGGCGAGCACATCGGCTCGCGCGGGGTGAACGGCATCGTCGAGGCGTTGTTCGAGACGCCCGACCGCGCCGGCGAACAGGGTCGCTATCTACCGGGCCTGGCGGCCGGCGGGGTACAGTGGCAGGACCGCTTCGGCAGCGTCAGCCATCCCGGCGTCACCGACGCCGAACTGGCGTTCCTCGAGGCGTTTCCCGCCCAGGCCGAGGATTTTCTCGACGCGCTGCTGTCCCGGCCGCCTTACGACCTGCCGGCCGACGTGCGGCGCGACCTGATCGCCGCCGCGGTGCTCGACAACCTGGCGTCGCCGACACTCAATCTCAACGTCTTCTACCGTCATTGGCGGGAGACTCCCGCGCGCTATCGAGCGCTGCAGATCGCCGTTGCCGACTTCATGCGCGAACGCCTGGAAGCCGCCAGTCTGGCCGGCCTCGACGACGCCTTTTTCATCCACTATGCCCCCAATGCCGGCCGGGACGCGCAAGGCAACGAGCGCCTGCGGGAGAGCGTCGACGATGACAACGATGGCGGCAACGCCGGCACCACCGACTTCCAGCTGATGTTGCGTGGCGCCGTCAAGGAAGTCGGCGTGCTGGTCATACTCAACCGCTACTACCATCGCCATACCGGTCACTACCCGCTGGGCGAAACCTTCAACGCCCGGGAAGCGCCCCGTGACCACGCCGCGCTGCTGCAGTTGGCTCGCGAGCATTTCGATCCCGCCCTGATGCCGCGTATCGTCGGTGTCGGGGATACCGTGACCTCGTTCATCCAGCCGGGCAACCCGCAGGCCGAGCGCCAGCGCGGCGGCAGCGATCGCGGCTTCCTGACCCTGGTCCAGCAGCTGGGAGACGCGTTCGACAGCGGCAACCGGGTGCTCTACGTCGACAGCAGCGGCGGCGAAGTGCGGCGCGCCGGGGTGGATATCGAGCGGCTGTCACGCCATGCCGAGGATCCGGACATCGATGTCTGGCCGGCGCTGGAAGGGATCAGCGATGCCGACGATCCGCTGCGTCTGGACGTGATCTTCCCCGGCGGCCACATCCAGTACATCGATTTCTTCTGCGCGCTGGCCGAACGTCGGGCAAGGCACGGCCCCGCAACCGGCGCCGAACGGTTATGATGGCTGAACGGCGACATACAACACATCAATAAGGAACCTCGAAGAATGCCACTCGAAACACAATCCTACTCCGACGTAAAACTCTACATCGATGGCGAATGGCGCGAAGGCCAGGATGGCCGCCAGATCGATGTGGTCAATCCGGCTACCGGCGAGGTGATCGGCCGGGTCGCACACGCCACCACCGCCGATCTCGACGCGGCCCTGGCCGCCACCGAACGTGGCTTCCAGGTCTGGCGCGCCACTTCCGCGTTCGAGCGCTACAAGATCATGCGCAAGGCGGCCGAACTGCTGCGCGAACGCGCCGATGGCATCGCACGGCTGATGACCCAGGAACAGGGCAAGCCGCTGGCCGAGGCACGCGGTGAAACCCTGGCCGCCGCCGATACCATCGACTGGCTGGCGGAAGAAGGCCGCCGAACCTACGGGCGCATCGTGCCGGCGCGGGCAGCCGGCGTCGAGCAGCGTGTCGTCCGCCAGCCGGTCGGCCCGGTCGCGGCCTTCACGCCGTGGAACTTCCCGATCAACCAGGTGGTGCGCAAGCTCTCCTCGGCGCTCGCCACCGGCTGTTCGATCATCGTCAAGGCGCCGGAAGAGACGCCCGCCTCTCCGGCCGAGCTGATTCGCGCCTTCGCCGATGCCGGCGTACCGGCCGGCGTCATCGGTCTGGTCTACGGCGTACCGGCGGAAATCTCCAGCTACCTGATTCCGCATCCAACGATCCGCAAGGTCACCTTCACCGGTTCCACCCCCGTCGGCAAGCAACTGGCCGCCATGGCCGGCGAGCACATGAAGCTCGCCACCATGGAACTGGGCGGCCATGCGCCGGCGCTGGTCTTCGACGATGCCGATGTCGAGCAGGCCGCGCGGCTGCTCGCCGGTTCGAAATTCCGCAATGCCGGTCAGGTCTGCGTCTCGCCGACCCGCTTCCTGATTCAACGCGGCGTGTTCGAAACCTTCCTCGAACGCTTCGTCGCCCTGGCCCGCGAGATCAAGGTCGGCAATGGACTCGACCCCGACGTGACCATGGGGCCGCTAGCCAACGAGCGCCGTCGTCCGGCACTGGAAGCCCTGATCGACGATGCCCGCAGCCAGGGCGCGACCGTCCAGCTCGGCGGCAAGGGCTCCGACGGCCCCGGTTATTTCTTCGAACCGACGGTACTGACCGGGCTGACGCCGCAGATGCGTGCCATGAACGAAGAACCGTTCGGCCCATTGGCGCTGCTGGTTCCGTTCGACGACCTGGAAGAGGCACTGGCCGAGGCCAACCGCCTGCCATTCGGGCTGGCCGCCTACGCTTTCACCGCCTCGTCGAAGACCGCCCAGGCGCTCAGCGACCGGCTGGAGGCGGGCATGCTGACCATCAACCATCTGGGTATTGCGCTACCTGAACTTCCCTTCGGCGGCATCAAGGATTCCGGCTACGGCTCCGAAGGCGGCAGCGAAGCGCTGGAAGCCTATCTCACCACCAAGCTGGTCACCCATATGGGGTGATTGGCATGACGTGATGGGTAGGGTTTGAAACGCAAAAAAGAGCGGGCTGCATGCGCAGCCCGCTCTTGCTATTCCTTAAGGGTCGACTCGTCGCTGGATCTAGCCCGCCAGCACCTGATCGACCAGCGCCTTGGCCTCTTCCTGAATCCGCTTGAGATGCTCCTTGCCTTCGAAGCTTTCGGCGTAGATCTTGTAGACATCCTCGGTGCCGGAGGGGCGCGCGGCGAACCAGCCCGCCTCGGTAACCACCTTGAGCCCGCCGATGGCGGCGCCGTTGCCAGGCGCTTCGGTCAGCTTGCGGGTGATCGGATGGCCGGCGAGCGTATCGGCGGTGACCTGTTCCGGCGAGAGCTTGCCAAGCTTGGCCTTCTGCTCGCGGTTGGCCGGGGCGTCCACGCGCTCGTAGACCGGCGCGCCGAAACGTTCGGTGAGGGCCTGATAGCGCTCGCCCGGGTCCTTACCGGTCACGGCGGTGATCTCGGCGGCCAATAGACCGAGAATGATGCCATCCTTGTCGGTGGACCAGGGCTTGCCGTCCCGCGTCAGGAACGAGGCGCCGGCGGATTCCTCGCCGCCGAAGCCGAGAGTGCCTTCGATCAGGCCATCGACGAACCACTTGAAGCCCACCGGCACCTCGACCACGTCCCGGCCCAGGCCTTCGGCGACGTAATCGATCATCGACGACGACACCAGCGTCTTGCCGATGGCGGCCTTGTCGCTCCAGTCCGGACGATGGGTGAAGAGATACTCGATGGCGACGGCCAGATAGTGGTTGGGATTCAGAAGCCCGGTCGAGCGCGCGACGATACCGTGGCGATCGTGGTCGGTGTCGCAGGCAAACGAGACGTCGAAGCGATCCTTGTTCTCGATCAGCCCGGCCATTGCATGGGGCGACGAGCAGTCCATGCGGATCTTGCCGTCCCAGTCGACGCGCATGAAGCGGAAGGTCGGGTCGACGGTGGTGGAGATCACTTCCAGCGGCAGATCGTAGCGCTTGGCGATACGCGGCCAGTAGTGCACGCCGGCGCCGCCCAGCGGATCGACGCCGAACTTGAGCCCGGAATCGCGAATCGCGGCCATATCGATGACCTTGTCCAACCCGCTGACATAGCTGTCGATGAAATCGAAGCGCTGGGTGGTCGGTGCCTGCAGCGCTTCGGCGTAGCTGACGCGGCGAACGCTCTCGAGCCCGCCGGCGAGTAGCTCGTTGGCGCGCTCCTGAATCCACTTGGTGACATTGGTGTCGGCGGGGCCGCCGTTGGTGGGGTTGTACTTGAAGCCGCCATCCACCGGCGGGTTATGCGACGGCGTGATCACGATGCCGTCAGCCAGACCGCTGGTGCGCCCCTGGTTGTAGACCAGGATGGCGTTGGAGATTGCCGGCGTCGGCGTGTAACCGACCTCACCGCCGGTCTCCTCGCAGCCGGCATCGATCCGCGTCTCGACGTCGTTGGCCGCCAGCACTTCCAGCGCGGAGACGAATGCCGGCTCGGACAGCGCATGCGTATCCATGCCGATGAACAACGGCCCATCGATCCCCTGGGCCTCGCGGTACTCGCAGATCGCCTGGGTCGTCGCCAGGATGTGCCACTCGTTGAAGCTCGTCTTCAGCGACGAGCCGCGATGGCCCGAAGTGCCGAAGGCGACCTGCTGCCCGGGGTCGCTGGCGTCCGGGCGTTCGCTGTAATAGCGCGACACCAGACGCGGCAGGTTGGCGAGACTGTGTTCGTCGGGCAAGCGTCCTGCTTGGGGATCGATACTCATCGTCGGTTCCTTTCGATGGTCCTTGGGGCGGATTGCTTATAGCAGACCATCATCCCTGCCCGACAAGCAAGATGAGCTCACCCATCCTCCCGACCGAATCCCGGCCAAGACCCCGGCACCGCCGGCCGGGCTGCCGATGCTTTCACGTTTTACTGACAGGTTGCCGCTATGGCGTCGCGACCGACCGACGCCTCCGGCCGCGTCCTGACCGCCACCAGGATCAGCGCCGCAGCGGCCAGCAGCAGTGTGCCGGCCGTCGCACAGACGCCCAGGACCCCGCTGATATCGAACATGACGCCGCCGACGGCAGCGCCCAGCGCGATCGCCAGCTGGATCGAGGCCACGATGAGGCCGCCGCCGCTTTCGGCTTCGTCCGGCACGACACGGGTGATCCAGGTCGACCAGGCGACCGGCACCGCGCCGAAGACGAAGCCCCATACCGCCACCATGATGGCGTCGGTGCCCATCGAGAAACCGCCCAGCGTGGCCAGCAACCAGCCCATTACGCCCATGAGCAGCGGCATCAGCAATAGCGTCAGTCTCAGGCTGCGCTCGAGCAGGAATCCCGCGACCAGCGTGCCGACGAAGTTCGCCACGCCGAACGCCAGCAGCACATGACGGCGATCGAGCCGCTGGGTCACTGCCGTCACCAGCAATCCTGAAAGCAGTGCCACGATCGCCGTTACGGTAACGGCCTGCCCGGTTTGCCCCTCGCTGATCGCGAGCGACTCCGCCATCGGCGTCAGCAGGCTGGCCGGCAAAAATTCCGCCATCACTAGGCTGAACACGCCCATCGTCAGCGAGAATACGGCGATCCAGCGCGAGGGCTCTGGCGCCGTCTGAGTCAAGTGTCGAGGTTCTTGCGTCGTCATTTCGAGATTTCCGATCAAGACTTGGGATGACGCCTAGACTAAAGTAGCATCTCAAGACCCTCTATCACTAAAGCTCCGACATGTTTGACCAAAAGTCCGAAAATGGGGCCAGCGTCGGCGTCGACGCCAGCTCCAGCGAATGGATCAACGAGCTGCTTCTCGGCATGCGACTGTCCGGAGTGAGCTATCGGCGCGTCCAGATCGCGCCGCCCTTCGGCATTCGTTTCGATACCGACGTCCGCTGCGCGCAATTCCACTTCGTCGCCCAAGGGCCGGTCCTGCTGCGGCTCGGCGACAGCGAGCAGGTGCTGGCATCCGGCGATGCCGTACTGCTCCCGCGGGGCGGCCGCCACGATCTGCTCTCCTCGCCGGAGGTGCAGAGCCGCGATATCGAGCAGATCGAGGCGCTGCCACTGTGCGAGGACTTCAGCTGCGTCGACGAATGTGCCGACAGGCTCGACGGCGCGCCGCCGGCTCGCCTGTTCAGCGGCTGCATGCAGTTCGACTTGGGGGGCATGCAGCCGCTGATGACGCTGATGCCAGGAGTGATGCATGTCGGCACGCTGCTCTCGCGCTATCCGGAGATGCTGCCGATGCTGGAGGCAATGGCGCGCGAAGCGAGTCTCGAACGCGCCGGTGCCGCCGGTATTCTCTCGCGGCTGGCCGATGTGGTGGCCGCCAGCATCGTACGAGGCTGGGTCGAGTGTGACTGTGCCGATATTGGCGGCTGGGTCGAGGCGCTGCGCGATCCGCGTCTGGGCAAGGTCATCGCCGCCGTCCACCGCGAGCCCGGCCGCGACTGGACGGTCGCCGCCATGGCAGCGGAGATGGGCAGCTCCCGCTCGGTATTCGCCGAACGATTCCGCCACTCGCTGGGCGTGTCGCCGCTCGGCTATGTCACCCAACTGCGCATGCGCCTGGCCACGCAATGGATCGCCGAGCGGCAGCTATCGATCGAGCAGGTCGCCGAACGGCTCGGCTACGGCTCCCAGGCCGCCTTCAGCCGCGCCTTCAAGCGCGCCACGGGCAGGACGCCGGGCGCGGTGCGCAGCCATTGAGGGGGCTGACTCACTCTCTCGCCATCTGCGGCGTCAGCCGCGGCAACTGCGCCTCCAGCAGTCGCGCCACCGCCATCACCCGGTCATCGCGGTAGCGTGGCCCCACCAGATGCAGGCCAACCGGCAAGCCATGGTCATCCAGGCCACAGGGAAGCGATGCGGCGGGCTGCTGAGTGAGGTTGAACGGGTAGCTGAACGGGGTCCAGTCGACCCAGTCGACGTAGCCGCTGCCTGGCGGCACGTCGTGACCGGCGGCGAAGGGCGAGAGCGGCAAGGTCGGCGTCACCAGCAGATCGAACTCGCGGTGGAATTCGGCCATGTGGGCCGTGAGCGCCGTTCGCGCTTCGCGAGCGACGAGATAATCGGTCAGCGTGAGCGTCTTGCCATGCTCGGCGATGGCACGCAGACCGGGATCGAGCGCGTCCCGCTGGGCGTCGTTCAGCCCGTCCAGCAGGCGCGAGGCACCGGCGTGCCAGAGCGTATCGAAGGTCGCCTTGGGCGAGTCGAAGCCGGGATCGATCTCGACCACCTCGGCCCCCAGCGATTTGAGCCGTTCGACTGCGGCGTCAACGACGCGCAGGATGTCCGGCGCCACCGCGACATAGCCCAGATCGCGACTGTAGGCGATACGCATGCCTTCTAGGTTCCGTGGTCCGGTCGCCAGCCAATCGATCGGACAGGCGGTGCCGGCGTAGCCATCCCTGGCGTCGGGCCGGGCGATGACCGAGAGCATCAGCGAACTATCGGTGGCGGTGCGGGTCATCGGTCCCAGGTGTGAGAGCGTGCTCATGGCGCTGGCCGGCCATTGCGGAATCCAGCCGAAGGTCGGCTTGATGCCGAAGGTGCCGGTAAATCCGCAGGGAATGCGGATCGAGCCGCCAGCATCACTGCCCTGATGCAGCATGCCCAGGTTGAGCGCGGCCGCAGCGCCGGCGCCCCCGGAAGACCCCCCGGCCGTGAGCTCGGGATTCCAGGGGTTGCGCGTCACCCCGTAGAGCGGGTTGTCGGTGACACCTTTCCAGCCGAATTCAGGCGTGGTGGTCTTGCCCAGCAGCACCGCACCAGCCTTGCGCATATGGGCAGTCAACGGTGCATCGATCTCCCAAGGGCCCTCCGCCGGCGTGGTGGTCGAGCCCTTGCGCGTCGGCATGCCGGCGGTCAGGGTCAGATCCTTGATCGTGCCGGGTACGCCATCCAGCGGCCCCACAGGCTCGCCTCGCCGCCAGCGCTGTTCGGATGCTCGTGCCGCGTTCAGGGCACCCTCGGTATCGACATGACAAAACGCGTTGACGACCGGGTTGTGACGCTCGATTCGTGCCAGGCAGTCTCGGGTCAGCTCCAGCGGCGAGAGCTCGCCGCGCTCGAATAGGGCCAACGCCTCGTGCGCCGTCAGCTCGGCGAGCCTGGTCGCCTGGATATCGGGACTCATTCACCCACCCCGGCCAGACTCAGCGTTGCGTGCAGCAGCACGTTGGCGCCGGCAGTGATGTCCTCCGGCGTCGCGTACTCGGCTTCGTTGTGGCTGATGCCTTTCTCGCACGGGATGAAGATCATCGCGGCCGGTGCGATGTCGCCAATGAATACCGCGTCATGCCCGGCACCGCTGACGATGTCGCGATGAGCATAGCCGCCTGCCAGCGCACCCTGTCGCACCGCTGCGATGCAGTCGGGATGAAAGTGCTGGGGCGGATAGTCCGCCGTCGGCGTGACGTCGATGCCGAGGGCGCTGTCGCCGACGATTTCGTCCAGCGCTCGCCGGAACTCGGCCACCATGGTCTCGAGCACCCCGCTCTCGCTATGGCGAAAATCGACGCTGAGAGTGACCTGGCCGGGAATCACGTTGCGGGAGTTGGGCAATAGCTGGAAGGCCCCCACGGTGCCTCGCCCGTCGGGCTGATGCGACTGGGCGATCCGATTGACCGCCTCGACGATCCGGGTGGCGCCGAGCAGCGCATCCTGGCGCAGATGCATCGGCGTGGAACCGGAGTGGGCGGCCATGCCGGTGATCGTGACGTCGAACCACTTCAGGCCCAGCGCCCCGGTCACCACACCGATGGTGTCGCCGGTATCCTCGAGAATCGGCCCCTGCTCGATATGCGCCTCGAGATAGCCGGCAAAGCGCGTCGGGCAAGCGGTATTGTCGCCAACGTAGCCGATCGCCGAGAGCGCCTCGCCAGCGGTGACGCCATCGGCGTCGGTACGCGACAACGCGTCTTCCAGTGTCACCTGCCCGGCGAAGACGCCGGAGCCCATCATGCAGGGCGCGAAGCGGCAGCCCTCCTCGTTGGTCCAGGAGACCAGCTCGATCGGCCGCTCGGTCTCGATGCCGCCGGCGTTCAGCGTGCGGATGACTTCCAGCGCTGCCAGCACGCCGAAACAGCCGTCATACTTGCCGCCGGTGGGCTGGGTGTCGATATGACTGCCGATGACGATCGGGTCGGCGCTATCATCGCGCCCGGCGCGCCGGGCGAAGATGTTGCCAATGGCATCGAAGCGCACTTCGAGGCCTTCGGCTTCACACCAGCGAATCAGCAGTTCACGCCCCTGCCGGTCGAGCTCGGTCAGCGCCTGCCGGTTGCAGCCGCCCCTGGGCGTGCCGCCGATCTCGGCCAGCTCCATCAGCGTCTGCCACAGCCGTTCGCCGTCGACGTCGAGTGATTGCGTAGAATGTGGCGCTGGGCTTATGCGTCGTGAAGGGTCTTGATCTGAAAGAGCCGAAGTCATGTCGTTATCCTTGTTATGTTGGAGTGGATCCGCCTGGTTCGATGCCAGGCTTCCGGGCAGATAATCGCACCCCGAAAGCGCCAGCCGTGAACGCGAGAAGTGTCGACAGTCGACGTTAGATTCAACATTAGCATGTCATCAGGATCCAGATCACCGGTATCGCCGTTACTGTCAGCGGATCGCCCTGGCCAGCGTTGTGCCCCCGCCGACGTGCTGACTAGACTGTAGCGATTGCCCGCCACGACGGAGCACCATCATGCCCCTGTTTACCCGTGATCCACTGTTTAGCCGTGACCCGTTTTCTCGAGCCCGGGCCTCTCGCGCTCGAACGTCCGGCCCTGCCGGCGACATCGTCCACGACGATACCATTCACCTGCCGGAAGGCGACCTCGGCCTTCAGAACGAAAACGCCCATCACGACGCCTACAGCGACGAGCACTTCTGGCGCAAGCTGACCCGCTTCGGCAAGCGGGCCGGGCGCGAGGTGGCACTGAAAGCGCTGCAGCTCTACTTCGTGCTCAAGCGGCCCGATGTTCCTCTCTGGGCAAAGTCGACGATCATTGGGGCGCTCGGCTATTTCATCTCGCCGCTGGATGCGATCCCCGACTTCGTCGCCGGCGTCGGCTATACCGATGACGCCAGCGTACTGGCCGCCGCGCTGGTGGCCGTGTCGATCTATATCGATGAAGACATCAAGCGACAGGCAGAATCCGTCCTGGCGCGCTGGTGGCCGGAGGACAACGGGATCTGAAGCCGGCACCGTCCTCGCCTTTCGCTTTACCGGTTTTTTTGTACACAAAAACGCTCTAGAGTAGTTAGACAAAGGTAGACAACAACAACGGACTCTGGAGTATTCGATGAATCAGGACACCACCACGGCAAGCCGTCATTCCGAGGAAGAATGCCGCCTTCACGTCAACGAAAACGATAGTCGGCTACGCGATATCGACTACTTCCCGCCACTCCGAAAGGCGGTTCCACTTGGTATACAACATGTTTTGGCGATGTTCGTCAGCAATGCCGCCGTACCGCTGATCATCGCCGGCGCGGCGGGCCTTTCGGGGGCGGATACCGTCTTCCTGGTACAGATGGCGATGTTCGTGGCGGGGATCGCCACGCTGGTCCAGACGCTGGGTATCGGCCCGCTGGGCGCGCGCCTGCCGATCGTCATGGGCACCAGCTTCGGCTTCGTGCCGGTGATGATTCCGATCGCCGCCAGCCAAGGGCTGCCGGCGGTCTTCGGCGGCGCACTAATCGGTGGGCTGGCGATGGCCGTGGTGGGCGTCTTCTACAAGCGTTTGAGCGTGTTCTTCCCGCCCGTGGTTTCGGGCACCTTCGTGCTGCTGATCGGCATTCTGCTGCTACCGGTGGGCTTCGCCTATGTCGGCGGCGGCGTCGGTGCCGAGGACTTCGGGGCGCCGCATCATCTGTTGCTGGCCGCGCTGGTCTTCGTCGTCACCGTGGCGTTCCACCAGTTCTGTCGCGGATTTCTGTCGGAAGCCGCCGTGCTGATCGGCATCCTCGTCGGCTGCGTGGCGGCGGCGCCGTTCGGCCTGCTCGACTTTTCCAAGGTCGCCGATGCCAGCTGGTTCCAGCTGCCGCTGCCCTTGCAGATGGGTCTCAGCTTCGATCCGGCGGCGATCATGGCCATCGCGCTGATGGCGGTAGTGACCTGCGCCGAATCGATCGGCGACATTTCCGGCACCGCAATCGGCGGCGCCGAGCGCGAGGCCACCAAACGCGAGCTTTCCGGTGGTGTGATGGCCGATGGTCTTTCCAGCAGCTTCGCCGCGCTATTCGGCGCCTTCCCGCAGATCAGCTTCAGCCAGAACGTCGGGCTGGTCGCGCTGACCGGCGTCGCCAGCCGTTTCGTGGTCGCCATCGGCGGCGGGTTTCTGGTGCTGGCGGGCCTGATCCCCAAGCTGGGCGCGCTGGTGTCGGCGATCCCGGCGGCGGTGCTGGGCGGCGCGGTGATCATCATGTTCGGGATGATCGCCAGTGCCGGCGTCAAGATGCTCTCCCACGCTGCCTTCAACAAGCGCAACATGCTGATCGTCGGTATCTCCCTGGCACTGGCGATTGGCCTGCCGGCCCAGAGCGGGCTCTACGAAGGCGCGTCTCAGCAGATCGGCGTACTACTGGAATCGGGCCTGATCCCCGGGGCGCTGGCATCGATCATCCTCAACCTGATCCTGCCAAAGGCCGCCGGCGAAGCGGCAACGGCGGATGACCCTGTATCCTGAGCGCTCATGACCAACGGATTCGATCGGGGACAAGGACAAGCCGTCGCCGATCGGTCTACGCTGAAGGTTGGCTAATTCGGCAGCAAGGAGCATGCCATGGGCATTTACTGCCTGACCTTCGACAGACCGCTGGGAAGAATGGATAGCCATCGCCTGGAGTCGATGCTCGGACGGTTCGAATCCATCCCGCTGTTTCGCACGACCTGGCTGATCGAGTCGACCGACCCGATCGAGTTTCTGCGTTCGCGGTTGAACCGGGCGTTCGGCAAGCAGCCCCGCTTTTTCATCACCCGGCTGAGCGAGCCCTGGTGTACGGACGGCATCGGGCCGGTGGGCAAGTGGCTGAGCGACCCGAAGCGCCAGTGGTAGGCGCTCAGCCCTTGGCCGCGTCCCGCACGCCCTGGACATCCTTCTCCAGCTTGCAGCGCACCAGCGCGGCCATCAGCCTGGGGTAATCCTCGCGGGATACCTTGTCGGCGAGCTTATCGGCATCGGCCTTGAGCCCCAGTTTTTCGGCCGCGGAGAGCGCGGCCTTGTCGGCATAGGGGTAGCATTCGTCCCACACCAGCTGGATCTCGCGCAGAAAGATATCGGCGCCGGTGCCGCCGATTCCCTTGAAGGCCTTGAGCCGTTTCCGCAACGCCTTGGGGCTACCTTCCGCCGCTTCGCGCAACTTGCGCAGGTCGCCACCGTAGGTCTCCAGCAGCGCGGCGTTCATTTCCGCCAGTTGCGTGGCGGTCTTTTCGTCGACGCGCGCGTAGCCGGACTCGTTGAGTACCCGCGCTCGGGTTTCCCAGTCGCTCGCCTGCAGTTTCTGCGGCGTCGTCCAGCCGGCCTTGGCCATCGCCCTGGCGCCACGCATCGCCAGATCGGCACTGATCGGCGCACTGGTCAGCAGCGAATAGCAGAGCAGGCGAAACAGTGGCGACGGCGTGTTCTTGTGCAGGTCGATCCCCAGTTCGCTGGCGAAGGTGCGTCCATGACGCTGCATCAGTGCCGCGATGATCCGTTTTTGACTGGCCATGGTGACTCCCGAAAGCGATGACGGAGTTTCAATGATGTTGGAACTTCAACATGGCATCGCCGGGTCAACTGTCAAATCGGCGGGAACCGCCACGACGGGTGACGGAAAACGCGCGCCCCGCCGGCCTTGAGATCGAACACTCGCCACCGCATATTATTCCCCCGCCGCGGCACACGCCCGTTCGCCAGTCTTCAACACCGGAGCCCCATGTCTTTCGATACCACTGCCCACAATCGCCGGATGACCTACTTCGACGATCACGAATCGGTATGGCTTTTCGGCTACGGTTCGCTGATCTGGAAGGCGGACTTCGACTACCTGGAACGCCGCCCGGCCTCGATTCGCGGCTGGACGCGGCGCTTCTGGCAAGGCTCCCACGATCATCGTGGCACGCCGGAAGCGCCGGGGCGGGTCGTGACGCTTACGCCGGATGCCGATGCGATCTGCCACGGCATGGCCTATCGCATCTCTCCCCGCGTGTTCGAACCGCTGGATATCCGTGAGAAGAATGGCTATCTGCGCGTCGTGACAGAGATGACCTTCGAGGACTCGCCCTCGGATCATGTCAGCCGAGTCGAGGGCGTGGTGTACTTGGCGGGAGAGGATAACGCCGCCTATCTCGGTCCGGCTTCGGAAGCCGAGATCGCGCGCCAGATCGCCACGTCTCACGGCCCGAGCGGCCCCAACCGCGACTATCTGCTCAATCTGGCGGCCGCGTTGCGCGAGCTGGGATTCGAGGACGCCCATGTCTTCGCCCTGGAGCGCGCCCTGCTCGCGGGTTGATCCATGAGCTGATCATGGGTTGATTCGTGAGTTCGCCCGCTTCTCGCACGCAGCGCTTTGCCTTGTCAGTGGCCGCTGCCGGACCGAAGCTTCTTGAGCAGTTGCACCACGCCGAGCACTATCGCCCCCGCCACCAGGCCGCAAGCGAAGTTGAGCAACATGGGCGTCAACGGCTGGATGATCGCGCCCACGCCGGGAATATCGGCCGGCACTTCGGCGAAATTCTCGATGGCATGGTGAATGAAGGGAACGCCATGCGTCAGAATACTGCCGCCGACCAGAAACATCGCGATGGTGCCGACGATCGACAGCAGCTTCATCAGATAGGGCGCCGCCCACAGAATCCCGCGACCGATCGACTGGGCGAAGTTCGCCGAGCGTTCGGTGAGATGGACGCCGAGATCGTCGAGCTTGACGATGCCGGCCACCAGGCCGTAAACCGCCGCGGTAATGGCGACGGCGATGATCGCCAGGACCACGACCTGCTGGGTGAAACTGGCGCTGGCCACCGAGCCCAGCGTAATGGCGATGATTTCCGCCGAGAGGATGAAGTCGGTTCGCACGGCGCCCTTGATCTTGTCCTTCTCGAACGCCAGCCGCTCTTCCTTCGACTTCAGTTTCGCGGCGGCGCGGACGTCTTCCTTGCTTGCCTCGGCGCCACCGTGCAGAAACTTGTGGGCCAGCTTTTCCGCGCCTTCGTAACAGAGAAACGCGCCGCCCAGCATCAGCAGCGGGGTGATCAGCCAGGGAGCGATCACGCTGATCAGAAGCGCCGCCGGCACCAGAATCAGCTTGTTGCGCAGCGATCCTTTCGCCACGGCCCACACGATCGGCAGCTCGCGACTGGCGCGAACGCCGGTGACCTGCTGGGCATTGAGCGCCAGATCGTCACCCAGCACGCCCGCCGTCTTCTTGGCAGCCACCTTGGTCATGAGGGAAACGTCGTCGAGCAACGTGGCGATATCGTCGAGTAGTGTCAGTAGACTGCCTGCGGCCACGAAGAGTCCTCTATCGGTGAATCAGGAATGCGCCAAGCGTAGCGGAAATTCTCACGATGGCGTGACGACTTTCGCCAGCGCCTGCTTCAAGGGCGCCGCCGACTCCGGCCGGACACAGCGCGCGACCTCCTCGCCGTCACGCAGAAAGATCAGCGTCGGCCAGAGCTTGACCCGGAAGGCCCGCCCCAGCGGCCGGCCCTTGCCATCCTCGATCCTGAAGTACGGTAGCTCCTGCGCGCCTTCGAACGCTTCGGCGATCAGCGGCTGAGCTGCCTGACACCAGGGGCACCAGGGCGCGCCGAATTCGATCACGGCGGGCCCGGCGATGTCGTACAGCGCCTCCCGGGCGGGTTCGTCGGTCGTGTACTGGCTCGTCATGGCAGTCTCCTGAAACCGTTTTCTCGCCGCATTGAACACAAGCTAGCCGTGTTGAATACAAAGATAGTCGCAAATGACAAAACCCTCGCCGATGACGAAGGTTCATGCCGATATTCGGGAAGAAGCAGGAAAGCGGAATAGGTTTATCGGGTTGGATCAGGGGCTGGACAGGCCTCGAATGTCAATCGATGTCGAGCGGTTTCAAACCTCGAGAGAAGGCTTGCCAGCGTTCGACGTAATGCGCTGCCGAGGCCTTCAGCCCCTCGATTGCCTTGTCGTCCAGTGTGCGCACCGCCTTTGCCGGCGCGCCCACGATCAGTGAATTGTCGGGGAAAGACTTGCCTTCGGTCACCAGCGCGTTGGCGCCGACCAAGCAATTATTGCCGATCTGCGCGCCGTTGAGCACGGTCGCTCCCATGCCGATCAGTGTGTTGTCGCCCAGGGTGCAGCCGTGAAGAATGGCGTGATGGCCGATAGTGCAGCCACGGCCGACACGCAGCATGAAGCCGGGATCGGTATGCAGCATGCAGCCTTCCTGAATATTGCTGCCCTCGCCGATCAGGATCCGGTCATTGTCGCCACGGATCACTACGTTGAACCAGACGCCCACGTCCTCTCCCAGTTCGACCTGCCCGATGACGTGAGCACTAGGCGCGACCCAGGAGCGCCCCCTGTCCGGCAGATTCGGCACCGCATCGAAATAGGCATAGACAGGCATGGGCATGACTCCGGCTGAAAGATGACTTCATCCTCGCCTGCGGCGGCATCGACTGCCAGCCGACTTTAGGCCCAGAGATTCGACCCTGAGCTACAACGATAAACGTTACTGCCCACGCAGACGACGAGGCCCCGATATCGTGTCGACATCGGGGCCTCATCGTCATTTGCATCTCGCACATGGGGATTCAGGCCGACTCGTCGTCCTGCTTGTCCTCGCTGACCACGGAGGAATTGACGCTGGTGCCGCTGTAGGAACTCTGGTGCTGGCTGGCTTCGCTCTCCGCGGCCATGGAAAACGGCAACACGGCGGAGACGACGATGGCGGCCAACATCGAAAACAGTTTATTGAACGCTTTCATGACCACTCCTTCGGTAATGGCACGTCCTGCGACGTTTTGTCGCGACGCCTAATTAGCATGCTAAACGAATGTCCGCACGTCAAGCACTGAATGGTCGTAGCATCTCTGGTGCTTCGCCGTTCCCCGTTGGTCGGTCAGCGTTCGATCCAGGGCTCGATGTCCAACGTTTGCGGCAGAGCGCGAAGCTGCTCCGTCAACCGACGAGCCTCCGCCGAATGGCAGCCACTGTCATGCTCGAGGGTCGCCGTTTCTCCATCGCGGCTCGTCCACGTCACCGTGTAATGAGACAGGTCCGTCGCGCGCGGGCCACAATCCGGCGTGTCGATCGTCGTTCCCATCGTTGGCTGCCACGGGGCGAGCCGCCTCTCGATCCGCGTGAATCGCTCGGGATCATTGACGCGTACGCGCTCGCCATCGACAGCCGTGAATCGCTCCCCGGTGAAGCGCGTCGTGCCGTCTTCGCTGATTTCGACACTGTAAACCGGGCACGTACCGTGACAGGGACCGACCTGGTAACGAATATCAGTCACGGCCTGACCACTCCCGGCCGGCTGGCTACCTGCCGTTTCACCGTCCGGCAGTGTTCGAGACTGGGTGCATCCGGCGAGCAGAAGAATCGTGATCGCCACACTCAGATAGCGTGCTGCTTGTCGTGTCATGTCATTTTTCCTCGAGGTTCGATGATGTGAAGCCCGGTCGACAAGCTCCGGCTAGCGCCGTCTCCGGGTCCGCCAGCGTCCAGACGCCTGGATACAGATTCATCCCGCGCTCCTCTCAATGTTGTAAAAATTCCGTAATTTAAAGATAAAGCATTGATTTGTAATTTAAAAAAGAACTTCACACTACGTTCGCCGCCAACCCTGGGCCGTCATAATCATGGCACTAACGCCACGACCTCATTAAACTGTCGTCCTAGTCGCGTTCGCGCCTGTCCGTATCCATCAGACAGAGAACCTTCATGAAATTGCGTCACGGCATGACCTTCTGTTCTAGCCTGCAGACCCAGTCTGGAGCCGAATCCGGCGACACCCAAGACGTCGACGTCGTCCTCATCGGCGGAGGCACCATGAGTGCCACCCTGGGAACCCTGCTCCAGTCACTGCAGCCCGATTGGACCATTCACCTCTACGAGCGTCTGGACAAGGCAGCCGAAGAGAGCTCCAACGTCTGGAACAACGCTGGCACCGGCCACTCGGCCTTCGCCGAGATGAATTACACCTCGCCTCAGCCCGATGGCAGCGTGGACATTCAGCGCGCCGTCAAGATCACCGAGCAGTTCGAGGTTTCGCGTCAGTTCTGGGCGAGCCAGGTTCGCGAAGGCGTACTGGCCAATCCGCGCTCCTTCATCAATACCGTACCGCACCTGAGCTTCGTCTGGAGTGGCGAGCGCGTCTCGTTCTTGAAGACCCGCTTCGAGGCGATGCGCCAGAACCCGCTCTACGCCGGTATGGAATATTCCGACGACCCCCAGAAGATCTCGGAGTGGATACCGCTGGTCATGACCGGGCGCGATACCAGCGAGCCCGTCGCCGCGACGCGGATGCCGATCGGCACCGAGGTCAACTTCGGTGAGATCACCCGCCAGATGATGAACGCGCTGGCCCGCCGCGACAATTTCCACCTGTCCGTCAACACCCAGGTGCGGGATCTGAAGCGCAACGTGGACGGCACCTGGAAAGTCACCGTGGCCAACACCAGCGACGGTGGCAACGAGCGCACCGTCAACGCACGCTTCGTGTTCATCGGCGCGGGCGGTGCGGCTCTGACGCTGCTGCAGAAATCCGGCATTCCGGAAGCCCGGCAGTACGGTGGTTTTCCGGTCGGCGGTCAGTTCCTCTTCACCACCAATCCGGAAATCGTCGCCAAGCACGACGCCAAGGTCTACGGTCTGGCGCCCGCCGGTTCGCCGCCGATGTCGGTACCGCACATCGACAAGCGCATTCTCGATGGCACCCCGGCAATCATGTTCGGGCCGTTCGCCACCTTCTCGAGCAAGTTCCTCAAGAACGGTTCCTGGACCGATCTGATGCGCTCGATCACGCCCAACAATCTGTGGCCGATGACCAAGGTCGGCATCAACAACATGGATCTGGTGCGGTATCTGATCAGCCAGCTGCGAATGTCCGAAAGCGGCCAGTTCAAGGAGCTCCAGCACTATTACCCGGAAGCCAACCGCGAAGACTGGAAGCTGTGGACCGCCGGACAGCGGGTGCAGACGATCAAGGACATCGAAGGCAAGGGCGGCACGCTCCAGTTCGGCACCGAACTGGTCACCGGTGCGGAAGGCTCCATCGCCGCGCTGCTGGGCGCATCGCCCGGCGCCTCGACGGCACCGTCGATCATGCTCGCGCTGCTCGAGAAAGTCTTTCCCGAGCAGGTAGCCAGCGACAAGTGGCAGACCAAGCTGAAGGCGATGATACCTTCCTACGGCAAGGCACTGGCCGATAATCCGCAGCTGCTCTACGATGTGCGCGCCATGTCACGCGAGCTGCTGGAGCTGAGCGAGCCGGACCTGACCACGACACCCGCCTCGACCTCGGAGCCGGAAACCAGCGGCAGCTGATCCGGATCGCGTCTCCGTAAGCGACGACCGCCCGCCTCGGCCAAGCCGAGGCGGGCGGTTTACGTTGGCAGACCTGAGTTTCCGTTGCGGCGGCTCGCCCCCACATCCCGAGACTGGCTATTCCACGGCGCTGCTGGCGTCGATCACATCGAGTTTCGACAGCATCTCGTAGGCCGCCTTCACTCGCGCCTCGTTGGGATAGTTGCGGTTGGCCAGCATGACCAATCCGACCTGTTTGCCGGGCACGAGGACCACGTAACCGCCGAAGCCGTTGGTGGAGCCGGTCTTGTTGACCCAGACGTCGTCCCGCGGCGCCTGAACTTGCGACGACTGAGATGGCTCGATCGCCTCGGCCTTGTTGGGCTTCAGGATCATGTCGTAACCGTTGCCCGCCAGCAGCGTATCGAGCGAAACGGGTAGCGGATACTGCTCCCAGATCAGATCCTGGGTCATCTCGCCGACCTGGACATGACCGTGGCGCGTAGCATCGATCGCTCGCTGCAGATCATCGTCGATCTCGAGCAGACCGAGATTGGCCTGCACCAACCGAGCCAGATCGCCGGCGGTGGTCTTGATGCCGTAGGCCTCGTCGTCGAGCACACCGGGCGACACGCGAACGGGCTGGCCCTGCTTGTCCTCGCCCATGGCGTAATGCGCCATCTGCGCGTCGGGAACGTCGTAGAAAGTATGCGCCAGTCCGAGTGGTTCCAGCACGCGAGCCTGCACCGCCGGCACGAACGCCTGATCGAGACTCGCGGCGGCTTCCAGCCCCAGCAGCCCGATGCCCAGGTTGGAGTAGGTGCGGCTTTCGCCGATCGGCTCGGTGGGCTGCCACTGGCGATACCAGGCCATCAGCGAGTCGCGGTCCGTCACCTCGTCGGGCACGAACAGCGGCAGCCCGCCGGTGGTGTGCGTGCCAAGATTGCGTCCGGAGATCTCGTCGAAGGCGCTGCCCTCGAGCTCGGGCAGATAACGGCTGACCGGCGCCTCGAGGTCGAGCCTGCCCTCGACGGCGGCGAGTGATGCCAGCGTGGCGGTGAACGTCTTGCTGAGCGAGCCGATCTCGAACAGGGTGTCGCCATCGACCGGTGTGCCGTCGTCACGGTCGGCGACGCCGTAGTTCAGAATCCGCGCCCCCTGCGGGCGAACCACCGCCACCGCCATACCGGGAATACTTTGCTCTTGCATCAACGACTCGATGATCGGATCGATGGCTTCACCGATGTCCGCACCTTCGCTCTGCGCCGATACGGCGGTCGACGAACCCAGCAGCAGCAACGACACCCCTAACGCGATTCGTTTCATGACGGTTTCGATCCTCTGCAGTGTGTGCCGACGGCATCGTCGGGCGCGGAAAACGGTGCCGCCAATCATGCGTGAAAAGGCCAGGAACCGGAACCGCCAGCCCCACTAAAGCGGCACCCTCCACGGTCTGTGCGCTGGCCGTTCAGTGCACCACGTTACGGATGAAGCGCAGCCGACCCGGCCCTTCATTGCGGTAGCGGTAGGACTGGTCGCTGGGGTAGACATGGAAGTCGCCGGCCTCGATCGTCACGCAGCGATCGTCCAGCTCCAGGGTCAGCGTGCCCTCGATCACCACCAGCATCTCGTGCCAGCCGGAGTCGTCGGCGGCCGATTCGTAGCTGTCTCCCGACTCCAGCGACCAGGACCACAGCTCGACCTCCTGCCGCGCCGGCTTGCTCGCCAGCAGCCGGGCGCGACTCGCGGGGTGCTTTCCTACCCAGGCGACTTCGTCGATGCGCGCCGAATCCTCGCTGTCCGGCGGCTGGACCAGCGCGTAGAACAGCACGCCCAGCGCTTCGGCGAGGCGATCCAGCGTGCTCAGACTGACATTGACGTCGCCCTTCTCGATATTGACCAGCATGCGCCGGCTCACCCCGGCCTGATCCGCCAGCGCCTGCTGACTCAGCCCCGCGGCCTGACGCAGCCGCCGGACGTTGGTCGCCACATGAACCAGCACGTCGGGGCGCTCGTTAGACTTGTGCAATATATTGCCCATCCGTACAATCGCGGCTCTCGTCGAATGCCACTCGGCCGCCGGTTCGGCGAGTGGCAACGTCTGGCGAGCCATCATGCCGCAGACCTCAGGAGGTGTCATGTCAGTCGCCATGCGTGAATTCGTGGCCAGAGCCTGGCCGGTGGCCATGCTGATCGTGGCGATGTGTTCCATCCAGGGCGGTGCCGCCATCGCCAAGTCGCTGTTCCCGGTCATCGGCGCCACCGGCACGACCTCGATTCGCCTGATTCTCGCCGCGCTGATCCTGCTGATCGTGATGCGGCCCTGGCGCCAGCCGCTGAGCCGCCGCGCCTGGAAGTCGACGCTCGTCTATGGCGTCGCGCTCGGCATCATGAATCTGCTGTTCTACCAGGCGCTGCAGACGGTGCCGCTGGGGATCGCGGTGGCGCTGGAGTTCACCGGGCCGCTCGCCGTGGCGCTGCTCTCCTCGCGACGCTGGCTGGACCT
Source organism: Salinicola sp. NYA28a (assembly GCF_976982775.1). The sequence goes on from NZ_OZ334582.1 coordinate 3,749,495, forward strand.
GCTGTGGGTGGCATTCGCCGTGTTCGGCCTGACGTGTCTCCTGCTACTGGGCGATGACAGCAACGGCCCGATCGACCCTTACGGCGCGGCCTGCGCGCTGGGAGCCGGGGTCTGCTGGGCGCTGTATATCCTGTTCGGCCAGAAGGCGGGCTCGATCAACGGTGCCCAGAGCGCCACGCTGGGCATCACCATCGCCGCCGTCGTCATCGCCCCCGTCGGCCTGATCGACGTCGGCCCGGCGATTTTCGCCCCGGATGTCCTCCCGCTGGCGCTCGCCGTCGCCGTGCTCTCCACGGCCCTGCCCTATACGCTGGAGATGATCGCCATGCCGCGCCTGCCGACCCAGACCTTCGGCACCCTGATGAGTCTGGAACCGGCAATCGGGGCGCTCTCCGGCCTGCTGTTCCTGAGCCAGCTCCTGAGCGGGCTGCAGTGGCTGGCCATCGGTCTGATCATCGTCGCCTCGATCGGCACCACGCTGACGGTACGCCGACGCGACACCTTCGAAACGCCGGTGCCGGACTGAGGCGCTTCGGAAAAGGCCCGAAGGGCTGACTGCACGAACGTTCCAGACAAGCCTCTCTCGTGCTGGCATGCTGACGGATCGAGACGGCATACCGCATCGGCCGTGGCGCGGGAGGCAGCATGACATCGACGAACTGGATCGACCTGCAACAGGATGGCGATACGGGCATCGAGACGATCCGCGCCCATTTCGAGGGCCACGCCTACGATCCGCACTGGCACGACAGCTATCTGGTCGGCTTCACCGAACAGGGCGTGCAGCAGTTCCACTGCCGGCACTCGCGACACGACAGCACACCGGGCCGCCTCTTCTTCGTCGAGCCGGGGGAGATCCATGACGGACACGCACCGGCCAGCGGCGGCTTCACCTACTCCATGCTCTATCTCGACGCAGCCTGGCTGCAGCGCGAACTGCGCCAGTTCGGCACGCCGGGCCTCGCCTCGGGGGAGCCGGGCTTCGCCGCGACCCTGGTCGACGATGCGCCGTTGATCGCCGCCGTCGCCAACGCGTTCGCCACGTTGCGCGGGCCGGGCACGCGACTCCAGCGCGATGCCGCGCTCGATACGTTGCTGCAGGGCATGCTTCCGCACCTGGGCTGGCGCCAGCGACACCGTGACGACGACCCGCGCCTGCCCCGCGTGGCGCGACGTGCCCAGGCGTACCTTCATGCTCACAGCGGTGACGATATCGGTCTGCAGACCCTCGCCGAACAGTGCGGCGTCGACCGCTTCCGCCTGACCCGCGCCTTCAAGGCCGCCTTCGGCCTGGCGCCGCATGCCTATCTGGTCCAGCTGCGCCTGGCCCAGGCCCGCCAGCGTCTCGCCACCGGTGAGTCACCCGCCATCGTGGCCAGCCAACTGGGGTTCGCCGACCAGAGCCATCTGGGCCGCTGGTTTCGCCGCGCCTACGGTTTGACGCCGGCCGACTATCGCCGTCGTTGCCGGCCATCGCGCTGACGCTGGCTCACGGGGTCGAGTCGTTCAGCCCGCTCGTGCCGCACGGCTGCTCAAACCTTCCAGACGCCAACGCCCGCCGACGTCATAGTGACGCTCCCGACTTTCGAGGAGTTGTCCATGTCGTCCTGGTTGCCCTTCACCCTTTTCGCCTTCGTCGCCTCGATCACGCCGGGGCCGACCAACCTGTTGATCCTGACGCAAGGCGCGCGCCGGGGCTGGCAGCGCGCACTACCCGCGGTATTCGGCGCCAGCCTGGCGGCCGCGATGATCGTGCTGGTCATCGGCGGCGGTCTGGCGCAGACCCTGCTGGCCTATCCGCTCGTGCGCCACGTCATGGCAATGGTCGGCGTCGCCTGGCTGAGCTGGCTGGCCTGGAAGCTCTATCGCAGCCCGCCACCGATGCTGGAGAGCGTGGCAACCGGCCGCCTGCCGCACTTCGGCGCCCTGCAGGCTGCCGGTTTGCAACTGGTCAATCCCAAGACCTGGATGATGGCGTTCTCGGTCGTCGGCGTGTTCGCCGCTGGCAACGCCAGCACGACGCACGTCGCCGCGCTGGCACTCATCTTCGGTGTCGTCGCCGTGCCCTGTCTGGCGAGCTGGGCGCTGATGGGCAGCGGTGTCGGCCGGCTGTTTCGCACATCGCGTCAATGGCAATGGTTCAACCGGGGGCTGGCTTTTCTGCTGCTGGGCGTAGCGTGGTGGAGCGTGCTGATGCCGGGCTGAAACGCGTCGTCGATAGCGGCTGAGGGCACGATCAGGCGTCGAGGCCCAGCCGCCGACAATGGCCGCGAGCGTCGGCACGAAGCGCATCGCAGCGCTCTTCCCGCTCTCGGCGCGACGTCTGGTCGGCCAGCGCTTCCAGGTTGGCCTCCGCGCCGATCAACAACGCCTCCAGGGCCGCCCTGAGCATCGTGGCGCCGGCCAGGGTATCGCTGCGCATCGCCTTGGGTGTCAGAGGCAACGCCTCGACCGCCAGCGCCAGCCCGTCACGACACCGCTCGGCGGCAGCCAGCGGAATCCGGATCGAGGCGTCGCGGGCCTCGCGCAACGCCGAATCACGCCGGTTCGCCTCGGCACCGGTGTCATGTGGCAGATGCTGCGCGTCGAGATAATCGGCAAACGCCGCGGCATCGTCATCCACGGCGCTGGCCAACGCGTCATGAAGCGCATCGCCCTCGGCAACCAGCCGGCGGTGAAGGTCGCGGTCGGATTCGCCGCGATGCAACCGCACCCCCTTGAGAACCAACGACAACCCTAGGCATCCATTCAGCGCCGCGGCGGCGCCACAACCCGGGGTGGAGCGCGTTTCGACGGCGTGCTGAAAATCGGCAAGCGAGCTCTGCCAGAGCGAAGACGAGGTCGACATGGGGACTCCCGGAGAGGATCGATGTCTCAGCATAGACGCCGCCAGACGAAGCGTGGCAAATCAAGAGGAGGCGAATACGAGCCGGGAGAGAGCGGACGGAGAGGAAGCGGAAGGAGCGGTAGCAGATGAAGATGAAGATGAAGAGGACGGAGAGATAGCAGCAGAAAATGGGATAGGGGAAGACACCATGGCGAAACAGCCCGGGACCGAAATTGCCTCAGGCCGCTTGGCGATGGTGTCCTCCCCGAGGCGCGCGCCCCTTGCGCGAATAGCTGCCTTTGCCTTTCTTGGGCTTCTGTTGCTGCTGGCGGAATTGAGGCGAGCGCAACGCCGCCTTGAGCGCGTTGTCCCGGATGGGATGCGGTTTCATATCGGCTCCTGAATAGCGGGAGAATGTCGAAGTATCAGATACCAAACGACCGCATAGTCATGCGGCCGTGGCAGGAAGGTATGGGTCGGAAAGCGGCGCTTCAACCCATGTGGGCGAACAGATGTTCGTAGACGACCGTGATGCCGATGGCGATCAGCACCACGCCACCTGCGATTTCGGCGCGCTTGCCGATCAGCGAGCCGATCGCACGGCCAAGCATGATGCCGATGGTGACCATCAGCGTCGTCGCCAGCCCGATCGCCACCGCCGCCGCCACGATATTCACGTCGGCGAATGCCAGCGTCACCCCCACCGCCATGGCATCGATACTGGTCGCCAGGGCCGTGACGGCGAGCAGCCAGACCGACTTTCGCTCCGGCGTCTTCTCGTCGTTCGCCTCTGGCTCGACGGGCTTGAACCCTTCCCAGATCATGTGGGCACCGAGCGCGCCCAGCAGCACGAACGCGATCCAGTGATCCCACTCGGAGACGAAGCGAGTCGCCGCCAGCCCGATGGCCCAACCAATGACCGGCGTGATCGCTTCGACCGTGCCGAAGATGACGCCGATACGAAGCGCTTCGGGGAAGCGAGTACGTCTGAGAGCAGCACCCTTGCCGATCGACGCGGCAAACGCATCGGTCGACATGGCAAAGGCGAGTATGACGAGAGAAGCAGGGTTCATGATCTTATCCAGCCGGTGGTATCACCATGACATTCGCCGCACCCGACTCTGCACTGCGAAATGTCCATGGTCTCGCCAACCGGATCCGGCGTTCGTGCCACGGCATCGGCCGAGCATGTTGACACGAACATCACCACCGACGTCTGATCGGCGGTGATCGGCTACTCCCCAAGGAGGAATCAGACTATAGACGCCTCCCCGCCAGATATCAATAAATGATTGAATTTAAAGAGAAAATTCACCACGGTTAATTCGTGTCGTTGACGTTAATCAAGTTAACGCGGGTTGGACTTTGATCGCCGGGTTGCCAATTCGACAGTTCAGGCTCGCCGCTGTCGCAACCGGACAACTACGAGCCAGGGCCCGGGGATGCCATGATGGCTCGTCTCGGTGTCGACTCACTTTTCGTTCGTCAACGTGCCGGCGATCCATCGCCGCAGATTGTCGACCGTCGCTGCTTCCGGATCGTAAAGCAGCCGGTAAGTCATCGGCGCGATGATGCCGTCGATGAGCTGCACTACCGATGGCGCCCCTTCGCCGCGCGCCAGGGCCCGCTCTCGCAGCGTGCCCATGAGCGACTCGCTGTAGCGATAGCAACGCTCCCGGCGCCCGCCGTCGGCACTGGCCATGACGTCGTTGAGCGCGCGCTGCCCCGGCACCGAGGTCATCTCCTCAAGATACTGCTCGCCCCAGACCTGCAGATCGCCGGCCAGCGCGCCGGTATCCACGGGATCGTCGTCGGGACGCATCCGCTCCACGGAGACATCGGCAACCAGCTCCGAAAGGTTGCCCCAGCGGCGATAGATCGTCGATGGCGTGACACCGGCTCGCTCCGCGATTCGGGGCACCGTCAGTTCGTCGCGTGGCGTCACGGCCTGCAGTTCGCGAACGGCCTGATGAACGGCTTCCTGTACTCGGGCGCTGCGGCCGCCCGGTCTGACGGCTTCTTTGATCGGCATGGCTATCCACTACACGAAAGAGAGGCAAACGCAAAATATTTGCTTTATGAATCGACTAGGCTCAGACTCCACTAACGCAAAATTTTAGCATTAATGGATTCCTCGATGTCACCGCCCGCGTCTGCGCCCAAGACCAATGTCTATCCGTCTCCTCGTCTCGGTTCGCTGGTCTATTACGCAGTTTTGATGGTGACGTTTCTTGCGGCCTCCAGCGCACCCACGCCGCTGTATCAGCTCTACCAGACGACCTGGCACTTCTCGACCACCTGGCTGACGCTGGTGTTCGCCAGTTACGTGTTCGCGCTGCTGCTGGCATTGCTGACCACCGGTTCCTTGTCCGACTACATCGGCCGACGGCCGGTCGTCGCCATGGCGATCGTGGGCGAACTCCTGTCGCTGGCGCTGTTCCTGGCTGCCGACGGGCTGGCATGGGTGCTGGCAGCCCGGATCCTGCAAGGGGTGGCCACCGGAATCGTGACCAGCGCGCTGGCAGCGGCGATGCTCGACAGCGACCACAACCGCGGCCCGGTGCTGGCGAGCATCGCGCCGCTATCGGGCATGGGGATCGGGGCGCTGTTTGCCGGCGTGCTGGTGGCTTACGCACCGGCACCGATGCGTCTGGTCTACCTGATATTGATCGTGATGCTCGTCGTGATGGGACTATGGCTCAAGCGGATTCCGGAGAGCGTGACACCGCGGCCCGGTGCGTTGGCGGCACTGCGTCCGCGCGCACATCCCGCCGGCGGTGCGCGGCCCGCTGTTTCGCGTCATCCCGGCGGTGGTTTCCTCTTGGGCGCTGGGCGGCTTTTCGCTGTCGCTGGGACCGACGCTGGTAGAGAGAATCAGCGGCGTTCACAATCCGCTGGTCGGTTGCCTGATTACCTTCCTGCTGCCTTTCATCGGCGGTATCAGCGTGCTGACGCTTCGCGCCAGGCCGCCAAGGCTGGCCGTACTGCTCGGCACCGCCTGTCTGATCGTCGGCATGCTGGGACTGCTGCTGGGAGTCCATCAGCGGTCGGTCGCGATCCTGCTGGCGGGTACGGCGATCGCCGGCATCGGCTTCGGCGCCGCGTTCATGGGCGCCATGCGCGTCGTCATGCCCTTGGCGCCGCCCACCGAGCGTTCGGCGTTGATGGCGGCGTTCTACGTGGTCTGCTATCTCTCCGCGAGCACGCTGGCGTTGTGCGGCGGTATCGCGACCCAGCATCTGGGGCTGATCCCCACCACCTACGCCTACGGCAGCCTGGTGGCCCTGCTCTCTCTCGCCGCCTTCGTCGGCACGTTGACGCAGCGCCAGCCCGAGTCCCGGGCTCGCAGCCGCAACCCTGCCTAACGTGTATCTGCACAAAATCTTTCCCGCTGACGTTGCGGCACAAGGCGAGATCGTCAATCAGCTCCCTGTAGCGTGACATTTCGTCGCCCCGGGTGTGCCGCGAAATCGCGATTAATTCCCTTCTTCAGCGCCAATATCCCTCCAAAATCGTCGAAAATACCGCTCCCGTCTTCTCCCTTCAGGTGATCGAAGCTACCGATCTCGTCGGACTCGTTGCAAGTCTCCACGGCCCATGCCGATAATCCGGCAGGTAACCAGCGTGTAACGACCGTGCCGGCAGGCTACGCAGGCCTGCCAGGCTTTCCACTCCTTGGGATGTTATCGCATGAAACGACTCGACGACCTGACGGTTAAAACCAGTTGGCTACTGGTGATATTGGCTTTTACCTTCCTGGTGCTCAGCGTTGCCGGGCTTGCCGCCTATGCAGCCAACGCTGGCGGCACGGTGTCGACGGGCTGGTTGAACCTCGCCATCGGCACCGCCATCGTGTTCACGCTGGTCCTGGTCGCGATCATTCTCTGGGGCGTGTCCGTCAACGTCATTCGACCGCTGAAGCGTCTGGTCGAGCATTTCGAGCGCCTGGCCGAGGGCGATCTCTCCGGCGAGATCGAAAGCCGGGGCAACAACGAGATCGGCCGCCTGTTTGCCGCACTGGAGCGCACCCAGGCGCATCTGTTGCACACTGTCGGCAATACCCGGAATGCCAGCGACAATGTACATCAGGGAGCCATCGAGATCGCCCAGGGCAACACCGACCTGTCGGCGCGCACCGAACAGCAGGCGGCAGCACTGGAAGAGACCGCGGCAAGCATGGAACAGTTGACCTCGACGGTACGCCAGAATACCGATAACGCCCGCCAGGCCAGTCAGCTGGCCGACGATGCCTCGGCCGTCGCTCGCGAGGGCGGCGATGTGGTGGGCAAGGTGGTCACCACCATGCATGACATCAGCGACCAGTCGCGCCAGGTGGTGGACATCCTCGATACGATCGACTCGATTGCGTTCCAGACCAACATTCTGGCGCTCAACGCCTCGGTGGAAGCCGCCCGGGCCGGAGCGCAGGGGCGCGGCTTCGCCGTCGTGGCGCATGAAGTCCAGACGCTGGCGACACGCTCCGCCGATGCGGCGAAGGAGATTCGTGAACTGATCCAGCGTTCAGCGGAGCGCGTCGAGGATGGTGCCCAGCTGGCGGACAAGGCAGGAGCGACGATGAAGAAGATCGTCACGGCCATTGGCAATGTCGACGCCATCATGCATGAAATCGCCACGGCTTCAGAGGAGCAGAGCCATGGCATCGACCAGGTGAACCAGGCGATCACCCAGATGGACCAGGTCACGCAACAGAATGCGGCGCTGGTACAGCAGGCAGCCGACAATGCCCGCGCGCTAGAGCGGGAGTCGGAGGCGTTGCAGGCCGCCGTGGCGGTCTTCCGGCTCAGCGCCAGCGAAAGCGTCGCCCTCCCGGCGGCGGCGCAGCCGACACGCCCCCAGCCCCGCACCCAATCTGGCACCCAGCCCCCGCTGGCCAGTGCGCGTCAGGAAGAATCCGAGTGGGAGACGTTCTAACCTCTGGCTTTCCCGTCCAAGGTCTAAGCTGTCTGAAAAATCGACGAGCGATAGCCAGACAAGGCGCAACGACCGTAGGGAGTAACAGCCGAAGGCTGGCCCGAAGGGTGAGCGTAGCGAATCAAAATCGGCGAAAAAGCGGAGTTTACGCGGAGTAAATGAGCATTTTGAGTCGATTTTTAACGCCGTATGGGTGAACGCAGGCATTTTTCAGACAAAGCGTAGGAAGCGTCTTCCGCCTGGCGCTCCAACGTACGGCAGAGATCGCCGTCGAGCTTGAGCGCCGCTGCCAGTTGATCGAGCCAGGCCCGCTCCATCGGGTTCTGCTCGTCGATGATCGCCACGCTGGCCAGATAGACTTCCCGCGCTGCCTGCGGTGAATCGGTATCACGAGCGATCGCCTCGGCGTCCAGCGGCGCGGACATCTGCTGCTCGACCCAGGCATGCAGTTCGTCGTCCGCGCCCAGCGCGTCGATCTGTTCGGCCAGCGCGGCCCGCTCTTCGGCGTCGATATGACCATCGGCCCGCGCGGCGGCGATCATCGCACGCAGGATGACCAGGCTTCGGTTCTCCTGCCGATCGCCGGAGAGCTGCTCCAGCGGCTGATCGGCTCCGGTCGTCGGCGCGTTGGCCGGCGCTGCAGACGACTTCTCTTGATGAGCCTGCCAGGCTTTCCAGGCTAGTGCCCCCAGCCCGGCTAGTGCGCCGTACTTGATCGCCTTGCCGCCCATGCTGCGACCCCGCTTGCTGCCAACCAGCATGCCCAGCGCGCCGCCACCCAGCAGCGACTTGGCATCGAAACCACCACCGCTCGACGACGTTTTCCGGCTGCTGCCCGCCTGCTTCATGATCTGCGAAAGAATTTTCTGCGCGTTCATCGATCCTCCATCACCCCGTTGCCTGAATGTTCCGCACTGCTATAGACCGTCTCGAGGCGAGGAGGTTTAACGCTGGCGCCAATTCGATCAATCGATCAGCGCCGGACGCCGGGGATCGGCGTGAAACTCGAAGGCATCAAAGATATCCCGGGCGATGACGCGAGGCTCGGAGAGCGGCGGCAGTTCGTCCGGCGAGAAATAGGCGGCATCGAAGACTTCGTGACCGGGATCGAGCGGCTTGGTATCGAGCCGCTCGCAGAGGAAGAACAGCTTGTAGAAGTCGAGCACGTCCGCCGGATAGGCGTGCTTGGCCTTGTGGCGAACGGCATAGAGCCGCTTGGCCTCGACCGTGACGCCCGCTTCTTCCCAAACCTCCTTGACCGTGTTTTCGGCCGCCGACAGCCCGATCTCGGCATAGCCGCCGGGCATCGTCCAGCGTCCGTCCATCTTCTCCTTGACCAGCAGGATCCTGCCGTCGTCGATGATCGCCGCGCGCACATCGATCTTGGGCGTGACATGTCCTTCGCCGTCGCCCAGCGCCAGGTTCACGCGACCGATGGGAATATCGCCCAGCATCGCCATCATCGACGTCGAAATCTCGGCGACCTCTTCATAGCGCTCGCGGTCGAACTTGTCGCGGCAGTAGTGCAGTCCGGTATCGGAGAGTGCCGATAGCCGCTTGGCCCAGGCGAGCCATTGATCTTCCATGAGGTGATTTCCGATTCAGGGTGGGTAACGTTCACCTGAAGACTAACAACTGCGGCCGACAACGTCAGGCAGTGATGGTATCAGGCACGAAAAAGCCCTTCCGGAGAAGGGCTCGTGTGGTACTTGTCGATACAGCGAGATCGACGCAGGCGGCATCCGACCGTATCAGCCTGCCGTGGGCGCTTCACTTTCCAGCTGCGGACCGTGTCGAGGCCCCTTGTGCATGCCGCGGGGCGGCTTCGTCAGCGCTTCGAAGGCAGCGACCTGCTCATCGTCGAGAACCGAGGAGAGTGCGCTGCGACGCTGCTCCATCAGCTGCTTGAACTGCGCGCCTCGTGAATCCTTCGTCGCTTCGCCCGCCTTGGCATCGGGGCGCTTCAGTTGATGCAGTCCGTCGAAGAAGGTGCGCTCGGCATTCAGCACGGCGGCACTCTGCTCCTGGCTCAGGTCCCAGGTGGCGAACAACGGCGCGTAGCGATCTTCCAGTCCAGCCGTCATCCGCTCGGGGTCCATCTTCGGGCCGCCGCGATGGTGCATCATCGGCGGGCGCGGACGTTCCAGCATCTGGTAGGCGTGCAGCTGCTCGTCTGTCAGTACATCGGCCAGCTGCTCGCGCTGCTGCTCGAGCAACGACTCCATCGCGGCGCGACGCTGTTCGGGCGCCGTCTTGCCATCATCGCCACGCAGCTGCTGGAGGCCGGCACGGAAATCGCTGTCGGCCTGAGCCAGGCTGGCCAGCTCGTCTTCGTCGAGATTCCAGCTGGCGACCATAGCGTCCTTGAGAGGATTGCCGTGCGCCTTGCGCTCGCCATGGGCCGCCGGCGGTCGGGGTTGTTCGGTCTGCGCGGCCTGAGCGAGCGATGACAGGATGGAGGCAGCAACGGCCAGCGCCAACAGGTTCTTTTTCGAAAAATTCATGACTTCACGCTCCTGGTTGCGCACCGAGACGCGGTGCAGGAACACTATCTCGTCGTTTCGTGCAGACAGTGTGCAGCGAGCGTGAAAGGTTGAATCACCAAATCGGCAAGTGACGAGGTCCACTAGTCGACGCTGCCAGCAGACAGAAAAAAACCGCTCCTGTCAGAGCGGTTTTCGTTCGGGAGCCGGCGGGCGGTCTAGAACGCCCAGTCGTCGTCCTCGGTACTGACGGTCTTGCCGATCACGTAGGAGGAGCCGGAGCCGGAGAAGAAGTCGTGGTTCTCGTCGGAGCCGGGCGAGAGCGCGGCGAGGATCGCCGGGCTGACGTCGGTGACGCTGGCCGGGAACAGCGCTTCGAAGCCCAGGTTCATCAACGCCTTGTTGGCGTTGTAGTGGAGGAACTTCTTGACGTCTTCGGTGAAGCCGACGTCGTCGTAGAGCGCCTCGGTGTACTTGACCTCGTTGTCGTAGAGCTCGTGGAGCAGCTCGTAGGCGTAGATCTTGATCTCTTCCTGACGCTCTGCCGGCAGCCGGGCCAACTGACGCTGGAACTTGTAGCCGATGTAGTAGCCGTGGATCGCTTCGTCACGAATGATCAGGCGGATCAGGTCGGCAGTGTTGGTCAGCTTGGCGCGGCTGGACCAGTACATCGGCAGGTAGAAGCCGGAGTAGAACAGGAACGACTCCAGGAACACGCTGGCGATCTTGCGCATCAGCGGGTCCTCGGCGCGGTAACGCTCGAGAATCAGCTCCGCCTTCTTCTGCAGGAACGGGTTCTCCTCGCTCCAGCGGTAGGCGTCGTCCACGTCGCGGGTGGCGCACAACGTCGAGAAGATCGAGCTGTAGGAGCGGGCGTGAACCGACTCCATGAAGCTGATGTTGGTAAACACCGCCTCTTCGTGCGGCGTGACCGAGTCTTCGATCAGTGTCGGCGCGCCCACCGTGCCCTGGATCGTGTCGAGCAGCGTCAGGCCGGTGAAGACGCGAATGGTCAGCTGCTGTTCGTGCTCGGTCAGCGTGTTCCAGGCCGGGATGTCGTTGGAAAGCGGGATCTTCTCCGGCAGCCAGAAGTTGCCGGTAAGGCGGTTCCAGACTTCCAGATCCTTGTCGTCCTGCAGACGGTTCCAGTTGATCGCGTCGACACGGTTCAGGTGGCGGGCAGCAGAGGTGGGCATATCCATGAGAGTGTTCTCGTTCGGTTGGCGCCGAGCCTTACTCGGCGCGTCGCTCGATTTGTATCAAAACTACGCTGCAATCGACTATGACATCACCACTCGCCAAATCGGCGAGCGATGGTCAGGCAAGGCGAAAGTCGGCGAGAACGCGGAGTTTACGAGTGTAAATGAGCATTTTGAGCCGACTTTCAACACAGCATGGCCGAGCGCAGCCATTTGGCGCCATCACAGCGTGCAGGAAACGCAGCCTTCTACCTCGGTGCCTTCCAGCGCGGCCTGCCGCAGACGAATGTAATAGATCGTCTTGATGCCCTTGCGCCAGGCGTAGATCTGCGCCTTGTTGACGTCACGAGTCGTCGCCGTGTCGCGGAAGAACAGCGTCAGCGACAGGCCCTGGTCGACGTGCTGGGTCGCCTCGGCGTAGGTGTCGATGATCTTCTCGGGGCCGAGCTCGTAGGCGTCCTGGTAGTACTCCTGGTTCTCGTCGGTCAGGTATGGCGCCGGATAGTAGACGCGCCCCAGCTTGCCTTCCTTGCGGATCTCGACCTTGGCCGTCACCGGATGGATGCTCGAGGTGGAGTTGTTGATATACGAGATCGAGCCGGTCGGCGGGATCGCCTGCAGGTTACGGTTGAACAGGCCGTGGGCCATGACCGAGGCCTTGAGCTCGCGCCAGTCGTCCTGGGTCGGAATCTCGATGCCGCTCTTCTCGAACAGGCCGCGCACTTTCTCAGTCTTCGGCTCCCACGCCTGTTCGGTGTACTTGTCGAAGTACTCGCCGCTGGCATAGGTCGATTGCTCGAAGCCGGCGAAGCGCTGGTTACGTTCGATGGCGATACGGTTGGACGCCCGGATGGCATGGAACGCGATGGTATAGAAGTAGATGTTGGTGAAATCCAACCCTTCTTCGCTACCGTAGAGAATGTGCTCGCGCGCCAGGTAGCCGTGCAGGTTCATCTGCCCCAGGCCGATGGCGTGAGACTTGGCGTTGCCTTCGGCGATCGACGGCACCGAGGTGATGTTGCTCATCTCGGAGACCGCGGTCAGACCGCGAATGGCCGCTTCCACCGTGGTGCCGAAATCCGGCGAGTCCATGGTCTTGGCGATGTTGAGCGAGCCCAGGTTGCAGGAGATGTCCTCGCCGATGTGACGATAGCCAAGATCGTCGTCGTACTCGGTGGGCGTGTTGACCTGCAGTATCTCCGAGCAGAGATTCGACATGTTGATCCGGCCGTGGATCGGGTTGGCGCGATTGACCGTGTCCTCGAACATCAGATACGGATAGCCGGATTCGAACTGCAGCTCGGCGATGGTCTGGAACAGCTCGCGGGCGTTGATCTTCTTCTTGCGAATGCGCCCGTCGGCGACCATCTCTTCGTACTTCTCGGTCACGCTGATGTCACCGAACGGCACGCCGTAGATGCGCTCCACGTCGTAGGGCGAGAACAGGTACATGTCCTCGTTGCGCTTGGCCAGCTCGAAGGTGATGTCCGGCATCACGATGCCCAGCGACAGCGTCTTGATACGGATCTTCTCGTCGGCGTTCTCGCGCTTGGTGTCGAGGAAACGCAGGATGTCCGGATGGTGGGCGTTGAGATAGACCGCGCCCGCGCCCTGTCGCGCTCCCAGCTGATTGGCGTAGGAGAAGGCGTCCTCGAGCATCTTCATGATCGGGATGATGCCGGAGGACTGGTTCTCGATGCGCTTGATCGGGGCGCCGGATTCGCGCACGTTGGAGAGCGAGAACGCCACGCCACCGCCGCGCTTGGAGAGCTGCAGCGCCGAATTGATGGAGCGCCCGATGGACTCCATGTTGTCTTCGATGCGCAGCAGGAAGCACGACACCAGCTCACCGCGCTGACGCTTGCCGCAGTTGAGGAAGGTCGGCGTCGCCGGCTGGAAACGGCCATGGATGATCTCGTCGACCAGCTGTCTGGCCAGTGTTTCGTCGCCCCGCGCCAGGCTCAGCGCGACCATGCAGACACGATCTTCGAAACGTTCCAGGTAACGCTTGCCGTCGAAGGTCTTGAGCGTATAGCTGGTGTAGTACTTGAACGCACCCAGAAAGCTCTGGAAGCGAAACTTCGCCGCGTAGGCCTGATCGAACAGCGACGAGACGAAGCCGAAGTCGTACTGGTCGAGCACCTGCTGCTCGTAGTAGCCCTCTTCCACCAGGTAGTCGAGCTTTTCCTTCAGCGAGTGGAAGAACACCGTATTCTGGTTCACGTGCTGCAGGAAATACTGACGCGCCGCTTCACGGTCCTTGTCGAGCTGCAGACGGCCATTGGCGTCGTACAGGTTCAACATGGCGTTGAGCGCGTGGTAATCGAGCGTCTTGGCGTTGTGATCGGCAGCGGGTCGCGCTGCCGTATCTTTTTCTAGGCTGAGCGTTTCCAAAATTCATTCACCCCTGCAAGAACGCGACGGACATCTTCTGCAGTGCCCATCAGTTCGAACCGATAGAGAAGCGGTACCTGACACTTTTTGGCGATCACTCGACCGGCGAGGCCGAATGCCTCGCCGAAATTGGTGTTGCCACCAGCGATCACGCCACGAATCAGGGACCGGTTGTGTTCATCGTTAAGAAACCGTATGACCTGAGGCGGCACCGAACTGAGCGGATCGCCGTCACCGTAGGTCGGTACGATAAGAATATAAGGTTCGTCGACCCGCAGGGGCTGGTCGTCTCGACTCAGAGGAATGCGACTGGCCGGCAGGCCCAGCTTTTCGACGAAGCGCCGCGTATTGCCTGACTTGGTCGAAAAATAGACCAGCTCAGCCATGACGGTTCTCCTGCGCCCCTGCGCGGTATTCAGACGGCGCGGAACAACCCCGATGCGCGCCTAGAAAAACGAAAAAGAGAGATCAGGCAACCAGCGTGCTGATCTTGTCCGGGCGGAACCCGGCCCAGTGATCGTCACCCGCGACCACGACCGGCACCTGGCGATAGCCCAGGTTCTGGACGCGCTGCATCGCATCGGCGTCTTGCGTCAGGTCGACCACGGTATAGTCGATTCCTTGCTTGTCCAGAGCGCGATAGGTGGCGTTGCACTGGACGCAGGCAGGTTTGCTATAGATCGTGATGCTCATGAATAACCATCCTTGACAGGGAAAGACGCCATCGATGACCGATGGTGCAGGCTTTGACGACGTGGAATTCACGCTTTCTGAGCGTGTCCGCCGTTTCTGCAAAACACTATATATGGTAGCCGTGCCTTTTTCCAAGCATAGATGTGCTGTTTTTCTGTTAATCTCCTGTGGACAACTTTTGGCCCTCGCGGAGGCCGCATGGTAGCCCGCCTCCCGTCATGTCAAGGGTAAAAACGCCCCACCCGGGAACCGGAAACGCGCCGGAGGCTTGTGCCAAACCGGCGCGTCGAAACACACTATCTGGTAGCAGGAAAAGAGAGATCGGGTAGCGAAGACAGAGCGCGGATCACCCCTTCTTGATCGCGTGCCCGCCGAATTCGTTACGCATGGCAGACAACAGCTTGTCGCCATAGGAATCCTGCTCGCGGGAGCGCAGGCGCTCGAGCAGCGACAGGGTAATCACCGGCGCGCTGACGTCAAGCTCGATGGCTTCCGCCACGGTCCAGCGACCTTCGCCGGAGTCCGATACGAAGGGCGCAATGCCCTCCAGCGATGGATCCTTGTCCAGCGCGTTGGCAGTCAGATCCAGCAGCCAGGAACGCACCACGCTGCCATGACGCCAGATTTCGGCGACCTGATGCAGGTCGAGATCGAAATCCTTGCGCTCCATGATCGCGAAGCCTTCGGCGTAGGCCTGCATCATGCCGTACTCGATACCGTTGTGGACCATCTTGGTAAAGTGACCGGAACCGCTGGGCCCGACATGACCCCAGCCCTTGTCGGCGGCCGGCGCCAGAGCCTCGAACAGCGGCCGGAGCGAGTCGACGATCGGCGTCTCGCCGCCGACCATCATGCTGTAGCCTTCCTGCAGCCCCCAGACGCCGCCACTGGTGCCGACATCGACGTAATGCAGATGACGCTCGCGCAGCGTCTCGGCTCGGCGCACGGTGTCCTTGTACATCGAGTTGCCACCGTCGATGACGATGTCGTCCTTCGACAGCAGCGGTTCGAGCTCGCCGATGAGCGTATCGACCAGGGGGCCGGCCGGCACCATCAGCCACACGATTCTGGGCGACGGCAGGGCGTCGATCGCCGCCGCCAGCGAATCCGACGGCTCGATCCCCTTCTCCGCCGCCTTCGCCATCGCTTCCGCGCCCGGGTCGTGCCCCACCACGCGGTGCCCGGCGCGCACCAGGCGTTCCGCCATGTTGGCGCCCATGCGCCCGAGTCCCACCATTGCAAGATCCATACGAACTCCTCTTGAGTCGAGAAAGGCGTCGTCAGCCGAGATGCTCCCCGCTCGGCGCCTACGGTTGGCGTGTGAGGCTAGCCGATCGAGCGTGTCAGATGACTCGCGATCAGGCGCCTGGCCGGCCAGGCCGCTTCACCAGCGCGCAGTACCGCCTTGCGCAGCCATCTGGCCGGGGTGCGGTCATCGGTGTAGAGCCCGACGATCGCCAGCGTGGCGGCGAACAGCGGCGCCGTCGCCAGACGCTGCTCGCGCTGATAGCGTGCGAGCAGCGCTGGCGAGGCGATATCCTGCCCTCGCGTTCGCGCCTCGCCGATCAGGTCTGCCAGTCGCGACAGCCCCTGCAGCCCGACGTTGAAGCCATGCGCGGTCACCGGATGCATGCCCACGGCGGCATCGCCGATCAGCGCCTGGCGAGGCCCGACGAAACGCTCGGCATAGACACTGACCAGCGGATAACGATGGGGCTCGGCGATCCTGCGCATGGCGCCCAGCCGGCCGCCGAAGCGCCGGGTGATATCGGCGTCGAAGTCCTCGTCGTTCAACGACAGCTGCTTTTCCATCTCTGCCGGCGACAGCGTCAGCACCAGCGACGAGCAGTGCGTATCCACCGGCAACAGCGCCAGCGTCTGGCCGTAGCCGAACCACTCCCACGCCGTCTGGTCGTGCGGTTTTTCGTGATGCATGCGGCAGACCAGCATGTGCTGGCCGTGCTGATAGGTGTGCGCGGGAATGCCCATGGCACGGCGGGTGGTGGAAAAGCGGCTGTCCGCCGCCACCAGCAGCGAGGCCTGCAGCCGCTCGCCGCTGGCGAGAGCGATATCGATCTCGGCGTCCCGGGCTTCGAACCGCTCGATCTGCCGTTCGTCCCGCCACAGGATCTCTCCCGTACCGGTCGAGTCGGACGGCAACGCCGCATAGGCGGCACGTCGAATCACCTGGTTGGGTACCAGGCAACCGAGAGGATCATGGCGAGAAGTGCCCGGTGCGATTTCCATCGAGAACAGCGACTGACCATCGAAGACCTTGGCGGCCCGCATCCGGGCGCGCTCCGCCGGCTCGACTCGCGACCATACGCCGAGCTTGTCGAGAATCTGTTGGGAGGCCCGGGTCAGCGCGATCTCTCGTCCGTCGCTGGCCGGCTCCACCATCGCCGACCGCGACTGACGATCGATCAGCACTGAGCTCACGCCATGACGCGACAGCGCATTGGCAAAACACAGGCCGATCGGCCCCGCACCGACGATAGCGACGTCGACTTGCGTCACAGGGGTTGAATCATCCATTCGTGCCGCTCCCTAGCGTCAATGGGGCGTAACGGTAACGGAAAAAGATGCCACGGCGAAGCCTCACCCGTCGCATCCCAGGTTAACGCCGCCATCATCCCGTCGGTTCGGCACCAGATGGCAATACTCCCCGTCCGTGTTCGAGCGAGCGGTGTTCAAGCCGGTGCGATTCTCAAGGCCGACAGGCGCGTTCATTGCTTTTCGCTGTGAACCTTGACATGGCCCACCTTGTCCTTGAAAACCTTCTCCTCGAACTCGACCTCCAGATGCTTGTCGCCTTTGGCTCGGACGCGATGGTACTCCAGACCACTGAAGCTCAGTTCCAGCTGGTCATCGTACTCTTCGAGCAGTTTCCTGAATTCGCCAACGGTAATGATCATGACCTCTCCTTTTTTCGAGGGAATGGTTCAAGGAAATGTTCTAGGGAACGTCGAACGCCTCCCGACACTCCAAGCCTAGACCATGACGCCGGGGGCGTTTCACCACCGTGTCATTCGGTCACAGAATGACCGTTGCCACCCGACCCCGAACCCCCGACCATGGTCACCCTAGCGCAGGACAGCGCTGGCGCGGCGCCTCATCGCCCTGTCGTCACCATTCGCGGATCGTTTCATCGTCCCCTCGTTTGCAGGGTCTTTTCCGCCAGGAGTATTAATTCATGAATCTTCGTTTTCTTTCCGCCGCCTTGCTGACCGCTTCCGTCGTCGCCTCCCCGATGGCCGCGGCCGTGAGCTTCGATAGCGTCAAGAAAAGCGCCGGCGAAATGTTGTCCGGCCAGTCCTCTCAGAACACCGATACCGCCGGTGGCGCCTCGCTGCTCGGCGCGCTGAGTTCCGGCTCCCTGAATCTGGGCAGCATGCAGAACGTGGCCGGCGTTCTCGGCTACTGCCAGGAACAGGGCTATACCGAAAGCACCACCGACAAGGTCAAGAACCGCCTGCTCGAGCAGATCGGCGGCCAGAGCCAGGCCGAGGAGAGCGACGGTTACCAGAAGGGGCTGGGCGGGCTGCTCGATAGCGGCAACGGCCAGACCTTCAGCCTGACCAACCTCAAGGATCAGGTCGGCGAGCGCGCCTGCGGCATGATTGCCGACAAAGCCATGTCCTCTTTCCTCGGCGGCTGATACCCGCCAGCGCATCGTACGCTGCCGCCATCGTCCACGACATGGCGTCATGGAAGAACGCCACGGCATGCGCCAGACTGGACACATGCCGATACTTCGCTCGTTTCGATTCCCGACCGCCGCCGCCCATACCCACAGGCGACGTTTCGCTTTTGCCCTGCTGCTGGCGACGCTGACGTCGCCAGCCCTGGCCGCCCCGCTGCCCGAGGCCGTTCGCGACAGTATCGCCGAGCAGGCGGGCAGCCTGCCGCGCAGTCACTCCCTGCTGGTCGCCATCGATGGCGACACCGTGATCGACGAAGGCTTTCGCGGCCACGGGACGAACGAGACGGCCAACAT
This sequence comes from Salinicola sp. NYA28a, assembly GCF_976982775.1. The sequence goes on from NZ_OZ334582.1 coordinate 3,768,020, forward strand.
CAAGTCGCTTTCCAAGACGCTGATCTCGGCACTGGTGGGCGCGGCCATCGACCGCGGCGTGATCGAGAGCGTCGATCAGCCGGTGATCGAACTGCTGGGCGACCGGGTTCCCGCGGATATCGATCCGCGGGTGAGCGATATCACCGTCGGCAACCTGCTTTCGATGCAGGCGGGGCTCGAACCCACCTCCGGCGGCAACTATGGCGCCTGGGTGGCGAGTTCGAACTGGGTCACCGACGCGCTGGAACGCCCCTTCGTCGCCGAACTCGGCGGCCGCATGCTCTACTCCACCGGCAACAGCCACCTGCTCTCGGCGGCGCTCACTGAAGCGACGGGGCGCAGTACGCTGGCACTGACACGCGACTGGCTGGGCGATCCGCTGGGAATCGCGATTCCTCCCTGGACACGTGACCCGCAGGGCATCTATTTCGGCGGCAACGAGATGGGCCTGACACCGCAGGCGCTCCTGCGCTTCGGCGAGATGATCCGCCAGCGTGGGATCCGCGACGACCGCACGGTGCTCTCGGCCGACTGGATCGAACGCTCCTGGCAGCCGCGCACCCGCTCGTTCTTCAACGGCGACGATTACGGCTATGGCTGGTTCATCACTCGCATCGCCGGCGACCCCGTCTACTACGGCTGGGGCTATGGCGGCCAGCTGCTCTACGTGGTGCCATCTCGCGCCATGACCGTGGTGATGACCTCCGACCCGACGCCGCCATCCAACGGCAGCGCCTATCTGGAAGACGTCGAAGCGCTGATTGCCGAGTTGATCGAGGCGACCCATCGTCCCAATCAGGAATCCTCCCCGTGAAACATCCCCAACGAGACCGCGACAACTGGCACCTCACCACACCCGCCGCGCGATCGACACGCGGCACGGTAGCCTCGCAACACCGTGTAGCGGCGCAGGCGGGCGCCGCGCAGCTCGATGTCGGCGGCAACGCCATCGATGCTATCGTCGCCACCGCCTATGCGCTCAACGCCGTCGAGCCGTGGATGTGCGGGCTCGGCGGCGCCGGCTTCATGGTGATCTGGTTGGCGAAGGAACGGCGCGCCGTCGCGCTCGATTTCCAGGGCGTGCTCGCCGGTGATACGCGACTCGAGGATTATCCGGTCGATCCGGCTCTGCCGGCGACGCCAATGGGCTTTCCCGGCGTGGTCGACAACGCCAATATCGAAGGCTACCGCTCGATCACGGTTCCCGGCGCCGTGGCCGGGCTCGATCACGCGCTCGCCCGTTTCGGCACCCGGCCACGTACCGACATCATGGCACCCGCGATCGCCCTGGCCGAGCGGGGCCTGCACGTCGACTGGTTCACCAGCCTGCAGATCGGCGTCTGCGCCAGAACGCTGGCCCGCGATCCGGTATCTCGTTCGATCTATCTGCCTGGCGGGCATCCGGCGACGCCGGAGAGCCGGCTGCGCATTCCGCAACTGGCAGACACCCTGCGCGAGATCGCCGAGAACGGCGCCGACACTTTCTATCGCGGCGCCTTGGCCGAGAAGATCGTTGGCGATCTGCAAGCGGGCGGCTCGCGCATCTCGCGGGAGGATCTCGCCGCCTACGAGGTATTCGAATACGCCCCCATGGCCGCCGAGCATCGCGGCTACACGCTCTATACGCCGGGCGAGGTTTCCGGCGGCCTGCGCCAGCGCGAGATGCTGGCGCACGCGCTAGAGGCGATGCCGACCCCGCCGGAAACGCCGACACCGGAGACCTGGCTCGTTTACGCCGAAGCGCTGGAACACTGCTGGAAGCGGCACAAGATTCGCAACGGCGTGCTAACGGAGACGGACGGTGAACAGGGCGCCTGCACCTCGTCGATGTCATCGGTGGACGCCGAAGGCAACATGGTGGCGCTCACCTATACCCTGCTCAACCGCTTCGGCTCCGGCGTCACGCTGCCCTCGACCGGCATGCTGATGAACGACAGCGTCAGCTACTTCGACCCGCGCCCCGGCTATCCCACGACGATGGAAGGCGGCAAGCGCATCAACTCCTCGAACATGTGCCCGACGGTAGCGGTGAAGGGCGGCGAGGCGCGCTTCTCGGTGGGCGCCTCCGGCGGCAACCTGATCATGCCGGCAGTGACCCAGGTAGCCGCGCTGATGATGGACTTCGACATGAGTCTGGAAGATGCCGTGCATCATCCGCGCCTGGACGCCAGCTATCGCGGTTCGGTCCGTGTCGACCCGCGCTTCGATCCCGAGACACTGGCGAAGCTGGGCGAGCGCTTCGAGCTGGAGATCGCCCAGCAACTGGTATTTCCCAAGCTTTATGCCTGCGTCTCGGCGGTTTCGCGAGATCCCGAAAGCGGCGAGTGCACCGGCATCAACGACCCGACCCAGCCGGTCGGCGGCGGTGCCGCACCGGCGCCGTTTCAGATTGAACCGCTCGACGACGAGCCGGTCGTGCGCCCCTGATTCACTACCAGGATTCCGAGATGTCTATCGTTGTATCAATACCGGGTGTGGATAAAACAAACTGGTGGATCGAGCAGCTTCAGGCCCTGCTCCCGGACTGGACGATCCGCCCCATTCACGACCCGGGTGATGTCGAGGCAGTCACCTATGCCGTGGTGTGGAAGCCGGCAACCGGCGCTTTCCTGCCCTTCCCCAATCTCAAGGCGATCGTCTCGCTGGGCGCCGGCATCGACCATGTGCTGGCCGATGCCGAACTGCCGCGCCAGATGCCGATCATCCGCACTGTGGGCACGGACCTGACCCAGCGCATGCGCGAGTACGTGGCGCTGCACGTGCTGCGCCATCATCGCGACATGCCGGCCATTGCCGCCAACCAACGAGAGAAGCGCTGGAAACAGCTGGTCGTGCCGCCGGCGACGCAGCGCCGCGTGGGCGTCATGGGGCTGGGCAATCTCGGCGGCACCGCGGCGCGAACGCTGGCCTCGCTCGGCTTCGAGACACTGGGCTGGTCGCGCACGAAGCGGAAGATCGAAGGTGTCACCACTTATGCCGGCGATGCCGAGTTCGGCGCTTTTCTCGCGCGCTGCGAGATCCTGGTCTGCCTGCTGCCATTGACCGAGGCGACGACGGGGATTCTCGACGCCGACCTTTTCGCTACCCTGCCGCGTGGTGCGAGCGTGATCAACGCCGGTCGCGGCCCTCATCTGGTCGAAGGCGACCTGCTCGACGCGCTGGAAAGCGGCCAGTTGAGCCACGCCACGCTGGATGTCTTCCATATCGAGCCGTTGCCGAGCGAGCATCCGTTCTGGGCGCATCCCGCCATCACGGTCACGCCGCACATCGCCTCGCTGATCGACGCGCCGACCGGCAGTCGCATCGTCGCCGCCAATATCGAACGCTTCGAGGCGACCGGGCACGTCGAGGATCTGGCCGACGCCGAACGCGGATACTAGCCTGTTGCCCGCTGTGATGACGCCTCCAATCACCCCATGGCACTATGCCGACCATGATCCAAGCCAATGACCAGCGACTCACGATACCTCATGTATGACAATAAGCTCGCCACGATATCAGAAGTCTCGAAACTACTTGGCTTGTCACCCAGCACGCTGCGCCGCATGGAAGTGGAAGGGGAGCTCACCCGCTACGGCCTGACGGTCATCTACACACCCGGGGGGCAGCGTCGATATTTGTTCAATCCCACACGGCACCTCTATTCACAGCAGGGTTTCTCAGCCCCCCTCGCTTTCGGTCAGCGGCCAGCGCTACTGATCCGCGACTTGACCATAGGTTTCTGCACCGCCGAAAGTCAGTTATGCGTTCAACTCGACGATCAACTCAACGCAGCACGCACTCTGATCGAAACCTTCGCCGCCCAAGGCCATCCAGTAATATTTAGCCGCACGGTCTACGACCCCGCCCACGCCTTTTCAGCGCTCTGGGGCGAGAAATTCCCGGCCATGCGCATCCTCGAGGCGGAGTCGCACTGGATCCGGAAGCATGAGGCACTTGCGAACTACGCCTACGACCTGGAACTCAGTACCCACTACGTCTCGGATCTGAAGGCATCCAAGCTGGAAGCATTTCTGGATCGAAATCGGATCGATACCGTGGTCTTGGCGGGGGTTACCACCAGCGGCAGCATACGCACCAATGCCATCGACCTGTTCCAGAGCGGCCGCCGGACGGTGATTCCCAGCGAGGCTGTCGCCGACCGCACACGGCCGCTACAGGACTTCACCTTGCTTGACCTCAACTCCCGCTATGCCGAAGTCACCACGCTCTCCCGCACGCTGGCCGAATTGGCGTAAAGCGGTTGACAACCGCCTGACGAAGGGCGTAATGATAATAGCGCCTGGTAAGTTTGGTAGGTTTTAGCCAGGCGCGCCTTGAATCGCGACAATCTGACGATCGCTCCCACAGGACGGTCACATAAGATCGCGGCCATGAGCCTACGCCAGCCAGAACTCCGACAAGACGAACAAACACAAACCGTCAGGAGCCATGGCATGACCCTTTCCACTCAACTGCGCGAAATCGCGGCGATACCCAGCGGCGGCCCTAACGTCGCGATCGCCCTGGACCACGTCGAAAAGCACTTCGAGGACCAGCAGGGCAACCCGATCCCGGTGATCCGTAACATTACCCTGGATATTCGGGAGCACGAGTTCATCAGCATCGTCGGGCCCAGCGGCTGCGGCAAAAGCACGATGTTCAACATCATCGCCAACCTGCTCGAGCCCAGCGCCGGCAGCATCACCCTGCGCGGCAGCCACCCGATCCGCGGCGCCCACATCGGCTACATGCTGCAGCGCGATCTGCTGTTCCCCTGGCGAACCATCCTGGAGAACGTCGCTCTCGGACTTGAGGTGGCCGGTGTTCCCCGCGCCAGACGTTTGGCGATGTCCCGAGAGTACCTGGAGCGCTACAACCTGGCGGATTTCGCCGACGCCTATCCACATACGCTGTCCGGTGGCATGCGCCAACGGGTGGCGCTGATCCGCACTTTGATCACCGATCCCGATGTGATCCTGCTCGACGAACCGTTCTCGGCGCTCGACTACCAGACCCGACTGGTGCTGGAAGAGGAGATCCTGTCAATCCTCAAGTCGTTCGACAAGACGGTGGTGCTGATCACCCACGACATTGGCGAGGCAATCGCAATGTCGGATCGCGTCGCGGTCATGACCCAGCGTCCGACCTCGGTCAAGCGGCTCTACGAGGTCGGCCTGTCGCGACGACTGGGCTCTTGTCTCAAGGCCCGCAGCGATCCCCGATACCAGACTCTGTTCGACCAGATCTGGGCCGATCTCGACATTCAAATGGGAGGACAGGCATCGTGAGCACGGCATCGCTCTATACTAGGCGTATCGAAGTTTCGGCCGGCGGGACCAAGCCCAGAAAGCACCAGGATCATTCTCTATGGAAGGAGAACCTATGGCGGCTGGCCATCGTCGCAGTACTGATCGTCGCCTGGCAGTTCGCGGTCGACTTCGGCTGGGTCAACGCCTTCCTGATGGGCTCGCCCGGTGGCATTGCCATCGAAGCTTGGCGCCAGTTGCAAAGTGGACAATTACTCAGCGACACCTGGACCACCCTCTACGCCACCATCGTCGGCTTCCTGCTAGGTAGTATCGGCGGTTCGATGGCCGGTCTGCTACTGTGGTATTCGCGCCATGTCGCCCGCATCATCGACCCCTTTGTGGTCGCCCTCAACGGGCTGCCCAAGATCTCGCTGGCACCGATGATCATTATCTGGTTCGGATCGGGCATGCTGTCCAAGGTGGCTCTGGCATTCATCGCCACCTTCATCGTCGCGTTGCTGAGCGCCTACCAAGGTACTCACCAGATCGATGCCAACCTAGTCAACCTGATGCGCTCATTGGGTGCCACCAAGCGTCAGATCTTCCTCAAGGTAGTTGTCCCCGCGACCCTGCCGTGGATCATCTCCGCCTTCCGCCTCAACATCGGCTTTGCCCTGATCGCCGAGATCGGCGGCGAGTTCATCGCCTCGGACAAGGGGCTCGGCCGCTCGATATTCGTCGCCGGCAATCTGTTCAACCTGAACGCGGTATGGGTTGGCGTGCTGACCCTGATGCTCGTCGCCATTGCTCTCTATCTCGTGGTGTCCAGGATCGAAAGATACCTGCTGCCCTGGGAGAGCCGCTGATCCGTCATCGACTTCACCATACCAGCGTATATCCCACGCCGAACAAACCCTCCACAAGTCCAACAAAGGAAGTGAACCATGACAGCGTCTCGTCTCCTCGCCCTGCCCCTGCTGCTCGGCAGCTTGGGCTGGCTGCCTGCCACCCAAGCCGCCGATGGCGATCCGGATACCGTCCTGGTCACCGAGGCCTTCCACAGCCTGCTCTATCTGCCGGTCTATGTGGCCCGTCACGAGGGCATTTTCGCCGCCCACGGCATCGAAGTACCGGTAGTGCGCTCGGCAGGATCTGGCCCCACCGCACTGGCTTCGGTGTTGGCCGGCGAGGCACAGTTCTCGGTGCATGGCCCAGAGCATGTCGGCTTCGCTCAGGAAAAAGGCGGTCATGCCAAGGCCGTCAGTGCCGTCGCCAACAGCGCTCCAGTGTGGGCGCTGGCCAAGACCCAATTCGAGTACGATGGCCCAGCCGATCTGAAAGGCAAGACGGTGGCCGTCGGCCTGGCCCCGGGAACCTCCAACACGCTGCTGAAACGCCTACTGGCTGACAACGACCTGTCCTATCAAGGTGATGTACATGTCTCCGAAGTGCAGAACGGGTCGGAGCTCGGACCAGTGCTGGCTGGTCAGGCCGATGTCGCCATCGCCTACCAGCCACAGGTCGAACAGGGCATCTCTCAGGGCCTGAAGATCATTCATGACTTCACCCAGGATTATCCCGAATATGCTTTCTCGACTATCAACACCTCACAGTCGCTGATCGATGATGATCCTGATCTGGTCCAGCGCTTTGTCAGTTCGATCAACGAATCTCTGCACTTGATCCACGACGATCCGGAAGGAGCCATGGCGGTTGCCCGAGAAGAATTCGCCAGTCTGGATGGGGATACTGTCGACGACGCCGTGCAACGCATGATCGATCGCAATGTCTATCCCTCCAATGTCACGATCACCCAGCAAGCCTTCGACAATGCCATCGACATGCAGAAGTTCGTGGGCAATATCACCGGCGACATGGTCTATGACGACATCGTCGATCCCAGTTTCGCCGAGACCGCTCTTGAGGAGGACGCCCAGTGACCCTTGCGGAGGCCATTGCCCAAGTCCGGGCCGCGTCCGTCGACGCGGCCACCGTGCCGCTGTTCGGTCCCAAGGGGGCCTGCCCCACCGATCAGGAAGCCCGACATCATGAATGATCATGCGCCTGAACCACGTTCCATCGCCGAGGCCCACTACCTGCTGTGTCGGCGCAAGATTAGCCCCAGCGAACTGCTCGAGGAGTCTCTCACTCGACTGACACGTCTGGAGCCTCATGTTCACGCCTGGGTAGCTTGCGATATCGAGAGCGCCCGCCGCCAGGCGGTGGCGCTGGACGCACGCCTGTCGCGGGCACAGGACCTGCCGCCTCTGTTCGCGATTCCTTATGGGGTCAAGGATATTTTCCATACCCGGGACTTTCCTACCGAAGCCGGCTCCCGAGTGCTGCAGGGCTTTCGCAGCGAAGGCGACGCCACCGCGGTGGAGCGGCTGGCGGCCCAGGATGCGATCCTGATCGGCAAGACGACGACCACCGAATTCGCCAACTGGGGCACGCCGCCGCCCACCGTCAACCCCTGGCGCGACGGCCATACGCCGGGCGGCTCCAGTAGCGGTTCGGCAGCCGCGGTCGCCGCCGGCATGGTCATGACCGCGCTCGGTACGCAGACCGCCGGGTCGCTATCGCGCCCCGCCGCTTACAATGGACTGACCGTGCTCAAGGCCAGCTATGGGCGAATCAGCAAAGCCGGAGTGATCCCCGCCAGTTGGAGCCTGGACCACGTCGGCGCCTTTACCCGCAGCGTCGAGGACAGCCTGCTGGTTTATCAGGCGCTAGCAGGGCCGGACCCGCGCGACGAGACCACATGGACGCTGCCCGCTCAATCGTTGTCGCTGAAGGGCGAGATCGCGGGCCAAACCATCGGCTGGCTTCGACATCCGCACTTCGCCACCAACGACGGCGATGTCGTTGCGGCGCTCGATGACGCCCGACGGACGCTGGAAACGCTGGGCATACGCTGTATCGACATCGCGCCGCCGCCAGGGTTCGAGGACGCTGTTGCCGCGCAGCAGATCATCATGCAGGCCGAGACGACCAACTTCCATGCAGATCGCTACTATCAGCACCCGCATCGCTACGGCGACTACTTGCAGGCATTCATCAGCGAGGGGCTCACTATCTCCGCCAACGACTACCTGCGAGCCCAGCGCATCCGCCAGCAGTATCGCCAAGCCTTCGCCAGCTTGTACGACAAAGTCGATCTGCTGATGACCCCGGCCGCACCGACGACGGCGCCTCTGGGGCTGCACGCGACCGGGTCACCGGCCTTCAATCTGCCGTTCACCAACCTGGGTGTGCCGACACTCGTCCTCCCGGTGGGTCTGAGCGCTGACACGCGACTTCCAGTCGGGATGCAATTGATCGCTCCCAATCTGGAGGAACAGCGTCTGATCCATGTCGGCCACCGTTATCAGCAGGAGACCGATTGGCATCGCCGTTGGGCTCCGAATGTGATCTGAGACATGAAGTGAAGCGACTCTGTCAATCATCGCCTCCAATAGTCGGCGCGCACATCGCCTCGCTGATCGACGCGCCGACCGGCAGCCGCATCGTCGCCGCCAATATCGAACGCTTCGAGGCGACCGGGTACGTCGAGGATCTGGCCGACGCCGAACGCGGGTATTGATGGCGCCACCGATCATCGCGGCCGGTATCAACCTCAGCCGCACGCCGAGGCGACAACTTGCTAAACTGGCGCCACAGAGGATCGGGATATCGACCAATCTTTCACGCGCATGCTAAGGGGACATATGGCTAGCAAAAAGGACAACACCGCGAGTCATCGCAACATCAGATCGTGGCTGACCGATATGGACGGCGTGCTGGTGCACGAAAACAAGGCCATTCCCGGCGCGGCGGACCTGATCAACCAATGGCGGGAGCGGGAGATTCCGTTTCTGGTACTGACCAACAATTCGATCTTCACGCCCCGCGATCTCAGCGCGCGCCTGCGGCACAGCGGCCTCGAAGTTCCGGAAGAGAAGATCTGGACCTCGGCGCTCGCTACGGCAGCATTCCTGCGCGATCAGGCACCGGGCGGCTCGGCTTTCGTCGTCGGCGAGGCGGGGTTGACCACGGCGATCCATGAAGCCGGCTTCATCATGACCGATGCCAAGCCGGACTACGTGGTGATCGGCGAAACCCGCTCCTACTCGTTCGAGGCGATCACCAAGGCGATCCGCCTGATCAATCAGGGCGCGCGCTTCATCTGCACCAATCCGGATGCCACCGGGCCCAGCCAGGAAGGCGTGCTGCCGGCCACCGGTGCGGTCGCCGCGCTGATCACCGAAGCGACGGGGCGCAAGCCGTATATCGTCGGCAAGCCCAACCCGATGATGTTCCGTTCGGCGCTCAACAAGCTGGGCGTGCACTCCGATGGCACCGGTATGATCGGCGACCGCATGGATACCGATATCGTCGCCGGTATCGAGGCGGGCATGCACACGGTACTGGTGCTGAGCGGCATCGCCGACAAGGCCGATATCGAACGCTATCCGTTCCGGCCCAAGGAGATCCTGTCGTCGGTGGCGGAACTGGTGGACAAGTAACGCTACCCGCGTCGTCGAGGCGGCGTTTCCCGCGCCGCCTCGGCTCAAGTCTCCGACAGCAGACGCTCACCCAGCAGTCGGCCGTTCTCCAGGCAGTCCCCCACCGCGATACCGCCGCGCCAGTTGCCCGCCAGGTGCAGGCCTGGATGGCCCTGAAGCGCCGCATCCAGCGCCGCGATGCGCTCCAGGTGACCGAGCTCGTACTGCGGGATGGCCTGCGGCCAGCGCGTCACCTTCTGCCATACCGGTTCGCCGCGAATGCCCAGCAGATCGCGCAGCTCATCGAGCACCCGCGCGACCTGCGTATCGTCGTCGCCGTCCGCCGCCGACGGATCCTGCCGCCCGCCGATGAACACGTTGAGCAGCTTGTGTCCGGCCGGTGCGCGGTTAGGGAACAGCGTCGACGAGAATAGCGCGCCCAGCGTGCGCCGCTTTTCGGCGCGTGGGATCAGCACGCCGAAGCCGTCCAGCGGATGGACGATATCCTGCTCGCGAAAGCCCAGCGCAATGGCGTTGACCGGCGGATAGACGATGCGCTGGAGCGGCTCCGCCAACGCCGGGTCCAGCGGCTGCAGGAGCCGGGCGGCGACCGGCGCGGGCACCGCCAGCACCAGCGACCTGGCTCGCCACTCCCCGCCGTGATCATCCGTGACGACCCACTGTTCGCCGTCGCGACGAATGCCCTGCACGGAGCGATCGGTGTGGATGGCGGCCGTCGGCTGGGCCGTGATGCGCTCCGCCAGCCGGTCGGCCAGATGCTGCAGCCCCTGCGGGAAGCTCACCAGCTTGCCGCGCCATTCGGCCGGCACGCCGCCGGGATCACGACGCGCCTGACGCAGCCGTTTCATCCCGCCGAGGATCAGCGAGCGATGTTCCTGCTCGATGGCGGCCAGGCGCGGCATGGCCGCCTGAACGGACAGCCTGCACGGATCGCCTGCATAGACGCCGGAGACGAACGGATCGACCATGCGCGCGAGAATGCGCGGGCCGAGTCGCCGTTCGACGAAGGCGGCCAGGGTTTCCTCCGGCGCGCTCGAACGGCCGATGAACGGCTCGCGAGCCAGTCGTGCCCAGCCGCGCCAGCCGATGAGCGGGCTGACCAGGGCGTCCAGCGGTTTCATCGGCAGCGCCACCGGCTCGCCGTTCATCACGACGTAGCGCTTGTTGGCAACGGCATTGGCGGGTTGCGCCTCGTCGAGCAGGTCGAGCTCTTCCAGCAGCGCATAAAGGGGGGGCTTCATGATGACGGTGTTGGGCCCGTGCTCGATCTGCCACTCGCCATCGCGCTCGGTACGAAGGTTACCGCCGACGTGGGAGTTGCCCTCCAGCAGGGTGACATGTCGTCCGCGCTTGACCAGCGCCCAGGCCGCCGCCAGCCCGGTGGCGCCAGCGCCGACGATCAAGGTATCGGAAAGGGCCTCGCTGGGGGAACGAGGCGTCGCGGTCGAAACGTCTGCAGCCTGACTGTCCATGATGACTCGCACGAGAAAATGTCATTGGCAGTCTACGCAGACACCACGCAACCTGCATCCGGCCGGCATGCGGCGACTTGCCGCTACGCCGGCCGATCGCGCGGCTCAGCCATGGGACGGATCGTCGGACTCGCCCGGATGGCAGCCAGGCGCCGCCGGATAGAGGCCGCAGTCTGCCTTCACCGCGGTTTCCTCGTGCGGCGTGCCGTCCGGCGCCCAGTCGTAATCGACCAGCTGCGCACGGTAGACCTGGTTGGTGACGTAGTCGTCGCTCGGCATCGACTTGCCGAAGAACGGGCTCACGTACTCCCAGACGGTCTCGCCTTCCGGGGTGACCTGGAACAGGCGGCCGTTCTGGCCTTCATCGATCAGCGTGTTGCCGTTGGGCAACCGCCGCGCGCTCGAGATGAACGAACTGTAGAAGGTATACGGCGCGCCGCCCGACATGTTGCCGGTGTATTGCCAGACGATCTTGCCGCTGCTCGGATCGACCTCGATCACGCGGGACGACGAGAAGAACCCCTGCCTGGCAGGCGGAAAGCCGGCATTGCCCTGGTTGTCGAAGATCAGCATGTTGCCCGCGCCCGGCAACCCTTCGGGGATCAGATGAACATCATGGGAACCCACGGTCTGATCGACCGGCCGACCAAGCTTGCCGTTGAGCTGTAGCGCCGGCATGTCAGGGCCAATTCGCCAGACGATCTCCCCGCTCTGTCGATCGACGATGAAAGTGACATTGGCATTGCGGGAATTGACCAGGATATTGTCCGGCGCGAAACGCTCGTCCCCCGCGTCGTACCAGTGATTGGGCCCGACGGGCACCGCCGTGTTCAGATGCAGGAAGTCGGGATCCTCGGAATCCTTGAGCGACCGCAGGCCGGCGTCGGAAAAGCCCATCTCGTCGAGATGGTCGCCCGCCTTCCATTCCCAGACGACCCGGCCGTCATCATCGACCTCCTCGATACCGTTCTCGATGATCGGGTAGTCGAAGCCGTTGAGCTCGCGCATCTCGGCGGTCATCACCAGGTTGTTGCCGTTGGGCAGGCGACGCATGTCGTGGTGCTGATAGACCGGGTTCTGCTGGCTGCCCCATTGCCACTGCACTTTGCCGTCCCAGTCCACCTCGGCGACAGAGGCGTTGGTCAGCCCGTTGCCGGGGCTGGCGTGTTCCGGGAGTTCTTTCGCCCGTGCCAGTTGCACCAGCAGGTGGCCTTTCTCGTCGTTGGTCTGGTCGGCACTCAAGGCCACCGGCGGGAAGCTTTCGTAGTCCCAGCGGTGAACCTCGTTGCCGTTCATGTCGATCAGATGGGTCTTTCCGTCACCGCCGGGGAACAGCACAAAGCCGTTGTAGGCCCGCTCGGGATCGTAGTAGGTCGTGCCGGTGGGAAAGCTGCTGGGCAAGGCGACCGCTGCGGTTGCCGTTGCCGTCAACAGGACACCCAGTAACATCGAAACGGATCGTGTCCGTGACATCATCGCTCGTCGCTCCTTCGTCGAGTCCCGCCCTGGCGGATTGAGCCGGCACGTCGGTGTGCCGGCGATCTCAGTCAGGCCGATGACGGCGCTCCCTCGTCGTCGGCCTTCCGATAGACCTGCGCAATGGCGTTTCGATCCCTGATCCGCAACGTTTCGTGACTAGGCTGCGCCCGGTAACGCCTCGGCGAACTGGGCGACGGTCATCGGTTTGGAGAACATCGGGTAGTCGTAGGCGATCGCCGCATCGTGCTCGGCCTCGCTGGTGGCCGCGACGCCGTCGGTCAGCGTCACCACCTCGAAGCCTTTCTCGTAGCCCGAGCGCATGGTCGATTCCACGCAGCAGTTGGTCAGGAAGCCGGCCAGGGCGATCGTTTCGATCCCCTTGCTGCGCAGGATGAAATCGAGATTGGTCGAGGCGAAGGTATCCAGGCCACGCTTGCCTTCGATGACGATGTCACCGGCCTGCGGGGTAAGCGCCTCGCAGATCTCGGCACCCCATTCACCCTTGACGAACGCCTTGCCGTTCACCACACCGGCAAGGATGCCGTAGGGCTGAGCGGTGATCTCGCCATAGCCCGGTGCGAAGTGGATCGGCGCGTGGAGAATGCTGACACCGGCGGCACGCGCCCTGACGACGAGATCCTGCGTCTTGGCCAGCATGTCCTCGCGGGCCATGACGCCTTTTACGGCGTCGTGCAGCACGCCGCCCGGCGTGGTGAAATCGTTCTGGAATTCGATCAGGACCAGGGCCGTCTTGGCGGGGTCGATCGTCTGGAGGGCATTGGCGGTCATGGCGGGACGCTCCTTCACGGAAATGGACTCGCTGTCGTGCAGCATAGCCCATCTCCGGCCGGCGCGCGGTGGCGAAGCGGGCGCTAGTCGTACACGCCCTGGCTGCGCAGATAGTCGTCGTAGCTGCCGCTGAAGTCGACGATACCGTCCTCTTTCATCTCGATGATGCGGGTGGCCAGCGAGCCGACGAATTCACGGTCGTGGCTGACGAAGATCAGCGTGCCGGGATAGTTGTCCAGCGCCAGGTTGAGCGCCTCGATCGACTCCATGTCGAGGTGATTGGTGGGTTCGTCCATCACCAGCACGTTGGGCTTCTGCAGGATCAGTTTGCCGAACAGCATCCGACCTTGCTCGCCACCGGAGATCACCTTCACCGACTTGCTGATGTCGTCGTTGGAGAACAGCATCCGCCCCAGCGCGCCGCGCACGGTCTGCTCGCCTTCGGTGGTCCACTGGCGCATCCACTCGAACAGCGTCTCGCCACCCTCGAAGTCGGCCGCGTGGTCCTGGGCGAAGTAGCCCACTTCCGCCGCATCGGTCCACTTCACCTCGCCCGCATCCGGCGCCATCGTGCCGACCAGGCAATTGAGCAGCGTGGTCTTGCCGATGCCGTTGGGGCCGATGATGGCGACACGCTCGCCGGCTTCGACCTGCAGGCCGAAACGGTCGAACAGCACGTTGTCGCCCCACGCCTTGGAGAGCTTGTCCGCCGTCAGTGCGTGACGGTGGATCTTCTTGCTCTGCTCGAACCGGATGAACGGGCTGACACGCGAGGAGGGCTTGACCTCCTCGAGCTGGATCTTGTCGATCTTGCGCTGGCGCGAGGTGGCCTGCTTGGCCTTGGAGGCGTTGGCCGAGAAGCGGCTGACGAACTGCTGAAGCTCGGCGATTTCCGCCTTCTTCTTGGCGTTGTCGGCGTGCAGGCGCTCGCGGGCCTGGGTCGCGGCGATCATGTACTCGTCATAGTTGCCCGGGAACAACCGCAGCTCGCCGTAATCCAGATCCGCCATGTGAGTGCAGACGCTATTCAGGAAGTGGCGATCGTGGGAGATGATGATCATCGTCGAGCTGCGCGCCCGCAGGACCTCTTCCAGCCAGCGGATGGTGTTGATATCCAGGTGGTTGGTGGGCTCGTCGAGCAGCAGCACGTCGGGGTCCGAGAACAGCGCCTGGGCCAGCAGCACGCGCAGCTTCCAGCCCGGCGCCACCACGCTCATCGGCTCGGTGTGCTGCTCCAGCGGAATGCCCAGCCCGAGCAGCAGCTCGCCGGCGCGGGATTCGGCGGTATAGCCTTCGAGCTCGGCGAAGCGCACTTCCAGGTCGGCGACCTTCATGCCGTCCTCGTCGCTCATCTCTGCCTGGGAGTAGATGCGCTCGCGCTCTGCGGTGACTGCCCACAGCTCCTCGTGGCCCATGATCACGGTATCGATCACGCGCTCGTTCTCGAACGCGAACTGATCCTGGCGCAGCTTGCCCAGTCGCGTGGTGACGTCCTTCATCACCTGACCGCCGGTCGGCTCCAGGTCGCCCCCCAGAATCTTCATGAAGGTGGACTTGCCGCAGCCGTTGGCGCCGATCAGGCCGTAGCGATGGCCACCGCCGAATTTGACGGATACGTTCTCGAACAGCGGCTTGGGGCCAAACTGCATGGTGATGTTGGCAGTAGAGAGCACAGCGGGGAATCTCGCGGGAAACGGCGTGAATGAAACGACGACGGGATGAATAGAACGACGAAAGCCGAGGCGAGCCCGACCTTCGTCCTGAACGTTCGTCTTGCGCAGACTTCTTGAACGTTCGTCTTATGCGGATTGTACGCGGATGCAGCGCCCGCTCATACGCCGCGGGCGAAATGATTCACGCCGTGACCGGCCGGCGGCCGCGGTGTCACTCGCCGCGCGGGAAGCGCTGTGACTCCTCGACGATGTTGAGATCCATATGATTGCGCATGTAGCGCTGGGAGGCGTCCTGCAACGGCTGGTGATCCCACGGATAGTAGTGACCGTTGCGCAGCGCTTCGTAGACGACCAGCCGCTGCGCCTGGCTTTCACGGACCTCGGCATCGAAGCGCTGCATGTCCCAGCGTGCGCGAACCTTGGCCTGGAATTCCGCCAGTATTTCGGCGTAGTCCGGGTCTTGGGCCAGATTGCGGGTCTCGTGCGGATCGGCCTCGAGATCGAACAGCTGCGGCGGGTCGATCTCGCAGTGGTTGAACTTCCACTTTCCTTCGCGAATCGTGACCAGCGGCGCCTGCGTGCCCTCGGCGGCGTACTCCATGTAGACCGGCGCCTCGCGCGTGCCGCCGCGGGCCAGGGGAAGCAGCGACTCGCCATCGGTCCAGGGTTCGACTTCGGAGAGATCGATCCCCACCAGATCGGCCAGTGTGGCGTTGATATCGATGGTCGAAACCGGCGCCTCCACCGAGCGCGGCTCCAGCCCCGGCGCGGCGATCATCAACGGCACGCGCGACGAGCCTTCGAACGGGCTCATCTTGAACCACAGCCCCTTCTCGCCAATCATGTCGCCGTGATCCGACGTCACCACGATGATGGTATTGTCGAGCATCCGGGTGCGCTCGAGCACGTCCAGAATCGAGCCGACCTTGTCGTCGATATAGGAAATATTGGCGAAATAACCGCGGCGTGCCCGGCGCACGTCTTCCGGCTGGATATCGAACTTCGTGTAGTCGTTGGCCTCGAAGACCCGCTGGCTGTGCGGATCGAGCTTCTCGAACGGCACCACGCCCTGTTCCGGTTCGAGGTGTTCGCAGTCTTCGTAGAGATCCCAGAACTGGCGCCGCGCCACATACGGGTCGTGCGGGTGGGTGAAGCTCACGCACATCGCCCAGGGCCGCGAGTCGTGCCCGCGGGAGAGATCGAAAAGTTTCTGTTCGGCATGAAAGGCGACTTCGTCGTCGTACTCCATCTGGTTGGAGATCTCGGCGACGCCAGCACCAGTGACCGAGCCCAGATTGTGATACCACCAGTCAATGCGCTCGCCCGGCTTGCGGTAGTCCGGCGTCCAGCCGAAGTCGGCAGGATAGACATCGGTGGTCAGCCGGGTCTCGAAGCCGTGCAACTGATCCGGCCCCACGAAGTGCATCTTGCCGGAGAGGCAGGTGGAATAGCCGGCGCGACGCAAATGATGCGCCCAGGTCGGCACGGCGGAACGGAATTCGGCAGCGTTGTCGTAGACGCCGGTACGCGAGGGCAACTGGCCCGACATGAAGGCCGCCCGCCCCGGCGCGCACAGGTAGCTCGGCGTGTAGGTGTTGTTGAAATTGACCGCGCGCCTGGCCAGCTTCTTCAGGTTGGGCGCGTGCAGAAAGTCCGCCGGCCCATCCTTGAACAGCGTGCCGTTCACCTGATCCGCCATCAGTACCAGAATATTCGGTCGCGTCATGCTCCCTCCCCTGCGTCGTTGTATTGGGCGTTCGAGATACGCTCTCAGCTTGCGCGCCACGCATGGATTAGCGCAAACGATCAATTCGGCGCCTGAGGCCAAGGCAGGCTTTGGCTTTTATCGGGCTACGTCTCGGGCGGCAGCAGGAAGTTGCCCTGTCGGCCGTCACCGAGGTGGGAGTCGACTTCGCTATCGTCTTTCAGCGCGACGCCGGAGGCGCCCAGCGCCTGGGCTTCGCGCAGCAGGTAGGCGAGCAGTTTGGCGGCGCTGGCGTAACTCAGGCCGCGTGGACGAACGTTGGAGATGCAGTTGCGCTCGCTGTCGCGGCGGCCCGACCGGGGCGCCCAGGTGAAATAGATCCCGAGACTGTCCGGCGAGCTGAGACCGGGGCGCTCGCCGATCAGCACTACGCTCATGCGGGCGCCCAACGCCTCGCCGATCGGGTCGCCGATCGCGACCCGCCCCTGCTCGACCAGTGCCACCGGCCCCGGCGACAGCCCGAGTCGCTCGATTTCCGGCAGCGCGGCATTGAGGAACGGGATCGCCTGCTCGTGAATCGCCCGGGCAGAGAGGCCGTCGACTATGCAGATCGAGACATCGCAGGATTCGAGCGAGAGCTTGGCAAGCTCCTGCTTCGCTTGTTCGGACAGCTGCCGCCCGAGATCCGGCCGGCGCAGATATTCGTCGCGATCGGCTGCCTGACTGTGCAGACGCAACGCCAGCGGAAAGCGCGCGTCCAGTTCCGGCATCAGGCGCTCGGTATCCAGCGCCATGTGGACGGCATCCCGGGCACGAGCATGATCCAGCTGGAACGCCAGCTGCGCCGCCGTCGGCAAACTGCCGCCAGCTCGACCCAGACCGATGCGGGCATCGGTCAAGTCACGCAGCCGCTGCCAGGGGTTGGTGACGGCCGCTGCCGAATCTCTCGGCCGAGACGGTTGCTCGCTCATGACGACGCCCCCGTAGCGACACTGCCCGGCGTCGCCTGTCCCAGCACATGCTGGAAGCGAGCCGGTAACTCGCGCTCGAAGGCGATGCCGCGGCCATGACGATAGATCCCGCTGCTTTCCAGCCAGGCCTCGAACTCCGGCGCCGGGCGCAGACCGAGTACCTGGCGCAGATAGAGCGCGTCGTGAAACGAGGTGGTCTGGTAGTTGAGCATGATGTCGTCGGAGCCGGGAATACCCATGATGTAGTTGCAGCCTGCGGCCCCCAGCAAGGTGAGCAACATGTCCATGTCGTCCTGGTCGGCTTCGGCGTGGTTGGTGTAGCAGATATCGCAGCCCATCGGCACGCCGAGCAGCTTGCCGCAGAAGTGATCCTCCAAGCCGGCGCGGATGATCTGCTTGCCGTCGAACAGATATTCCGGGCCGATAAAGCCGACCACGGTATTGACCAGCAACGGCTCGAATTCCCGCGCCACCGCGTAGGCACGCGCTTCCAGCGTCTGCTGATCGATTCCGTGGTGGGCATTGGCGGAGAGCGCGCTGCCCTGGCCGGTCTCGAAGTACATCACGTTATTGCCCAGGCCGTTGCTGTCCAGGCCTCCGCGACCGAGCGACAACGCCGCCTCGCGCCCTTCCCACAGCAGCGCGAGATCGATGCCGAACCCCCGATTGGCCGCCTCGGTGCCGGCGATCGACTGGAATATCAGATCGGTCGGCGCGCCGCGCTCGATCGCCTCGATGGCGGTGGTGACATGGGTCAACACGCAGCTCTGGGTGGGGATCTCGTAGCGGGAGATGACCTCGTCGAGCATCGTCAGCAGCGTCACCACGGTGGCGGTATTGTCGGTGGCCGGGTTGATGCCGATCACCGCGTCGCCGCTGGCGTAGAGCAGGCCATCGAGAATGCTGGCCGCAATACCGGAGGCGTCATCGGTGGGATGGTTGGGCTGCAGCCGCGTCGAGAGTCTTCCGGGCAGGCCGATCGTGCTGCGAAAGCGCGTGACCACCCGGCACTTGCGCGCCGCCAGCACCAGATCCTGTACGCGCATCAGCTTGGAGACCGCAGCAGCCATTTCCGGCGTCAGGCCGGGGGCCAGCGCCTTCAGCGATTCACCATCGGCCTGCTCGGAAAGCAGCCAGTTGCGGAATTCGCCGACGCTCAGCGAGGCAACCGGCGCGAACGCGGCACGATCATGACGATCGAGAATCAGCCGCGTGACCTCGTCCTGTTCGTAGGGAATCAACGGCTCTTCCAGAAACGTCGTCAGCGGCAGCTCCGCCAGCGCCAATTGCGCAGCGGCTCGCTCTTCGGCGTTGGCCGCCGCGATCCCGGCCAGCTCGTCGCCCGAGCGGTGCGGGGTCGCGGCCGCCATCAGCGCGCCCAGGCTGTCGAAGCGGTAACGTCGACCGCCGATATCGATGGCATGTTCGGACATGGCAGCAGTCCTGTATTCGTTGTCTTTATAGGGCCTCGTGCTGCTCAGTTTATGCCATAACCGTGACCTTACCTGAGACTAATGCCTAACATCACCGATACGGCCATCACCACTTGTATGATGTATGGTTTTTAAACCCTGCGGTGCCGTAGAGGACACTGCTTCGCCAATGCCTACAGGAGTCGCAAGATGAAAGAGACCCTCGTGATCGTGCACGAGCTCTATCCGGAGCTACTGGACAAACTCAAACGCGACTTCGACGTCGTGCATTTCATCCGTCTGGGCAGCGACGATGACCGCAAAGCATTCCGCGAGGCGATGTCTCGCGCCGTTGCCTTCATCGGCTCCAATGTGCCATTCACTCGCGAGCTGCTGGATCAGTCGCCCAATCTCAAGGTCGTTGCCAGCGTGTCGGTCGGCGTCGATAACTACGACGTCGATGCGCTGCATGAGCGCGGCATCGTGCTGACCAACACGCCAGACGTGTTGACCGAGGCGACGGCCGACACCGGCTTTCTATTATTCATGATGACCGCGCGTCGCGCCTCGGAGATGAACCGCATGGTGCTAGACGGCCGCTGGAAGGTCTCGCCCGGCAGCGATCTGTTCGGCGTCGATCTCAAGGGCAAGACGCTGGGAATCGTCGGTATGGGGCGGATCGGCCAGGCCGTCGCCCAGCGCGGCCACTTCGGTTTCGGCATGTCAGTGATCTTTCAGAACCGCTCGGCCAAACCGGAAGTGGAAACGCAGCTCGACGCGCGTCAGGTCGAGCTCGAAACGCTGTTCAAGGAAGCAGACTTCATCTGCGTGACCGTGCCGCTGTCGGCGGAAACCGAAGGTCTGGTCGGCCGCGAGCTGCTCTCGTTGACCAAACCCAAGGCGATCTTCGTCAATATCGCCCGCGGCAAGGTCGTCCGCGAGCAGGAGCTGATCGAGTGTCTCAAGGATGGCACGCTCTACTACGCCGGCCTCGACGTGTTCGAGAAAGAGCCGCTGGCCACCGATTCACCGTTGATGACGATGGACAACGTGGTCTGTCTGCCCCACATCGGCTCGGCGACTCACGAGACGCGTGGCGCCATGTGCGATCTGGCGGTGGAAAATGCGCTCAACGTGCTGGCCGGGAAGAAGGCCGTCACGCCGGTATAACGAGTCGTTCAAGGCACGAAAACCTCGCCGGTCGGCGAGGTTTTCGCGTTTTTGATGGCGTGATGACCTTAGAGGATCGAAACCCGTGCCGAAGCCGAACCTTCACTCGGCGAGCGCCAGCACCTCTTGCCACAGGCCATCGTCGAGCGCCAATGGCGCACTGCTGCTCCGCTGGCGCCAGGTCGAGGCACCTGGCCAGCGTACGGCACGCCCCGATTCGTCCGGCGTCGCAGCGGCGAGATGCGCCTGAATCCCTTCGACGATGGCATCCCAGGCCGCGCGTCCTCCCAGTTGCTCGGGATCGAATACCATGAAAATCTGACAGCTCCCGCCGCCGCTACCACGTTTGACCTGGTCGATGTCGTGACTCGGGTTGCCCTGCGACAGCAGCGCCGCCAGGGCATCGAGCAGAATCGCTAATCCCGAGCCTTTCCAATAACCGGTGGGAAGGATCCGCCGGGTCGCCTCGATGGCGCCGGGATCCCGAGTCAGCGCGCCGGTGTCGTCGAAACCACCGTCGATCGGGAGAGATTCGCCTTTCAATCGCGTGGTCGAGAGCTTGCCATAGGAGAACTGTGACATCGCCATGTCCAGCACCAGTGGCCCGTCCTGATGCGGGACCGCCATCACCAACGGATTGTTGCCGATCGACTGGCTCGCCGCGCCCCAGGCCGGCATGCAGGATTCGGTATTGGTCCACATGATCGAAGCAAACCCCTGTTCCACGGCATGCCAGCCGTAGCTGCCGCCACGCATCCAGTGGGTCGTGTTGCGCAGCGCGACCAGCCCCATGCCATGTTCCCGAGCGAGCGCCATGGCACGTTCGGTGGCCTGCATTGCATGACAGATGCCGATACCGAAATTCCCGTCGAGCACCTCGATGGCGCCAAGGCGCTGCACCACCGTTGGAGCGCCCGGGTATCGACCCAACCGCGCCGGACATAATCCACGAACCGGGGAATGCGCCCAATCCCGTGAGAGTGCACGCCGTCCCGCGTGCTTTCAGTGTGAATACGCGCGCACAGCGCCGCGTCACTTGGCTCCAGCCCCGCATTGAGCAGGACCTGCTCGAGCGTTCTCTCCAGCGTCTGCAGATCGACGGTAGTCATTTGGCACCTTTAGTCATACATCATATGTTTGACGATAAAGGTAACGTCCTCTGATACACGGGCGTATCCGTCTTTAGTGGGCCATTGCCCAACATCAACGTTTATCGCGCGACCGGCTATGTCACGACGCCCGCGCTTCCGCACTCGGCCGGCTGGTCAGAGGCCTGCGGTCACAGGCGGCTCCCGATGCGTGAGCCAGGCCACCAGCAGCCCCAGCAACGCTGCCAGCAGGCCGAGCAGAAGGATATTGGCGTAGCCGAAAGCGCCGGCGAACAGGCCTGCAATCGGCCCGGTGGCACCGTAGACGACATCCTGGAAAGCGGCGAATCCTCCCATCGCCGTGCCGCGTGGGCGAGATGCCGGCGGCAGCGTGTGATCGGGACTTGGAAAAATCCTTGCAGGACCAGAAACCGTTGATGAACGCCATGGGTGACCGCCGTTGAGGGATGGCAGTCGGCAGAGGACGGGCAGACAACACAGGGTGGAGATCACGGGATGCGAGACACGCCAAGAACGGCTTCCCGAGGATCGGGCGAGGAGACTAGGTAACCTCGCCGCGCTTTGCAATGGCTCCGGCCGGCCTTGAGACCGGCCGGAGCCGTGCGCGACGAGCGCCGTCTCCAATGCGTCGTCGCTCGTCGACAGCTCAAAAACGGCAGCCAGAATGACGTTTAGGCCACCGGAGAGCACTCACGCTCGACATAGGCGGCGGAATGGAAGTCGATCTCGAGCCGTTGCACCTCTCCGAACACGCGGACCGCCTCGTCGCGCTGGGCCGGAGTCATCTGCGCGCCCAGCGCATCGAGTCGATCTCGCAACCAGCGGGCCTGCGCCGCGAAACCGGGCGCGGCATGCATCTCGATCCAGTCACGCACCATCGGGTCGCTCATGGGCGCCTGACGGATGGCATCGCACCAGGTCCAGTACATCCACTCGGCGGCGAACATGGCCGTGATGATGGCGCTGAAATCGCCGTCACGGGCGATTGCCAGCATCCCCTCGCGAAAAGCCGCCACCCGCGGCTCGGCCTGCAGCGTCGGGTCCGGTGCGATGCTGCGCTGCGTGAATGCCCCCTCGAAATAGGGCATCTGTTCGTTGGCAAGCGCGTCGAGCGAAGCGATCAGCTTGCGTCGATCATCGAGGTCGGTCGCCTTGGCCACCGCGTAGCCGAGGATGGTGATGGCCGTCTCGACGAACGCGCCTTCGATCAGCAGATAACGATCGAAGACTTCGACGAGCAGTCGATCCGCCTCGATGTCGTGAACGAAGCGATGCGAGACCATGGCTTCGAAGACATCGGCATTCTCGGCCAAGATACGATCCGTCAGCAGCTCAGACATCGTGCTGCTCCCGGGCAGCGGCCACGAAGCGCGCGACGCGCGTCTCGTCGACCGGATTCCACCACACGCCGCCCTCCTTGAGCGAAGAGGCCACGATCACGCCGTTGGTCCGATCAAGAATCTGCGCGATGTTTTCCTCGGTGACGCCGGAACCGACCAGCAGCGGCAGGTGAGTGGCACCGCCGATCTCCTCGATCTCCTCCAGCGTAGCGCTGTTGCCGGTGCGCTGGCCGGTGGCGATGATGCAATCGCTGTCGAAGAACGCCAGATCCCGGGTCATTTCGGGAATCGAACGATCGGCGACGATGGCATGGCTGCCATGCTTGACGTGAGAGTCAGTGAAAATCTTCACATGCTCCGCGCGCAACAGCGAACGGTAGCGCATCGCTTCCGCCGCCCGTCCTTCCATGAAGCCTTCGTTGGCCACATAGGCATTGGCCCACTGGTTCACTCGGATGAAATCCGCCCCGCCCGCCACGGCAGTTGCCAGTGCCGGCAACGGTGCATTGGCCAGCACGTTGATACCCATCGGCACGTCGAATTCCTGCTTGATCCTGTCGGTCACCACTGACATAAACGCCGAGGTTTCCGGGCCGATATCCTCGGGCTTGGAGAAAGGGACATCACCGTGATTTTCGACTACGAGGCCGTGCAATCCACCTTTGATCAGACGCTCGGCATCACGCAGACAGGTGTCGTATATCGTCGCCATTGATTCCCCGCGGTAACGCGGAGAGCCCGGAAATGCCGGACAATGAATCATGCCGATGAGCGTTTTATCGCGACCGAAAATTTCGCTTATTGCATTCTCCGAGCGATCGGAAATAATTTGCATGTCGTTATCTCTAAAAATAGGAAAAACAATCAGTGATCAAGACTTTCGTTATCGGCAATGTTGCGCTCGACGAGACGCTGTCCATTCCCGATTTCCCACGACCCGGTGCGTCCATTTTCGGCCAGTCTCTGTCTCGTGACCTGGGCGGAAAAGGCACCAATCAGGCCACGGTTCTGGCACGATCGGGGGTGCCTTGCATTCTGGTCGCCGGCGTCGGTCGCGATGCCCGGGGGCGTGAAATCGCCGAGCGACTGGCGCCTGAGCCCGTCCAGGCACATCTGCTGGAGCTGGACGACGTCGCGACCGATTTCTCGACGGTGCTGATGAGCGAGCAGGGCGAGAATGCCGTCATCACTACCCGCGAGGCCGCCTCCGCCCTGACGCCCGAAATGGCTCGCACCGCGCTGGCCGATGCCTGTGCCGGCGACTGGCTGGTCATGCAGGGCAATCTTGGTGCCGAGACCACCGCCGCGGCGCTCGAGCGGGCCCGGGAACTCGGCATGCGTACCGCCTTCAATCCGTCGCCGCTACAGGATTACTTCGACTCACTTTGGCCGCTGATCGACGTTGCCTTCGTCAACGAGGGCGAAGCCGCCGCGCTGGGGGGCGTCGAGCATCTGCTCGCGCGGGGTGTCAGCGATATCGTGCTGACACTCGGCGGCGAGGGGGCGGCGCTGATCCGCCAGAACCAGCGGCTCGACGTGCCGGCGGAATCCTGCGCGATCGTTGACACCACTGGTGCCGGCGACTGCTTCATGGC
Source organism: Salinicola sp. NYA28a (assembly GCF_976982775.1). The sequence continues at coordinate 3,792,471 of NZ_OZ334582.1, forward strand.
TGTGGCACTGGCCTCCGCGATTCGCCGCGGTGGCATACTGGATGAATGCGCGCTGGCGCATGCTGCCAGGGCGGCCTCGCACACCGTCGCTCGCCCCGGCACCGTGACCGCCTTCCCCACACCGACAGAAATGGCCGCGATCCTGGCCCGTTGATCCTGTGATGCTCCGGATGGCCGGGCCTCCCAGGGATGGATCAGCGCGCGACTAGCCAGCCCAGTAAGTTCTTCCATAGCAAGGCATAGCCTGGCCACTCGCAAAACGCTGACGACAGCCAGTGCGGCGCAATGTCCGAGGTCCAGGCCGCCGTGCGACCGGCCCCGTGGCTACCGACCACCAGCAATGGATGGCCGCCCTGGGCCTCGGGCAGTCTGGCTAAGACCTCGGCCCCATCACGCACCTCGACCTCGTTCACGCCAAGGACCGGCGGCCAGTCGCCAGCCGGCAGTCCCGCCATGATGGGATGGTCGGGCGTAAGGATGTCGGCCACTGCGCCTTCCGGGATCTCGATGCGATCGTCCCAGGGAAGGCAGGTTACCGGTAGCGCCTCTTCGACGGGCGTTTTGCGCCAACGTGCCTTGCCATCGATGCCTTGGAACGAGAAATAGCCGCCCATCATGATCAGGTTGCCACCCTGCTCGACCCAGCGCTTGAGCATGCGCAGGCGATTAGGCACGCACTGCGAGCGCAGCCACACGTCTGGGGGCAGCAGGAAGGTATTGGCCCCGATGTCGGACAAGATGATGATGTCGTAGGCGGCTAGCGCCTCGATCTCAAAGGGAAATTCCTCTGCCGCGGCATGGGCAGTCATGTAATCGAGCTGGAAGTCGCTGCCTTCCAGCGCCTTCAGCAGCGGTGTCGCGCCGGTATGAAAATGCACCGATCCGAACTGATCGAAGCCCTTGAAGTGGGTTTCGGTGGTTGTCCAGCTCTCTCCTACCAGCAGTACTCGGTTACCCATAGTATTGTCCTTATTTGAGAAATCGGGTCGGAAGCGCATGTCAGATGGCAGCGTCGAAGACGCGCCGCGGATTGGTCACTATCAAGGCATTCAGAGTCGCTTGATCAAGTCCGTGGCGCCGGAGCCGCGGCAGGAAATGCTTGGTCACGTGGGAGTAACCGTTGCCGCCGTAGCGGGTCAGCATCATTTTCACGAAGACATCGTGCGAGAGTAGCAGGCGATCGAGGTAGCCATGCTCGATGAGTCCAATGATCGCGCGGGCCACTTCCTCGTCAGAGGGGCATTGCACACCCTGATCGGCGTAGAAGAAGTCCATGCCGATCATGTCGAACTCCAAAAAGGCACCGCGCTGCGCTAGCGTTGCCTGGTAGACCGCGTCCATGTGGGAGGGATTCATGTGGCACAGCACGGTATGGCGCAGATCGCCACCCTCTTCCTCGACAATGTCGAGCACCTTATGTGCTATCCGAAACCAGCCCGGCAAATGAACCATCAGCGGTAGCCCAGTGCGGACCTGAGCTCGCGCTGCACCGCGCAGAGACTTCTCTTCTTCTACTGTGAACTCTGAGGACACACCGATTTCGCCAATTAGACCGATTTTCGCATCAGTGCCGTTAACGCCAGTCAATGCCTCAAGGACGATTTCATCGGCAATGTCATCGATGCTAAGCGCGGCCACCGTCTCAGGCATCGATGATGCCAGGTAGTATCCGGCTCCCATGACCACCTGTAGACCAGTCTCAGCCGTGATTCGACGCAGCTTGAGTGGGTCCCGGCCGATGCCGCGGCAGGTAGGATCGACGATGCTCCGACCGCCAACCGCGGTAAAAGCTCGCACCTCTTCAACGGCAAGACCCAGATCGTCTAGCATGATGTTGTGTTTATTGACGAAGGGGTCCTGACGGAGCTCCGATAGTAGCTCGATGCTGATCGGAGCTTCTGCCAAATACAGACGTTCGGCCTCCCTGGGAGGATGCCACCAGCAAGAACAGTCGTTTTGCAAGTGCTCGTGCATCAGCGTGTGGCCTAGTTGGTCAGCCATAATCGGTCCATCGACGGTCATGATCCGACCCGATCCGACATGGCACAGCGAAAGTTCGCTCATGCGGGTTTCCTTTTACTTCGGCGCCAGCGGCGATCAAACAATCGCGTATTCATCCAGATCGCGATCAGAATGATCGTGCCAGTAACGATTTGAGTAAAAAAAGGAGAAATATTTATTAGAATCAATCCATTACCAATTACAGCGATAGTCATGGTACCAAGGACCGTACCCAGCATTGATGCTTTACCGCCCTGTAATGCGGTACCCCCTAGGACCACAGCGGCGATTACCTGCAGTTCGAAGCCCTGGGCCGAATTAGAGGAACCGGAGCCCAGACGCGCGGCAAGCAGAATGGCGGCGACCGCACAAGCCACGCCGGCTACGACATAGACCGAGGCCAATACTCGCTTGGCGGGCATACCGACACGGCGCGCCGCTTCCATATTCGAGCCGACCGAGATCACCTGGCGCCCGTAGGCGGTCTTGCGCATCACCACGAAGCCCAGCACGGCGACCAGCACCGCCAGCAGTGCCGGCACCGGCAATCCCAGCACTTCGCCACGACCTAGCCAGAAGAAGCCGCCGGCATCGCGGATCGGGATCGAGTAGCCCTCGGTGAGAAATAGCGCCGCCCCACGCAGAATCGAGAGCCCCGCCAATGTGACGATGAACGCCGGAATGCCCTGATAGGAGATAAACCAGCCCTGTACGCCACCGATCAGGGCCCCCATCAGCAGCATCAGCACGATCGCCAGCGGCCAGCTCACCCCTGCGGCGATCACGATCGCGGCGGTAGCATTGATCAGCGCCACCATCGAGCCGACCGAGAGATCGATTCCGGCAGTGGCGATGACCAGCGTCATCGCCACTGCCACGATCAGGATCGGCGCTGCCTGGCGCAGCACGTTGAGCAGATTGCTCAGGGTCAGAAAGTTGTTGTTCATCAATCCGAAGAACGCCAGACAGAGCACGAAGAAGGTCGCGATCGATAGTACCTGCGCGTGTTCCGCGACGAGATCCGCCAGCCGCGAGCCACGCTGCCGTTCGGTATATGTGGTCATGCCTCGCCTCCCTTGCCGACCACCAGGTCGACGAGTTCCTGAAGGTTGGTGTCGCCGATCAGACGCTCGGCAACCTTGGTGCCTTCGTACATGACAGCAATGCGATCGCAGACCCGAAACAGGTCCTGCATGCGGTGGGTGATCAGCACCACGGCGACGCCCCTAGCCTTAACCCTGTTGATCAGCTCGAGCACCGCTTCCACCTCTGCCACGGCCAGCGCCGAGGTCGGCTCGTCCATGATCAGTACCTTGGGCTCGAAGCTCGCGGCCCGCGCGATGGCGATGGCCTGGCGCTGGCCGCCGGAAAGATTCGCCACCTTGGCGGTCAACCGGGGGATACGAATCTCCAGCGCCGCCAGCATCTGCTCCGCCTCGGCGAGCATCCGCTTCTGGTCCAGAAAGGGACCGCGCTTCAACTCGCGCCCCAGAAACAGGTTGCCGACCACGTCGACATGGTTACACAGCGCGAGATCCTGATAGACCATCTCGATGTGCAGGTCGCGCGCCTCCAGCGGACTCGCGTAGTCAGCCCGCCGGCCCTCCATCTCGATCACGCCGTCGTCGGGCACGTAAGTGCCGGCGATCACTTTGGAGAGGGTCGACTTGCCGGCGGCGTTGTCGCCGATCAAGCCAAGACACTCGCCCGGCCGGATGTCCAGATTGACGCCGCGCAGGGCCTGGTGCGACCCGAAGGTCTTGTGGATGTCACGCAGGCTGAGGATCGGTGCCGGCGCACCGACATCGCTTTTCGCCGCGAAGGAAGCCGCTGCCGCACTCATTGAAACAGCCCCCGGAACTCGTCGACGTTTTCCTGCGTGACGATGGTGACCGGCACCGAGATGTTCCGTTCGACCTCACCACCGTCAGCCAGAGTGGCGAGCGCCTCGATCGCCGCTGCGCCCATCGCCGCCGGATCCTGTTGGACGACGCCTTTTACGTAACCCTGATCGATAGCATCGATTGCCTGCTGGGTCAGGTCCCAGCCATAAATCGATAGGTCGCCCTGCTTTCCCTGGCTTTCCACGGCCGCGATCGCGCCCATCAGCGCCGGCTCGCCGGTGGCATAGATCGCATTCAGATCAGGGTTGGCGATGATCAGGTTCTCTGCCGCGCCGAGCGCCAGATCCTGGACATTTTGACCATCGACGGTGTTGACCACCTCGACGCGCCCCGTATCGAGCGCATCCACGAAACCGTCTCGGCGTACGTTCTGAATGTAGGAGTTGAGCGCACCAACGATCCCCAGTTTCGATGCCCCCTTCATAGCTTCACCGTAGTAGGCCGCGAGCTCCGCGCCCGCCTCGGCGTTGTCGACACCTATCTGTGCCTTCTGCGGCCCTTCCGGTAGCACCGCGTCGATACCGACGACCGGAATGCCGGCTGCGTCGGCCTGCTCGATCGCGGGCATGATGCCGTTGACGTCGATCGCCACCACGGCGATACCATCGACGCCCTCCTGGATGTAGGTTTCGATGGCGCTGTTCTGATCCGATGAGACGTTATTGGCATTAAAGATCTGCAGATCCGCGCCCATGGCCTTGGCGGCCTCCTCGGCGCCCCGGTTCATCTCGTTGAAGAACAGTGCCTGCTGGTTGATCTGCACCAGCGCAAAGGTCTTGGCCTGGGCGATACCGGGCAGCGCGGCCAGGCCGACGGCGCCGGAAATCAGGAGAGCGCCAAACGCGCGACGGTAGGAGATTGAAGACATGTCGTTTCCTCGTTATTGGACTTGTTGCGATTTTGGATTGGGACTCGTCTTAACTGCTTCGTACTATCGACCTGTTGTTGCAAGGCCGGGAAGATTGAAAGAACTCCCTTTGCTAGGTGTTGAATGACATCCCTGAAATGGGTTGGTGGAATCCTGGCTAGGACCTACGGAGTGGCCCGACCGACCCGCGCTCGATCAACGTAACCGGCAGCAGCTCTTCACCTGGAGGATTTTTGAGATCAATCGGCCGGGTATCGAGCAGCAGTTCGAGCGCGCGCTTGCCAAGCTCGCGTACCGGCTGGCGGATCACGGTCACGGCGGGCGCGAACAGGTGCAACGGGCCGACATCGTCGAATCCCATGACGGAGACGTCCCGCGGTATCTCGAGGTTCGCCTCGCCCAGCGCCTCGTAGAGCCCGATCACCAGTTCGTCCGAGGTGGCGAAGATCGCGGTCGGACGCGCCTGCGAAAGGGCCGCGAAGCGACGCCCCGCCTCGCGACCGGCCTCGAAGGTGTAGGTGCCGCACGAGCGTTCGATCCTAGCGGCCTCGCCGGCCACCTCGCGCATGCCACGTTCGAAGCCACGGAAACGGCGAGCACCGCTGATCATCTGGTCGATACCGCCGATGAACAGCACGTGACGGTGGCCCACCTTCGCGAGGTGGCGCCCCGCCAGATAGCCACCCTCTTCGTTATCGCAAAACAGCTTGGGCACCCGCGCCTCGGCGACGTCCTCGTCGACCACGACACAGGGTCCGGCACTGTTGAGCTTGGCCGCCAGGGCGGCAGTACCGGCATGATTCGTGACGAAGATCAGGCCATCCACATGCCCTTGACGAATACGATCCAGATAGGTGATCTCGCGATCGGGGCGATTGAGGGTCGCATGCAGTGCCAGCGACAGGCCTTGCTTGTCGGCTTCCGCCTCCACGGCGGCGACAAAGGTGGCAAAGAATGGCGAGGCGATATCGGGCACGACCAACGCGATGGTGTCGGAGCGACCGAGACTGAGCCGACGCGCGTGCGGGTTGGGCACGTATTCCAGGCGCCGAATGGCGGCATCGACAGCCTCGGCGGTCCTGGTCGGCAGCTCGAGCGAACCATTCAGGTAGCGCGATACGGTGGTCTTGGAGACCCCCGCCGCTTTCGCCACGTCCTGCAGGTTGGCCATGCATTGCTCCAAAAGATACAAGTAAACCGGTTTAGTAAACGCGTTTACCTTTAACGATAGCTAGCCTTGCAGGGCGATGTAAAGAAAGGCCGAGAAAAAGTCTGCGATGCGCGTCGATCGTTACCGGCCAGAAGCTGGCGTCGGCGGGCCGACACCGGCGCCTGTCACGCCCACGGGAGATAAGAGGGCAGACAAGAGCCCCCAACGCAAAAAGCCCCACCGAAGTGGGGCTTTTTGCGAGACCGAAGCCTCGGCGTCTGACGTCAGGCGGGGCCTGACGGCAGTCTTAGCGACGCAGGCCGAGCTTCTTGATCAGCGACTGATAGCGATCGAAGTCCTTGCCCTTGAGGTAGTCCAGCAGCTTACGGCGCTGGTTGACCATGCGGATCAGACCACGACGGGAGTGGTGATCCTGCTTGTGATCCTTGAAGTGGCTCTGCAGACCGTCGATGTTGGCGCTCAGCAGCGCAACCTGGACTTCCGGGGAACCGGTGTCGCTTTCGCCCTGACCGAACTCTTTGACAATCTCGGCTTTCTTTTCAGCAGTCAATGCCATGAAAAACTCTCCAGCAAGCAATATGCCTGAATGATGAATGTCGGAGACCACGCATATTTGCAGCCTCCCGGTTGACCGTCACGGGGACGGGTGCATCGAATCGATGCTGACAGATCGATCGGCTTCACCTGTCGGGTCTCGATCCCGGCTCAGGCCTGGCCCGCATTCAATGCTGCCGTGTCGACCAGACGCCGGGGAATGACTTCCCCCGGTGCGGTCAGTTCGACCAATCCCAGAAAGGATTCGTCGCGATACAATCTTGCCGTCGTACCCGGCACCAGCTCGGTATCCGCTACCGATACCCGCTGACCCAGCAGCAAGCGCTGGGCCACCGTCTCCGCCACGCTGAGCGTCGGCAGATGCTCGAGCATGACATCGACCGGCAACAGCTGCGCCAGCCGCTCTTCGTCGCTCATCGCCTCGAGCGTCTCGAAAGAGAGCCGCGCTCGACTGTCGAAGGGGCCCGTTTCCAGGCGCTCCAACGCCGTGATATGCGCGCCGAAACCGAGTGCTGCGCCGATATCCTCGGCCAGCGTCCGTATGTAGGTGCCCTTGCTGCAGCGAACCTGCAACCAGATACCATCGGACTCCCACTCGAGCGGGCGCATATCATATATCGTCACGCGCCTGGGCGCACGCGTTACCGTTTCCCCCTGGCGCGCGAGCTCGTAGAGCTTGCGGCCCTGGTGCTTGAGTGCCGAGTACATCGGCGGCACCTGCTCGATCTCGCCGCGAAAGCGTTCGAGCACGGCTTCGACGGCGTCACGATCCAGCGTCTCGGGCAACGGACGACGCTCCACCACTTCGCCTTCGGCGTCTCCGGTATCGGTCACTGCACCGAACTGGATCCGGGTGCGGTAGACCTTGTCGGCTTCGAGCAGATGGGCGGAGAACTTGGTCGCCTCGCCCAGGCAGACCGGCAACAGCCCGGTCGCCATCGGGTCCAGCGTCCCGGTATGACCCGCCTTGCGCGCCTGAAACAGCCGCCGGGCACGCTGGAGCGCATGGTTGCTCGACACGCCCTTGGGCTTGTCGAGCAGCAGCACGCCGTTGATGGGCAACCCCTTGCGACGGCGCGCCATCAGCGTGGCTCTCCATCCTCTTTTCGAGGATCGCTTTCCTGCGCTCCATCCTGCGGCGCCGCTTCGTCATTCTCCTGCGGGCGGTTGCTGGCGACGGCTTCATCGATCAATGCCGACAGCTTGTGCCCGCGCACCACGCTCTCGTCGTAGTGAAAACGCAGCTCGGGTACGTGACGAAGCTTGATGCGGCGCGCGATCTGCGAACGCAGAAAGCCGGCAGCCCGCTTGAGCACGGCCAGGTTTTCCTTGACCCGAGCCGGATCGTTCTCGCCCAGCAGCGTCACGTAGATATCGGCATAGCCGAGATCCCGACTGACCGTGACCGAGCTGACCGTGACCATCCCCAGACGCGGATCCTTGATCTCACGCTGGATCAGTACGGCCAGCTCCTGCTGCAGCTGGTCGGCGACCCGATCGGTTCGTTTGAATTCGCGCATCGTTGCCTCTCGAGATTCCGCAGGCGCCTGGTTCATAAAAACCTGGGCCCCCGCGGGATCCTGTCACTTACAGGGTACGCTCGACCTTGACCTGGTCGAAGACCTCGATCTTGTCGCCGACCTGAACGTCGTTGTAGTTCTTGACGCCGATACCGCACTCCATGCCGTTACGGACTTCGTTGACGTCATCCTTGAAGCGACGCAGGGATTCCAGCTCGCCTTCATAGATGACCACGTTGTCGCGCAGGACGCGGATCTTCTTGTTGCGGTGGACGGAGCCCTCGATGACCATACAGCCAGCGATGGCACCGATCTTCGGCGCCTTGAACACGTCGCGCACTTCGGCGACACCGACGATCTCTTCTTTCCACTCCGGCGCCAGCATGCCGCTCATGGCCTGCTTGACCTCGTCGATCAGCTGGTAGATGACGCTGTAGTAGCGCAGATCCAGCCCTTCACGCTCGACGATCTCACGGGCGGAAGCATCGGCACGGACGTTGAAGCCGACCAGAATCGCTTCACTGGCCAGCGCCAGGTTGGCGTCGGTACCGGTGATACCGCCGACCCCGGAAGAGACGACCGCCACCTGCACTTCATCGGTGGAAAGTTCTTCCAGCGCACCGCGAATCGCCTCGAGCGAGCCCTGGACGTCGGCCTTGAGGACGACATTGACCTTGGCCACTTCGTCCTGGCCCATCTGGCTGAACATATTCTCCAGCTTGGCCTTCTGCTGACGCGCCAGGCGAACTTCACGGTATTTGCCCTGACGGAAGTTGGCGATTTCACGCGCCTTCTTCTCGTCGGCCAGGACCATGAAGTCTTCACCGGCTTCCGGCGTGCCGTCGAGACCCTGGATCTCGACCGGCATGGACGGGCCGACCGACTCGACCTGCTTGCCGAGTTCGTTGGTCAGCGCCCGCACACGGCCGTAGTGCAGGCCGGCAAGGACGATGTCGCCACGCTTGAGCGTGCCGTTCTGGACCAGCACGGTAGCAACCGGACCGCGACCCTTGTCGAGGCGAGACTCGACCACCACGCCTTTACCCGGCGCTTCCGGCACCGCCTTGAGCTCGAGCACTTCGGAGACCAGCAGCACCGACTCCAGCAGTTGATCGATGCCTTCGCCGGTCTTCGCCGAGACCGGAACGAACTGGGTATCGCCGCCCCACTCTTCGGAGATCACGCCGTGCTGTGACAGCTCGTTGCGAATCCGGTCGAGGTCGGCACCTTCCTTGTCGATCTTGTTGATCGCGACGACCAGCTGTACGCCGGCAGCCTTGGCATGCTCGATCGCCTCGATCGTCTGCGGCATGACACCGTCGTCGGCGGCCACCACCAGGATGACGACATCGGTCGCCTGGGCACCACGAGCACGCATGGCGGTAAACGCTGCGTGACCCGGCGTATCCAGGAAGGTGACGCCACCATGTTCGCCTTCGACGTGGTAGGCACCGATATGCTGGGTGATGCCACCGGCTTCGCCAGTCGCGACCTTGGTGCGACGGATGAAGTCGAGCAGCGAGGTCTTGCCGTGGTCGACGTGACCCATGACAGTGACGACCGGCGAGCGGGTGATTTCGTCACCTTCGTAGGAGATGCCTTCGAGCACTTCGGTCTCGAGCGCATCTTCCTTGACCAGCTTCGGCTTGTGACCCATCTCCTCGACCACGATCGCGGCAGTATCCTGATCGATGGTCTGGTTGATGGTCACCGCCGCACCCATGCTGAACATGGCCTTGATCACTTCGTTGGCCTTGATCGACATCTTGTCGGCCAGTTCGGCAACGCTGATCGATTCCGGCAGCGCGACTTCGCGCACGATCGGCTGGGTCGGCTTCTGGAAGCCGTGCTGGTTGTCGCCACGACCACGACGGCTACCGCGACGCTCGGCACGCTTGACCTTCTTGGCCCCGCCGCCACGGCGACGCTCGGAACGGTCGTCGTCGTCATCACGGCGCCCACGGCGACCCTGATCACGCTCCTTGTCCTTCTTCGGATGGGCGCGACGATTTTCGGTGCGCGGCTCCTTGGGCGGCGGCTCGACGAACGGCTGACTGTTGGAAGTCGGCTCGTCGTCCTCGACCTGCGGCTCATCGGGAATGTCATCCCCGGGTGCCTGGGGCTGAGGCGCCGGCGCGGCAGCCTTGTTGGAGCTTTCCTGACCCGCGGTCTGATTCTGAGCCGCTTCGCTCGCCGCCGCAGCCTGGGCACTGGCCTGCTCGGCGGCCTGCTGTTGCGCCTTATCGGCCATGTCGCCAACCAACTGACGCGGACCAGTCTCTTCGACCGGCGCTTCTTCGGCCGGTTCTGCATCCCGCTTGACGTAGGTACGCTTCTTGCGCACCTGCACTTCAATGGTCTTGCCGCGATCGCCCGAGCGGATCTTGCTGCGGGTGTTGCGCGTCAAGGTGATGCGGTTACGCGGACCGCGTCCACCACCGTGACTCTTGGTCAGGTGATCGAGCAGACGCTGCTTGTCCTCTTCGGAGACCGCGTCGCTTTCCTTCTGATGCGGCAGACCCGCATCCTTCATCTGTTCAAGCAGGCGGGACACATCGCGTCCCACCTTGCCGGCAAACTCTTTTACGGTCATGTCTGACATTACGACCCTCCTGAACCCGTGACCACGTTACTCTTCGCTCTGAAACCAAGGCGCACGGGCAGTCATGATCAGTGCCGCTGCGCGCTCCTCGTCCACGTCGTCGATATCCTTCAGATCCTCGATGGACTGTTCTGCGAGGTCCTCCATGGTGACGATGCCACGGCTGGCAAGAATGAAAGCCAGGTGGCGGTCCATGCCGTCCATCGTGAGAAGGTCTTCGGCGGGCTGAGCGCCATCCAATTGCTCTTCCGTTGCGATGGCCAAGTTGAGAAGCTCATCCTTGGCTCTTGCACGAAGTTCCTCGACCAGATCCTCATCGAACTCTTCGATCTCCAGCATCTCTTCGAGCGGCACGTAGGCCAGCTCTTCGATCGTCGTGAACCCTTCCTCGACCAGGATACGGGCGACGTCTTCGTCGATCTCGAGATGGTTGATGAAATATTCGACCAGGCTGTCGACTTCCTGCTCGCGTTTACCCTCGGCTTCGTCAACGGTCATCACGTTGAGCGTCCACCCCGTCAACTCGCTGGCGAGTCTGACGTTCTGGCCGCTACGACCAATGGCCTGAGCGAGGTTGTCTTCACCGACGGCGACGTCCATCGAATGGGCATCTTCGTCGACGAGAATAGAAGCGACTTCCGCCGGCGCCATGGCATTGATCACCAGCTGCGCGGGATTATCGTCCCATAGAATGATGTCCACGCGCTCGTTACGCAGCTCGTTGGACACCGCTTGCACGCGCGAACCACGCATGCCGACACAGGCACCGACCGGGTCGATGCGCCTGTCGTTGGTTTTGACCGCGATCTTGGCGCGTGCCCCGGGATCGCGGGCGGCCCCCTTGATCTCGATCAGCTGTTCGGCAATTTCCGGCACTTCGATCTTGAAGAGCTCGACCAGCATGCCCGGTTTCGTCCGGGACAGGATGAGCTGAGAGCCGCGCGCTTCTGCATCGACTTTCCACAACAGGGCCCGTACCCGCTCGTTCATGCGGTAGCGCTCGCCAGGGATCATCTCGCCACGCGGCAAGAAGCCCTCTGCGTTCTCGCCGAGGTCAATGATCAGGCCGTCACGTGTCGTTTTCTTGACGATGCCCGCGACCAGTTCGCCTTCCCGCTCGGCGTAATGCCTGACGATCTGGGCGCGCTCGGCTTCGCGGACCTTCTGCACGATGACCTGCTTGGCGGTCTGCGCCGCGATACGTCCGAAAGCCACCGATTCGATCTGCTCTTCGACGACATCACCCACCGCCAGCGGCAGCTCGCGCTCTTCTGCCTCGGAAAGCGGAATTTCACGATCTTCGCTGAGGTACTCTTCGTCTTCGACCACGACCCAGCGGCGAAAAGTATCGTACTCGCCGGTGCGGCGATCAATCTGGACGCGAATGCTGACGTCCTGACCTTCGAAACGCTTGCGCGACGCGCTGGCCAACGCCGCTTCGACCGCCTCGAAAATGACGTCTCGGGGCACGCTCTTCTCGTTGGAGATGGCGTCAACGACCAGCAGTATTTCTTTGCTCATGCCTATGCCTCGCCGAAAAACCGGTTCTTGATCTCGAATAACTGAATCGGTGTCGAATCCTGAGTCAGCCACGAATAACTGGGTCACCAAATGATAGGTGGTCGAATCAATCGTCGAACTGCGGGACGACACGAGCCTGATCGATGCTTTCTATCGGAAAGCAGTACTCTTCCGAGTCGATATGCAGCAGCACTTCGTCGCCATCGATTCCGGCCAGACGCCCCTGGAATTTGCGTCGACCGTCGAATGCCGTGCGCAACTTGAGCTGCACCACATGACCGCTGAAGCGCGAAAAATGATCGAGCGTGTAAAGTGGGCGATCGAGTCCTGGAGAAGAAACTTCCAGGTTGTAGTTGCCCGAGATCGGATCTTCAACATCCATGACACTACTGACCTGGCGGCTGACGCCGGCGCAATCGTCAACCGAGATCCCGTTAGGGCTGTCGATGTAGATCATCAGCTTGGAATGCTTGCCCTGAGCCAGATAGTCGAGGCCCCACAACTCAAAGCCCATGGCAGTTACCACCGGCTCGATGATCGCATACAGTGCTGCGTCCTTGGTGACCACAAACGACTCCTACAGCAGTTGCATCAGGCACCTGACCGGGAGTTGAGAGAAATGCAAGGTGCTAGGTGGCTGACTGGCAATGACGTCAGCAGGCAATGTTGAAAATCGACAAAGCTGCTAACAAAAAGCCCCTTCTCAGGAAGGGGCCTTTCATAAAAACTTGGTAGCGGGGGCCGGATTTGAACCGACGACCTTCGGGTTATGAGCCCGACGAGCTACCAGACTGCTCCACCCCGCAACATCAGGTTGGCGATTATAGAAACGACCTTGAGATGGGTCAAGGAAGGTCGCGATATCGCCTGATTCTTTTCGCAAGAATCGTCTTGGTATCGTTCAGAGGTCCGAGTCAGTTCGACCGGAAGACTTGACGATGGTGCCGAAGGCGGGACTTGAACCCGCACGACCGTAAGGTCACTACCCCCTCAAGATAGCGTGTCTACCAATTCCACCACTTCGGCATCAGGGGGCGTGCAGCACCTAAGCGCTACACTAAATTCACTGCTTTCAATCGCTTCATCGAAGCTTGTGAATTTTCCTTTGCACTCAAGGATTTGACGATTCCTGACCGCCACCTTCCTCGAGTGCTGGCGCAGCATTATTCCTGCTTTGGTCGCCGTCGTCAAGGGTCGGCGCGCCATTATGTTGCTGTTCGATCACTTGCGCATCGGGAATACCGCTCTGCGGAGCGCTACCGGCGTTGGTCGCGAAATAGGCCAACCCCAATGAAGTGACGAAAAAGAGCGCTGCCAGACCGCCGGTCAGCTTGGACAGGAACCCGCCACTGCCGCGTGACCCGAAGACGGTCTGCGAGGACCCGCCACCAAAAGCTGCACCGGCCTCGGCACCCTTGCCCTGCTGCAGCAGGACCAGTACCACCAATGCAATGGCGGCCAGAACGTGAACCAACAAAATCGCTATCTGCATGAAATCAACCTGCTGACTGACAAATCGCTGTGAAATCGTCGACCTTGAGCGACGCACCGCCGATCAGGCCGCCGTCGATATCTTGCTGCGCGAGCAACTCCTGGGCGTTACCCGCATTCATGCTGCCGCCATAGAGCAGACGCAATGCATCGGCCAGTTCACGATCGAAACCGGCCTGATAGCCGCGTATCGCAGCCATCATCTGCTGAGCCTGCTCTGGCGTCGCCGTGCGCCCGGTGCCGATGGCCCAGACGGGCTCGTAGGCGATCGTCATTTGCTGGCGCTGCCCAGGCTCAAGCCGGGCCATGACGTAGCCCACCTGCCGCAACACGACATCCTCGGATAGGCCAGCATCACGCTCTTCGAGGGTTTCGCCCACGCAGAGAATCGGCTTGAGGCCCGCGCCGAGCGCCGCTATCACGCGCTCGTAAACCTGTTCATCACTTTCGTGATAGAGCTGGCGACGCTCGGAGTGGCCGACCAGCACGTACTCGACCCCGAACTCACTGAGCATCTGTCCGCTGACCTCACCGGTCCGAGCACCGGAATGCAACGGATTGAGCGTCTGCGCTCCCAACCCGACGAACGTATCCGCGAAGGCGCGGCGTGCGGCATCGAGATAAGGAAACGGAGGATGGATCACGACATCGACAGACGACGCCAAATCCGTCTCGGCGAATGCTCGACCAAACGTCTCGATCAATTCCGCCGAGCCATTCATCTTCCAGTTACCCGCGATCAGCGGCTTGCGCATGCAACCTCCCGTCGGTGGTGCGACATGGTATAAGAGCCTTGACAGCAAGACAACAAGTGCTCTCGGCTATCTGGTCGGCTCAGGCAATCAGAGTTTCGACACTATCGGCAATTCGCTGCGCCATGGCCTGGACGTCGAAGCGGGGCCGCCCTTCCACCATAACCCGGATCAGCGGCTCGGTACCCGAAGGACGCAACAGCACTCGGCCACCGCCACCCAGCTCGTCCTCGACCGAGCTCACCGTCTGGCGCAACGCCTCGCTATCCAGCAAGGTTCTGGCATCGAAGCTGCTCGGCAGGCGCACGTTGACCAGCGACTGCGGTGCCTTTTCGAAGCCTTCCAGCAACTGCTCCAGCGGCACTCCTTCCCGCACCATCACTGCCAGCACCTGCAGTGCGGAGACGATCCCGTCGCCGGTGGTCTGCACGTTGCGGCAAACGATATGGCCGGAGGCCTCGCCTCCCAGCAGCCAGTCGTTGGCGAGCAGGCGTTCGACGACGTAGCGATCCCCCACCTTGGCGCGTTCGAAGGGAATCCCCTGCTTTTCGAAGGCTGCCGCCAGGCCGAAATTGGTCATGAGCGTGCCCACGACGCCGCCATTCAATTTGCCGCGGGCGTGCAGGTCTCGAGCGATGATATAGAGGATCTCGTCGCCGTCTACCAGCTTTCCATGCCGATCGATCATCAAGACGCGGTCGCCATCGCCGTCGAACGCGATACCCAGGTCTGCCTGACGCGTCAGGACCGCTTCGCTCAAGCACTCGGTATGCGTCGAGCCCACGTTCTGATTGATGTTGAGACCGTCGGGCTCCCCACCGATCACGCTGACGTCGGCACCGAGCTCGCGGAAGACGTTGGGCGCAATGTGGTAGGTCGCGCCATGGGCGCAGTCCAGCACGATTCGCAGGCCGTGCAGCTCGAGGCGATTGTGGACCGTGGACTTGCAGAACTCGATGTAGCGCCCGGCGGCGTCATTGATGCGGACCGCCTTGCCGAGCCGATTCGGCGCCATGGTTTCCAGCGGCTTGTCGAGCTCGTTCTCGATTTCGGTCTCGACCTCGTCGGCGAGTTTCAGCCCTTCCGCCGAGAAGAACTTGATGCCGTTATCCTGGTAGGGATTGTGCGACGCCGAGATCACGATCCCGGCATCGGCCCGGAACGTGCGCGTCAGATAGGCGATGCCCGGCGTGGGCATCGGCCCCAGCAACGAGACATCAGTCCCGGCGGCCGAGAGCCCCGCTTCTAGCGCCGACTCGAACATGTACCCGGAAATTCGCGTGTCTTTACCGATG
This sequence comes from Salinicola sp. NYA28a, assembly GCF_976982775.1. The sequence goes on from NZ_OZ334582.1 coordinate 3,808,151, forward strand.
ATTACCTTGGGCCGCGTCGACTGGGCGGATTTCTGTCGGATCTGATGGCTGCTCAGCTTGCGTGCCAGCACCCGGCCCATGGCCCAGCCCAGCTTCAGCATGAAGTCGGCGGTGATGGGATACTCTCCGACAGTGCCGCGGATACCGTCGGTACCGAAATAACGTCTACTCATGATCGCCTCGCTCCTGAAGCACCGCCCAGGCCATGTTAACGGCATCGACCATGGGCGCCACATCGTGCACCCTGATGATTCTAGCGCCTCTCTCGACAGCCATCACGCCCAACGCCAGCCCGCCGGACAGGCGTTGATCGACCGGGCGCTCCAATGCCTGCCCGATCATGCTCTTGCGAGACATACCTACGAGCAATGGCAATCCCAATGCTTCCAGCGAATCCATGCGATTGAGCAACCGCAGGTTGTGCGTAAGCGTCTTGGCAAAGCCGAAACCCGGGTCCAGCAGCAGCCGCTCCCGCGCAATGCCCGCAGCCTCGCAAATCGCGATATGCTCGCGCAGAAAATCGGCGACGGCAGCTTCAACGGGGCGGTCGTAGTGCGGCGCCTGCTGCATCGTCTGCGGCTCGCCGAGCATATGCATCAGACACACTGGCAGACCGGTACCCGCCGCCGCCTCGAGTGCCCCTGGGCGCGTCAGCGAGCGCACGTCGTTGATCATGCCGGCGCCGGCCTCGGCGACTTCCCGCATCAATTCGGGCGAACTGGTATCGACCGAGACCAGCGCATCGAACTCTGACACCAGCATCTCGACCACGGACAACACGCGCTCTCGCTCGGCTTCCAGCGCCACCGGCTCGGCGCCCGGTCGTGTCGACTCGCCGCCCACGTCGATGATGGCCGCACCTTCCTGCAACAGACGTTCGGCATGACGACGAGCATCATCCAGCCGCTCGTGTCGACCGCCATCCGAAAACGAATCCGGCGTCACATTGAGAATGCCCATAACGCGGGGACGTGAAAGGTCGAGATGATGGGGACCACAGCGCAACCGGGCGCTGGTGGGTACCGAATCTGTCATTGAAGTCCGTCGCTCACAAAAGCGTTCACTCTAGGCAGGCCGAGAGTGTTGCGCAACCGGCCCAAATACAGCGGGGCGTCATTTCTGACGCCCCGCTGCAAATCTGCCATTTCATTTCATCATCGGATCACATTATAGCCCCGATGACCCGCCTAGCGGATCCGAGGGCCGCCGATTCCCCGACTCGTCATCCGGCGTGCCTTCACCGCTCGGCTGTGGCTCCGGATCGTCGACAGGACGGCCGGAACCCGAAGTCGGTCCGTCGTCGCCCCAATCCTTCGGCGGACGCGGTTTACGACCTTCCATGATGTCCTTGAGCTGCGCGGCATCGATGGTCTCGTACTGCATCAGCGCTTCTGCCATCAAGTCGAGCTTGTCGCGGTTGTCCTCGAGGATCTTGCGCGCCATCGCGTAGCACTCGTCGATGATGCGACGCACTTCCTTGTCGAGACGGGTCGATGTCTCGCCGGAGGTCAGCTTGCCGCCGCCCTGGCCCGGCCCGCCGAGGAACTGATGAGACTCGTCCTCGTCGTACATCAACGGCCCCATCTCTTCGGACAGACCCCACTTGGCGACCATGCTGTGCGCCAGCTCGGTAGCACGCTTGATGTCGTTGGAAGCGCCGGTGGTCACGCCATTCGGCCCCAGCGTCATCTCTTCCGCGATACGGCCGCCGAACAGGGAACAAAGCTGACTGATGATCTGCTGCCGCGAGTAGCTGTAACGATCTTCCTCGGGGAGGAACATGGTGACGCCCAGCGCTCGGCCGCGCGGGATGATGGTGACCTTGTAGACCGGATCGTGCTCCGGCATGACCAGGCCGATGATGGCGTGCCCCGACTCGTGATAAGCGGTGTTCAGCTTATCCTTCTCCGACATGACCATGGACCGGCGCTCGGCGCCCATCATGATCTTGTCCTTGGCCAGCTCCAGCTCTTCCATGCCGACGGTGCGGCGGTTGCGGCGCGCCGCGAACAGCGCTGCCTCGTTGACCAGGTTGGCCAGATCGGCACCGGAGAATCCCGGCGTACCACGGGCGATGATGCTCGCCTGCACGCCATCACCCATCGGTACCTTGCGCAGGTGAACGTTGAGGATATGCTCACGCCCCCGAATGTCGGGAAGCGGCACGGTCACCTGACGATCGAAACGACCGGGGCGCAGCAGTGCCGGATCGAGGACGTCCGGACGGTTGGTCGCCGCGATGACGATGATGCCGTCATTGGCTTCGAAGCCGTCCATTTCGACCAGCAGCTGGTTCAGTGTCTGCTCGCGCTCGTCGTGACCACCACCCATGCCGGAACCGCGATGGCGGCCGACGGCGTCGATCTCGTCGATGAAGATGATGCACGGCGCCTGCTTCTTGGCCTGTTCGAACATGTCACGGACACGGGATGCACCCACACCGACGAACATCTCGACGAAGTCCGAACCCGAAATGCTGAAGAACGGCACCTTGGCCTCGCCGGCGATCGCCTTGGCCAGCAACGTCTTGCCCGTACCCGGCGGCCCCACCATCAGCACGCCGCGCGGAATCTGACCGCCCAGACGCTGGAATTTCGACGGATCCTTGAGGAAGTCGACCAGTTCGACGACCTCTTCCTTGGCTTCGTCACAGCCCGCGACGTCGGCAAAGGTAGACTTGATCTGATCCTGGCTCAGCAGCTTGGCTTTCGACTTGCCGAAGCTCATCGGGCCGCCTCGGCCACTGCCGCCGCCCTGCATCTGGCGCATGAAGAAGATGAAGATGCCCAGAATCAGCAGGATCGGGAAGCTGGCAATCAGCAAGCGCGTCCACAGGCTCTGCTCTTCCGGCTTCTGGCCGACGACGGTGACGTCATGTGCCAGCAGGTCGTCCATCAGCTTGGGATCCTGCGCCGCCGGGCGGATTGTCTGGAACTGCGTGCCGTCCCTGCGCTCGCCATTGATGGTGTAGCCATCAATGGTCACGCTACGCACCTGGTCGTTCTGGACCTGCTGCACGAACTGCGAATAGCTCGTCGTCTGCGGCGAGCTATCGACGCTAAAGTTGTTGAACACCGTCAGCAGCACAGCCGCGATGACCAACCAGAGAATTAAATTCTTCGCCATGTCGTTCAAGACACCACCCTCGTAGTACGAATCTTGCTGCCTGCGCTTGCCGTGATCTGACACTACACCAGATGGGGGCGTTCAACCACGCTTGCAAGCCTAGCCCTGAAATCCTTGCGCCAGCAGATAGACTTCGCGAGAACGGGCCCGTGATGCCTCCGGCTTGCGCGTTACCACCTTGCGGAAGCTGCCTCGCAGATCACGCAGGTAGTCATCGAATCCTTCGCCCTGAAATACCTTGGCCAGAAAATGGCCACCGGGCGACAATGTCTGTTTCGCGAGATCGAGCGCCAGCTCGACCAGATACATCGCCTGTGGCTGGTCGATCGCCGCCATGCCGCTCATGTTCGGCGCCATGTCGGAAAGCACCAGATCGACGGGGCGTCCGCCAAGCTCTGCCAGAATCGATTCCAGCACGCTTTCTTCGGTGAAATCGCCGTGGATGAAGCTGACGCCCGCCAGCGCATCCATTTCCAGGATGTCGGAGGCGATCACCAGACCTTCGCTGCCGACCTTCTCCGCGGCAATCTGGCTCCAGCCGCCAGGAGCAGCACCCAGATCGATCACCGTCATGCCTGTGCGCAATAACTTGTCACGCTCGTCCAGTTCCAGCAACTTATAGCTTGCACGCGAACGATAACCGTCTTTCCATGACTGCTGCACGTAGCGATCGTCGAAATGCTCCTTCAACCAGCCAGCGCTGCTTTTGCTCTGCCGGGTAGAAGAACCGGTCTTGTCGGGACTGGATTTGGGGCCTGAGCTTGAAGAGCGCGCCACTGATGATCACCTGAAAGAATAGCCAAAGAACGTATAGCGGAGATGCGAGGCTCGAAGCCCGAAGCGAAAGAACCAGAGGCGCTGCCTTCATAAGTCCCGGGACATTCCTGCCGGTTTCGGGACACGCCTTCTGAACCGACGACATCTTTCCTGTTGCGGTCGAAACCCGTACCATGAGGCGTTTCGACAGTGCGGTGGTGAGACCGATGGCAGCACCGCTGACAATTATCGCGAAGTTCAACGGTCAGACTATCATGAGCCTATCATCCGCACAAAAGAAAGCCTTCCGCAGCATCGGCCACCACCTGCAGCCGATCGTCACCGTCAGTGAAAACGGTTTGAGCGAAGGCGCCCAGCAGGAACTCGAGCGCGCGCTACGCGATCATGAACTGATCAAGGTCAAGCTGGCGATCCCCGAGCGCGAGGAGCGCCAGGCCATGGTCGAGGAACTGGTCGAGCTTTCCGGCGCGGAACTGGTCCAGACACTGGGCAAAGTGGCACTGCTCTATCGCCACAACCCCAACGTCAATCCCAAGCTTTCCAACATCCAGCGCGCCGAAGAACATCACGGGCGGCACTGAAGCCGAGCCGCGAGCCGCGAGCCGCGAGCCGCGAGCCGCGAGCCGCGAGCCGCGAGCCGCGAGCCGCGAGCCGCGAGCCGCGAGCCGCGAGCCGCGAAATGAGCATTGACCGTTCCATACGAAAAAACCGCGACATCGTCGCGGTTTTTTTTGGTTCGTAGCTCGTAGCTCGTAGCTCGTAGCTCGTAGCTCGTAGCTCAAAGATGCTCGACGTTGGAAATTTCATACTCCACGTCGCCACCCGGCGTGCGGACGTTGACCACATCGCCTTCCTGCTTGCCGATCAGCGCTCGCGCAATGGGCGAGGTAACCGAAATCTTGCCGGCCTTGATATCGGCTTCATCCTCGCCGACGATCCGGTAGCGCACTTCTTCGTCGGTCTCGAGATTGAGCAGCTCGACGGTCACGCCGAAGATCACCTTGCCGGTCTTCGGCATCTTGGTCACGTCGATGACCTGTGCCGACGACAGCTTGCCTTCGATCTCCTGAATGCGCCCTTCGATGAACCCCTGCTGCTCACGGGCAGCGTGATACTCGGCGTTCTCCTTGAGATCGCCGTGTTCCCGGGCTTCCGCAATGTCACTGATCACTCGCGGGCGTTCGACGCCCTTCAGCTGCTCCAACTCCTGGCGTAAGGCCTGCTCGCCGTGGACGGTCATCGGGACCTTATTCATGAACTACTCCTGCGTGCTGTTCCTGCAGCCGCCGCACCGTGATCTCGTTACCGTACTCCAGCGCCATGCATACGGCCCGCGCACCCGCCAGCGTCGTGGCATAGGGCACCTTGCGAGCCAGCGCAGTGCGCCGGATGACCGAGGAATCATTGATCGCCTGGCGGCCTTCCGTGGTATTCACGATATAGGCGATTTCGTCGTTCTTGAGCAGATCGACGATATGCGGACGGCCTTCAAAAACCTTGTTGACGACAGCAACGGACAGACCAGCCTCTTCCAGAGCCCTGGCCGTGCCACGCGTTGCCACTAAACTGAAGCCCAAGGCTAGCAGAGATTGCGCTACCTCGATAACACCTTGCTTGTCCGGGTCGCGCACAGAGAGAAATGCCTGGCGCTCGCCGGTCAGCCTGGGAATCGCTTCGCCTGCGCCCAGCTGGGCCTTGTAGAAGGCCTCGGCGAAGGTCGCACCACTGCCCATCACCTCGCCAGTCGACTTCATTTCCGGAGACAGAATCGGATCGACTCCGGGGAACTTGTTGAACGGGAACACCGCTTCCTTGACGCTGAAATACCCCGGAATGATCTCGCGGGTGAATTGCTGCTCGACCAGCGTCTTGCCAGCCATGCAGCGCGCCGCGATCTGCGCCAGCGACGTGCCGATACACTTGGAGACGAACGGCACGGTGCGCGAGGCGCGCGGGTTGACCTCGATGATGTAGATCTCGCCATCCTGCCAGGCCAGCTGCACGTTCATCAGCCCGACCACGTTGAGCTCGACCGCCATGCGCTTGACCTGCTCGCGCATCTCGTCCTGCACCTCGGCGGGCAACGAGTACGGCGGCAGCGAACAGGCGGAGTCGCCGGAGTGCACGCCGGCCTGCTCGATGTGCTGCATGATGCCGCCGATCACCACCTGCTCGCCGTCGCTGACCGCGTCGATGTCGATCTCGATCGCCGCATTGAGGAAATGATCCAGCAGTACCGGCGAATCGTTGGAGACCTTGACCGCGTGGGTCATGTAGCGCTCGAGCTCTTCGGCGGTATAGACGATCTCCATGGCGCGGCCGCCGAGCACGTAGCTCGGACGAACGACCAGCGGATAGCCGATCTTCTCGGCCTTGGCAAAGGCATCCTCGAAGCTGCGCGCGGTCGCGTTGGGCGGCTGCTTGAGGCCCAGCTTGTCGATCATCTTCTGGAAACGTTCGCGGTCTTCGGCGCGGTCGATGGCATCCGGCGTGGTGCCGATGATCGGTACGCCGGCTGCCTCCAGCGCACGCGCCAGCTTCAGCGGGGTCTGGCCGCCGAACTGCACGATCACTCCGACCGGCTTCTCCTTGTCGGCGATCTCGAGCACGTCTTCCAGCGTCACCGGCTCGAAATAGAGGCGATCCGAGGTGTCGTAGTCGGTGGAGACGGTTTCAGGATTACAGTTGACCATGATGGTCTCGTAACCGTCTTCACGCATGGCCAGCGCCGCATGCACGCAGCAGTAGTCGAACTCGATCCCCTGGCCGATCCGGTTGGGACCGCCGCCGAGCACCATGATCTTCTGACGATCGCTGACCTCCGCCTCGCACTCCTCCTCGTAGGTGGAGTACATGTAGGCGGTATCGGAAGCGAACTCCGCCGCGCAGGTGTCGACCCGTTTGTAGACCGGGCGAATGTCGAGCTGCTGACGCCGCTGGCGGAACTCGCTCTCGGAGACGCCCAGCAGCGATGCCAGACGCGCGTCGGAGAAGCCCTTGCGCTTGAGACGGTAGAGATCGTCGGCGCTCAAGTCGTGCAGCGAGCGCTTGGCGACGGCTGCCTCGGCCAGCACCAGATCCTCGAGCTGGACCAGGAACCAGCGGTCGATATTGGTGAGCGCGAAGACTTCGTCGACGCTCATGCCGCTGCGCATGGCGTCGGCGATATAGAAGATCCGATCGGCACCGGCAGCCTGAAGCTCGCCCTTGATCAGCGCCATGTTCTCGGCATTGAAGTCGGTGATCTTCGGATCGAGCCCGTCGACGCCGATTTCCAGGCCGCGCAGCGCCTTGTGCATCGACTCCTGGAAGGTCCGGCCGATCGCCATCACCTCGCCGACCGACTTCATCTGCGTGGTCAGGCGATCATTGGCTTGCGGGAACTTCTCGAAGGTAAAGCGCGGAATCTTGGTGACGACATAGTCGATCGACGGCTCGAAGGAGGCCGGCGTGGCGCCGCCGGTGATGTCGTTCTGGAGCTCGTCCAGGGTATAGCCCACCGCCAGCTTGGCGGCGATCTTGGCGATCGGGAAACCGGTCGCCTTGGAGGCCAGTGCCGAGGAGCGCGACACACGCGGATTCATCTCGATCACGACCATGCGCCCGGTGTCCGGATCGACACCGAACTGCACGTTGGAGCCACCGGTTTCGACGCCAATCTCGCGCAGCACCGCAAGGGATGCGTTGCGCATGATCTGGTACTCCTTGTCGGTCAGCGTCTGCGCTGGCGCGACGGTGATGGAGTCGCCGGTATGCACGCCCATCGGGTCGAAGTTCTCGATCGCACAGACGATGATGCAGTTATCGTTCTTGTCGCGAACGACCTCCATCTCGTACTCCTTCCAACCCAGCAGCGACTCGTCGATCAGCAGCTCATGGTTGTTGGAAAGCTCGAAGCCGCGATCGCAGATCTCTTCGAACTCTTCCTTGTTGTAGGCCACGCCGCCGCCGGAGCCGCCCATGGTGTAGGAGGGGCGGATGATTACCGGGAAGCCGAGCGAAGCCTGGATTTCCCAGGCCTCGTCCATGGTATGGGCGACCTTGGCCTTGGGGCACTCGAGCCCGATGTTCTTCATCGCCTTGTCGAACAGGTCGCGATCTTCGGCCTTGTTGATGGCATCGGCGTTGGCACCGATCATCTCCACGCCGTACTTCTCGAGCACGCCGTGCTTGTCGAGCTCCAGCGCACAGTTGAGCGCGGTCTGCCCGCCCATGGTCGGCAGGATCGCCGACGGGCGCTCCTTCTCGATGATCTGCTCCACCGCCTGCCAGGTGATCGGCTCGATGTAGGTGGCATCGGCCATCACCGGATCGGTCATGATGGTCGCCGGATTGGAGTTGACCAGGATGACGCGGTAGCCCTCTTCACGCAGTGCCTTGCAGGCCTGGGCCCCGGAGTAGTCGAATTCGCACGCCTGCCCGATAACGATGGGGCCGGCGCCGATGATCAGAATGCTGTCGAGATCCGTACGTTTTGGCATGCGCTAACACTCGTCGAAAATGAGGGTGTCGGCGGCTGGCGCCGACCCGATAGACTGAATTCCAAACCGCCGCTGCTGACTCAAGCGGCTTGCTGACGACGCTGCATCATCGTCACGAAGCGATCGAACAGCGGCGAGACATCCTGTGGCCCCGGGCTCGCTTCCGGATGACCCTGGAAGCTGAACGCCGGACGATCGGTCAGTTCGATGCCCTGCAGCGTGCCGTCGAACAGTGAACGATGAATGGCGCGCACGTTTCCGGGCAGGCTGGTTTCGTCCACCGCAAAGCCATGGTTCTGACTGGTGATCATCACTTGGCCGCTGTCGAGATCCTGGACCGGATGGTTGGCGCCATGGTGACCATGATTCATCTTCACCGTCCTGGCACCCGCGGCCAGCGCCAGCAGCTGATGACCCAGGCAGATACCGAAGACCGGGATATCCGTCTCGAGCACTTCCCGGATCGCGCTGATCGCGTAGTCGCAGGGCTCGGGGTCGCCCGGGCCGTTGGCCAGGAAGACACCGTCCGGGTTCATCGCCAGCACCTCGCTGGCCGGCGTCTGGGCCGGCACCACGGTCAGGCGGCAGCCGCGAGAGGCGAGCATGCGCAGGATGTTGTGCTTGATCCCGTAGTCGTAGGCGACCACGTGGTACCGGCGCGAGTCCTGGGCGCCATCTGAGGGACGATCGCCGTCGGCGGTATCGGCATATCCTTGGCCCAGCGCCCACTCGCCCTCAGTCCATTCATAGGTGGACTCGCACGAGACCTCCTTGGCCAGGTCCATCCCCTTGAGCCCCGGGAAGTCGCGAGCCGCCGCCAGCGCCCGCTCGACGGCGTCATCGCCTTGGGCGGCATCACCGGCCAGAATCGCACCATTCAGCGAACCCTTGTTGCGCAGAATGCGCGTCAGGCGGCGGGTATCAATGTCGGCGATGCCGACGACGTTCTGCGCGGTCAGATACTCGGAAAGCGACATCGTGCTGCGGAAATTGCTGGCGATCAGCGGCAAGTCCCGAATCACCAAACCGGCCGCACAGATGCGATCCGATTCGACGTCTTCGAGATTGACGCCGGTATTGCCAATATGCGGGTAGGTCAACGTAACGATCTGGCGGGTGTAGGAGGGATCGGTGAGGATTTCCTGATAACCGGTCATGGCGGTATTGAAGACCACCTCCCCGCTAGTTTGTCCATCAGCTCCGATCGCAGTACCGTAAAACACACTGCCGTCTTCGAGAGCCAGTATCGCGGGTCTGTTCAAGGCAACATCCTCCTTAACTGGTCATCAACACATTACGTCGAGGTCTAGCATCACGCCCCTGCTTCGTGCATTGGTCGAGCGAGCCGCCGCAAGGTCGTAAAAAAGCGGGACGAAATCCGGAAAACCGATTTCATCCCGCTTATTGTCCTGACTGCTGCATCATCTGCGGCGAATCTCTATTGCCTGCGGCTCTGGCCCGGCCAAATTGGCGAAATGATACCGGAAACCAACGCCCGGCTCCAGTACCGAACGCAATTCGACCCAATGATGCCTTGAACGGCGCTTCCCCGGCGCCCGGACGTTCGCACCTGGCCGTTCGATAACGCTACGCTTTCAATCCCAGCACGTCCTGCATGTCGTAACGTCCAGCGGCTCGCTCGGCCAGCCAGACTGCCGCCCTGACCGCGCCGTTGCCGAAGGTCAGGCGGCTCGAGGCCTTGTGGGTAATCTCGATGCGCTCGCCTTCGGCGGCAAACAGCACCGTATGCTCGCCGACGATATCGCCACCGCGCACCGTGGCAAAGCCGATCTCCTTGGGATCGCGGGGGCCGACCTGGCCGACGCGCTGGAACACGCCGTGGGTCTTCAGGTCCCGACCCAGCGGCTCGGCCACCGCCTCGCCCAGCATCAGCGCCGTGCCGGAGGGCGCATCAACCTTGTGACGATGATGCGCCTCGATGACTTCGATGTCGTAGCCGGCATCCCCCAGCGCCCTGGCCGCGGTCTTGAGCAGGTTCACTGTCAGGTTGATGCCCGTACTCATGTTGGCCGCGAACACCATCGGAAGCCGGTCGGCATGGCTGTCCAGCGTCTTCAGCTGGGCTTCGTCGAGCCCCGTCGTGCCGATCACGATCGCCTTGCCGTTGTCGGCGCACCAGGCGAGGTTGGCTAGGGTCAACTGGGGAGTCGAGAAATCGATCAGCACATCGAAATCGTCGCGCACCTCGTCGAGCGAGCCATGCAGCGTCACGTCGAGCTTGCCCAGCCCGGCCATTTCACCGGCATCGCACCCGAGGAGCGAACTATCGGGGCGTACGATCGCCGCTCCCAGCTCGGCGGTTTCGTCCTTGTGCGTCGCCTCGAGCAAAATCCGGCCCATGCGACCGGCCGCTCCCATGATGGCTATCCGCGTCATGCTTCCTCCCGTTACCTTCATTTGGCGCAGCCTGGCTACGCTGGTGATCGTCAGTGGCAACAGTATATCAGCCGACGTCTTACCGCCGGCACGGGCTACACTGGGTGACGTCGACGACCTCGGGGGAGCCACCAGCCCATGCCGCCTCGCTTCTTTTCTGTTCTGCTACCCATCACCGTGGCGTGGCTCACCGGCTGCAGTGCCACGCCCCATCGCACGGCCATCGCCCCGGCGGACCTGCTGGCGAGTACGCCGAACATCGAGTGGTGCGGCACGCTATCCTTGCCCGGCGAATGGCAGGATGGCACACCGGTGGGCGGGCTTTCCGGTCTCGGCTGGGACGAAGACGAGGCGATGCTGTTCCTGATCTCGGACCGTGGCTGGCTGCATCGCGCCCGACTGACGTTCGATGGCAGTGGCGAACTCCGTGATTACGAACCGCTGGATACCTATCCGCTGCGCGGCGAGAACGGCGCCATTCTGGCAAGCGCCGAGAGCGACGCCGAGGCGCTGACGCTGGAAAACGCAAGTGACGGCATCCGCGGCAACACCCAGTTGGTGATCGGTTTCGAGGGCACCGCGACGGGTAATGGCAAAGGCGACGCCCGCTGGCAACGCTTCCTGCCTTCGGGTATCGCCAGTGAACCGGCGAATCGTCCCGAGGGATTGTCGGGCATCCAATCCAATGGCGGACTGGAGGCGATTGCGTTGCTGCCCGGGCAAGGGCTAGTGGGCGGCATCGAAAATCCACCCGACGACTGGCCTGAGAAGGTAACCCGGCTCTTTACCCTAGACGACCGGCAGGCGTGGCGTTATCCGCTAGCGGCCAATGCCAATAGCGCCCTGACCGCGATGGAAAGCCTGGATGGTGACTTGCTGACTCTGGAGCGCGCCTATACGCCGCCGGCATCGATCGTGATCCGGCTGCGTCGTGCCCATCTCGATGACGATGGCGGCGTCGAGATCAGCGAGCTGGCCAGGCTCTCCAACAGCGACGGCTGGTCGGTGGACAACTTCGAAGGCCTGACCCATATCGGCGAACATCGCTACCTGATGGTCAGCGACGACAACTTCAGCCTGAGACAGCGCACCCTGCTGAGCTGCTTCGAAGTGAAGTAGTAGAGCATCGCCATGCCGGGGATTTCGGCCTGCATGACGGCGATTGGCTGGGTATCAGTAGTCGTAGACCGCGTCATGGTCTTAGCGGCTGGCATGCAGTAGGCCGTGAATACCCAACCCGCCAAGCACACCACCACCCACTCGTTGCAACCAGCACGATGAACGCCCCTTACCTCTCGTTATCCAGCGCCGCAGCGGCGACGCCAACAGCACCGTGACGACATCGGCGGAAGAGAAAATCAGGTTGGTGGCGATGCCCAGGCAGACCAGCTGCCAAGTCATCGCCATGTCCGCTTCGGGCTGCACGAACTGTGGCAGGAAAGCGACGAAGAATAGCGCCGTCTTGGGGTTAAGCAGCTCGACTAGGAAGCTGTCACGCAATACCCGACGCGCCGAAGCTCGTTCATCCAGCATCGGTGCCTCGCCGAGCCCTTGGCGCCACAGGCGAATGCCGGCCCAGATTAGATAGCCACCGCCAATTAGCTTCATCGCCACGTAGGCGGGCGGTACGGCGGCAAACAGCGCCGCCAGGCCAAGGGTGGCGGCGATCACATGCATGTAGCAGCCCAGATGCACGCCCAATACCGCCTGCCAGCCAGCGCGTCGACCTCGCCCCAGGGTCTGGGCAGCGGTATAGAGCATTGCCGGCCCCGGCAGATAAGCGAAACCGAGCGCGGCGAGAACGAAGGTCAGCAGGTCCATGCAAGCATTTCCGAGCGAGAGGGTGAGACTTTGAGCCTAACGCGAGCCCGTACAAAAAACGAAGCCCGGCCCGGCAATACCGGACTGGGCTCGTATCAAAACGCCGGTTCTGGAGCGTTACGGCTTCATATCCTCGAAAAAGCGCTTCACGCCGTCGAACCAGCCCTCTTTCTTGGGCGAGTGGCGGCTGGCACTGCCCAGGCTGTCCTGGAACTTGCGCAGCAGGTCTTTCTGCTCTTCGTTGAGGTTGACCGGGGTCTCGGTCACCACCTTGCAGAGCAGATCGCCGGCCGGGCCGCCGCGAACGGGCTTGACGCCCTTGCCACGTAGCCGAAAAAGCTTGCCGGTCTGGGTTTCGGGCGGGATCTTGAGCTTGACCCGGCCTTCCAGCGTCGGCACTTCCAGTTCGCCACCCAGCGCCGCGTCGACGAAGTTGATCGGCACTTCGCAGTGCAGGTGCCGGCCGTCGCGCTCGAAGATCGGGTGCGCCTTGATCTCGACCTGGACGTACAGATCGCCCGCGGGGCCGCCGTTGAGCCCGGATTCGCCTTCGGCGTTGAGCCGAATGCGATCGCCGGTATCGACACCCGCCGGAATCTTCACCGACAGCGTGCGCGTCTCGCGAACGCGGCCTTCGCCATGGCACTTGCGGCACGGCACCTTGATGCTCTGGCCACTGCCGTGACAGGTCGGGCAGGTCTGCTGCACGGCAAAAAAGCCCTGCTGCATCCGTACCTGGCCCTGGCCGTGACAGGTCGGGCAGGTCTCCTTGCTGGAGCCCGGCTCGGCGCCACTGCCATCGCAATGCCCGCATTCGATGTGCCGCGGCACGCGAATGTCGACCGTGGTACCGAACACCGCGCTCTCGAGATCGAGTTCGAGGTTGTAGCGAAGGTCGCTGCCACGCTGCGGCGCGTTCGGGTTGCGACGCCCGCCGCCACCACCGAAGATATCGCCGAACACGTCGCCGAAGATATCGCTGAAACCACCGGCCCCGGCACCGCCGAAGCCACCGCCGCCGAAACCGCCGGCCTGACCGTCGACGCCCGCATGACCGAACTGATCGTAGGCGGCGCGCTTTTCGCTGTCGGAAAGCACCTCGTAGGCGTCGGAAACTTCACGGAATTTCTCCGCCGCCTGCTGGTCGTCCGGATTGCGGTCCGGATGATACTTCTGCGCCAGCCGGCGATACGCCTTCTTGATGTCCTTGCCGTCAGCGCCCTTGTCGACGCCTAATACTTCGTAATAGTCACGTTGGGACATTACTGAGTCCGCCTCCGTGTCGACGCCGTGGAAACAGCAACGCGGGAGTCTTCACTGGCTCCCGCGCTACTGCCGGTCACACGACGTCAGACGTCGTGGTTATTGCTTTTTCTGATCGTCGTTGACTTCTTCAAACTCGGCGTCAACCACGTCATCCTCTTTCTTGCCGCTGGACTGGGCATCGTCGCCCGGTTGACCGGCCTGCGCGCCAGCACCTTCGCCCTGCTCGGCGTACATCTTCTGGGCCAGATTGCCGGAGGCTTCGGTCAAGGCATCCAGCTTCGCCTGGATGGCATCCTTGTCGTCGCCCTTGAGCGCTTCCTCGAGCTCGCTGATCGCGGCCTCGATCTTGCTCTTCTCCTCGGCATCGACCTTGTCGCCGGCTTCTTCGAGCGTCTTGCGCGAGGCGTGGATCATGCCGTCGGCCTGGTTGCGCAGCTGGACCAGCTCTTCGAACTTCTTGTCCTCGGCTTCGTGCGCCTCGGCATCCTTGACCATCTGGTCGATCTCTTCGTCCGAGAGACCACTGGAGGACTTGATCACGATCGACTGTTCCTTGCCGGTCGCCTTGTCCTTCGCCGTGATGTTAAGGATACCGTTGGCGTCCAGGTCGAACGCCACTTCGATCTGCGGCACACCGCGCGGCGCCGGCGGAATGTCGGCCAGGTCGAAACGACCCAGAGACTTGTTCTGACCTGCCTGCTTACGCTCGCCCTGCAGCGCGTGAATCGTCACGGCCGTCTGGTTGTCCTCGGCGGTCGAGAACGTTTGCGTCTTCTTGGTCGGGATCGTGGTGTTCTTCTCGATCAGCGGGGTCATCACGCCACCCAGCGTCTCGATACCCAGCGTCAACGGCGTGACGTCGAGCAGCAGCACGTCCTTGACATCACCGCCGAGCACGCCACCCTGAATCGCGGCGCCCATGGCGACGGCTTCGTCCGGGTTGACGTCCTTGCGCGCTTCCTTGCCGAAGAACTCGGCAACCTTGCTCTGGACCATCGGCATGCGCGTCTGACCGCCGACCAGAATCACGTCGTGAATCTCGCTGTTGGAGAGGCCGGCGTCTTCCATGGCCGTCTTGCAGGGCCCGAGCGAACGCTGAACCAGATCTTCGACCAGCGATTCCAGCTTGGCGCGCGTCACCTTGATCGCCAAGTGCTTGGGACCGGTGTTGTCAGCCGTGATGTACGGCAGGTTGACTTCGGTCTGCTGCGCAGAGGAGAGCTCGATCTTGGCCTTCTCGGCAGCTTCCTTCAGGCGCTGCATGGCCAGGCTGTCGCCGGACAGATCGATGCCGGAGTCGCTCTTGAACTGCTGTACCAGGTAGTCGATCAGCTTGAGGTCGAAGTCTTCGCCACCCAGGAAGGTATCACCGTTGGTCGCCAGCACTTCGAACTGCTTCTCGCCGTCGACGTCGGCCACTTCGATGATCGAGATATCGAATGTACCGCCACCCAGGTCGTAGACCGCGATGGTGCGATCACCGGTGGAGCGATCCATGCCGTAGGCCAGCGCGGCAGCCGTCGGCTCGTTGATGATGCGCTTGACTTCGAGACCGGCGATACGGCCCGCGTCCTTGGTTGCCTGACGCTGAGAGTCGTTGAAGTAGGCCGGTACGGTGATGACCGCCTCGGTCACTTCCTCGCCGAGATAGTCTTCGGCGGTCTTCTTCATCTTCTTCAGCACTTCGGCGCTGACCTGCGGCGGCGCCAGCTTGTTGTCGTTGACCTTGACCCAGGCATCACCGTTGTCGGCTTCGACGATCTCGTAAGGCACCATCTTGATGTCTTTCTGGACGACGTCGTCCTTGAACTTGCGACCAACCAGACGCTTGATGGCGTAGAGCGTGTTTTTGGGGTTGGTGACCGCCTGACGCTTGGCCGCCTGACCGACCAGCGTTTCGCCGTCTTCGGTGTAAGCGATGATGGAAGGCGTCGTGCGGCCACCTTCAGCGTTTTCGATCACGCGGGTCTTGTCACCATCGAGTACGGCGACACAGGAGTTGGTCGTACCCAGGTCAATGCCAATGATGCGTCCCATAATTCCTCACCTCATAACTATTCGTTGACGACTGAATTCGTTTTGATGACGGCGCTTGCTGCGCGATTGACTGCTATGTGGGGGCTGCTAAGCGCCTTTCAAGTCCTCATCGACGATTCCGATACAGCGCCGAGTCGAACCGATAGCGGCCCTCTTCAGCCTGTTGTCTCAGCCTGCTGTCTTGCTGACCACCACCATCGCCGGGCGGATCAATCGCCCGTTCAGGGTGTATCCCTTCTGCATGACATCCATCACGGTGTTGGGCTCCAGCTCCGGGTTGGGCACCATTGTCATCGCCTCGTGGAACTGCGGGTCGAACGGTTCGCCCTGCGGTTCGAGCTGTTCGACGCCGAACTTGCTCAATACGTCGAGCTGCATCTTGAGCGTCATCGAGACCCCTTCCCGGTGCGTCTCGTCGACCTCCTGCATGCTTTCCAAGCCCTTCTCAAGGCTGTCGACGACCGGAAGCAGCTCCTTGACGAACTTCTCGAGCGCGAACTTCTTCGCCTTGTCGGCGTCCTGCTCTGCCCGACGGCGAGCGTTCTGGGCCTCGGCGGCGGCGCGAATCGACTGATCCTTGGCCTCCGCCAGCGCCTGCTCGAGCTCCTCGACTCGGGCCGCCAGCACTTCGGCTTCGGGATTGGCCTGGCCTTCGATGTCATCCGCCTCGTGTTCGAGCGATTCCGCGAACTGCTCCAGGTCGCCGTCCAACGCCTCGTTGGTGGTCTGCTGTTGCGGCTCGCCGTCGCGTTCGGCGCGCTCGAGTTCTTCGTCTACGGGATTCTGCGGATCTCTAGCCATGAGTCTCTCCTGGCAAGGTGTTGTGACGGTTATTCGACAAAGCGTGATTCGACAAGCGTCGGAGTTGTCTGCCTATATGGGGCTATCGATTCAGATCTCAAGCACCGATCTTTCGAGCCGTCGCCACAGCCGTTGAACGGGGTTTTCGACTACTGTATAAACAACCAGACAGTAATGACCCGATCGTTCACCGCCAGATCTCGATCGCCCAACAGACCCCGTATGGCCGCCATCGATCCCGGGAGGCAGCATGCTGATTCAACTCGCCATTCGTGACTTCGCTATCGTCGACACACTGGACCTGGAGTTTCAGGCCGGCATGACCGCCATTACCGGCGAGACCGGCGCCGGCAAATCGATCCTGCTCGGGGCGCTGGGGCTTTGCCTGGGAGAGCGCGCGGATGCCGGCGGCGTTCGCCATGGTGCCGACCGCGCCGACCTGAGCGCCCGCTTCGATATCACCGAACGCGACGACGCCAAGGCCTGGCTGGCGGCGCGGGAGCTCGCCACGGACGACTGCCTGCTGCGGCGCGTCGTCACCGCCAGCGGACGCTCCAAGGCGTGGATCAACGGCCAGCCCTGCACTATCGCGGATCTGCGCGAGCTCGGCGAATGTCTGATCGACGTGCATAGTCAACATGCGCATCAGGCACTGCTCAACGAGGACACTCACCGTCGTCTGCTCGACGACGCGGCAGGCCACCACAAGGCGGTGGCCGAGCTTGGCGAGCTGCATCGTCAATGGCACGCATTGCGCCGGCAGTATCGCGAGCGCAGCGAGAACGACGAGGAGCGTCAGGCCAAGCGCCAGCTGCTGCGCTATCAGGTCGAGGAGCTCGATCAGCTCGATCTGCAGGCCGACGAGCTGAAGAGCCTGGAACAGGAACAGGAGACGCTGGCGCATCTCGAGGAGAGCCTGCGCGAGGCGCAGTTCGCCGCCGACAGCTGCGATCACGACGAGAGCGGCGCGTTGACCCTTTTGTCTCAGGCGACCCAACGGCTATCCCGGGTGCCCGGCAGCGATCGCGGCAGCCTGTCCGAGGCTCTGGTGATGCTGAACGATGCACAGATCCAGCTCGAGGAAGCCGCTCGCGAGCTCCACCACTATGTCGAGTCGACCGAGCTCGACCCGCAGCGCCTGGCCTGGGTCGATGAGCGGCTCGGCGAGATTCATCGCATCGCCCGCAAACATCACGTCATGCCGGAAGAGCTGCACGACCTGCACCGCCGGCTGAGCGGCGAGCTGGAAGCGCTCGATAGCGGCGACGACGATCTCGAAACGCTAAGAGCCAGGCTCGACGACCTGCGCCAGCAGTACCGCGACGCCGCCAAACAGATCAGTGAGACGCGCCAGCGCACCGCCACGGTTTTCGCCCAGCAGGTTCAGGAGCAATTGGCGTTTCTGGGAATGGACAAGGCTCGCTTTGCCGTCGATGTCACGCCACTGGAAACGCCCCAGCCTCACGGCCTGGACCGGGTCAGCCTGCAGATCAGCGCCAATCCGGGCCAACCCCCACGGCCGCTGGCCAAGGTAGCCTCCGGCGGCGAGCTCTCGCGCGTCAGCCTGGCGATTCAGGTCGTAGCCGCAAGCCACAGCACGCTGGCGACGCTGGTCTTCGATGAGGTCGATGTCGGCATCTCCGGCGCGACCGCCGAAATCGTCGGCCAACTGCTGCGTCGGCTAGGTAGCGATGCCCAGGTCATGACCGTCACCCACCTGCCGCAGGTCGCCGCGCAGGCCCATCAGCATCTGCATATCGAGAAGCGCTCGAATGACAACGAGACTCGCACCGAAATGGCGCAATTGGACGAGGCTGGCCGGGTACGCGAACTGGCGCGAATGCTGGGCGGGGTCAAACTTTCCAATCAGACGTTGGCGCACGCTCGCGAAATGCTGGCGGCCAGTCAGAACTCGGCGCACTGACTCGCGCACTGCGAGCCCCAGCGCCGCTCCGCCAGGCGCTGACTCACCGGGTATCGGCTGCAGCGGGGCATCAGCCCGAACCCGGCCTTGTAAAGGCACCCAAACGAAAAACGCCGACCCTAAGGTCGGCGTTTTGCAATGCGGGTCAGTAGCGCTTACTTCTTGATGCCATCCTGACGCGTGGCCTTGGAGCCGCGGGGGCGGACATAGAGCACCAGGGCGTGCTCGACCAGCTCATAACCGTGTTCTTCGACGATCTCGCGCTGACGACGCTCGATCTCTTCGTCATAGAACTCGACGATCTCTCCGGATTCCAGATCCACCATATGATCATGGTGCTCTTCCTGGGACATCTCGAAAACCGCGTGACCGCCGTCGAAGTTATGTCGCACGACCAATCCTGCCGCCTCGAATTGCGTCAAGACGCGATATACGGTGGCCAGCCCGACATCTTCTCCCGACTCCAGCAGCGCCTTGTAGACGTCCTCTGCACTCATATGGAGCTCTTCTTCCATGCGAGTCGCTTCGAGGATTTGCAGAATCTTGACGCGCGGCAGCGTGACCTTCAGGCCTGCCTTACGCAATTCTTGGTTTTCGTCGGCCATGGTCGCTCTTCGCAGTAGCGTCTTGTGTCGGGTATGATCAATCCACGCAACGATAGTGAAAGACGGACTCAAATGCAAAAACTGATCAGCACGGTCGTACTCCTCCTCGCAGTCTCTCTCATCGCGGGCTGCAGCTACTTGGGCGTCTACAAGAGGGACATCCCGCAAGGCAATCTCATCACCCAGGATATGGTGTCTCAACTGCACACCGGCATGAGCCGTGAACAGGTCGCCTACATCATGGGTACGCCTCTGATGGAAGCCCCGTTCTCGTCGGATCAGTGGGACTACGTCTTCTACCTCGACGAAGCCTACGGCGGCACCGTGCAGAAGCGGCTGACGCTGACGTTCCAGAACGACCAGCTGACCGATATCGCCAAGTCCGGCGATATGGATTCGGACGTCGAACTGAATCAGGACGGTGGCCCCGGGCCGGCAGTCGAAGGAGCCGGCGAAGGCGCACCGGTACCGCAGATCGGCCCCAGCGGCATCTGAAGCGCTGACGGTACCCGCAATGAATGGGCGGCTAGCGTGAAGAGACGCGGGCTGCCCGTTCGCGTCTTGCCTGCTTGGGATCGATTTCGAGCGGTCGGTAGACCTCGATCCGCTCTCCCTCGAGCGGTGAATAGTCTTCCGGTGCTCGCAGGCGCTCGCCAAATATGCCCAGCGGTGCCGTCGCGAAGTCGAAGCCTGCCCATGCTGGGTGCCTGACCGGCAGATCGGCGAGCACGACCGCCTGTCTGGCGGACATACCGGGCTCGAGCGAGAGCCGAACGATGACCTGATGCTCAGGCGTTGCGAACGCGACTTCGACATTCGTCATCAGATTGCCTCTTAACGCCCGTAGATCTGATCGGCACGCCGCGTGAAGGCGTCGACGAGCTGGCCCGCTACCTGCTGGAATAACCGACCAAACGCCATGCCCAGCAGCCGATTGCTGAACTCGAAACTCATTTCGAGTTCTATCTTGCAGGCGTCCTCTCCCATCGCACGAAAGTACCAGCAGCCGCTAAGCCGCTTGAAGGGGCCATCGACGAGCGACAGATCGATGCGCTCGGGACGCTCGAGATCGTTACGGGTCGTCACGCTCTGCTCCACGCCGCCCTTGGCCAGAGTCATTCGACCGACCAGGTAGTCATCCCCCTGCTCGACGACGCTGGCTCGCCGGCATCCGGGCAGGAACTCGGGATAGCGTTCGAAATCATTGACCAGTTCAAACATCTGTTCCGGTGTATGCCGAACGAATGCAGACCGATTCACATTGGGCATAGAGGTCTCCACTGATTTATCGCCCCGACATGCGTATCATGGGGCACCGTTTTCGATGCTTGAATGGTATCACGGCTGCCCTCATAACTAGGCTTCACACGATACTCGCCAATACCGCTCTCTGGCGTCTGGCGGAAGAGCGCGCAGAATGGGGCGCGCCAAAGTGCAGCCATTCATCATACCGCCCGAGGGCATACCGGATATCGCCGTAAAGAGGTGTCATGGGTAAGAAAAAAGGCAACGCGCCAAGCAGCAACACAATCGCCCAGAACAAGAAGGCTCGGTTCGAGTATCACATCGACGAAACCTTCGAAGCCGGCCTGTCGCTGGCGGGCTGGGAGGTCAAGAGTCTGCGCGCCGGCAAGGCTCAGCTGACCGACACCTACATTCTGGTCAAGAATGGGGAGGCCTGGTTGCTGGGCAGCCATATCATGCCGCTCAACACGGCGAGCACGCACGTTCTGGCGGACCCGACCCGGACGCGCAAGCTGCTGCTGCACCGCAAGGAGATTGCCAAGATCTTCTCGAAGACGCAGGAAAAGGGCCACACCTGCGTGCCGCTCAAGCTCTACTGGAAGCAGAACCTGGTCAAATGCGAACTGGCCCTGGTACGCGGCAAGCAACTTCACGACAAGCGCGCCACCGAGAAGGAGCGCGACTGGAATCGCGAGAAGGCCCGGGTCATGCGAGATCACGCTTGAGCATGATATTTACCCTGAATGTTAGAGATTGCACTTGATATGGCGTGGGCTCGTCGCCATCTGATAGAATGAACGAGTTGTACGGGGGCGACATGGCTTCGACGCCGGTGACAATCCCTGAGGTGCATGCCGAGAGCGTAACGTATCTCGTAAATCCAACGTTGCAATTGAATAGTCGCAAACGACGAAAACTACGCTCAGGGCGCACTGGCAGCGTAAAAACTGCTAGTTGTTAGCCTGGCCCCAAAGCGATGTGCCCATTCATCGCGGCGGGGATACGAGCTAAAGCTGATGGGACCGCGGATGTCAGCGCTCTCCTGACATTCGTTAAACCTTAGAGAGATCGCGAGGTGCCATCCTGCCCGTCGGAGTGCACTGAGTTAAATCAAAAGACGGAACTAAGCATGTAGAGCTGATGGGCGAGTGCCGGCGGACGGGGGTTCAATTCCCCCCGCCTCCACCAAACATGAAAAAGCACCCGAACGGGTGCTTTTTTTGTGCTCGCGCTTCCAGATGCCAGCCAGCTAACGGCGATTCTCAGGCAACCGACGCCATGGCGGCTGCCTTCTGCCGTTGCACCGCAGACATGGCGCGCTCCAGATCATCGTTCTTGCATTTGAACGCGGAACAGTCAGCGCAACGGACATCTTCGGACGCTTCATGCAGCGTCGGCAGCAAGAACCGTTCCCCGCCACAAACGTTACAACGTAGACCCAACGTGACTTTTAGCATTGTCGTTCCTTGGTACAGGCCCCTTCGTGGATGGCCGTTTTGTCATGTTAGCGGTGATCCGATCAGCCAGCCCGAAGGGCCATATCACGAGCTAACGCTTGAGACTCCAGGCAAGCTTAGACAAGACATGGGTACGTCCACCAATGCGCTGTTCGGCAGCACGATGCCGAAGCGCGGGTTCATCCTGCCAGTAGCCTAGTCATGAAGTCGTGATACGGCTCGCAGCTCGCGTAGCGATTCATTCTTTGCAGCAGCTTGGCTCTCTCGGCCGCCGGCACGCCTCGCACGGCATGGTCGAGATTGGCCTCGGCCAATGTGTTGATGATGCGTCCGGGCGTGGCGAGATAGCGCTCGTTGGTCTGCAGGATCACATGATCCGCAACTTCATGATCGACGATTTCATGGACATAGCTGCCAGGCAGGTTGACCACGACGACCCGCTGGAAGACGTTGGCGAACAGCAGCGCAAATCCCCCTGCGCCAGCCGAAGAGCCACCGAAGATGACCAATGTCCGGGCATGAATGGGCCTGGAATTCTCGAAGATCGTGATGTTCCCGGTACCCGGGAGATAATTGGAAAAGCGGCAGTACACGCCACTCTTCTCCCGGAAAACGGCGACGGTCGACAAGGATTTAGCGGGAGGATCCATCTTTGACCCCAGGTCACCGACGACTTCCCGCTGCTCGAAAGCGTACAGCGAAGCGAAGTCGTCATCGAAGCCGAAATGCCGCATGCAGGCGAGAAACGCGAGATAAGCACCGCGACCACTCCAGTGCGTGTCCGTGGGGTAATAGCTATCTAGCTCCGCCTGCATGGCCGCCACGGGGTTGCAGTAGTCGATCCTTCCTGCCTGGAGGAGCTTCTCGACCTGTTCGGTAGGCGTGATACTGGCTTTCTCGTAAGGGTAATATTCCGGCCTGACCTTTTCCTTGGAATTGGCGATCAACAACAGCAGAGAGCGCTGTCGCTGAAGCGGTCCGATCTCAGCGGAGAAACGCTGCCACTGCTGTGTTTCCTCCGCCCTTAAACGCTTCTTGCCAATGAACTGATCGATACTGGCATTGGTATCGTTGGCCAGGAAGAGCCACCCCTCTTTCCCTTCGACGACTTCCATGACCGGCGTCAACGAGAACCGCACGCAATCGTGTACTTCCCCGTCATCCTCGAACCGGACACCGAGGACCAGGTCGCGCGCGAGATCCAACGCGTGCTCGAATTCCCAAACGACCGTTCCCGTCGGCAGGTCTTCTGTCGATAAGCTCGGCTCACGAACAGTGAGCGCCAGGGTCGAGACCTCCTCGGATGACTTGGCAATCAACACGGGCTGCTGATCCGAAGCGGTCTCGATCCGTCCGTGAATGCGAAAATGGCGAAAGAATTCGAGTGTGGCCACCCACTTCTGACCCTCGTCGGCATCCCAGTGCATGGCGATCGGCGAGGCGATTGGCTGACCCTTCAACTGATACTTCTTCGCTTTCTGGCTAGCGATGACGTCCTTGAGATCGCTGATGACCGAATTCCCGGGCTGCTTCTCCAGCGCCAGGTTGACCACGTGAAGCGCAGCGCTGAATTGCTGTGCCGCAAGCAGGGCACGCGCCTGGCGTATATGGAGCTGGGGAGGAAATACGGTGTGACGCTCAACTATGGCCTGCCATCTTTCGATAGCCGCCGGCCAGTCCTTGCGCGTCATGGCCGCTTCGGCGTAGGCAATCCAAAGCTTGAGCGGCGGCTGTGAGGACTTTTGCAGAGCAGCTGCCATCATCTCTTCGTGTTTGGCAGCGTCACCGACACTCTCATAGGCTTGCATCAACGCCTGAACGATATCGAGACTATCGGCGCCCGAGTCATAAGCCGGCTCCAGCAAGGCGATCACGCCTGAAAAGTCGCGTCTTTCCAGTCGAGCAGAAGCTTCGGCCATCAACTCTGGCGCCCCCTCGATGCGTTCGGCAACGGAAAAAGAATTCATAACGGCTCCCTGATGGTTGCAACGGAAGACTCCGGGCGAGAGGCTGACGATATGGCGCCGTCATGATGGTTCAGCGCGCATTCGCCATCGCATGCCCTGCGTCATCCATGACGACGTCGGTCATGGTGCCCGTCCATGGCCCGGCACTTGCGCCGTCAATGCATCGCCCCGCACCGCCCTAATGCCGGATCCTGTCTCTGATCTTTCGCTTCATCGTCACTATATCCCAGCGCTGACCTGACTCGACATCGCCCGTCGGGCATGAACTTTTTCAGCGTACCGGGGCCAGTAACCTCATTGTTTACCACTACCGGCTCGGTGGCGTTCTCATCGAAAGCGGGTGGAGGAGGCAAGTCGTCGAACGACCAAATGCCGTACCCCGCTCTGGAAAACCCACCCGAATCGGCTAGCCTCACGAGATGGCCGTCGCCTTGCATGGGCGCGTGAATTTGCCATTACCGATAAAGTGTTATCCTAAAAATGGTTAGGCTGGCTGCGTGTCGCCGAAATCGAACCGCCCACAAGACAAGGAGATTGGAGCTTGATAGCCCTTCGCCCCGATCGCTGGCTCAGTCGCTGGCTATTGCTATTACTTTTGATATTCGCTGCTCCCGCATTCGCTCAGGAAAGCGGCACCGAAGGGCAATCTGCTCAGGATGGCCCTGCCTATTCCACCATGGCGGATCTGCTGAAAAATCCGGAATCGCGGCAAGCCTTGATCGATCAGTTGCGACAGCTGGCTTCTCGACAGGATTCCTCCGGCGATTCGCAAGCCGATGCGGCTCAGAGCGAGGGCACGGCCGACAACGCGAGCTCGGCCAATGGCGATAGCGACACCGCCTCTGGGCAAGATACCCAGACGGATGGCAGCGCCGCCAACGATAGTGGCGAGAATGCCGAGACCGCCACCTCGTTCCCTCGACGAATGGCACAGATCACCAGCGATTTCGCAGGCGATATCGGCGGCCAGATCACTAGCCTGGCAGTCATGATCGGCGGGTTCTTCACCAGTGACAGCGCCGCCGCGAGCACCGGCCCGGCGTTCAGCATGAGCGATTTCCTGAGTGCAGCGATCGACCTTGCCCTGGTGATCATTGCCACGGTCGCCGCTTTCCTGATTCTGCGGGCCATCGCCAAACCGCTGTTTTCCCGCTTCAGTCACTGGGCGCTTCAGGGCGAAGGGCGCAGCCATCTGTTACGCGTCATCGTGGGCGTGGTGCTGGCGGCCATCGTCGATGTCGTCGTCGTCGTTCTTGCCTATGTGGCAGGCAACCTGGTGGCGACCTTCCTGGTCGGCGAAAGCGGCAGTCTCGACACGCGACTCTCGCTGTTCCTCAACGCGTTCCTGATAATCGAACTGTTCAAGTGCGCCTTGCGGATACTCTTCTCCTCGCGCCACGAAGGGCTGCGCCTGGTATCCATCGAGGACAGTCAGGCAAGGTACTGCAACCGCGTCCTGGCGACACTGGCCAGCTTCATTGGCTACGGCATGCTGGTGGTCGTTCCGATCCTCAACGCCAACCTCTCGTCCGCGTTCGGCAAGGCAGTGGGTGTGCTGATCATGCTCGTTGCGCTGATCTGGTCGCTAGGCGTCGTGTTCAAGAATCGTACCGGCGTGCGCGACCTGATCATCGCCAAGGCGGATTCGGCACAGATGTCCGCATCGCGCGTGGCGCTTCGCCTGTTCGCGCGGATCTGGCACGTCATCGCGGTGATCTACGCCGTCATAGTGTTCGCCGTTACGCTGCTGCATCCTGAAACCGCGCTGCCGTTCGTCCTGATCGCGACATTGAAGACGATCATCTACGTGGGCATCGGCACGCTCGTCTCCGGCCTGCTGACTCAACTCATCGGGCGTCGTATTGACCTCGGCGACAACATGCGCAAGCGACTGCCGTTGCTCGAACCGCGCTTGAACTCTTATATCCCGACGCTGCTGAAGATCGTCCGCGCCCTCATTCTGATTGCGGTGGTGATGTACACCCTGGATGCCTGGGGCGCGTTCGACCTCGCCGCCTGGTACGCCAGCGACGCGGGATCGCACACCGTGGCGACCGTGATTCAGGTCATTCTGATCCTGATCATCGCTGCCATCGTGTGGATTGGCCTGGCCAGTCTGATCGAGAACTACCTCAATCCCGAAACGGGTGGCGGCGCGCCCACCGCACGCGCGCAGACGTTGATGAGCCTGTTCCGCAACGCCCTGGCCATCACGCTGATCATCATGACCGTGATGATCGTGCTGTCTCAGATCGGCATCAATATCGGGCCGCTCATCGCTGGCGCCGGGGTACTGGGCCTGGCTATCGGCTTCGGTGCCCAGAAGCTGGTCCAGGATGTCATCACCGGGGTGTTCATCCAGCTGGAAAACGCCATGAACACCGGAGACGTCGTCACCGCTGGCGGCATCACCGGCACCGCCGAGCGCATCAGCATCCGCTCCGTGGCGATCCGCGATCTGTCCGGCACCTATCACATCGTGCCGTTCTCTTCCGTGGATACCGTCTCCAACTTCATGCGCGAGTTCGGTAACCATGTCGGCGAATACGGTATCGCCTATCGCGAGAACATCGATTACGCCATCGAACAGCTGGAAGCCGCCTTCGAGGAGCTCAAGGCGAGCGAGGAGCATGGCCACAAACTGCTGGCGCCAATGACGGTGGCAGGGGTCATCGCGCTGGCAGACAGCTCGGTCAACATCCGCGTAGTGATCAAGACCACGCCGGGGGATCAGTGGGGTGTCGGGCGCGCCTACAACCGCCTCGTCAAGCTCTACTTCGACAAGGCCGGTATCGAGATTCCGTTCCCGCATACCACGCTCTACTTCGGTCAGGACCGCACCGGTTCGGCGCCGCCCGCCAACCTGCGCATCATGCAGGAGGACTTCACGATCGACGGCAGCCCCGCCGGTCAGCCGAAGGCTCATCAAACCGACGCGCCCACGGCGATCGAAGGCGAAAGCCGGTCCGAATCGACGCCGAATCAGCGAGCGCAGGACGAGACGCATCGAAAGCCCACCGACGACGATGTCGATGGCGACGAGACGGACGAGCCACGCTAGATCGTTAGACCGTCAGCCGGAATCCCCTCGTCTTTTCGGGCCGCCTTCGGGCGGCCCTTTTCGTTTGTGTCCTGTTGTCAGGCAGTCGTCATCATACCGGCGCCCAGCATGGCGGCGCCGCGCACGCCACTGGCATCACCCAGGCGAGAGCGCATCACGTCGGGCACCTCGACACCTGGGAACAGGTGTTCACCAATGGCCGCCGGCAGTGCCATCACAAGATCGTCCACGGCCGACAGGCCGCCGCCGATGATGATCGCCTGGGGCGATAGCAGCTTGACCACATTGGCCAGAGCGCCGCCCAGCAACGCCAGATGACATTCGCGCGCGCGCCGCGCCGCGCCTTCCCCTGCCAGCCAGGCCTGATGCCACTGCTCGGCGGAGGCCGACCGGCCGCCAAAATGGCGGTGCAATCTCACCAGCCCGGGCCCGGCAATGTAGCCTTCCAGGCACGCCTCGAGACCGCAGCCGCAAGGCAACAGCGGCAGGTCATAGTGCTGGGCGGCCGCTGCGGGCAACGGCAGATGCCCCCACTCGCCAGCAAATCGCCCGGCGCCCTTGAGCAGCCGGCCGTCCACCATCGCGCCGCCACCCGCGCCGGTTCCCAGGATCGCGCCGAAGGCGTGCATCACGCCCTCGGCCGCGCCACCGGGCCCGGTTTCCGACACCACGAAGCAGCGGCTGTCGTTCTCGATGATGAAATCACGATTGAGATGCGCCGCCAGCGCCGTCTCCAGGACGAAGGGACGAAGCCCCGGCAGGTTCGCCGCCACCAGATGCCCCTGCTCATCGAGGACACCGGGAAAACCCAGCCCCAGCGAACCGCGTCCGCCATGACGACGATCCGCCTCTCGCACCAACCCGGCCAGCAGCGCCATCAGCGCCTCGCCGTCGTCCGCCGGCGTCGGCTCGCGCCAGCGATCGAGACACTGCCAATTCGGGTCGTAGATCGCGATCTCGATCTTGGTCCCGCCGACATCGATACCGTAATGCATGAATGGATCCTCAAACTGGGTAACGGTGACGTGACGGTGACCGACCGTACGAAAAAAGGCGCCCGCAGGCGCCCAGGAGAGCAATCGATCGTCAGCCGGATCAGCGCGTCATGTCGCTGGGTTGCGGCAACGCCGGCAGCGACTTGTCGAGCAGCGTCACGCTCTGACGGTAGTAGAGCTGGCTCTTGCTGTGATCGCCGAGGTTGGCATACAGCCGTGCCAGCTCGGCGCAGACGACCCCGCTCGGGCGCTGGCGCTGGCTCGCCTCGAAGTACTCCTGTGCCTTGCCCCAGTAGGCATTGCGCAGCGACAGACGACCCAGGGTGAGCAGCAGATCCGGATCGTTGGGGCGCTCCTGCAGCCATTTCTCGGCATAGGCCAGCTGGCGGGCGGCGTCGACATTGAGCAGACCGTAGCGCAGCACCAGCCGCGTATCCCAGTGCTCCTTCAGCGCATTGCGCAGCAGGCGCTCGGCATCGCCCTCTTCTCCGCCCTTGATCAGCGCTTCGGCATAAAGTCCGACCAGTTCCACGTCGCCACGCAGGTTATCCGGCATGTCCGCCCACAGCGAACGGACGCGCGGCAGATTGCCTTCCTGCTGCGCGGCCTGCACCAGAAGCTCGCGATAGACCCGCTGGTCGAGCTCACGACGTTCGTCTTCGGTGATCAAGCGATGCTTGTCGAGACGCGGCAGCAGTCGACGCATGCCATCCCAGTCGTTGACGCTGAGATAGGCCTGCTTGAGCAGCTTGAGCACCTGGGGATGCTCTGGCAGTTGCTGTTCCAGACGCGTCAAGGTCGCCAGGGCTTCTTCGAACTGCTGGCGATCCAGCATCAGCTGTGCCTGTACCAGCCCCACCGCCGTATCGGCGCCCTCGGTGCTGTGATGCGCCCGCTTGAGCAGCACGTCGGCCTGCTCGTAACGGCCCTGGTAATGGGCCGCCAGCGCCGCGGAGAGATAGTTGACCAGCGGCGTGCCGGAATCATCGGCCGCCTTGGTGAGAGACTTCTCGGCACGCTTCCAGCGGCCTTCCGCCAGCGCCACCAGCCCGCGAACGGTGCGCTTCATCGCGGTGCGGTGACGCGTACGGCTGTTCCAGACCTTGAGCCGGCTCACCGGACGGCGCAGGCGCGTCAATGCACGCAGCAGAAAATGCAGAATCAGGAAAGCGGCCAGCAGCAGGACACAGCCGAACCAGAAAGAGGTCTGGATGGAGGTGTCGCCAACGCGAATGAACCAGTAACCCGGCAGCGACTGCATCAACTGCCCAAACAGCGCGCCGACCGCCAGACCGAAGACGATCAGCAGGATCAGCTTTCTCATGCGCCCTCTCCCTGTGCCGATCCACTGGTACCGCCCTGTGCGACGCCGTTCTGTGAACCGCTTCCGCCCTGGCTCTCGCTGCCGTTGCCGAAGCGCTGCTCGATGAAGCGCTTGAGCAACTGCGAGGATTCGCTGATATCGGGCAGCTCCGGTCGAACCTCGTTGTCACGCAGGCTCTTGAGCTTGTCGATCGAGTTGGCCACGCCGTCGTTGTCGCTCGCGTAGTAGCCTTCGACCAGTTCGATCGCCTTGTCGAGGCTCGCCTGATAAAGCTTGGGTTCCGATTTCAGCAACGCCAGTTGCGCCTGTTCGAGAAGCAGCCGAACGTTCTGGCGCAGATAGGACTCCTGCTGCGGCGTGATCAGCGCTTCCAGCGGCTGGTCATGACGCCGCACGGTCACCAGATCCTTGAGCTCGCTGCCCAGCGTCGCCAGCTGCTGGCGCCAGCCGCCGGTCGGCTTGGCGTCGCCCTCGCCGGCGGCGATCTCCTCGATGTCCTGCTTCAGCGGCAGACGTGCCAGTTGCTCCTGCTGTGCCATCAGCGCCAGATAGAGACCAGTTCGGTCGATGACCGGCACGGAATCGAGCGAAGCCAGCTCGGACTGGATGGCTCGCCGGATCGGCACCAGCGCCGGATTGTCCGCCTCGCGCAGACGCGCGTCGGCGGCGTTCAACAGCGCCTTGGCGCCCTCGACGTCACGCTCGAGCTGCAGCCGCTGGTTGGCCAGGCGCAGCAGATATTCGGCTTCGGCGTGCAGCCACTCCCGCGGGTCGGCCTGCTGCTGCTGGGCCAGCTCCTTGAGTACCTTGTCCAGGGTGTTGTCGAGATTCTGACGGTACTGATCGAACTCGCCACGCATCATTCTCAGATTCTGCTGACGATTCTGGTCGAGCTCGCCGACTTTCGACTCGAGCTGGTCGAGCGTGGTGCTATTGGAACCGACCTGACTCAACTGCGTCTGCTGTTGCTGGATTTTCTGCCAGCCGAGATATCCGACGATTGCCACGGCAATCGCCAGCAGGATGACCAGAACCAAGGCCAGCAGCCCCAGTTTGGCGCCATTGCCTCGTTTGCCAGCCGTTGGCGGAGTACCGCCTGGCGGAGTGGCCGCGCCTCCCGAGGATGGCGTTGCCGGACCCGACTTGCCGCTTTTCTTGCCGGCTGTGGCGCCGTTTTTGCCACCCGCGGAGCCGGATTGAGCAGAGGCGCCGGATGCAGCGGCCGCCTGAGCCGTGTTCGATGCGGAAGCGCCGGATTTACCCGACTTGCTGGTGGCATCCGGTTTGCTGGTGACGTTCGTGTCGCCAGTCGTATCACCCGTAGTGGCCGGCTGCGCGACATCCGGCTTGATCGGGTCGGCCTTGGCCGAGCCGCTTTTGGCAGAGGGATCGGCAGGTGATGACGGCTGGCTATTGTCCGCGTTCGACGCCGCGGCCGCCTTCGGGTCATGTACGGTCGGTTTGGCCGTGCCGTCCGATGTCTGCTCGCTACCGGATGTCGGTGCCGACGGCGGTTGCTGATCTTTGCTTTGCTTGCTCATCTACGCTTGCCTTTTTCGTGATCACCCTGATCGAAGGTGGCGCCCCGCGGATCGAGCACCGCGCGGACCTCGGCGCTCAATGCCGCCGGGGAAGCGCCCGACGCCACATGAGGCGAGCCGAACCCCAACGTTTCCGCCAGTGTAGCCAACCGCGGACTCGAGACGATTAGCGGTTGGTTCAACGCAACCGGGCCACACCATGTGACCAAATGTTGCAATATTTCCCCGCTGGTCACCACCAACGCGGCAAAATCTCCGCTTTCCAGACACGTGTCCAGGGGGGGAGAAGGCGGATGATAACAACGCCGGTAAAGCGAAACCGCTTCGACCTCGGCGCCGCGTTCACGCAGCCGTTCCGCCAGCAGTTCCCGACCCGATTCGCCGCGAGCCAGCAGCAGGCGCTTGCCGGCTATCGCCTTGAGCGATGCCACTTCCAGCAGCCCTTCGCTGTCCTCGCCGTTCGCTCCGGAGGGAATGACCGCCGGCACGCCCAGTTCCGCGTGGAGCGTCTGCGCGGTGGCTCTGCCAATGGCATAGAAACGCAGGCCCAGAGGCAACTGGGGCCAGTATGACGCAATGGCCTCGGCAAGACACGTCGCGGCCTGCGGGCTGACCACGATGATGCCTTGGAACAGATCGAGATCCAGCAGCGCAGTGCGAGCCGAGTCCGACAGCGCTACAGGCTCGAAACGCAGCACGTCGAGCGCGGCCGTGGCGTAGCCGGATTCGCCCAGTGCCCGCGCCAGGACCTCGCCGCGAGCCCCGGGGCGCGTCAGCAGCACGCGGTCAGGCATCACTCGTTACCGGCGCTTCCGTAAACCTCGGCAAGAATCTCGCCGGCTCCCTGATCCAGCAGGTCTTCCGCCACGCGAATCCCCAGCGATTCGGGCTCCATGGCCGATCCCCGGCTCTCGGCACGCAGCACGACCGAACCGTCGGGATGCCCCACGAGGCCGCGCAGCCACAGCGTATCGCCACCGTTCTCGAGCACGGCGTAGCCGCCGATCGGCACCTGGCATCCGCCATCGAGGCGCGTGTTCAGGGCACGTTCGGCGCGCACCCGCGTCGCCGTCGCGGCGTGATCCAGCGGCGCCAACAGCGAAATCAGTTCAGCGTCGTCGTAGCGACATTCGATCCCCAGCGCCCCCTGGCCGCAGGCTGGCAGGCTCTCTTCCGGCGTCAGTTCCGCGGTGATCCGATCGGCGAGCTGGAGCCGCTCCAGCCCCGCCGTGGCCAGGATGATCGCCTCGAAGTCGCCTGCATCGAGTTTGCCCAGGCGGGTCTGGACGTTACCGCGCAGCGGCAGCACTTCGAGATCCGGACGCCGCGCGCTGACCTGCAGGCCGCGGCGCAGGCTGGAAGTGCCCACCCGCGCGCCCTCGGGCAGTCCGTCGACGCCGGAGTAGTGGTTGGAGACGAACGCGTCGGTGGGCGCGCCGCTTTCCAGAATCACCGACAGTCCCAAGCCTTCCGGGAACTGCATCGGCACATCCTTCATCGAATGCACCGCCAGATCCGCGCGGCCGTCGAGCATCGCCTCCTCGAGTTCCTTGACGAACAGGGCCTTGCCGCCGATCTTCGCCAGCGGCGTGTCGAGGATCTGATCGCCGCGGGTAGACAGCGGCACCAGTTCGACATTCAGGTGCGGGTGAAACCTTTCCAGCAACCCCTTGACGTGTTCAGCCTGCCATAGCGCCAACGCGCTCTTGCGGGTTGCGATTCTCAATCTGTTTGCGTCGAGCACGCCGTTCTCCGAGTCTGATGGAGAGTACCGTCGGCACCATTGATGGGTGCATCCGGTTCGTCACCAAGTGGGCGTTCGCGTTCGCGAACCTTGTCTTACATGATAGAGCAGTCGCTGGATGAGGAAAAATCGACCGCACCGTCGACTGGCCGGCCAAATTCGTCAGTGCCCCGGTGTACCGTTTCAGTGGAGTCTTTTACCGTTTTCCTTGCACCTCCTTTATCGTTTTCCTTGCACCTTTCTTTTACGGTTTTCTTTGTACTTGGCGGCGCGCTTTACACCGTTTTACACCGTCCTATGCCAACGCCGTCTCTGATACACTCCGATCAGCGCTTCATAAACCCGTTATTCGCAGACCACGCAGAGCTCGATTTCGATGACGCAGGCAACCAACCAATCCTGGGGCGGACGTTTCAGCGAACCTACCGACGCATTCGTCGCCGCCTTTACCGCTTCGATCCCGTTCGACAAGCGTCTCTATCACCACGACATCCGCGGTTCGATCGCCCATGCCACCATGCTGGCTCGGGTCGGCGTGCTGACTGACGACGAACGGGACAGCATCATCGACGGCCTGAAAGCCATCGAGGCCGAGATCGAACGCGGCGAGGTCGAATGGTCGATCGCGCTCGAAGACATCCACATGAACATCGAAGCGCGGCTGACGGACAAGATCGGCATTACCGGCAAGAAACTGCATACCGGCCGTTCGCGCAACGACCAGATCGCTACCGATATCCGGCTCTATCTGCGCGACGAGATCGATGCCGTCGCCGCCGAGCTCTCGCGCCTGCGCAGCGGCCTGATCGAGCTGGCCGACCGCGAAGCGGATACCATCATGCCGGGCTTCACCCACCTGCAGACGGCGCAGCCGGTGACCTTCGGCCACCACCTGCTGGCCTGGCAGGAGATGCTGACCCGGGATCACGAGCGGCTGCTCGACTGTCGCAAGCGGGTCAACGTGCTGCCGCTGGGCGCGGCGGCGCTGGCCGGCACCACCTACCCCATCGATCGGCATGTCACTGCCGAGCTGCTGGGCTTCGACCGCCCGGCGGAAAATTCGCTGGATGCGGTCAGCGATCGCGACTTCGCCATCGAATTCACCGCCTTCGCCAGCATTCTGCTGATGCACCTCTCCCGCATGAGCGAGGAAATGGTGCTGTGGGCCAGCGCCCAGTTCGACTTCGTCGATCTGCCCGATCGCTTCTGCACCGGCTCCTCGATCATGCCGCAGAAGAAGAATCCGGACGTACCGGAGCTGGTGCGCGGCAAGGCCGGGCGTGTCTACGGCCATCTGATGAGCCTGCTGACGCTGATGAAATCCCAGCCGCTGGCCTACAACAAGGACAACCAGGAAGACAAGGAACCGCTGTTCGATACCCTCGACACGGTCAAGGGATGCCTGCGCGCCTTCGCCGACATGGCGCCGGCGCTGGTGGCCAAGCCGGACAACATGCTCGAAGCGGCACGCCGCGGCTTCTCCACCGCCACCGATCTGGCCGACTACCTGGTCCGTGCCGGTGTCGCCTTCCGTGACGCCCACGAGATCGTCGGCAAGGCGGTCGCCTACGGCATCGAGCAGCGCAAGGATCTCTCCGAGAT
Organism: Salinicola sp. NYA28a; assembly: GCF_976982775.1. The sequence continues at coordinate 3,842,322 of NZ_OZ334582.1, forward strand.
GTCGCTCGCAGAGCTCAAGCGCTTCTCCGATGTCATCGGCGAGGACGTGTTCGAGGTGCTGACGCTGGAAGGGTCGGTCGCCGCGCGCAATCACATCGGCGGCACCGCGCCGGATCAGGTTCGCGCAGCCGCCCAGCGCGCGCGCGATGCCCTCGGCACGCTGCAGGAGAGCCATCATGTCGCGTAACGTTCCGGCCATCTTCCCGCAGCTATCGAAGCCGCTGGCGCTGCTGACCCTGTCGCTGCTGGCGCTGTCCGGCTGCGGCCAGAAAGGACCGCTCTACATGCCCGGCGACGAGGAAGCGGCGAAGACCTACGACCCGCAAGGCGTCTACGAAGAGGACACTCGGCCGTCAGGCTCGGCGGCCCAGTCGCCCGGCGAGGAAGACGCCGATACCGCAGACCAGCCACCGGCAGCGCCGCAGGCGAGCCCGGCGCCGGCCGCCACGCAACCGAACGCCGAGGAGTTACCGTGACGTTCGAGGCTTTCCCCATTCGTGATGGCGTGCTGCACGCCGAAGACATCGCTCTCGATCAACTCGCCGAGCAGTACGGCACGCCCTGCTACGTCTATTCGCGCGCGGCGCTGACCCGCCACTTCAAGGCCTACAGCGAGGCGCTCGGCGACATGCCGCATCTCGTCTGCTACGCGCTCAAGGCCAACTCCAACCTCGCCGTTCTCGACGTGCTGGCGCGTCTCGGCGCCGGTTTCGATATCGTGTCGGTCGGTGAACTCGAGCGGGTCATTGCCGCGGGCGGCGATCCGGCCAAGGTCGTGTTCTCCGGCGTCGGCAAGCAGGCCGACGAGATGGCCCGCGCGCTGGAAGTCGGCATCAAGTGTTTCAACATCGAATCGCGTCCGGAGCTCGAACGTCTCGATCGCGTGGCCACCGAGCGCGGCCAGGTGGCGAACATCTCGATTCGCGTCAATCCGGACGTCGATGCCAAGACCCATCCGTACATCTCCACCGGGCTCAAGGCCAACAAGTTCGGCGTGGCCGCGGAAGAGGTGTTCGATCTCTATACCTGGGCGGCCGAACGGCCCAACCTCAAGGTCGTGGGGCTGGATTGCCATATCGGCTCTCAGCTCACCGAGCTCTCGCCCTATCTCGATGCGCTGGATCGCCTGCTCGCCCTGGTCGACCGCCTCGCCGAGCACGGTATCGTCATCGAGCATCTGGACATCGGTGGCGGCCTGGGCGTGACCTATCAGGACGAACGCCCGCCGGCGGCCGAGGATTTCGTCGCCGCCGTGCGCGAGCGTCTGCGCGGCCGGGAACTGACGCTGCTGCTCGAGCCCGGACGCTCCATCGCGGCCAACGCCGGAGTCATGCTGACCCGGATCGAATACCTCAAGCCTGGCGAAACCAAGAACTTCGCCATCGTCGACGCCGGCATGAACGATCTGATCCGCCCGTCGCTGTATCAGGCGTGGCAGAGCATCGAGCGCGTCGACACCCGCCAGCCCCGCGACAGCGCCGTCTACGACGTGGTCGGCCCGATCTGCGAAAGCGGCGACTTCCTCGGCCAGGCCCGCGAGCTGGCCATCGCCGAAGGCGACCTGCTCGCAGTGCGCTCGGCAGGCGCCTACGGCTTCGCCATGGCCTCCAACTACAACAGCCGCGGCCGCCCCGCCGAAGTCCTCGTCGACGGCGACAAGAGCCATCTGGTACGCCGTCGCGAAAGCCTCGACTCCCTGTGGGCGCTAGAGTCGTGCTTGCCAGAAAAGCCCCGGCTGCCGGAGGAGCGCTGATGCTGCTGAACTTCACCAAGATGCACGGCCTGGGCAACGACTTCATGGTGGTCGATCTGATCACCCAGCGCGCCTACCTGCGGGACGAGCAGATCCGCCAACTGGCCGACCGCCATTTCGGGGTCGGCTTCGATCAACTGTTGCTGGTAGAGCCGCCGCGCAAGCCGGACATGGATTTTCGCTACCGGATCTTCAACGCCGACGGCGGCGAGGTAGAGAACTGCGGCAACGGCGCGCGCTGCTTTGCCCGCTTCGTCATCGATCAGCGTTTGACCCACAAGCGTGAATTCAAGGTCGAGACTCTGGGCGGCCCCTTGACGCTGAAGGTGGACGACGACGGCCGCGTGCGGGTCGACATGGGCACGCCACGCTTCGCGCCGGCGGACGTGCCGTTCGTGGCGGACAGCGACGAGCCGCTGCACCATCTCGAGATCGATGGCCGCTCCGTCTCGTTCAGCGTCGCTTCGATGGGCAACCCGCACGCCGTGCTGCAGGTCGACGATGTCGACGACGCACCGGTCGAAGCGCTGGGGCCGAAGCTGCAGCAGCACCCCAGCTTTCCGCGCCAGGCCAACATCGGCTTCATGCAGGTCGACTCCCCGCACGCCGTGCGACTGCGCGTCTTCGAACGCGGCGTCGGTGAAACCCTGGCGTGCGGCACCGGCGCCTGCGCGGCGGTGGCCTGCGGCATTCGCCGGGGCCTGCTGCAAAGCCCCGTCGACGTCGAGCTGCGCGGCGGCAGGCTGACCCTGGAATGGGAAGGCGGCGAGGCCCCGATCATCATGACCGGCCCGGCCGAGCGCGTCTTCGAGGGACGCATTGTCCTGAACTGATAAGTTGCCCTGAACCAACAAATAACATGAACCAATAAATAAAGAAGACGCGGCGGCGAAACTCCGCCACGTCGTGAGGGATTCACAGGAGAACCAACGCATGTCACGCGCTCAGGCCCCCGAGCCCCGCCAGACCCTGGACCCCGATCGGGTCGCCGAGTGGCTGGCGCAGCATACCGACTTCTTCGTTGGCCGGGAGGGGCTGCTGCAACAGCTCAAGGTGCCGCATCCTCATATTCCCGGCGCTGTCTCGCTGCTAGAGCGGTTGGTTCACGACCTTCGCCGCCGGGCGGAGGATGCGGAATGGCGACTCGAGAACCTGCTCGAGTCGGCCCGCTACAACGAAGCCCAGTATCGTCGGACCCGCGAGCTGATCCTCGACCTGATCGAGGCCGAGAGCGCCGATGCGCTGGCCGAAGCGCTGTCGACGCAACTGGCGGAGCGCTTCCGTACCCACGGCATCGGCCTGTGGCTGAACGCCCCGCCGGCCTGCCACGCCACGCCCCGCGACACCAACGCCTGGCAGCCGCCCCGCTTCGCCTTGACCGACGAAGCGCGCCAGCGCCTGGAACTGCTGCTCAACGAGCAAACCAGCCGCTGTACCGCGCTGCACCGGGAAGACTGGGAAATCCTGCTGCCACACTGCAATGCGCCGCAGGGATCCGGCTCCTGTGCCATCACGCGACTGACCCAGGGCGAGCCCATGGGATTTCTGCTGTTGGCCAGCCACGACAGCGAGCACTTCCGGGCCACCCTGGATACGCTGTTCACCGAGTACCTGGGCGAGGTAGTCAGCCGGCTGTTGCGGCGTACCGAGGTCGCCAGTGCAAGCCGCGCTTGATGCCTTCCTGAAGCGGCTGGCGCAGCGCGCCAGCCCGGCGACGGTGGATGCCTATCGTCGCGATATTGCCGGCCTGATCGGCTATCTCGAATCGCAGGGCGTGAACAGCTGGCGCCAGCTCGACGTCACGCTGCTGCGGCGCTATCTGGCCCATGAGCGAACTCGCGGCATGGCGCCGAGAACGCTGGCGAGACGCCGCGCCGCGCTGTCGCGCTTCGCCGACGAGTTGGTCCATCGGGGCGAGCTGGGCCACAACCCGGTGCAATTGACGCAGGCGCCACGACAACCGCGCCACCTGCCCAGCCCGGTAGATGTCGACCTGCTCGGCCAGTTTCTAGACACCCCCCACGATGGCGGGCCGCTGGACTGCCGCGATCAGGCCATGCTGGAGCTTTTCTACTCCTGCGGCCTGCGTCTGGCCGAACTGGCAGCGCTCGACCTTGCCAGCCTTGCCGACCGCCACGTGCGAGTGGTGGGTAAGGGCGGCAAGCCACGCCAGGTACCGTTGGGCAAACGTGCCGGCCAGGCCATCCAGACCTGGCTCGGGTTTCGCAGCACGCTGGCGGCAGAGAGCGAGACCGCCCTGTTCGTCGCCCAGCACGGCGGCCGGCTCGGTCATCGGTCGATCCAGAGCCGGCTGGCCGATACCGCCCGCAAGCGTGGCCTGCCGGAGCATCTGCATCCGCACCGGCTGCGTCACTCCTTCGCCAGTCACCTGCTGGAGTCCAGCCAGGATCTGCGTGCGGTGCAGGAATTGCTGGGCCATGCCAATCTCTCGACGACGCAGATCTACACGCGCCTGGACTGGCAGCAGCTCGCCGAAGTCTACGACCAGGCCCATCCTCGGGCGCGGCGCAAGTCGGCCTCAGTCAACGACGAGAGTTCAGACAAACCCTAGGAATTCCGATATGCCGCTGGACGCCATCACCTTCGATCTCGACGACACGCTGTGGCACAACGGCCCGGTCATGGCCCACGCCGAGCCGGCGCACTATCAATGGCTCGCCGAACGGGTCGACGCTCACCGAGGGCCGGCGGCGACACCGCTGGCCGAAGCCTTTCCGCTGGAAGCCTATCAGTCGATTCGCGCCGCGCTGATGCAGCGCTTCCCGTTGAGTCGAGGCGATCACAGCTGGATTCGCGAACGCGCCATGCGCGAACTGCTGATCGAGCATGGCCTGTCTCCCGACGAGGCGGCGCAGTGGGCGGCAGCCGGCTTCGAGCACTTCATGACGCTACGCCACGAGGTCGCGCTCTATCCCGAGGTCGTACCGATGTTCGACGCCTGGGCACGGCGCTACCGGCTCGGCATCATCACCAACGGCAATGTCGACGTACGCCGGCTGTCGCTGGACCACCATTTCGACGTGATCATTCTTGCCGGTGAAATGCACGCCTCGAAACCGGACCCCCGCCCGTTTCTGTCGGCCGTGGCCCAGCTCGGCACGCAGCCCTATCGCACGCTTCACGTGGGCGACAACTGGGAAGAGGACGTGCTCGCCGCGCAGCGCCTCGGCATGCACGCGGTCTGGATCGACGCCAAGAACGAAGGCGAGCGGGAGCTGCCGCCCCGGGTGCATCGCGTGACGCACGTGAGGGAGTTGCCGGGTATCGTGGCGCAGCTGGACGACGAAGCGCGCCAGTAGCGACTCACCACATCTGCACTGGCGGCCGATTCGACACTTCCCAGCTCACGGCGAACCTTGAATCGGCCACCATTCGACGCCTGTTCAGGGTGGCGCTGCGCGCAGAATCGATGAGCCGGGTCTTGCGACATGGATGTCGCAAGAGGTGCGCAGGACAGGATGTCCGTTCGCGCCGACCCGAGCTCAGCGATGACGCGCGAAGGGTTTCGCCGCCCTGGGCGTCAAAAAGGGGAGCGCGAGGGGCTTGCCCCTCGCATCAACGAGCAAAAGGGTGGTTAGTACTCGGCCAGTTGTAAGCCAGGAACGCTCGAATGAGTCGCTCCTTCGAAGAGAACTCAACTGGCCAGCCACCGATCCATCACGCCATACGCCTGATCCAGCCCCTGGCGCTTCAGCGAGGAGAAGAGCTGCACGCTGACCAGGTCTTCCCACTCGGCCAGCCGTTTCCTGACCTGCTGCAGCGAGGCCTTGGCCGGCCCCTGCTTCAACTTGTCCGCTTTGGTCAGCAGGATATGCACCGGCAGTTCGCGATCGTCCGCCATCTCGAGCAGCTGGATATCGAAATCGCTGAGCGGATGACGAACGTCCATCAACAGGATCAACCCGCCCAGCGAGCGGCGACGGTGCAGGTAATCGGCAAGATGTGCCTGCCACTCCTTCTTCATCGCCTCCGGCACCTTGGCGTAGCCGTAACCCGGCAGGTCGACGAGCCTGAGCTGGTCGTCGTTCTGCAGCGTGAAGAAGTTGATCAACTGCGTGCGCCCCGGCGTCTTCGAGGTGCGCGCCAGCGCCCGCTGCTGGGTCAGCGCATTGATGGCACTGGACTTGCCGGCGTTGGAGCGCCCCGCGAACGCGACCTCGACGCCCCGATCCGGCGGGCATTTGGCCAGCGTCGGGGCACTGATCAGAAAGGTCGCCGTCTGATAGTTGCGGCGCTCGGAAGTGGCAGTCATGGCAGGCTCGATCATCTTGAGACGGTAACGCCGCGCAGTGTACCACGCGTGTTCCACCTCGGATGAAGCGTGACGTTCGGCGCCCCGAAGTCGAGCCGGCTGTTCGATGCTGCCAGAGAGGAGCGTCTGGCGGCCTACGCTTTTGCTTCCATTTCTGTCAGGCTAAGGGAAACCGGTCGGTAGCAGGCTAGCGACGGAACCTCACGGTCTTTCGCGGCTCCAACCTCTGTGGCTTGCCTATCGTCGACAGCGGTTTCATGGAACACGATGTCATCGACAATGATTTTCGATATTCAGGAGCAGTAACGCATGATCAAGTCTTTTATGGCGCTATTGGCCGGACTGACATTCTCGGGCGCAGTAATGGCGGCGGATATCGTCGAAGGTCAGGACTATCAGGTCGTCGACGAGCCGATGAAAACGGACGTACCGGCGGATCAGATCGCGGTCACCGAAGTGTTCTGGTACGGCTGTCCCCACTGTTACTCGTTGGAAGAACCTCTCAACGAGTGGGTCGCCCAGCTTCCCGACGACGTCACTTTCGATCGCATGGCGGCTCCTCTCGGCAAGGTGTGGGAACAGCACGCCACGGCGTTCTACGCAGCCGAACAGCTCGGTATCGAAGAGAAATTGCGCCAGGACTTTTTCGACGCCATCCACAAGGACGGCCAGCGCCTGACCGACAAGGACGACATTGCCGAGTTCTTCACCGACTACGGTGTCAGCAAGGATGAAGCGCTCAAGGCACTCGACTCCTTCGGCGTGAAAAGCGAGATCCAGCAGGCTTCCGCCAAGATGCGCGGCTACAAGCTGATGGGCGTTCCCGACCTGATCGTCGACGGCCGCTATGTCGTCACGCCCGACTCCGCCGGCTCGCTGGAAAACATGCCCAAGATCGCCAGCGCACTGATCGAGAAGGTTCGCGAGGAACGCACCGAGAGCGAGTGACGCCATGTCCCTAGCCGCCTCGACACCCGCCAGCGAGGTCGCGCCGACACTGAAACTGCTGACCTGCAATTTGCAGGTCGGCATTCATACCTCGGCCTACCACCACTATTTCACGCGAAGCTGGCAACATCTGCTGCCCCATCCCAAGCGCAGTTCGCGCCTCGATGTCGTGGCCAGTACGCTATCGGCCTACGATATTGTCGGGTTACAGGAGGTCGACGGCGGCAGCTTCCGCTCCAGTCACGTCAATCAAGTGGAATATCTCGCCAAGCGCTCGGCGTTCGATTTCCACTTCCAGCAGCTCAACCGCAACCTGGGGCATGTCGCCCAGCACAGCAACGGGCTGCTGTCGCGTCTGATGCCCAACCGGGTCGACGAGCACCGCCTGCCCGGCATGCGCGGGCGGGGAGCGATTCATGCCCGCTACGGCGAAGGACCGGACGCCCTGCATGTCTTCGTCGCTCACCTGGCGCTCAGCCAGCGCGGCCGCCTGCGACAGCTCGACTACCTCGGTGAGATCATCGAGCCGCTGCATCATGTAGTGGTCATGGGCGATCTCAACTGCACGCCGGAGCAACTGCTGGCGCATCCACGGTTCTGTCGCGCACTGGACCTCAACCCGCTCAAGCCGCAGCTCAGCTATCCGGCCTGGCAACCCCGCCGGGCGCTGGACCATATTCTGCTGTCTTCATCGCTGAAGGCCGAGCCGCCTCGTGTGCTGGAGGCGATGTTCTCGGATCATCTTCCCATTGCCATGGACATCCATCTGCCGGTTGCCTGCCGGCGAAGCATCGGCCTCGGCGCCGATCGCAGCACGGATACCTGAGATACGAAAAAGCGCCTCCGAGGAGGCGCTTTTCCCTACCGGATCGAGACGGCCGGCAGTCATCCGCCGACCACCGTCATCCCGCTACCCAGTTTACCCAGTTGATCATCGGCGTCGGGTAGAGCCCCAGCAGGATGACCAGCGTGGCCACGCCCAGCACCACCATGCCGCCGGCCCGTTCGGCCCAGTCGTGGGTCGCGTCGCGACGCTGCATGCCGGGTTCGTGCAGGAACAGCGTGACCATCACGCGCAGGTAGTAATAGAGCCCGATGGCGCTCCCGAGCACCACGCCGCCGACCAGCCACCAGCGATGGGCTTCGACACCCACCGCGATGATGTAGAACTTGCCGATGAAGCCTGCGGTGAACGGAATCCCCGCCAGCGACAGCATCGACACCGTCATTACCGCAGTAAGATAGGGGCGGCGCCAGAACAGGCCGCGGTAGTGGTGCAACGGGCTCGCGTCCGCCGTACCGCCGGTGGCCACGTAGGGGCTCGATACCAGCGTGACGACGCCGAAGGCACCGAGCGTGGTCAGCACGTAGGTGACCAGATAGATCCCCACGGTCTCCACGGCCAGCCCCTCGTTGACCACCAGCGCCACCAGCAGATAGCCGAAATGGGCAATCGACGAGTAGCCCAGCAGGCGTTTGAGATCGTTCTGGGTCAGCGCCAGCAGGTTGCCTACCAGCATGGTGACGACGGCGATGAAGCCGAGCAGGTCGTGCCACCAGTTCTCGTGAAACGCCAGCGTCGACTGGAAGAGCCGCACCAGCACTAGAAACACCGCCACCTTGCTGGCCGTGGCCAGGAATGTCGTTGCCGGCCCGGGCCCGCCCTGATAGACGTCCGGCGTCCACAGATGAAACGGCACGATGGAGAGCTTGAACGCCAGGCCTACCAGGAGCATGCCGGCGCCCGCCAGCAGCCACGGATCGCTGCCGTAGGTCGACAACGCTTCGCCCAGCTCGGCGAAATCCAATGTGCCGGTTATCGCATAGAGCAGCGCCATGCCGAAGAGCAGGAAGGCGGTGGCAGCCGCCGACAGCACCATGTACTTGATACCGCTTTCCAGCGCGCCACGGTCCCGGAAGGTATAGGCAAGCATCCCGAACAGCGGCATCGACAGCAGTTCGATGCCGAAAAACAGCGTCGTCATGTGACGTGCGGAAACCAGTACCAGCCCGCCGGCCGCGGCACTCAGCAGCAGCAGGTAGAATTCGTCCCGCGGACCTTCGTAGCCCTCGAGGTAATGGTGAGCCAGCGTGACGCAGGCCAGCGTCGACATCAGCACCAGCACGCCGCCGAAACGTGACAGATCGTCGACCACCAGTACCGAAGTGACATCGACCGTGCCCAGCGTCCAGCCGAACAGCAACGCCAGCAGCGCCACGTTGAGTCCGACGGCGGTCAGGATCGCGCTCAGCGTGTGGTTGCGCTGCCAGGCGATCGACAGCATCACCACGATCACGGTCAGGCAGACCAGAATCAGCGGAGAAATGGCCAGTAATGCCATCGTGGTAGCGTGGCTCATTGGGCACCTCCCGTCATTGCCCCGGCTTGCTGAACGCTCTGTTGCACGACCTGCATGGCGCCGGCGGAGGTATCCAGCAGCGGCTGGGGATAGATGCCGAAGAACACCACCAGGGCGACGATGCCGAACAGCAGTACCGTCTCGCGTCGATCCAGCCCAGCCAGCGGCGTCTCCTCTCTCGGCGGGCCGTAGTAGACGCGCTGCATGATGAACAGCGAGTAGACGGCAGCCAGGATCAGGCCAACGCTGGCGATGACCACGATCCAGGGTGCGACGCCGAATGCGCCGAACATCACCATGAACTCACCGACGAAATTGGCGGTACCGGGGAGTCCCAGCGACGCCGCCACGAACACCAGCGCGAATCCCGGCAGACCACGGATACGCCCCCACAGGCCGCCCATCTGGCGCATGTCGCGGGTATGCAGACGCTCGTAGAGCTGGCCGGAAAGAATGAACAACCCGGCGGCGGAAAACGCATGCGCCACCATCAGCGCCACCACGCCCTGCAGCGCCAGTTCGGTGCCGGCGTAGATGCCAATCAGCACGAAGCCCATGTGGGAAATACTGGTGTAGGCGATCAGACGTTTCAGGTCCTGCTGGCCGCAGGCGAGGATCGCGCCGTAGAAGATGCCGATCAGGCCCAGTGTCATCGCCACCGGCGCGAAGGCCTGGGACGCTTCCGGGAACAGCGGCAGTGCAAAGCGCAGCATCCCGTAGGCCGCCGTCTTGAGCAGGATACCAGCAAGATCCACGCTACCAGCCGTCGGTGCCTGGGCGTGGGCATCCGGCAGCCAGCCGTGTAGCGGCACCACCGGCAGCTTGACCGCGAAGGCGACGAAGAAGCCGAGCATCAGCCACCAGGCCGTGGTTTCGGACAGCGGCGTGTTCAGCAGGTCCGCATAGGCGAAGGTATACTCGCCGGTCGCGCCGTGATGGGCGAACACCAGCCCCAGGATGGCGATCAGCATCAGCAGGCCGCTGGCCTGGGTATAGATGAAGAACTTGGTGGCCGCGCCGATACGCGAACTGCCCCGGGAGCCGCTGTGACCCCACAGCGCGATCAGGAAATACATCGGTACCAGCATCATTTCCCAGAACAGGAAGAACAGGAACAGGTCGATGGCGAGAAAGACCCCGACCACGCCACCGAGAATCCACAGCAGATTGAGGTGAAAAAAGCCCACCCGCTGCACGATCTCCTTCCACGAGCAGACCACGGCCATGGCGCCGAGCAGCCCGGTCAGCGCGATCATCAGCAGCGACAATCCGTCGATCGCCAGATGCACCTGGATGCCGAAACGCGGAATCCAGTCGGCCTGCCACTCCAGCGTCCAGGCGTTGGCGGCCCCTTCCGCCGGCAGGCTGAAGTCGCTGCCGACCCACAGCCCCAGCACCATCGCCAGCTCGAGCAGCATGGTGCCAAGCGCGATCCAGCGTGGCGCCTGGTCGCCGAAGCGTTCGGCCTGCCAGCACAGCAGGCCGCCAATGAAGGGGATCAGTATCAGCCAGACCAGAGTCATGAATCAGCCATCCGCGATAGAGTGAATTCCGTGTGCTCCCGACACGATGTCGCCGAGCCGTCAGCACTGTGCATCGTTCCTGCGCCCATCTGTCAGCCCACCAGCAGGAAGGCAAGCAGCAGCGTCGCCCCCAGCACCATCGACACGGCGTAATGGCGCATCAGACCCGTCTGGGTCATGCGCAGCCCGTGGTGCGAGGCACGCGCCAGCCACGGCAGGATATTGCACAGCGAGTTGATCCAGTCGTCTCGATTGACCCTGACCAGTCCTTGATAGGGGCGCACGAACAGCCAGTCGTAAAGCGCATCGAAACCCCAGGCGTTGTGCCAGAACGTCCACAGCCGGGCGCCGCGCGGATCTGCCATCCCGCGACGAATCAGGTCGCGCCGACGCTTGAACAGCCAGCCGGCGAACAGTACGCCGCCGACGGCCACGATCATCGCGACGACTTCGAGAATGTGAGTTCCCAGCCCCTCTCCCGCCGGTCCGGGAGGCAACACCTCGTCCAGCGGAGGCGTCAGTTGCGCACCGATCGCGGTCGACATCACGATCAGCACGACCAGCGGTACGCCATGCACCAGGCCCTTGCCAGCGTGGGCGTCGCGGGCGTGATCGCTCTTCGGCGCGCCATGGAAGGTGCCGAGAATCAGGCGCACGGTGTAGATCGAGGTCAGCAGTGCGCCGAACAGACCGGCGAGCATCAGAATGCCGTGGCCGGAAGCGAGTGCCGACACCAGGATGGCGTCCTTGCTATAGAAACCCGCCGTGACCAGTGGCAGGGCCGCCAGTGCCGCGCCCCCTACGATGAACCCGGCGTAGGTCAGCGGCAGCTTGCGCCACAGCCCGCCGAGACGGCGCATGTCCTGCTCGTGATGGGTACAGATGATCACCGAGCCGGCGGAGAGGAAGAGCAGCGCCTTGAAGAAGGCATGGATCATCAGGTGGAAGATCGCCGCATCGAACGCGCCGACACCCAGCGCCAGGAACATGTAGCCGATCTGGCTCATGGTCGAGTACGCCAGCACCCGCTTGATGTCGGTCTGTGCCAGCGCCGCGAACCCCGCCACCAGCAGCGTCAGCGCCCCGATCACCCCGACCAGCAGCAGCACGTCCGGTGCCATCAGGAAGATTCCGTTCATGCGCGCGATCAGATAGACGCCCGCCGTGACCATGGTCGCCGCATGGATCAGCGCCGACACCGGCGTGGGGCCGGCCATGGCGTCCGCCAGCCAGGTGTGCAGCGGCAGCTGTGCCGATTTGCCGATCGCCCCGCCGAGCAGCATCAGCGCCGCGAGCTGCGGCATCAGGCCACCCTCGCTCCAGATCTCCGGCGCGCGCGCCAGCAGCGTCTGGATATTGAGCGAGCCGAGCTCGACATAGAGCAGGAACATGCCGATCGCCAGGAACACGTCGCCGGTACGCGTGATGACGAACGCCTTGAAGGCCGCCCAGCCGTTGGCTGACGTGCGGTAGTAGTAGCCGATCAGCAGATAGCTGCAGAGCCCCACCCCTTCCCAGCCGAAGTAGAGCAGCAGCAGGTTATCGCCCAGCACCAGCAGGATCATGCTGAACACGAACAGGTTCATGTGACAGAAGAAACGGGTCACGCCCTCCTCGCCGCGCATGTACCAGGCCGCGAACAGGTGGATGAAGAAGCCGACACCGGTGATGACGCCGAGCAGCGTCAGCGACAGGCCATCGAGCATCAGCCCTATGGTGGGCTGGAAATCCCCCACCGTGATCCAGTGCCAGAGAGTCAGCGTCTGCGCCGACTGGCCGTGGTCGTAGAAATCGATGCCGACCCAAAGCGTGCATAAGGCCGCCAGGCCGATCGAGGCGACCCCGATGGTGGCGCTGGCCCGCTCGGAGAGCCTGCCGAACGAGAGCGCCAGGATCAACGAGCCCAGCAGCGGGAAGACGAAGGTGAGGGTAAGTAGATTCATCCGCGCAACCTGCCAGCCGCATCGATATCGAGAGTCTTGAAGCGCCGATAGAGCTGCATCAACAGCGCCAGCCCCACGCTCGCCTCGGCCGCTGCCAGCGTGATGATCATCAGAAACATCACCTGGCCGTCGGCCTGGTGCCAATGAGTGCCGCCGACGATGAACGCCAGGCCGGCGGCGTTCATCATGATCTCCAGGCTCATCAGCACGAACAGCATGTTGCGCCGCGTCATCAGCCCGGCCAGCCCCAGCACGAACAGGATCGCCGCCAGCCACAGGCCGTGTTCTACCGGAATGCCCGTCATGCCTTGCCCTCCTGCGTGCGGTTCTGTTCACGTGTATTGACCGGGGTTTCACGGACCGGCGCGGCATCCGCCTGGGCCTGCTCGTTGAGCTCGCGCTGGCGCTCGCGGGCCAGATCGGCTTCATCGTGCGCTTCGCTGCGGCCCAGATGAGACGCCGCCACCAGCGCCGCCAGCAGCAGCATGGCGGCCAGCTCGACGATGACCAGATAGGGGCCGAACAGCGAGATCCCCACCATTTTGGCCGTCAGCGTCTCGCCACTGATGCTGCCTTCGTAGTCGCCGCTGGCCAGCGTGACGATCATCACGATCAGCAACACCGCTGTCAGCACCGCGGGCCCCACCCACGCCTTGGGCTGGAGCCAGGCACGCTCCTGCTCCACCGCCGACTCGCCGAGATTGAGCATCATCACCACGAACACGAACAGCACCATGATCGCACCGGCGTAGACGATGATCTCGAGCGCCCCCGCGAACGGCGCGCCGAGGGCGAAGAACACCATCGCCACGGCAATCAGCGACACGATCAGATAGAGCAGCGCGTGAACCGGATGGGTGCCGGTCACGACGCGAAGGGTGGCGAGAATCGCGACCAGCCCACTCAAGTAAAACGCGATTTGCATGCTTCTCTCCCAGCAAACGGCTTCGAACCGCAACCTGCACGTTGGCGCCGAAGTTCCGGCGCAGCGATGCCGTGACTCATGGCATCAACGACTTGACGTCGATCGGCTCGGCCTCGTTCTGCGCCTCGCCCTTGTCCTTGCCCGCGATCGACAGGCCCGCCACACGATAGAAATTGGTGCTGTGATCCTTGCCCGGGCCATCGATCAGCAGGTCCTGCTTTTCGTAGACCAGCTCCTGACGCCGAAACTCGCTCATCTCGAAATCCGGGGTCAACTGAATCGCCGAGGTCGGGCACGCCTCCTCGCACATGCCGCAGAAGATGCAGCGCGAGAAGTTGATGCGAAAGAACTCTGGATACCAGCGCCCGTCCTCTTTCTCGCCCTTCTGCAGCGAGATGCAGGCCACCGGACACGCCACCGCACACAGGTTGCAGGCGACACAGCGCTCCTCGCCGTCCGGATCGCGGGTCAGCACGATGCGGCCGCGATAGCGCGGCGGCAGATAGACCTGCTCTTCCGGATACTGCAGCGTCTCGCGCTTGCGCCAGCTGTGGGAGAAAACCATCCACAGCGTGCGCAGCTGCGTGCCGGTGCCGTTGATGATCTTGCGGATCTGATCAAGCATCGATGATCCCCTTAGACGCCCGGATCGATGAGCAGAATCATCGCCCCGGTGATCAATAGATTGACGAGTGTCAGCGGTAGACACACCTTCCAGCCGAAGCTCATGACCTTGTCGTAGCGCGGTCTCGGCAATGCCGCCCGCAACAGCACGAACAGGATGACGAAGAACACCGTCTTGAGCAGGAACCAGACGATCGGCGGCAGCAATGGCCCGTGCCAGCCGCCGAAGAACAGCGTCACCAGCAGCGCCGAGATCAGCACGATGCCGATGTACTCGCCGACGAAGAACATGCCCCACTTCATGCCGGAATATTCGATGTGGTAACCGTCGGCCAGCTCCTGTTCGGCCTCGGGCTGATCGAACGGATGGCGGTGGGTCACCGCGATGCCGGCGATGACGAAGGTACAGAAGCCGAAGAACTGCGGAATGATGAACCAGACGTTCTCCTGTGCGTTGACGATGTCGCGCATGTTGAACGAGCCGGTCATGGCGACGATGCCCATCACCGCCAGGCCCATGAACACTTCGTAGGAAAGGGTCTGGGCGGAGGCGCGCAGCGCACCGAGCAACGCGTACTTGTTGCCGCTGGCCCAGCCGGCGAACAGCACGGCGTAGACGTTGATGCCCGCCATCGCGAAGAAGAACAGGATACCGATGTTGAGATCCGCCACGCCCCAGCCGGGGGTGATCGGAATGACCATGAACGAGAGCAGCAGCGAGGCCATGGCGATCGCCGGCGCCAGCACGAAGAAGGTGCGGTCGGCGAAAGGCGGGATCCAATCTTCCTTGAAGAAGATCTTGAGCATGTCCGCCGCGATCTGCAAAAGCCCGAACGGCCCTACCCGGTTGGGGCCGTAGCGGTCCTGCCACAGGGCCAGCAGGCGCCGCTCGATCATGCTCAGCAAAGCACCGGAAACGACCACGACCAGCAGAATCACCACGGCCTGGAGCATCGCGATCAATGTCGCTTCGACTTGAGGCGTCCACCAGCTCATGGGCGCACCTCCTCAACCGAAGCCTGACGCTCCCCACCGGCCCGGGTGATACGCCCCCACCGCGTGGCACCCGGGGTCAGCGCGCCGGTGACCTCCTGAATCGTGCCGCCTGGCAACCCGATCATGCCTTTCGGCATTCCCGCGCTGAGCCGCGCCGGCAGGTCGAAGGCGGCACCGTCCAGCGAAATCGAGACCACGTCGCCCGCGGCAACGCCGAGTCGCGCCGCATCGGCTTCGCTCAACGCCACCTGCGGAGCCGCCATGCGCTCGCGGATCGGCTCGGCACGACGCGACATCTCGTCGCCACCGAACAGCTGCGGCAGATCGATTACCTGCCATTCATCCGCGCGCGGCGTGAAGGCGGCGGGGATCTCGGTGCAGTAGTCGCCATCGGCCATCGACACCGTGAACAGCCGCTTGCCCGGATCGCCGGCGCGCAGGTGACCACCGACTTCGTCCTGGAACTTGTTCCAGGCCTGAGGCGAGTTCCAGCCCGGCGCCCAGGCAAAGGCGACATCGCGGCGCGGTTCCTGATAGCCCGCGTAGCCCTCCATCGAGAAGGCGAACGGTGTATCGAGATCCACTGGTGCCCGCGGCTCGTTGACGTTGAGGTTGGCGCGCATCGCGGTACGGCCGCTGTAGCGGTGCGGCTCACGGGCGAGCTTCAGGCCGTGGATCCGGAACATCGCTTCCGGCGTATTCTGGTGCAGCGGCGCCAATGCCGGCGCGTCCTCGGCCACCGCCTGGGTCAGGTCGTCGAGCAGAATCGTCTCCATCGGCTGACGATCCAGTGTCGCATGCAGGGCATGCAACCAGCGCCAGCTTTCGCGGATCCGGGTATCCGGGCGCATGTAGCTGGGATCGAAGACCTGATAGAAGCGCTGCGCTCGCCCTTCCAGACTGACCAGCGTACCGTCGCTTTCGGCGAAGGTGCCGGCCGGCAGGCCGATATCGGCGCGCTCCCAGGTCGGCGTACGCTGATGATCGATCGTAACGACCGCCGTCGCGCTCGCGAGCGCGCTGTCCACGCGCGCCGCCGGCAGCCGGGTATAGAGATCGTTCTCGAGAATCACCACGCCGTCGGCATTACCTGTATCGAGCTGCTCCAGCGCCCAGTCGAGGGACTCGCCGCCGAGCAGCCCGAGCCCGACGCTATTGGCTTCGCGGCGAACGAGGGTCAGGCTGGCGTCCGCCTTCTGGCGCCGTGCCAGGGCGCGGGCGACATTGCCGGCCGCTTCGAGAATCGCCATCGAGCCCAGCGACTCGCCGGCGATGACCAACGGCTTCTTCGCCGCCATCAGCGCATCGGCGATACCTTCGGCCAGTTGCGATGTGACGTCGTCGAGCCCGTCGACAGCTGCCGCGGTAGGATCCAGAGCGTGCGCCACGGCGAACCCGAGACGAGCGATATCGTCGGGCGCAGCACGCTCGGCATGAGTCGCGATACCGTCGAGCTTGGTCACGTCCGGCGTAGCCAGGAACAGCGGATGGCCGGCATCCTGTGCGATGGTCTTCACCGCTTCGGCGTTCCACTCGGGAATGCCGCGTGCCGCGCCCAGCTCGGCGCCCTTGCCACGGACCGCCTGACGCACCGAGAGCGCGATGCGGGCGGCGCTCTGGATCAGATCCTCGCCGAGCACCAGAATCGCGTCGCACTGTTCGATCTCGCGCAGGCTCGGCGTCGCCAGCCCCGTCTCGCGGTTGAGCGCTTCCATCCGGCGGATTCGCGCCAGTTCGCCGGCTTCGATGCCGGTGGAGAAGTTGTCCGCGCCGACCAGCTGGCGCAGCCGATGGTTGCTCTCTAGGCTGGCCCGGGGCGAACCGATACCGACGATCCGTCTGGCACCGCGCAGCGCATCGGCGGCACGGTCCAGCGCCTCGTCGACTTCCATGGTGCGCGCTTCACCACCGGTCTCCCGGCATTCGGGGCGTGTCGGTCGATCCTTGCGGTTGACGTAGCCATAGCCGAAACGGCCGCGGTCGCAGAGGAAATAGCCGTTGACGTCGCCGTTGTAGCGATTCTCGATCCGACGGATATCGCCGTAGCGCTCGCCGGGGCTGATGTTGCAGCCCGACGCGCACTGGTGGCAGACGCTCGGCGCGAACTGCAGGTCCCATTTGCGGGTGTAGTGATCGGAGTGGGTCTGGTCGGTGAACACGCCGGTGGGGCAGACTTCGGTCAGGTTGCCGGAGAACTCGCTCTCCAGCGTGCCGTCGGTGACGCGGCCGAAGTAGACGTTGTCGTGCGCGCCGAAGGCGCCCAGATCCTCGCCGCCGGCATAGTCCTGATAGAACCGGGTGCAGCGATAGCACGTAATGCAGCGATTCATCTCGTGAGCGATGAACGGGCCGAGATCCTGATTGCGATGGGTCCGCTTGCGGAAGCGATAACGACGGCGATCGTGGCCCGTCATCACCGTCATGTCCTGCAGATGACAGTGGCCGCCTTCTTCGCACACCGGGCAATCGTGCGGGTGGTTGACCATCAGCCACTCGATCACCGTCTGGCGGAAGGCCTTGGCCTCCTCGTCGGCGATGGAGATGTAGGCGTCGTCCTTGACCGGCGCCATGCAGGACATCACCAGCATGCCGCGGGTGTCATCGGCGTCCTTGTACTGTTTCACCGCACACTGACGGCAGGCGCCGACGCTGCCCATCGCCGGATGCCAGCAGAAATAGGGAATATCCAGCCCCAGCGAAAGGCAGGCGTGGAGCAGGTTGTCGCTGTCTTCGACTTCGTAGTCGTTGCCGTCGACGTGAATGGTGGCCATGGCGTCGAACTCCTCCTACACGCTGCCGACCGGGATCGGGTCCGCGTGCGCTTCACCCTTGGATCGGGTGATGCCACGCTCGAACTCGTCACGGAAATAATGAATCGCGGATGCCAGCGGCATCGCCGCCCCCGGCGCGTGGGCGCAGAAGGTCTTGCCGGGCCCAAGGTCGCGGGCCATCTGCTCGAGCAGCTCGATATCGCCGGACTCGCCCTCGCCCGCCTCCAGCGCGCGCAGCAGCTTGACGCTCCACGGCAGGCCGTCGCGGCAAGGGGTACACCAGCCGCAGGATTCGCGGGCGAAGAACTCTTCGAGATTACGGGTCAGCGACACCATGCTCTGATTGTCGGCGACGACGGTCAGCAGCCCGGTGCCCATGCGACTGCCGACCTTGCCGATGGTATCGAAATCGAGCGCCAGCTCGAGATGCTCCGGCAGCAAAAAGCCGGTACTGCCACCGCCGGGCAGCCAGCTCTTGAGCGTCAGCCCATCGCGCATGCCGCCGGCGAGCTCGAGGATCCGGTTGCCGGTGGTCCCCATCGGCAGTTCCCACAGGCCGGGATTGTTGACCTTGCCGGAGACCCCGTAGAGCTTGGTGCCGCCATCGCTGCTGAGATCGCCGGAGAGCGCCTGGAACCAGTCGGCGCCGTGATTGACGATGCCCGGCACGTTGCACAGCGTTTCGACGTTGTTGACTACCGTCGGCAGCCCCCAGGCGCCGGACTGACCGGGAAACGGCGGCTTGGCCCGCGGATTGGCGCGCTTGCCTTCCAGCGAGTTGATCAAGGCGGTCTCTTCACCGCAGATATAGCGACCCGCGCCGGTGTGCAGGGCAATGTCGAAGTCCCAGTCGCTGCCGCGCACGTCCGCACCCAGCCAGCCGTCGGCGCGCGCATCGGCCAGGGCGCGCTGGATCGAGGCGGCGGCGCGGTGGTATTCGCCGCGCAGGAAGATGTAGCCCTGCTTCGAACGGTTGGCGAAGCCGGCCAGGATCATGCCCTCGATCAGCAGGTGGGGCTGCTGCTCCATCAGCAGCCGATCCTTGAACGTGCCCGGCTCCATCTCGTCGGCGTTGCAGACGATGTAGCCGCGCGGAACGTCCTCGCCCTTCATGGTCAGGCTCCACTTGAAGCCCGCCGAGAAGCCGGCGCCGCCGCGACCGCGCAGGTTGGCAGTCTTCACTTCTTCGGTCAGCGACTCGTAGGTGTGCTGCTCGAGCGCCTTGGTGACCGCATCATAGCCTTGCGTGCTGCGGTACTCGTCGAGCAGCACCGGGGATTGGTCATCGTGCAGGCGCCAAGTCAGCGGATGGGTCTCGGCGCGACGCTCGCTGGCAGATTGCAGAATACGGCTCATGTCTCTTTCCCCCGCGTCATGCGCATCAAGGTCATGAGTAGGCCTCCAGCAGACGGGGAATCTCGTCCGGCGTGACCGGCCCATGCAGATCCTCGCCGATCAGAATCGTGGGACCCCGATCGCAGGCGCCGAGACAACACACCGGCAGCAGCGTGAAGCGTCCGTCCGCCGTGGTCTGGCCCATCTGGATACCCAGGTGCGCGCTGAAGGCATCGCGCAGCTCCTCGTAATCGGTCAGGAAGCAGGAGCTGCTGTCGCAGATCAGGATGACGTGACGGCCGACCGGCTGGCGAAAGATCAGGCTGTAGAAGGTCGCCACGCCCTCGACGTCGGCGATACGGATTCCCAGCGTCTCGGCAATTGCCGGAATCGCGCCGTCCGGCACGTGGCCATGACGCTTCTGCACGATCTTGAGCGCCTCGATACTCGCCGCCTGCGGATAGGGATAGTGTGCCCGCTCAACGAGAATCGCCTCGCGATCGGCCGGGTCGAGCGCAAACGCATCGCTGGCGATCGTCGCGGCGGTGGAACTGGCGGTTGTCTGGTTCATGTTCGTCTCCAACGTCCTTACCGGCCTCGTTCAGCGATCCACGTCGGCCATGACGAAATCGATACTGCCCAGGTGAGCGATCAGGTCCGGCACGAAGCCGCCGCGCATCACGGCAGGAATCTGCTGCAGATGCGGGAAGCTGGGCGTACGAATACGCGTGCGATAGCTCATGGTGCTGCCGTCGCTGGTCAGGTAGTAACTGTTGATGCCCTTGGTCGCCTCGATCATCTGCATCGACTCGGCGGCCGGCAGCACGGGGCCCCAGGAGACCTGCAGGAAGTGCGTGATCAGCGTCTCGATGTGCTGGAGCATCTTTTCCCGCGGCGGGGGCGTGGTCAGCGGATGGTCGGCCTTGTAATCGCCCGCCGGCATGTGGTCGATGCACTGCTGAAGAATGCGCACGCTCTGGCGCATCTCCTCGATGCGCAGCATGCCGCGATCGAAGGCATCGCCGTTGACGGCCGTCGGCACCTCGAAGTCGAAGTTCTCGTAGCCGGAGTAGGGGCGCTTCTTGCGCAGATCGAAGTCCAGCCCGGTGGCGCGCAGATTGGGGCCGGTGACCCCCCAGTCGAGCGCCTGCTGGGTATCGAAGGCGGCGACGTGCTTGGTGCGGTCGCGCACGATGGCGTTTTCCATCATCGCCTTCTCGTATTCGGCCAGACGCTTGGGCATCCAGTCGACGAACCCCTGGACCAGCTTGTCCCACCCGTTGGGCAGGTCATGGGCCGTGCCGCCGATGCGATACCACGCCGGGTGCATGCGGAAGCCGGTGATCGCCTCGATCACTTCGTAGGCTTTCTGGCGGTCGGTGAAGGTGAAGAACACCGGCGTCATCGCGCCGAGGTCCTGCAGATAGGTCCCGAGGAACAGAAGGTGGCTGTTGATGCGGAACATCTCTGCCATCATGACCCGGATCGTCCTGGCCCGATCCGTCACGGTAATGCCGGCCAGCTTCTCAACCGCCAGCACGTAGGGCAGGTTGTTCATCACCCCGCCGGTGTAGTCGATGCGATCCGTGTAAGGGATGAAGCTGTGCCAGGACTGGCGCTCGGCCATCTTCTCGGCGCCGCGATGGTGGTAGCCGATGTCCGGCACGCAGTCGACGACCTCTTCACCGTCGAGCTGGAGCACGATGCGGAAGGCGCCATGAGCCGAGGGGTGGTTGGGACCGAGGTTGAGGAACATGAACTCGGTCTCTTCGCCTTCGCGCTTCATGCCCCACTGGGCCGGGTCGAAGCGCAGCGCCTCCTGCTCGACCTCCTGCCCTTTCACCGTCAGCGTATAGGGGTCGAACTCGGTGGCGCGGGCGGAGTAGTCCTTGCGCAGCGGATGGCCGGTCCAGGTCGGCGGCATCATGATCCGGGTCAGGTGCGGGTGGCCGGCAAAGTCGATGCCGAACAGGTCGAACACCTCGCGCTCGTACCAGTTGGCATTGACGAAAATGTCACTGATCGAGGGCAGCGTCAGATCCCGTTCGTGCAGCGCGACCTTGATCATCAGGTCAGCGTTCCGTTCGACCGACAGCAACTGGTAGAAGACGGTGAAGTCCGCGGGCGGCAGGCCACGACGATGGGTCCGCAAGCGTTCGTCGACCGCGCTCAGGTCAAACAGCATCGAGAAGGGCCCGGTCACGCGGCGCAGATACGCGAGGACATCGCGTAGATGCTCTCGCGCCACCCAGATCACCGGCATCCCGGTCAGGGTATCCTGCGGGGTGAAGGCCGCTTCCCCGAAATGTTGCGCCAGTTCGGCCACGACGTCGGCCGAGCCGGCGGCATGGGAAGCGCTGGAAGTCATCGTGCTCTCGTTTTGAAAAGCGCCGTTTTGAGAATCATCGGCTGCAGTCATGGCTGGCGGCCCCCGGTGCGAAAATCAATGGTCGAGAACGACCACAAGAATCAATGGCAAAGGACGATCGATGCGGTCGGTCGTCTAGACGCCATCCGGGGTGCGCAGCTCCTTGACCGCGATACGGCGGTCGCGATGCTTTTCGCGTTGCGAGGGCATCTCGGCGCGATAGACGCCCTGATCTCCGACCACCCAGGAGAGCGGGCGTCGCTCCTCCTGAATCGAGTCCTGAAGCAGCTGGAGGCCCTGCAGGAATGCTTCCGGGCGCGGCGGGCAACCGGGTACGTAGACGTCCACGGGCAGGAACTTGTCGACGCCCTGGACGACTGAATAGATATCGTACATGCCACCGGAATTGGCACACGATCCCATCGAGATCACCCACTTGGGTTCGAGCATCTGGTCGTACAACTGCTGGATGACGGGCGCCATCTTGATGAAGCAGGTGCCGGCGATGACCATGAAGTCGGCCTGGCGCGGAGAGGCACGAATCACTTCCGCCCCGAAACGGGCAACGTCATGGGGCGCGGTAAATGCCGTGGTCATTTCCACGTAGCAACAGGAGAGGCCGAAGTTGTAGGGCCACAACGAGTTCTTGCGCCCCCAGTTCACGGCCGAATGAAGCACGTCCTCGAGCTTGCCCATGAAGACATTGCGATGAATCTGCTGCTTCATCGGATCGTCGACAAGCTCGCGTTGGCCGAGGGGATAGCGATCAGCCGCGGAATCGCCTCCCTCCGCACGGGTCAGGGTGTACTGCATAGTGAGCCTCAACAAACCAGATAGAAAAACGGTCGGGGAAGCGCTGGTCGGTCACGAAGGCCAGACTCCCATCATGATCTTTTTGGCGATCGCCATCGCGATCCAGCATGCCGGATTCGACGCGCCCTTTTCTTTCAGCGTGCACGGCGGTCGACGCCCGGCACAGCAGCCAGCTCACGCGCTCTCGACGCGTCTTCGCGCCCTCGCTTGCGTGGCGCCCAGTCGAGAGCCCCGACGCGGGCGTCATACACCAAGCCGGCCAACAGAATGAGAATGAACACCGCCGCTGCCACGAATCCCGTCCAGCCAACTTCACGTACGGAAACGGCCCAGCCGAACAGGTAAACGGCTTCGATGTCGAAAATGACGAACAGCATGGCAACGAGATAGAACTTGACCGAGAACCGTTGACGCGCTGAGCCGGCGCCAACGATGCCGGATTCGAAAGGAAGGGACTTGCTGCGACCCTGACTGCGCCCACCGAGCAGGCTGGCAGCGCCGATCATCAAACCGCAAAGTGCAACCACGGCCACCACGAACAAACCGGTAGCCCAATAACTGGCAATCCATGCGGTGACCGGATCGGACATGCATCCCTCGCAGAAGTGATGGAACCTGAATGCAGTGAAAACAACCAAACTGACAGTTTCGTAAGTTTACGAGTTTACACGACTGATAGTTGATAGCAAGCCTGCTAATTAGTCCTATTGCAGTCTGTCAGAAAATCTGGCGGCCCCCGTAACAGCCTCACCTCACCAGCCTATATCATGCGGAAACGCCTTTGCCATTGGGCAATGGCAGCATCTTGTCTTAGGCTAGACGCTTTCCCGTCGCTTGCAATGTCCTCACATGGTTTCTCACTCGATTCCCAACGCCTTGACGATCGCCGGATCGGACCCTTCCGGTGGTGCAGGTCTACAGGCTGATATCAAGACGTTCTCGGCCCTCGGCGTGTACGCCACCAACGTGATCACGGCTGTGATTGCACAGAATACGCGCGGGGTGGCAGCCGTCGAGCCAGTATCGGTGACGCTGATTCGCACCCAGTTGGACAACCTGCTCGACGACGTCGAGATCGACGCGGTCAAGATCGGCATGGTCGCCAGCCGCGAGGTGGCGGGGACGATTGCCGAAGCGCTGACACGACGCCGCCCGCGCTGGATCGTGCTCGATCCGGTGATGGTCGCCAAGAGCGGCGACCGACTGGTAGACGACGAAGGGTTGCGCGCGGTGCGGGATGTTCTGGTCCCCCTGGCCGACGTGATCACCCCCAACCTGCCGGAAGCCGCCGCGCTGCTTGGCACCGAGACGCCCCGCACCCTCGCCGACATGGAGGCGATGGTCGGTGATCTTGCGGCGCTGGGGGCACCCTATGGCCTGCTGAAAGGCGGCCATCTACCGCTGGAACGCTGCCCGGATCTGCTGTGGATGCCAAATGACAGACGCTGGCTGGATGCGCCGCGCCTGCCGACGCGCAACCTTCACGGTGCCGGCTGCGGCCTCTCCTCGGCGATTGCCGCCTGCCTTGCGCACCTGCCGCCAGAGAAGGCCGATGTCGACGGTGCCATCGAAGCGGCCAAGCAATGGTTGCATCAGGCCTTGATGGCTAGCGAGCGCCTCGATGTAGGGCAAGGCAAAGGGCCACCGCATCATTTTCATGCCTGGTGGTGATCTGCATTAAACGCGAGCTTTCGACATCTCCCCTAACAGTCGTGAACTTCTCGTTCGTGGTCCATAGTATGTGACTGCTTCGCCATCTGCCGGGAAGGATCCCGGCTCCCACATAGTGAGATGGAGAGATAGGGAGATCGAGTCTGGATGGACCCCCACATCATTGTTCTGGGCGGCCTGGGTGTGCTGATACTGCTGGTCGCCTGGGTGCCGACGTTAACACCGAAACTGCCGCTGTCATTGCCGATCATCTGCATCGGTATCGGTTTCGCCCTGTTCTCTCAGCTCGGCGCGGAGGGATTGCAGCCCAGAGAACACGTCAGGACGCTCGAGATACTCACGGAACTCACGGTGATCATTTCGCTGGCCGGCGCCGGGCTGAAGATCGACGACCCGCTGAAATGGCGTCATTGGACGGACACGCAGCGTCTCCTGGGTATCACCATGCCGCTGACCATCGGCGGCATTGCCGCGCTGGGCGCCTACTACCTGGGCCTGCCGTGGGAAACCGCGCTACTGATCGGCGCCGTGATCGCGCCGACCGACCCGGTGCTGGCCGCCGACGTCCAGGTCGGCCCGCCGAGTTCCGGCCCCGGCGACAAGGTGCGCGCCAGCCTGACCTCGGAAGCCGGCCTCAATGATGGCCTGGCATTTCCGTTCACCTATCTGGCGATCGCCGTAGCCATCAACGGCACCTCGCCCGGCGCGTGGACATGGGACTGGTTCACCATGGACGTGTTGTGGCGGATCACCGCAGGCGTCGCGGCGGGCTGGTTCTTTGGCTGGCTGCTGGGGCTGCTGATGTTCCGGTCGGGGCGTATGTCTCTCGCCAGCACCGGGCAAGGCTTCGTCGCCCTGGGTGGCACTTTCGTCACCTATGCCGGCGCAGAAGCGATCCACGGCTACGGCTTCATCGCCGTGTTCGTTGGCGCGCTGGCCCTGCGCAGTACCCAGGAAGAAGCCCACGACTATCACGTGCGCCTGCACGATTTCACCGAAGAGATCGAACGGCTGCTGATGATGTTCCTGCTGGTGTTGTTCGGCGGCAGTCTGGCCGGACCGCTGCTCGATGGCCTGACCTGGCCGATGGCGGTGGCCGGGCTGGTGATCCTGTTCGTGATCCGGCCACTGGCCGGCATGATCGGGCTGATCGGCTCAAAGATGAAGTCGAGGGAAAAGGCGGTGGTCAGCCTGTTCGGGATCCGTGGCGTGGGCTCGTTCTATTACCTCGCCTACGCCAGCAGCAAGGCGGAATTCGGCGAGCTCGACAGCGCCTGGACGCTGGTCAGCTTCCTGGTATTGGCCTCCATCCTCTTCCACGGCATGACCGCCGGGCCGATCATGCTCTGGCTGGACCGGCGCCGCGAGGCAGCACGGCAACGCTCGTAGCTCGTAGCTCGTAGCTCGTGGCTCGTGGCTCGTGGCTCGTGGCTCGTGGCTCGTGGCTCGTGGCTCGTGGCTCGTGGCTCGTGGCTCGTGTTCAATCATCCGGATCGAGAACCGCCTTCAGGAACGCCTTGGTCCGTTCTTCCTTCGGCGCGGTGAAGATATCCTCCGGCTTGCCCTGCTCCTTGATCCGCCCCTGGTCGAAGAAGCAGATACGGTCGGAAACCTGGCGCGCAAAATGCATCTCGTGGGTCACCAGCAGCATGGTCAGGTCGTGCTCGTCCGCCAGAGTGCGAATGACGTTCAACACCTCCCCCACCAGCTCGGGATCCAGCGCCGAGGTCGGCTCGTCGAAGAGCATGACCTTGGGCCGCATCGCCAGCGCACGGGCAATGCCCACACGCTGCTGCTGGCCGCCGGAGAGCTGGTGGGGATACTTGCCGGCCTGATCGGTCAGGCCCACCATCTCCAGCAGCTCCATGCCGCGCTTTCTCGCTTCGGCCTTGCTCACGCCCAGCACCTGCACCGGCGCTTCGGTCAGATTGCGCAGTACCGTCATGTGCGGAAACAGATTGAACTGCTGGAAGACCATGCCCAACTGACTGCGCATCTGGCGCAAATGTTGCTCGCTGGCCGGCGCGAGCGAGTCGCCCTTGCGCTGGTGCCAGAGAGGCTCGCCGCCGACGTAGACGACGCCGTCGTTGATCTCCTCCAGCGTCATCAGGATGCGCAGCACGGTCGACTTGCCGGAGCCGGAAGGGCCGATGATGGTGACCTTCTCGCCGCGCTGGACTTCGAAGTCGAGCTCGTCGAGTACCACGTGATCACCGAAGCGTTTGACGACCTTGTCGAACTTGATGATGGGATCGCGAGTTTTCGTGGCGTCGTTCATTTGAGAGAAAGGCCTCGCTTGGGCAAATGGGTATCCAGGTAGCGCACACCGAAGGACGCGATGATCGTCATTACCAGATAGAGGCCACCCACCATGGAAAGCGGAATCAGATAGCCGCCGGTGCGGTCGCCGATGATCTTGGCCACGCCAAGCATTTCCAGCACGGTCACGACCGACAGCACGGGCACGTCTTTCATGATCGAGACCAGGTAGTTACCCAGCGCGGGAATGATGCGTGGAACCGCCTGCGGCAGAATGATATGGGTAAAGGTTCGCGACGACGCCAGATTGAGCGCCCGCGCCGCTTCGCGCTGCCCCTTGGCCACGGCTTCCAGGCCCGCGCGATAGACTTCCGAGGTGTAGGCGCTGTACTGCACGCCCAGCGCCAGCGCACCGGTCAGGAACGCCGGCAGCGTCAGTCCGAACTCGGGCAGAACGTAGAACAGGAAGAACAGCTGGATCAGCAGTGGCGTATCGCGGATGAATTCCGTCACCAGCTTGGCCGGCCAGCGGATGAGGCGAGTCGGCGCGCTCTTCAGCGCCGCCAGCACCAGCCCCAGGATCAGGGCGATAAAGAAGCCGACCACGGTGGCCTGCAGGGTCACCACCAGACCATGCAGCAGAATCGGAAAGATCGAGACCGCAAAGGCCCACTGGCTACTGGTATCCCATTCGATGCCGAAAAACATGCGTTATCTCCCCGCCGCGCGCCAGCGGCCAACGTAGCGTTCCAGCAGTTTCATGCACGCGGTCAATACCAGCGCCATGCCGAAGTACATGAATAGGACCAGGGTATAGACGGTCACGCTGTCCTGAGTGAAGTTGCGGATCTGTTCGGCGCGGAAAGCCATGTCGCCCAGCGAGATCAGCGATACCAGCGCGGTGTCCTTGAGATTCTGAACCGCGAGATTGCCGAAGGTCGGCATCATCTCCGGGATCGCCTGGGGCAGCGTGATTCGCCAAAGCCGCTTGCGCGAGGTGAAATTGAGCGCCGTCGCCGCCTCGTACTGCTCCTTGGGCACGGCCTGCACCGCGCCACGCACGACCTCGGCCCCATAGGCACCGATATTCAGCGCCAGCGCGACTACCCCTGCCACCACCGGTGGAAAGCGCAGATCGAGACCGATCGCCTGTCCCATGATGGGCAGCGCGAAGTAGATCCAGAAAAGCTGCACCAGCAGCGACGTACCGCGAAAGATTTCGATATAGGCAACGCTGATTCCCTTGAGCAGGGGATTGTGAGACAGCTTGCCGAGACCGAAGAGGAAGGCAAAGATGCCGCCCAGAATCGTCGAGTAGACCGTGAGTTGCACGGTCACCCACGCACCCTGGGACAAGGGGGCGAGATAGCTCGTCCATTCCATCGGGGAGACTCCGCATTCGCTAACGAACGGTCCCGGCAGTACCGGCACCGTTCAAGGACGAACCGAACGCTCGCCCGAGAACCGTCGTCTCGAGCGAGCGCTCACCGTCACATCGGGTTCAGAAGTTCGATTGCAAAACTCAGGAATCCGCGGTGCAGAGTTCTTCCGTGGTGTGATGGCTGGAGCCGTCGACATCGGCCTGACTGAAGCCATAGCCCATCAGCGTCTCGCTCCAGTCGTCGGTCTGCTTGTACTTCGCCAGCGCCTCGTTGACCGCATCACGCAGCTCGGTGTTGTCGCTGTTGAAGGCAAAAGCGCCCCAGCTACGCACTTCTTCGCCATCAATGACCGGGTCCACGAATTCCGCTGCCGACTCGACGTCATCGCTCTTGCCCGCCAGCTCGCTGACCGTCAGGCTGGTCGCGGCATAGGCATCGGCGCGGCCGGTCGAAACTGTGGAGATCGCATCGGCATTGCTGGAGATGGTGACCATGTTCTCCTGCGGTACGCCGAGCGCCTGCAGCATGTCCAACTGATCCGCGCCCGCCATGATGGCGATCTTGGCGTCGCCCTCGACGAAGTCGCTGAACGCATGCAGATCCTTGGGATTGCCTTCCTTGACCAGCAGCCCTTCACCGTAGGAGGAGTTGGGCTCGGAGTAGATCACCTGCTGGCAGCGATCCGGCAACACGGCCATCTCGGCCGCGGCGATATCGAAACGGTTCGCCTGCAAGCCCGGAATCAGCGAGCTGAAGTTGGTAGTGACCCACTCGATGTCGTCGACGCCCATCTCGTTCATGATATGGCGGATGACATCGGGGCCGGCACCTTTGGCCTCACCGCTCATGTCCATGTAGCCGTAGGGAATTTCGTTGGCGACGGCGATCTTGATCGAACCGGAATCCTTGATTTCCTGGAGTGACGCGGCCTGCGCGATGCCTACGGCCAGGCAGGAAAGTACGGAACCGGCAATCAGTGTCGTGACGCCTTTATTGATAACGCCTTTATTGATAACGCCTTTATTGATGTTGTGTCGCATCGTTCAAAATCTCCGTCTGCAAGGTTCGGATCCGCAGCGGCGGATCGCGATTAACTCAAGTTTTCGGTGACGGGCGCATTTATCATTTTCATCTCGCCCAGCTTGGCGTGGCCTTGCCAAATTGTCATGACTCATCCTCGACAAACCAGGACAATTCGCAGCAGCTCGATCCGTCTGGATAGTAGCACCACCCAAGCGGCGGGCGTCAAAGCCTTTATTGACCCATGACAATTGCACCCCGGCGCCGTCAAAACCCGCTATTCGAAAGGCGATTCGGCCATCGCGACGTTAGCAGGCAGCGTGTGGCGCCAGTTTCCAGCAGTCACCCAACCCTTGAGGCATGGGTAACATAAACATACGTTCTAGTACCGCCTGTTTTCAATAACGCTTTGCTTGCTACTAATCTCGATCATTTCATCGGGGGCTCAGCGTGCTAAACTTTCGCTCATCGCCCCATTCCCAATCGAGAGAGATGCCAAACCGCCATGCGAGCTCTGATCCAGCGAGTCAGCCGGGCCTCGGTCGACATCGACGGCGAGACCGTCGGGCGTATCGATCAAGGATTGCTGGCGCTCGTCGGCGTCGCCGCGGAAGACGACCGGACCAACGCCGACCGCTTGCTGCACAAGCTGCTGCACTACCGGGTGTTCGCGGATGGCGAGGGACGCATGAATTGCAACCTGCAACAGATCGAGGGCGGGTTGCTGCTGGTCTCCCAGTTCACGCTGGTGGCATCGACCGACAAGGGGCTGCGCCCGAGTTTTTCCAGCGCCGCGCCGCCGGCCCACGGCCAGGCCATGTTCGACTATCTGGTTGAGCAGGCCCAAACGGCGTGGCCCAAAGTGGCAACCGGCCGGTTCGGCGCGGACATGCAGGTCGAGCTGATCAACGACGGGCCGGTGACTTTCATGCTGGAAACTTGAGCTGACCGACGGCTCGGGTAATAACGATGCCCGCCGGATTCGGCGGTGCATAAACAGGGAACAGCGGCCATTCGAGCCGCGATGAAAGGATTCTCGATCATGACTCACCCCCTCGCCATCATTACCGGCGGCGCCCAGGGCATCGGGCGCGCCACGGTGGAGCTCCTGCTGGACGAAGGCTGGCGTGTCGCGGCGCTGGATCGCGATCCGGAAGCAGTGGCCGAACTCGACGCCGACTACCCCGAGGCAACGCTGCTGGCCATGGTGGTCGACGTCAGCGACGAACTGCAGGTCAAGGAAGCCTTCCAGCATCTGACGGATTGGCAGCAGGAAAACGATCAGTCCACGGGCGTGGATCTGCTGGTCAACAACGCCGGCCTCGCCGACCCGGTGTGTGGCCCGATCGAGGACCTGGCGCTGGCGGACTGGCGACGATGGCAGGAGAGCCACCTGACCGGCGCCTTCCTGTGCACCCGCGCCGCCGTGCCCGGCCTGCGCCACCGTGGCGGCGCCATCGTCAACATCGCCTCCACGCGCGCCCTGCAATCGGAACCCCACTGCGAGTCCTATGCGGCGGCCAAGGGTGGGCTGCTCTCCATGACCCATGCACTCGCCGTCAGCCTGGGGCCGGAGATTCGCGTCAATGCCATCTGCCCGGGCTGGATCGAAACCGGACCGTGGCAAAAGACTAGCCAGCGTAGCGAGCCTGAACATCGCGATATCGATCGCAACCAGCATCCGGCAGGACGCGTCGGCCAGCCCGCCGATGTCGCCGCGACGATAGCCTTTCTCGCCAGCGACAAGGCGGGGTTCATTACCGGCCAGCACATCAGCGTGGATGGAGGGATGACCAGAAAGATGATCTACGCCGATTAGCCGCGAGCCGCGAGCCGCGAGCCGCGAGCCGCGAGCCGCGAGCCGCGAGCCGCGGAATTCAGGATTCGATCCCGCTGAAAGTTCGCAATCCCTTTCTCGAAGCTCGAAGCTCGAAGCTCGAAGCTCGAAGCTCGAAGCTCGAAGCTCGAAGCTCGAAGCTCGAAGCTCGAAGCTCGAAGCTCGAAGCCAGCGGCCAGCATCAATGGCGTCAGGATTCCGCCTGCAGCAGTTCCGCCTCCATCGCCTCCAAGGCCTCTTCCGCCGCCATCCAGTCACTCTCGAGCTGCTCCACCTCGGCCTGAAGCTCGCCCTGTTCGCGGACCAGGCGCGCCAGCTCGTCCTTGCGGGCGGCGTCGTAAATGTCCGGGTCCGCCAGCCGCGCCTCCAGGGCCGAAAGGGCTGCCTGCGCCTTGTCGAGCTTCTTTTCCGCCGCGTCGCGCTGCTTGCGCAGCGGCTTCATCTGCTCGCGGCGTTCGGCGGCTGCCCGCCGCGCCGCCTTGCGATCGCCGCCATCCGCCGGCCCTTTCTCCTGGCGCGCTTCCTGCTTCAGATCGCGCCGCCGCTCCGCTTCCCGGGACTTCAGCCATTGATGGTAATCGTCGAGATCGCCATCGAAAGGCTCGACGCGCCCGTCGGCAACGCGCCAGAACGTATCGACGCTGGCCCGCAGCAGGTGACGGTCGTGAGACACGATGATCACGGCGCCTTCGTACTCCGCCAGCGCTTCGGCCAGCGCCTCGCGCATGTCCAGATCGAGGTGGTTGGTCGGCTCGTCCAGCAGCAGCAGGTTGGGCTTTTCCCAGGCCACCAGCGACAGCGCCAGACGCGCCTTCTCGCCGCCGGAGAACCGCGACACGTCGCCGAACACGTCGTCGCCACGGAAGCCGAACCCCCCGAGGAAGTTGCGAATCGACAGATCGCTGGCCGTGGGCGAGAGCCGCTGCACGTGGGTGAACGGCGTCGCGCCGAGATCCAGATGCTCCAGCTGATGCTGGGCGTAGTAGCCGACCACCAGATTCTCACCCGGTACGCGAGCGCCGGCGAGCGGCGGCAGATCGCCGATCAGGGTCTTGATCAGCGTCGATTTACCCGCGCCGTTGGGCCCCAGCAAGCCGATACGCTCACCGGGCAGGATCGACGCTTTCACGCCTTCGAGTATCGTGCGCTCGGGATAGCCCAGGGCGGCCTGATCCAGCGATAGGAGCGGCGTCGAGGTCTTGTCGGCACACGGCAGTTGAAAGCGGAACGGCGAATCGACCCGCGCCGCGGCGATGGTCTCCATGCGCTCGAGCATCTTCAATCGGCTCTGGGCCTGACGTGCCTTGGTCGCCTTGGCGCGGAAGCGCTCGACGAAGCCTTCGATCTCCGCCCGCCGCGCTTGCTGCTTCTCGAACGCCGCCTGTTGCTGGATCTGGCGCTCGGCACGGGCACGTTCGAAGGCGCTGTAATGGCCGCGATAGAGCATCAACTGGCCCTGATCGATATGCAGGATGTGGTCGCAGACCGCGTCGAGGAAATCGCGATCGTGGGAGATCAGCATCAGCGTGCCGGGATAGCGCGTCAGCCACTGCTCGAGCCACAGCAGCGCATCCAGATCCAGGTGGTTGGTCGGCTCGTCGAGCAACAGGATTTCCGACGGCGTGAACAGCGTCCGGGCCAGACCCACGCGCATCCGCCAGCCACCGGAGAAGGCCGCCAGCGGGCGATAGAGATCGTCCTGGGCGAACCCCAGCCCGGCGAGCAGCTGTTCGGCGCGAGCCCGGGCGGTATAGCCATCGAGGGCCTCGATCTGGCCGTGCAGCACGGCTTCGCGCTGCATGTCACCATTGGCCTGCGCCTCGGCCAGCGCGGTCTCCGTCTCGCGCAAGGCGTCGTCACCGTCGAGCACGAACTCCACCAGCGGCCGTTCAATGGCGGAAACCTCCTGTGCCATGTGGGCGATCCGCTTGCCACCGGCGATCTCGACGCTACCGGCGTCGGCGCCGAGCTCACCCCGGATCAGCGCGAACAGGCTCGACTTGCCGGCACCATTGGCACCGACGATGCCGACCTTCTGCCCCTCGTGCAGCATCAGGTCGGCGCCCTCGAACAGTCGTCGGGTGCCGCGTTGCAGGGCGAGTTGGCGGAATGCGATCATGCCGGGCTCCAGGGCGCATCGAATGGGCGCTCATTCTATCAGCCATCCGCCACCGGTATGGAATGTCATGTCCGTCACCGCTGCATCCGACTCGCTCTGGTCCGATTCACTCTGGTCCTATGCCCTGGACCGCTACGCTCGCTCCGGCGTCGAGGCCGAATGCCTGATGCTGCAGGATGAACACGGCTGGGACATCTGCGAACTGCTGTGGGTCGCCTGGCTGAGCGAGCGCCGCCAACGCCCTGACCCGGCGGCAGCCAATGCCCTGGCCGAGGCGAGATGCTGGCAACGCGAGATGACCGTACCGCTGCGCGAGCGACGACGCGCATTGAAAAGCGAGGCGCAGCGGCGGCCGCAGCTGGAGCCGTTACGCCAGACGCTCAAGCAGGCCGAGCTGCAGGCCGAACGCGAGATGCTGACGCGCCTGGAAGCGCTCCCCACGCTCGTCGCCGAGGGGAATTCCCCGCTCGAGCAGGCGCTGGCTTCCTGCCGAACCCTGCGCGACATGACGGCCGACGATTACCTGCCGTTACGCCGATTGATGACGCGCTGGACAATCGATGCCCCGGATGCGGAACCAAAACCCACCTGTTAGAGTCACAACACGACTATCCAGCCGGTGTTCGAGGCTTCTTTACACTCTGGCCAACATCGGTTTCATTCGTGACCCAAGGAGTTTGCATGAAACGTTTGGTAACCGCCGTCGCGCTCGGCAGCATCATGACGCTGCCGCTGACAGCCTTCGCGCAGGACAAGGTCGATCTCGACAGTGACCAGGCGAAGCTCAGCTACAGCATCGGCGCCACGCTGGGTCAGGGTCTGTCCAAGGACATCAAGGATCTCGACGTCGATGCCTTTGCGGCGGCCATCAAGGACGTCTACGGCGACGCCGACCTGCAGATGAGTCAGGACGAGATCAGCAGCACGCTGACCCAGTATCAGCAGCAGAAGATCGCCGAGCAGAAAGCCGAGCAGAAGAAGGTCGCGGACGAAAACCGCAAGAAGAGTGAAGCCTTCCTCGCCGAAAACGCCAAGAAAGAGGGCGTCGAGACCACCGATTCCGGCTTGCAGTACAAGGTCCTGGAATCCGGTGACGGCGAATCCCCGAGCGCCGACGATACCGTTCGCGTCAACTACGAAGGCACCCTGCCGGACGGCACCGTCTTCGACAGCTCCTACAAGCGTGGCGAACCGATCTCGTTCAAGGTCGATCAGGTCATCCCCGGCTGGCAGGAAGCGCTGAAGATGATGCACGTCGGCGATACCTGGGAAATCGCCGTTCCCTCCGACCTCGCTTACGGCCCGGCCGGTACCGGCGGCCCCATCGGCCCCAACCAGGCGCTGAAGTTCAAGGTCGAGCTGCTTGCCATCAACCCCGACGACAGCAGCAGCGCCGCGGGTGACAACGGCGACAGCTAAACGCCGACGGCGTGGCTTTCGTCTCGATCGCCACGTTCACCCACCGCTTCACCCGACGCCGGCCCATCGAGGCCGGCGTCGGCGTTTACAGGCAGCGCCTGTCGTCTCTTCCCGTCGGCCCGCCCAGCTCTTGGCTGTCGAAGTCGAACCAGCTGCCTTTCAAGCCATGATCGCTCAGCACCACCACCTGCGCGCGCCAGGCATCCACGTGAGCGCTGCACAGCCCCAGCGTTCCCTGCCCGACGAACAAGCCATCCCCTTTCGACTGTAGCGAAAGCCGCCGCGACTGCACGTTCATGTCGCGACCGATGAACTGGACCGTCACCGATTGCGGCGCGCGGCCATGAACGCGAACCTCGAACGTCAACATGCCTTCGCCGTCGTGCACCTCCTGCAACGCGAACCCCAATGACGAATCGATCCCAAGGTTGGCGTGGCACCCACCATCCAGCAGCACGCAGCCTTGTGCCGGCGGATACCAGGTCACGTCATGGGTCGACTCCCGCAGGTAGTAGTAATCGAGCAAATACCAGAGCGCGATGACGATCGTCATCAGAGTGACGCCGATCAGCAGGTTGAGCATTCGCGGTCTGGGAGTTTCCTCTTCGTAGGCAGCCATGGACTTTCGAAGACTCCAAGGGTTGGGTATTAGTCGATAAACTGGCCGGCACCGGCGCCGCGAACCTCATCGGAGCGCTCGACAAGGATGACACATGAGCGATATCGCTAACGCCCTGGGCCCGCTTTTTCTGCTGATTCTACTCGGAGCCGCCCTGGGTTGGGCACGATTTCCGGGTGGCGATTTCTGGCCCCGACTCGAGCGCTTCATCTACTACCTGCTGTTCCCGGCCATGCTGGTGGCAACGCTGGCAACCGCGGACGTCAGACAGGTGCCGGTACTGCGCCTCGGCGTGACGCTGCTCGGCACCATGACACTGCTGGGCCTGGGCCTCTGGCTGGCGCGACATCGCCTGGCGCTGGCGCCACCCGCCTTCACCTCGACCTTTCAGGGCGTAGTGCGCTTCAACACCTACGTCGGCGTCGCCGGTGCCACGGCGTTGCATGGCGCGACCGGCACCACGGTGGCGGCCGTGGCAGTCGCGCTAATGGTGCCGACCGCCAATATCCTCTGTGTGCTGGCCTTCATCGCGTCCGGCACGCTGGGTAGCGCCAGCCTGCGTCGCAGCGCCGTGGCGTTGCTGCGCAACCCGCTGATTCTGGCCTGTCTGCTGGGTATCGCGCTGAATCTCAGCGGTATCGGACTGCCCGGCTGGAGCTTCGAGGCCATTGAACTGCTCGGCAATGCCGCTCTGCCGCTGGGGCTGGTCGCCGTGGGCGTGGCACTGCGCCCCCAGGCACTATGGCACAGCGGCAAGGCATTCTGGCTGTCGAGCGCACTCAAGCTGCTCGTCACCCCTTTGATCGTACTGGCGCTGGCCTGGATGGTCGGCCTTCACGGCGCGGACCGAGATGTCGCGCTGCTGTTCGCCGCGCTGCCGACCGCCACGTCGGCGTATATCCTGGCCCGTCAACTGGGCGGTGACGCGGAACTGATGGCCGCCGTGATCACCGGCCAGACGCTGCTGGCCATGGCGACATTGCCGCTGCTCTTGAACGCTTTTGGCGTGAACTGAGCACACGGTGTCGGGAGGAATTGACCGCCCCAAATAAAAAAGATTCTCGTTACGCTTGCAACGATGAATGAGAATGATTAACCTTTCCATCGTGGCGTCGCCAAACGCCACTGACCACAGCAGCGAATGTCAGGTTCCTGCCATGGTTATCTCCTCATCATGCTAGTCACGGTCCTTAGTGCCGCCCTGCCCAGGGCGGCCTTTTTTATGCCCGTGACCCAGGTATGCCGGCGCCCCAGGGCCGCGGCAGGCCGGCGACCTTGACGGCACAGCTTGGCGCGGCGGGTCTCGTCTTTCTGATCTCGGCGTTCGGCGATGGGCAGCGGCGCGATCAGACGCGCCGGTAGATGAGATCCCAGACGCCGTGACCCAGGCGCTCGCCACGCTGTTCGAACTTGGTCAGCGGGCGGAAATCGGGGCGCTCGACGTAGGGCGCCGTCTCGGCCGGCGCGGTGTTGACGAACCCCGGCGCCTCGGCCATCACCTCCGCCATGAACTCGGCATAGGGCTGCCAGTCGGTCGCCATGTGCAGCTTGCCGCCCGGCTCGAGGCGGGAACGCACCAGCTCGACGAACGGCAACTGCACGATACGCCGCTTGTGGTGTTTCTTCTTGGGCCACGGATCGGGGAAGAAGAGCTGCAGCGTATTGATGCTCGCTTCCGGCAGGCAGTCCGCCAGCACGGCCAGCGCATCCTCGCGATAGACGCGAAGGTTGGTAAGCCCGCGCTTGTCGGCCTCGTCGAGCAGCTTGCCCACGCCGGGTGCGTGAACCTCGATGCCGATGAAGTCCGTCTCGGGATGGCGCTCGGCCTGCTCGACCAGCGACTTGCCCATGCCGAAGCCGATTTCCACCACGCAGGGCGCCTTGCGGCCGAACAGCTGCTCGAGGTCCTGGCGGCCATCGTCCAGCGTCAGCCCCCACTTGGGCCAGACCTCCTTCAGGCCACGCTCCTGCGCCGCCGTCATGCGTCCGGCGCGCAGCACGTAACTCTTGATGCCACGGCGCACGGGCGCCTCTTCGGCGGGGGATTGGGTATCGGGCGTCGTCTTGTCAGTCATGCGGAGGAATCAACAGGGCAAGTAAAGGGAATGGCCGCTGGCTGGCAGCGGCCCTGCGGGAGTCGACCGGAAGGCTCAGGCGTTGATCCGCCCGGCGAACGGCGAAGAGGGGCTGGCGCTCTGGCGACGCGGCATGCGTTCGGCGAGAAACGCCTCGCGCCCGGCTTCGATCGCCTTGCGCATGGCGTGGGCCATCATCACCGGATGCCTGGCGTGGGCGATGGCGGAATTCATCAGCACGCCATCGCAGCCCATCTCCATTGCCAACGCCGCATCGGAAGCCGTGCCGATCCCGGCATCGACCAGCACCGGCACCTCGGCGTGCTCGATGATGAGCGCCAGCGTCGCCGGATTGAGCAGGCCATTGCCGGAGCCGATCAGCGAGCCCAGCGGCATCACCGCGCAGCAGCCGCGCTTTTCGAGTTCCTTGGCAACGATCGGATCGTCGCTGGTGTAGACCATGACGTCGAAGCCGTCGTTGACCAGGGTCTCGGCGGCAGCCAGCGTCTCGACCACGTTGGGATAGAGCGTCTTCTCGTCGCCCAGCACTTCGAGCTTGACCAGATTGTGGCCGTCGAGCAGTTCGCGCGCGAGCTTGCAGGTCCGCACGGCATCCTTGGCGGTGTAGCAGCCGGCGGTATTGGGCAGCAGCGTGTAGCGCGACGGCGATATCGCATCGAGCAGGTTGGGCTCGTCCGGGTTCTGGCCCAGGTTGGTCCGACGGACCGCGAACGTCACCACGTCGGCAGCGCTCGCCTCGATGGCTGCGGCGGTTTCTTCGAAGTCGCGGTATTTACCGGTGCCGACCAGCAATCGAGACGCAAAGCGG
Organism: Salinicola sp. NYA28a; assembly: GCF_976982775.1. The sequence goes on from NZ_OZ334582.1 coordinate 3,880,184, forward strand.
CGTCCGGCCACGATCAACGGGGTGTCCTGGATCAACTGAGACATGAATGGCTCCTGGTCATGAATCTGGCGGGTTCAACCCCCGCCGATGGCATGCACGATCTCCACGCTGTCGCCGTCGTTCAGGCGCGTCTGCGCGTGCAGGCTGCGTGGCACAATCTCTTCGTTGACTTCGATGGCAATACGCCGCCCCGTCAGGCCGAGCGAATCGACCAGTTGGGCCAGTGTCTGCTCGCCATCGAGCTGGCTGGGTTCACCGTTGAGCTGAATCTGCATGGCAGCCTCCCTGAAGCAGATCTCGAGGAGGCGCATTGTAGCGCCTCAAGGAGAACCAGGCATCCCGGTCAGGCGTCGCGCGCGACTCGGTCGGTGCTTTCGCGCGCAGGCCAGACGTCGGCGTCGACCTGTTCGGGGCGCTTCAGCACCTTCTTAGGATCGAACGTCGGCTCGTGCACGCCCGCCTTGCGCTGACGCTCGTAATCCTTGAGCACGCGCAGCGCGATCGGACACAGCAGCAGAATCGCGATGAGGTTGGTCGTGGCCATCAGCCCCATGGCGAGGTCGGCGAAGTCCCACACGAACTGCAACTGCGCCACGGAACCGATCATGACCATCGCCAGCACCGCCAACCGCAGGACCGAAACCGCGGCCTTGGCACGGCCCCGGAACAGATATTCGATGTTGATCTGCGAGTAGGAGAAGTTGGCGATGATCGAGGTGAACGCGAACAGGAAGATGGCGATCGCGATGAAGATCTCGCCGAAGCTGCCAAGGTGATCGACCATCGCGTCCTGGGTCAACTGGATGCCGACGATGTCCTGACCCGGCGAGGTGCTCATCAGGCGCTCGTAGACGCCGGAGAGCAGGATCACTACCGCCGTGCAGCTGCAGATCACCAGGGTATCGATGAATACGCCGAAGGACTGCACCAGCCCCTGCGCCGCCGGGTGCTTGACGTCGGCCTGGGCGGCGGCGTTGGGCGCCGAGCCCATGCCCGCCTCGTTGGAGAACAGGCCACGCTTGATGCCGTTTTCCATCGCGATCTTGATAGTGTAGCCGACGGCGCCGCCCACCGCCGGGCCATAACCGAAGGCGCTCTTGACGATCAGCTCCAGCATGGCGGGCACTTCGCCGATGTTCACCACCAGTACGTACAGCGCCACCAGGAAGTATCCGATGGCCATGATCGGCACGATCTTCTCGGCGGTGCGCGCCACGGACTTGAGCCCGCCGTAGATCACCAGCGCAGTGATGATCACCAATGCGACGCCGGTCACCCAGTTGGGAATCGAGAACGCCTGGGACAGCCCCTGCGCGATGGTGTTGGACTGCGCGCCGTTGAAGGCCAGGCCGTAGGCGATCAACAGGAAGATCGCGAACAGCACGCTCATCCAGCGCTGCCCCAGCGCCCGTTCGATGTAGTAAGCGGGGCCGCCGCGGAAGACACCGTCCTCGTTGCGCTTCTTGTAGGTCTGGGCCAGCGTCGACTCGATGAAGGAGGTCGCGAAGCCGACCAGCGCCGTCATCCACATCCAGAAGATCGCCCCGGGGCCACCGACCCACAGCGCAATCGCCACGCCCGCGAGGTTGCCGGTGCCGACCCGAGCCGCCAGCGAGGTCGCGAAGGCCTGAAAGCCGCTGACGCCACTGCCGGAACCGCGGCTGTTGAAGGTGACGCGAGCCATGTGGCCGAACAGCCGGAACTGCATGAAACGCGTGAGCAAGGTGAACAAAAGCCCAGCACCCAGCAGCAGGTAGAGCAGAATATAGGTCCAGACAAATTCGCTGACCGGAGTCATGACCGCGTAGACCGCGTCGTGAAGCGTGTTGATGAATTCCATTTCGGAGATCCTTGGGGGTAACGATGACGTCGCAAACGCTGCAGGGCGGCTGCCGAGGCGGTTTTTTACGCGCTAGACTAGCGGGCGTCAATTCCGCGGCTGACGCCCCTAGGGATGGCTGACGTTTCACGCAAGGCCGCACCGACCGTCAACATCCCCAAAGCATAGTCGCCATCAAGGAGTCGCAACATGCACCAAAAGTGGGCCTGGAGTTTCGCTGCCCTGAGCGGATTCGTTCTCGTGGCGGCCGGTGCCTTTGGCGCCCATGCGCTGACCAGCACGCTCTCCCCGCGCGATCTCGAAGTCTTCCATACCGCCGTACGCTACCAGGCCTGGCACACCTTGGCGGTCATGGCCGTGCTCGCCTGGCATGGACAACGCGCCCTGCAGGGGCAGATGCTGGCCATCAAGCTCTGGTTCGCGGGCATGGTGCTGTTCAGCGGCTCGCTCTACTGCCTGGTGCTGGTTGGCGCACGCCCGCTGGGGATAGTCACGCCCTTCGGCGGTCTGCTGTTGATGGCGGGCTGGCTGGTGCTGGCGTGGAGTGCCTGGCGTCAACGGCCGGCTACGGCGTAGATCGAAGCGTCCTGCATCGAGCCCGCGCTTCAGTCATCCCGATCCGGCAACACGTAGGTCGCCGTCACCAGCGCGACGGGCTCGTCGTCACCGGTGGAAAAGAGCTGGACCTCGCCTACCGCGAGACGCTGGCCGAGCTTGAGAATGCGTGCGTTGGCGATCAGGTCCCGGTCGCTGCGCGCACGCCGCAAAAAATGGCAATTGAGATTGCTGGTCACCGCCATCGCCTCCGGCCCGATCTGGGCCAGAACCGCCACATAGAGACAGACGTCGGCCAAGTTGACCATCGACGGACCGGAAACACAGGCGCCGGGGCGCAGATGCTCGTCCTCGATCGCCAGGCTCATGGTCGCCCGCATGTGATCCACGGCCTCGATGGTGCCCTGACGCTGAGGAAAGACGTCATCGAGGAAGTCCTCGATTTCGGCGGCGGTCATTACGGTCATGGCAAGTTCTCCCCTGGCAACGGTGCTCGAGACGGCGGCGCAGTGGTCAAGATAGCGCAACACTACTCGAACACACACTACAGTGCGCCTCGAACCGACTCACCGTCTCCACTGCGCATTTGCGCCACCACCCATGTATTCCGCAAACACTACCCGACGTTGCCCTGAATCCACCGGATGATTCACAAGATTAGTCTGATACCCGCGACAACGCCCGTGCCCTCCGTTCTATCACCGCTGGCACGAGTTAGATCCGCAGTCTCACCGTACTCCTTTTCCCAGTAAGCGCCGATGTAAGGCGCGACACGGCGCGTTACCTCGTAGCCTAATCGCATGCCGACACGCACGGAGTTCAATCCTTCGCCCACGCCAAATGCTTCGACTCCATTGGCGGCCATGGCGATTTCCGTGCGTGGCTGCAGGTAAAGCCGCTGGGTCAGGCGCAGGTCGTATTCGCCCTCGAAACTGGCGGCCAGATCGCCGTCCTCGCTGAGCTGTAGGGCGACGTCCGTTTCGATACCGTAGGGCATCACACCCTGCAGGCCGACCACACCGTAGGTGCGCTCGGCGTGATCATCGGAAAACACGCCGCCCTGGTAACCCACGCCGCCCTGTAGTTCCCAAAAATCCGCAATCAGGCGGCTGTAGAGCAGTTCAAGGGATTCGAACTCGGCATCTTCGCCGTCGCCCTACGCTCTGTCTGAAAAATAGACCCGTAAACAGCGCTCGATGCAGGCCAGCGTGACCATGGCACGGTAACTTTTTGCCAGCTTGTCGTAGCGAGTACAAAGTCGCCGCTTTTCCTTCATCCAGCCAAATAGACGCTCTATCACATTGCGACGCCGATAACGCGGGCGCTCGAACAGGCGGGGTAGTCCTGGCTTGGGGCGACGGTGCATCTGTCGGTGCCGGATCGTCGGTCGTATTCCGTACCGGTCGCAGTAGCGACGCAATCGATCACTATCGTAACCTCGGTCGGCCAGCAGATGGCGGCAGCGCTTGCGGGGACGTCCCGTATGACCTGGCAAGCGGATCTGCTCCATGACAGGAACGAGATAGCGTGAATCGGCATGCTGACCAGGCGATAGCAGGAAGCTCAGGGGAACGCCATTGGCATCGCAAACCAGGTGAATCTTGGTGGTCAGGCCGCCTCGGCTTCGTCCAAGCGCATGGCCTACCCGTTCTCCAGAGCCCCTTTTTTACTGCCACCAGCGGCAGAGCGAGTCGCTCGAATCGAGGTGGAGTCCACCATCCAGGTATCGAGATCCATGTAACCATCTTCCCGAAGCTTCAGGTGAAGGCGTGACAGGCTGCGTTCGAGTGTGCCGTCATCTCGCCACTGACGAAAGCGCTGGTAGACCGTTTTCCATGGGCCGAAGCGTTCGGGCAGATCCCGCCATTTGGCGCCGGAACAGAGGATCCAGAAGATGCCGTTGAGCATCTGCCGGTCATCGCGGCGTGGGCGTCCACGCCCAGCGGGCGTGCCAGGCGAAACGATATCTTCAATCAATGTCCAACCCTGATCGGAAATCTCGTAACGTCCTGCCATGACAATACCTCCAAGTCTGAGGGAGGAAAGGCTAGCAAGACATCATTTTTCAGACAAAGCGTAGACGTTTTCGCCTTCCGACTTGATGTACACACGGTTGACGTCACCGCCGTACCAGCCTTGAAAATCCCATACAACGGTATCCAGGCCTTTATCAGGCATGCTGTATTCAAGCCTGTCGAACAGCGCCATGCCCATGTTGTGTTCCTGCATGGGCGAGGGCCAACTCTCTGGAGCGTCGTAGCCGTCATCGGCGTTGGCCGTTGCCGTGGTGACCACCATGAACGCCGCGCTGGCAGCGGTCAGGAAATGCTTGGTCTGCATGAAAGCCTCCTCAAGAAACCTGAACAACGCGGAACATGCCGGCATCCATGTGGTAAAGCAGATGACAATGGAAGGCCCAACTGCCTTCGGCATCCGCCGTGATCAGCGCCGAAACCCGCTCGCCAGGCTTCACGTTCAGGGTGTGCTTGCGTGGAATCAGCTCGCCTTGACCGTTTTCCAGCTCCATCCACATGCCATGCAGGTGAACGGGGTGCTCCATCATGGTGTCATTAATCAGGATCAGGCGTAGGCGCTCATTCTTTTCGAAGTGAATGGGGCCTGAGACTTCGCTGAACTTCTTGCCGTCGAACGACCACATGTAGCGCTCCATGTTGCCGGTGAGGTGAAGCTCCAGCTCACGGCCGGGTTCGCGGCGGTCGGGCCAGGGCGTGAAAGATTTCAGGTCGCGGTAAACCAGCACGCGGCGCTCATCGGGATCAATGCCAATGCCGGGCTGGCCAAAGCGCGACCCCGGCTGTGCTTCACCAGCAGCCAGCATGCCGTTCTCCCGGATTTTGGCCTGTTCACTCTCCATGCCCTGCATTTCACTATCAGACATGCCTGAGTGATCCATGCCCTTCATATCGCCGTGGTCCATGCCCTCCATATTGCCGTGGTCCATGCCCTCCATCCCACTCGCGGACATGTTGGAATGATCCATACCGTCCATGTGGACGCTCATAGCCTCCATGCCGCGGTCGGCAATCTGGCGGCGCTCAGGGATCTTCGCCTGCATACCTTCGCGTGGGGCCAACGTGGCGCGGGCGTAGCCGCTACGGTCCATGGATTCGGCGAAAATCGTATACGCCTGATCGTCTTCGGGTGACACCAGAACGTCGTAAGTCTCGGCAACGCCAATAAGGAATTCATCCACGGGCACAGGTTGAACCGGCTGGCCGTCGGCGGCCACCACGGTCATTTTGAGGCCAGGGATGCGAACGTCGAAGTAGGACATCGCCGAGCCGTTAATCACCCGCAACCGCACGCGCTCACCCGCCTTTGCGTGATCGCGTACGCCGCTTCGCGTTTCAGACGCTCGCCCAGGAAGTCCTTGGCCAGGCTTTCCAGAAACACGCCGTGCAACAGCCACGTCAGGCCGACCACGAGCAACGCGACGCCCCCTAGCCAGGTCAGCAGACGCACCCGCAAGCTGCGTCGGTCAACGTGAAACAAAGATATAACCTTGGCCGCGGCGAGTCTGGATGACCGACTTGCCCAGGTAGCGACGCAGGCGTGCCACGTAAACCTCGACCAGGTTGGGGGCGGCGGCGTCTTGCTCCAGGGCGTAGAGTTGCTCCAGCAAGCGTTCCTTGGAGTGTATGCGGTCTGGGTGATGCATCAGGTAGCGCAGCAGCCGATACTCGGTGGCGGTCAACGAGCGCCATGCCGCGCCTGCACTGCAGACTCGCTGGCCCGCTTCATCCAGCGACACGCCATTCAGCGTGACGACTTGGGAGACTTGCCCGGACCGCCGGCGCAACAGGGCCTTCAGGCGCGCCATCAGTTCGGCTTCGTGGAAGGGTTTGGTGAGATAGTCATCGGCCCCGGCCTCCAGGCCGACCACTTTGTCTTCCCAGGTATCGCGCGCAGTGAGTATCAGAATCGGCATGGTGCGCTTTTGCTTGCGCCATTGCACCAGCAGATCCAGTCCCGAGCCATCGGGCAGGCCCAGGTCCACGATGGCGAGCACGTATTCTTCGGTGGCCATGAAAGACGCAGCCGCCTGGACAGAGGCGGCCACATCGACCAGGTAACCGTTGTCTTTCAGACTCTCCGCCAGGCTTTCCGCCAGCAGGTCATCGTCTTCCAACAGCAACAGTTTCATCGCGCTACGTCACAGGTTGATATCGCCATACATGCCGGATTCGTAATGCCCTGGAATGTTGCAGGCATATTCGAGGTGCTCGACACCGGTGGGTGCCGTCCACACCAGTGTTCTGGTTTCCCCCGCGCCGATGGTAACCGACGGCATCCGTCCGCCGTGCTCGCCTTCCGCCATGTCATGACCGCCGTGACCGCCGTGACCACCGTCGCCGTGGCTGCCCATCTCTTGCATCATTTCGCGGTGGGCTTCCTGGGCGGATTCGTCACCGATCACGAACTCATGCTCGATGCTACCGGTATTGGTGATCTCGAACTTGACGGTCTCGCCCGGGGCAATGTTCATTTCCTCGGGATCGAACCACATATCGCCAGCTTCAACGCTGATCGTACGTTCCACTTCGGCATTGCCGTTCGCCCCGTGGCCGCCCTCGTGCTCGCCTTCGGCCCAGGCTGTTACGGTCATGCCGCTCATGATGGCAAGCGTCAATGTCAGGGATGTCTTCTTCATACTCGGTACCTCATCGCGTGCAAGTATCAAACTACTGACTGGGCATTTATAAGATACCAGCCTGAAACGAGCCTGAACCCTTTGATGAGTCATGTCTGGTCGGCCTTGCGTCTTCCCCCGCCAGTTGACCGATCCATGGGTATTTTCCTGGCGGACGGCATGGCACGCTTGACATGAAGGCAAACCATAGGTTGTAAGCTTGAAAAGGCTATTCAACATCACACTACCATCAAGAGGCCCCTATGAATGCCGACTGCTTCGCATTAATGGGTTCCATGGGGTGGCTAGGCTGGCTCATGCCCCTCACACTTTTATTACTCGTCGGGTTGAGCATTGCCTCGCTTACCAAATATCTATTCCACCGCTCTTAGTGGTTGTCAACGCCACCCAATCAGGAAAACACCATGAAAGGAACTTCGCTCTCGTTATGGATCTCGGGCGTGTTGTTGCTGGGCACCTCAGCGGCCCAGGCAGCCCTGCCCGATGAAGCGACAATTTACAAGGATCCACAGTGTGGTTGCTGTGATGGCTACGTGCGCCATCTGGAAGAACAGGGCGTCAACGTCACCAACGTGCATGACGCCGAGCTGGGTAAAATCAAGCAACAAGCGGGCATCCCCCATGGCCTGGGCTCATGCCACACTATTGCAATGGGGGGGTACTGGATCGAGGGCCACGTGCCGATGGAGGCCGTAAAGGCACTGTTCGAAGAACGGCCCGAGGTGGACGGCATCGGATTGGCGGGAATGCCGACGGGGACACCGGGCATGCCCGGCGAACAAAGCGCACCTTACGATATCTACTCGTTCAGCGATCAAGAACATGCACCATTCATGACGCTGGAACCATAACCGACCTGGCCTGGCGAGTCATGCCCGCCAGGCCACGGCAGCCGGCTTCCCTCAGGTGTTCGCTTTCCCCACCATGCGCTTTAGCGTGCCGTCTCGACGGATCAGATGGTGAAACAGCACCATGAACACGTGTCCCATCACCAGTGCCGTCAGCACATAGGCAAACAGGCCATGGAGCGCCTGAGCCGCTTCCGCCAGCGGGGTGTCGAGCCCCTTGGTCACCAGATGACCGAAAAGTTGCACGCCGTAGCCTTGCAGCAAACCGCTCAACGGTACCATGAGCAGGACCACATAGAGGAAGACATGCCCCAGCAGTGCCGCTTTGCTCTGATGCGGCGGCCGGTGGCGCATTTGGCGGCAAAGCCAGAGCAGGCGTACCACGACAAGCGCCAACACCGTCACGCCAATCGTCATGTGCCATGGCTGCACGTATTGGCTCAGCCAATTGCCCGGTTGCCAGCGACTCATGTAGACACTGGTGAGTTGCAGCGTGACCAGCAGAGCGGTTGCCCAGTGCAGCAAGCGGCTAATCGCGCCGTAGCGTTCACGTGAATCCGTCATGGCCATTGGCGTTTCCTCCTCCTGGTTTCTTGTTCTTGTCTCCATGATCCATAAAAGAAGGCAAATGGCTCGGCCGCGCGCAACGTACCGCGGCTGAACGGCAGCGCAGTACCGTCGAGACCTTGGGGTAGCATGGCATAAGCCTCTCCCGGTTCAGGAACACGGCAGGTTATACGCCATGAAACTGAAACGACGCTTAATAAATACGCCATCACGGACGCTCGATACCATGTGGCGAGTCACGGGGAGGTGGGAAGCGGGAAGCGGGAAGTGGGGAGTGCCTGGGTGTCGCCTGCCATCCGGACAGGCGACACACATGACCATCGCTTAGTGCTTCGCCTTGTGCACCGCGCGCCAGTGGTGCAGCAACGGCTCGGTGTAGCCGGAGGGCTGCTCGCGTCCCTTGAAGATCAAATCCGAGGCGGCCTGGAAGGCGGTGGAGTCGGCCAGATGCGAAGTCATCGGCGTGTAGCCGGGGTCGCCGGCATTCTGCTCGTCCACGACCTTGGCCATGCGCTCCAGCGTCTCGCGCACCTGCGCTTCATCCACGATGCCGTGGTGCAGCCAGTTGGCGATGTGCTGGCTGGAGATACGCAGCGTGGCACGGTCTTCCATCAGCCCGACATCGTGGATATCCGGCACCTTGGAACAGCCGACGCCATGTTCGACCCAACGCACCACGTAGCCGAGAATGCCCTGGCAGTTGTTGTCGAGCTCCTGCTGGATCTCTCCGGCGCCCCAGGCGGCCTTGGGGTCGACCGGCACGGTCAGCAGGTCATCGAGCAGGTCGGTTTCGCCCTGATCTTCCAGGTCGCGCTGAATGGCGTCCACATCGATCTGGTGATAATGCAGCGCATGCAGCGCCGCCGCCGTCGGTGACGGCACCCAGGCAGTGTTGGCGCCGGCCTTCGGATGCCCCACTTTCTGCTCGAGCATCGCCGCCATCAGATCCGGCATTGCCCACATGCCCTTGCCGATCTGGGCCCTTCCGCGCAGCCCGCAGGCCAGCCCGATTTGTACGTTGCTGCGCTCATAGGCGGCGATCCACTTGCTGCCTTTCATGTCGCCCTTGCGCAGCATCGGTCCCGCGTTCATGGCGGTATGCATCTCGTCGCCGGTACGATCGAGGAAGCCGGTATTGATGAAGGCGACCCGCGAGGAGGCCGCGTCGATGCAGGCCTTGAGGTTGACGGAGGTGCGGCGCTCCTCGTCCATGATGCCCATCTTCAACGTGTTCGCAGGCAGCCCGAGCAGTTGCTCGACACGCCCGAAAAGCTCGTCGGCAAAGGCGACTTCCTTGGGGCCGTGCATCTTGGGCTTGACGATATAGAGCGATCCGGCACGCGAGTTGCCACGCTCCTGCTTCAGATCATGCAGGCCGATCAGCGAGGTCATCACCGCATCCAGAATGCCCTCGGGAATCTCGTTGCCCTCGCCGTCGAGAATGGCGGGCGTAGTCATCAGGTGGCCGACGTTGCGCACGAACATCAGCGAACGGCCCGGCAGTGTCAGCGAGCCACCGTCCGGCAGGATATAGTCGCGATCCGGATTGAGGCGTCGGGTGACGGTCTTGCCGCCTTTCTCGAAGCGCTCCTCGAGATCGCCCTTCATCAGGCCGAGCCAGTTGCGATAGACCAGCGTCTTGTCTCCGGCGTCCACGGCAGCGACGGAGTCCTCGCAATCCATGATCGTGGTGACTGCCGCTTCGACCAGCAAATCCTTGACGTGCGCCGGGTCCGTCTTGCCGATCGGATGCTCGGCATCGATCTGGATCTCGAGATGCAGGCCATGGTTGGAGAGCAGGATCGCCTCGGGGGATGCCGCGTCGCCGCGGAAGCCGACGAACTGGCCGGGGTTCTTCAGGCCGGTGTCGCGCCCGCCTTCGAGCGTGACCGACAGCCGGTTGTCGCGAATGGCATAGCCAACCGCTTCCCGATGCGACCCGGTGGCCAGCGGTGCCGCCATATCGAGCACGTTGCGTGCGTAGTCGATCACCTTGGCGCCCCGCTTGGGGTTGTAGCCGCTCCCCTTCTCGGCGCCATCGGCCTCGTCGATCGCGTCGGTGCCGTAGAGTGCATCGTAGAGGCTGCCCCAACGCGCATTGGCCGCGTTGAGTGCATAACGCGCATTGTTGACCGGCACCACCAGCTGCGGCCCGGCCTGGCGCGCGATCTCGGCATCGACGTTGGTCGTGGTGGCCTGCACGTTGGCCGGCGCCTCGACCAGATAACCGATCTCCTTCAGGAAGGCGCGGTAGGCCGACATGTCCTTGATCTCGCCCGGATTGGTCCGGTGCCATTCATCAAGCCTGGACTGAAGCCGATCACGCTCGGCCAGCAGTTCCCGATTGCGGGGAGCCAGGTCGTGAACCAGCGCATCGAATCCGGCCCAGAACGCCTCGGCCTCGACGCCGGTGCCCGGCAGGACTTCGTCGATGATGAAGCGCTCGAGCTCGGCGGCTACCTGTAGCCGGTGATGAGTGGTACGTTTTGTCGTATCGGATGTCATGTCAGCCTCCAGATCGGCAGTCGCTCGGGCCACGGCTGTCTGCTTGCAACGCCATCGAGCCCGAAAGAGCGTTTGTGGAAAATATTTCCATAACCGTTCGACATCATAATCAGCCCGGCGGGCGTTGTCTCCTTCGACCTTCGTTACCACCATCGTTACCCACCAGCCCGCCTAGGGCCTGTCATGGTCTCGACAGCACACGGCGAGTAGCATAGAAGGACCAGGAGACATACGCATGCTCGACTTTTCGCCACTGAAGGCCGTTGGCACCGTCCGCCATATCGAAGCGCCCGCCGATTCGCCGCTGGCGAGCTATCTCGACCACTACCGGCTGGCGGCACTACTGCAAGCCGATGACGATATCCGGCTCCATGCCGGCTTTCTGCAGGCCGAGGGAGAGGGAGGCCGAACCTTCGAACTGTGGACCCAGGTATGGGCCCCGCCCGCGCCTCGCGGAACGATCTTCGTGGTTCACGGTTACTTCGATCATCTCGGTCTTTATGGCCATCTGCTCGAGCGCCTGCTGGCACAGAACTGGCAGGTCGTGATGTGGGATCTGCCCGGACACGGGCTCTCCAGCGGCGCCCGAGCGACCATCGATGACTTTACCGATTACGTGAAGTGCTTCAACCACATCGAACGGCAGATAGCGGATTTGTCTCTCGCCCCGGGGCCGTGGCTGGCGATCGGACAGAGCACCGGCGCCTCGATCGTGGCCACCGATGCGCTGGCTCGCGGCGAACAGGCGCCCTGGCAAGGCCTGGTACTGCTGGCGCCGCTGGTCCGCCCCTGGGGCTGGAACCAGTCACGCTGGCTCCACCGTATCGCCAGCCCCTTCGTGGATACCATTCCCCGCAAGTATCGCGCCAACACCACCAACCTCGATTTCGCCGATTTCCTGCGTCTTCACGACCCGCTACAGGACGATCATCTGGCCTTGACCTGGGTCACCGCCATGCGCCGCTGGATGCCGACACTGCTCAAGCGCCCGCCCAGCGGGCTGCCCGTGCTGATTCTGCAGGGGGAACAGGATCTGACCGTCGACTGGAGCTGGAACCTGAAGGCACTGCGCAGGAAGTTTCCGCAGGCCCAGGTGGTGCGCCACCCTGAGGCTCGACATCACCTGGTCAACGAGGCGGAGCCGATTCGCCGCGTCCTGTTCGCGGCGCTCGACGACTTCCTGACGCGCTTCGCCGCGACACACCCACCCACCCCCCTGACCAAGCCGGTGCCATGAAATCACTGTTCGACACGCTCCTGCTCGGCGCGCTGCTGGTCATGCTTCCCGTCATATTAGGCGGCTGCGCGGGACTGGCTCCGGGCCCGCCGGACGCTCGCGAAGCGCTGCAGGGGCTGGCGGACAACGCGGCGCACGGATTGCTCGAGGCTCCGCCCTGGGCGCCCGCCGACCCTGCTGCCGTCACGATCCTGCTGCAGCCGGCGGAGGTCGACGCCACCTTGCCGATCACGCCCGACGCGCTCAATGAAGCGTTGGCACGCGGGCTGCTGAGCCAGGAAAATTCCCCCCATGTCCTGGACTGGATGCCCGCCTCGATGTCGCGGAGCAGCAGCGAACAGTGGCTGCTGCAGGCTCGTCTGAGCGCCGAGGCACCGCCACTGCGCTTGAGCGACCGCGTCCTGCAACCCTATCGGCTGCAGTTCGACCTTTCCCGGCCGGGAGACGAGCGCTCCCACTGGCAGTGGCAAGCCAGCGGTGCGGTGGATCTCGATGCGCTGCCGGAGACCGAACCCATGCCGGCACCGTGAGCCTCGCCGGCAATCACCCGCTATCCTTGTCCGCCATCGCCAACTGTTACTCTCAACCACGACCGCCATTCACATCGCCAACGTCATCACCGAGATGCCCATGTCACGCTTTGCTCGTCACCTCGTCGACCAGGACGGCCCCCACAACCCGTTCCCCGGGCTGCAGGCGCTGGAACGCCGCCTAGGTCATTCACTCCCCCACCGCATCGGCTCCAATGAGGGGCTCGACATGCCCCACCGCGCACTGACGGCGCGATTCGGCAGCGAGTTCGCCGATCTCGCCCGCACCTACGGCGACGCCGAAGCGTGGCAGGTTCGCCGGCTGCTGGCCGAAAGCCTGACGCTGCCGGAAGATGCCCTGCTGGTGGACGCAGGCGCGGACAGTCTGATGGCGCTGACGCTGCGCGCCCTGTGCGAACCGGGCGACACGGTCATCACCAGCGCGGGTACCTACCCGACCTGGAGCTACTTCGTGCGCGGGCAGGGCTGCCGTCAGGTGGAAGTCGAGTATGCCGCCGGCCCAAAATATCTGGCGCCGGATCTCGGCGCGCTGGCGGCCGCGGCCAACCGCGAGAACGCCCGCGTCGTCTATCTCGCCAACCCGGACAACCCAAGCGGCCACCTCCACAGCGACGCCGACGTGCTGGCGCTGCGCGAGAGTCTTCCCGACGACTGCACGCTGGTGCTGGACGAGGCCTACCATGACTTCCGCGACGATGCGTGGTCGCCGGCCGCCAGCGCGGTATGGCCCGGCGTGATCCGGCTCCGTACCTTCTCCAAGGCTCATGGGCTCGCCGGCCTGCGCGTCGGTTATGCCATCGCCACGCCGGAAACCCACGCCATGCTGTCGAAGGTGAGGATTCACTACGCCGTGTCGTCGCTGGCGCTGGCGGCCGCGGAGACCGTGCTGATGCATCCCGACGAAACTCGCGAGCACGTGGCGGCGGTCGTGAACCGGCGCGAGGCGCTGAGCCAGTGGCTGCGCGACTGCAGCGCCGAAGTGCTGCCCAGCACGACCAATTTCGTCGCGCTGCGACTGAACGATGCCGAACAGGCCAAGAGGGTTCACCAGCGGCTACTGACGGAGGGCACGCTGATTCATCGGCCGGCACACCCGGCATTGGGTCACGTGCTGCGTATCAGCGCGCTCGATGACGCGCTGGTGCCAGGAAGACTCGAGACGCTGGCCTCGGCGCTGCCAGACGGGATTTGAGCAGCCCGGATCAGGCGCGCGTGGGGTCGTTGGCCTTCAACATGCGATCCAGCTGGCGATAGCCGATCGCCTCCATCAGTTGCGCCTTGCCGACTCGCGCTTCACCGCCGAGGTCGGCCAGGGTCAAGGCCACGCGCAGCACGCGATGGTAGGCCCGAGCCGAGAGGTTGAGGCGGTCCAGCACGCTGGCGAACCACTGACGTTCATCCGAGGATAGCGCGCATGCCGCTTCCAGCTCGGGGCCCGGCAGATGGGCATTGAGTGATCCTCGCGCCTGCTGGCGCTCGCGGGCGGCAAGCACCCGCTCCATCACGCTGGCGGAAGACTCGCCGGGCGTCTGGTCGGTGAGCTGCGTCGCGGGTAGCGCCGGCACTTCGACCTGCAGATCGATGCGATCCAGCAGCGGCCCGGATAGCCGCGACTGGTAGCGCTGGATCTGCGCCGGGCTGCAGTGGCAGCGCTGACGCGGATCCCCGAGATGGCCGCAGGGGCACGGGTTCATCGCGGCAACGAGCTGGAATCGGGCCGGAAAGCGGCGCTGATGATTGGCCCGCGAGATCAGGATCTGGGCGGATTCCATCGGCTCCCGCAGGACCTCCAGCACATGACGGTCGAACTCCGGCAGTTCGTCCAGGAACAACACGCCCTGGTGCGCCAGCGATATTTCGCCGGGCCGCGGCCGTGAACCCCCGCCCACCAGTGCGACACTGCTCGAGGTGTGGTGCGGGTTGCGAAACGGCCGCTGCCCCCAGCGCTCCATGATCGGCAGACCGCAGACCGAGCGCACGGCCGCGACCTCGAGCGATTCGTCCTGGGTCAGTGGCGGCAGGATCCCGGCCAGGCGGCTCGCCAGCATGGTCTTGCCGGTGCCGGGCGGCCCCGCCAGCAGCAGGTTGTGCCCACCCGCTGCCGCGACTTCCAGCGCTCGGCGCGCCTGATGCTGACCTTTGACGTCCGCCATGTCGGGCTGCGCCACGCGAGCGCGAATTGGCGCGCCAAATTGGTGCGGGGTGAGTTTCTCGCGACCCAACAAATGACCCACCACCTCGAGAATGTGCCCTGCCGCGAAGACTTCGACGCCATCGGCCAGCGCGGCTTCGTCGGCATTGGCGAGCGGAACGATAAGGCCGCGTCCTGCCCGGCGCGCCGCCAGCGCCGTGGGCAGAACACCGGTAACGGGACGTAGCGCCCCGTCCAGCGCCAGTTCGCCGACGACCTCGAGTTTCTCGGCCGCTTCGACAGGGACCTGGCCCGATGCCATCAGGATGCCAAGTGCAATGGGCAGGTCGAAACGCCCGCCATCCTTGGGCAAGTCCGCAGGCGCCAGGTTGAGCGTGATACGGCGGGAGGGGAATTCGAACCCGGCATTGATGAGCGCACTGCGAACCCGCTCGCGACTCTCCTTGACCGCCGTCTCCGGCAGCCCGACCAGCGTCAGCCCCGGCAGGCCGTTACTGAGATGCACTTCGATCAGGACTTCCGGGGCCTCGAGCCCGAGGCTGGCGCGAGCGCGCACGATGGCAAGGGTCATGTCGTCTCCCAGGTCGGCACCTGGGCTGTCGCCGCAGGCCAATAGCATGCCAGAGCGGCATGCCCTTCAGCCTATACAACTACATTCTGTTACGCGTTATCGCAACCGTTGGTAACGACAGGAAGCGGATATGTCGCAATACGGGGTTCGACGGGAGCCAGCCATCCGGAAGATAGGCCCCGATAGGGACTCGTTTCGATCAGGGCTTCGTGCCATCCGCGCTGCCATCCACGTCATCGGCGGGCGGCGCATGGGGCTCGATCTTGGGCTGGGACGCCTGCTCGCTCTGGAGCGTGTTTTCCAGCGCGGCGACCTGCTCCTCCAGCGCCTCGACGCGCTCCCGCGTGCGCTGCAGGACTTCCATCATGATGTCGAAATCTTCCCGGGAGACGATTTCCATGCGCTCCAGCGCCCCGCGCAACACGCCCTGCACGTTACGCTGAATATCCCCCGGCGCCTGAGACGCGCCATGCAACCTGTCACCCAGTTGTCTGGTCAAGCGTTCGAATCGATCCTGTGCCGACATGACGTTCTCTCCTTGCTGCCTGATGCGTTGATAACCCGGGCTTTGATGATAGTGCCTCGAAATAGTGCCTCGATGGCTAGCCATTCAGCATACGCAAAGTCGCGCCATCTCGCTTGCGCACAAAAGGTGCAGACGCAAAACCCGAATGCATTTCTTTGGTGCATTTGCCTTGGACGCCAGAGACGAATTGGCACGACGAACCGCCCAATACTTCCTTAAACCATTGATTTTTAAATAATCTTGCGCGAGTGGCATGTGTTCTGCCTGTAACCTGAAGGCGCAAGCCGACTACGGGAGAGATAAGGGATGAAACTCATCACCGCCATCATTAAACCCTTCAAGCTCGACGATGTGCGTGAAGCACTGGCCGACAACGGCGTGCAGGGCATCACCGTCACAGAAGTGAAAGGGTTTGGTCGTCAGAAAGGCCATACCGAGCTGTACCGCGGCGCGGAGTATGTCGTCGATTTCCTGCCGAAGGTGAAGGTCGAAGTCGCTGTCGAAGACGACCGTGTCGATGGTGTGCTGGATTCGATCCGCAATGCCGCCAACAGCGGCAAGATCGGCGACGGCAAGTTGTTCGTCACGCCACTCGAAGATGTGATCCGGATTCGCACCGGGGAACGCGGGGCCGACGCCGTTTGACGGCGCGGAACGAGGAGACAAAAGAATGAATGATCAAGTAGTTCAACTTTCCTATGCGCTCGACACCTTCTACTTTCTGGTGACGGGTGCGCTGGTGATGTGGATGGCGGCCGGTTTCGCCATGCTCGAGGCGGGCCTGGTACGCGCCAAGAACACCACCGAAATCCTGACCAAGAACGTTGTCCTCTACGCCATTGCCTGCACCATGTATCTGCTGGTCGGCTACCACATCATGTACTCCAGCGAGAGCGGCGGCTTCTTCCCGAGCCTCGGCTTCCTGATCGGTGCGGAAAACAGCGTCGACGACGTGATGTCCAGCGGCGGTGACGTCTACTATTCCGCGCGTTCCGACTTCTTCTTCCAGGTCGTCTTCGTCGCGACAGCCATGTCGATCGTCTCCGGTGCCGTTGCCGAACGCATGAAGCTGTGGGCGTTCATGATCTTTGCCGTCATCATGACCGGCTTCATCTACCCCATCCAGGGCTACTGGAAGTGGGGCGGCGGTTTCCTCGACGCAGCCGGTTTCCAGGATTTCGCCGGTTCCGGCGTCGTCCACCTGTGTGGCGCGACTGCCGCTCTGGCCGGGGTTCTGCTGCTGGGCGCACGCAAGGGCAAGTACGGCAAGAACGGCGCGATCTACGCCATCCCGGGCGCCAACCTGCCGCTGGCCACGCTGGGTACCTTCATTCTGTGGCTGGGCTGGTTCGGCTTCAACGGTGGCTCCGAGCTGATGGTTTCCAATGTCGATGAAGCCAACGCCGTCGCTCAGGTCTTCGTCAATACCAACGCAGCCGCAGCCGGTGGTGTCATCGCCGCGATCATCCTGGCCAAGCTCTGGTTCCGCAAGGCGGACCTGACCATGGCATTGAACGGTGCCCTGGCCGGCCTGGTCGCCATCACTGCCGAGCCGCTGGCCCCGACCGCTCTTGGCGCCACGCTGATCGGCGCAGTGGGCGGCCTGCTCGTGGTCATCGCCATCGTGACCCTCGACAAGGTCAAGGTCGACGACCCGGTCGGTGCGATCTCCGTCCACGGTGTGGTTGGCATCTGGGGCCTGATCGCCGTTCCCCTCTCCAACGGTGACGCCACCTTCGGTGCACAGCTGCTGGGTATCGTGACCATCTTCGCCTGGACCTTCATCGCCAGCCTTATCGTCTGGGGCATCATCAAGGCGGTCATGGGCATCCGGGTCTCCGAAGAGGAAGAATACGAAGGCGTCGACATCGCGGAATGCGGTATGGAAGCCTATCCTGAATTCAACGTCGGCAAGAAGTGAGCCGATACACCGAGTGAGCTGGCGTGCTCCCCTGGCCCCCTTCGGGGGGCCTTTTTTAATTCCCGCGATTGGCGGTGTATGCTTAAACTATCAACCGTCGAGTATTCATAACGGCTACTCAAAGACTTGAGCGCACATCATCCGCCTATCGCACGCGAGGAGAACTTCCATGAAACTGGTTACCGCCATTATCAAACCGTTCAAACTGGACGACGTGCGTGAGTCTCTATCCGAGATCGGCGTACAAGGCGTTACCGTGACCGAGGTCAAGGGTTTCGGGCGTCAGAAAGGTCACACCGAGCTCTACCGTGGTGCCGAGTACGTGGTCGATTTTCTCCCCAAGATCAAGCTCGAAGTCGCCGTCGATGACAACATGAGCGACCAGGTGATCGATGCCATCACCAAGGTGGCCAACACCGGCAAGATCGGCGATGGCAAGATCTTCGTCTCGCCGCTGGAGCAGGTGATCCGGATTCGGACGGGCGAGACCGGCAAGGACGCGGTCTGAAAACTGGCTGCGCTCGGTCATACGGCGTTAAAAATCAGCTTAAAATGCTCATTTACATCTCGTAAACTCCGCTTTTGCGCTGATTTTTGCCTTGTCTGACCATTCGCTCGCCGACTTTTCAAACTCAAACTTGCCTCGAAATCAGCCCGAAAAAAACCGCCTCCACGGTCCTGCCGTGGAGGCGGTTTTTATTTCCGCTTCAAGCTTACGTCATCACCCGCTCGGCGAGTCGGATCACTTCTCGACCTTATTTTTCAACAAAGGCGCGCTCGATGACGTAATCCCCCGGCTCGCCCATGCGCGGCGAGATGGCGAAACCCAGTTCGTCGAGCAGCCCGCTGGTTTCCTCAAGCATCGCCGGGCTGCCGCAGATCATGGCCCGGTCCTGCTTCGGATCCAGCGGCGGCAATCCGGTATCCTCGAACAGCTTGCCGCTGCGGATATGGTCGGTCAGACGCCCCGTGGTGTGGAACTCTTCGCGAGTCACCGTCGGGTAGTAGACCAGCTTCTCACGGATCTCGTCACCCAGGTATTCATGCGCCGGCAGCTCCTTGGAGATGAAATCGGCATAGGCCAGCTCGCTGACGGTCCGCACGCCATGGATCAACACGACCTTCTCGAAGCGTTCGTAGACTTCGGGATCCTGGATCAGGCTCATGAAAGGGGCAAGGCCCGTACCCGTGGAGAGCATATACAGGTTGCGCCCCGGCAGCAGATCGTCGCAGACCAGCGTGCCGGTGGGCTTGCGGCTGACCATGATCTGATCGCCGACCTTGAGATGCTGCAGACGCGACGTCAACGGGCCGTCCTGCACCTTGATGCTGAAGAACTCGAGATGATCTTCGTAGTTGGGGCTGGCGACGGAGTAGGCGCGCACCAGCGGCTTGCTATCGACTTCCAGACCGATCATGACGAACTGACCATTCTTGAACCGCAGGCTACGCTCGCGCGTCGTCCGGAAGCTGAACAGCGTATCGTTCCAATGGTGAACGCTCAGCACCTCTTCCAAGGCAAACTTGCTCATGACCCGCTCCTTAATCTCTTAACACGGACAGTAATAACGAAAAAGCATAAACTGGTTTCAGAATAGATAGGTTAACTATAAGAAAAGGCCAGTATTCTGTTAAGTGGGTTATTTGGATAACCTATATCCATAAAATCGATAACGGACGCTTCCCATGCGCTATACCCTGCGCCAACTCGAGGTTTTCGTAGCGATTGCCCAGCACCAGAGCGTTTCTCGGGCCGCTCGGGTGTTGTCGATGTCGCAATCGGCGACGAGCACGGCCCTGGCGGAGCTGGAGCGTCAGTTCGACTGTCAGTTGCTGGATCGTCTCGGCAAGCGCCTCAAGCTGAACGCGCTGGGTTTTCAGCTACTGCCCAAGGCGGTCGCCTTGCTGGATCGGGGAGAAGAGATCGAAGAGCTGCTGCAGGGCCAGAGCGGCATCGGCTCGCTGGAGGTAGGCGCCACGCTGACGATCGGCAACTATCTGGCGACGCTGCTGATCAGCGACTTCATGCAGCGCTATCCGGAAAGCCGGGTCAGGCTGCAGGTTCGCAATACCGCCTCCATCGTCGAACGCATCGCCTTGCATGAGCTGGATCTCGGTCTGATCGAGGGCGACTGCCAGCATGACGATATCGTCATCCAACCCTGGATCGAGGATGACCTGACCGTGTTCTGCTCGCCTCGGCATCCGCTGGCCAGCGAAGGCACCGCCGATGTCGAAAGGCTGCTGCGCGAAGCCTGGATCATGCGCGAGGTGGGCTCCGGCACGCGCCGCACGCTGGAACACGCCATGCGGCATCGGCGCGGACGTTTCAATATTCTGCTGGAACTGGAGCATACCGAAGGAATAAAACGCGCCGTGGAATCGGGTCTGGGAATCGGCTGCGTATCGCGCCTGGCGCTGAGAGACGCCTTCCGCCGGGGAAGCCTGGTGCCGATCGCGACGCCCGAGCTGGACCTGACGCGCCGGTTCGCGTTCATCTGGCATCGTCAGAAGTACCTGACGACCGGCATGCGGGAATTCCTGCGGCTATGCCGGGAGATGACCGCCGGTATTCAGCGCAGCGATCAGATCGATCTGCCGCCGATCCCCTGAATCGGCGGCAGGTCACGGAAAAAACGCCTCATGACCAGCCCAGCTTCTGGGCAATCTCCTCTTCGCTGGCTTTCGAGAGATCCTTGTCGATCGTCTGGGTCACGCATTTCATCGTCGTCTTGTCGAGTTTATCGCGTAGATGGCCGAGAAACCTGGGCTCGGCAATCAGGATGATCTCGTCCGCCTTGCCCTGGGTCCGGGCGTCGCGCAGATAGGTTGCAACTTCCTTGGCGAAAAACTCGGCTTCCTTCTCCGAAGTCGCCTGATCATTGCCGGTATGACGCTGGCTGGCGCCAGGGCCGGAGAACGCCTCGCCTTGACCACCGGTTCGCAGATCGCCGGCATGCAAACGCCCCTCGGGATGCGTCAGCGTATGCACTTCGTGCAGTACTCTCGCTTCGCGGGCGAAGATACGGGCGCGTGACGCATCGGCGGCCACGACATAAGTCTTTTCCATGATCGATTCTCCTGTTCCGTGGATCGTGATCCCAGCTTGGTAGTAAGCGTTCATTCGGGGACGTAGTAGACGCCCCCAGGCAAGCTGATCACTTCACTTCATGAAGCGGTGTCAGTAATTGCGGCGAGACTTTGTACTGTGTGGTTCCGTCTTCGGCCAGCACGATCACGCTCTTGCGGTTGATCTTGGTAACGATGCCGAACGCCCGTCCCTCCCGGGTGCTGAAGGAGACCTTGAGCCCGACACGCAGCTGGCTCAGCGCCTGCAGGGTTTCCTGTTCCTTGAGTTCATCGATGCGCTGGCAGATGACGTCATTGAGCTCCAGTAACTGATCGAGGGTCATCTCATCAATGCGCATGGCGAACGGCCTCTGGTGATTCGGGCTGTCTGTGCGGATGACGGGGATCGAGCAACGAGCGTAACGGCTTGTCCGCGAAGTGGGTCTTCCACCGTCTTGGCGTCAGTTGCGCGACCTCCCTGGCCGGGTGTTGGCTGATGCGCTGCAGCACATCCACCAGATAGGTGTACGGATTGACGTCATGCAGTTTGCAGGTGGTGATCAGGCTTTGGATGAGCCCGAGGTGTTCGGCGCCGAGTTCCGTCCAGCAAAACATCCAATTTTTCTTGCCCATTGGAATGGGGCGCAGCGCCCGCTCCAGGTGGTTGGTGTCCGGTTGTACGTCTGGATCTTCCAGGAACACGGTCAGGCTCGCTTCACGGCTGAGCATATAATTCAGGGCTTTGGTCAGCGCATCGCTGGGCAACAGCTCGCCACGTTCCAACTGATCGCGGCACCACTGGAAGAAGTCGTCGACGACTGGCTTCGAGTGCGCCAACCGGTACTGGCGCTTCGTCTCGCCAGTGAGCTGTTGAGCACGGATGTTGTCTTCGTTGTGATAGAGCTTGGCGATCTGCTGAAGCGCCTCGCCAGCCTGCTGCGGATGCTCCTTCTGGGCCTCGATGAAGTAACGCCGGCCGTGGACCCAGCACTGGGCATGGGTAACGCCGTCCTGTGCTGCGGCGTAGCGGGCATAGGCGGCGTACCCGTCGCTGATCAGCGTGCCGGTGAACTGCTCGCTCAGCACCTGCTCGATGTGGCCCCGTCCACGGCTGTTGGAGTAGGTGAACACCACCTCATCGTCATCGCCGTACAGCGGCCAGAACCAGCCGGATTTCATTTTGCCTTTTTGCGGGCCAGCCCGGCCCTGATGGCCGGCCTTGATTGGCGTTTCGTCCATGGCCAGCACCCGGCTGCGCAGCACATTATCGGTCTGGGCATCGACGATGGGGCGCAGCAGATCGATGGCGCGTTTGACCAGGTTGCTCAGCGTGCTGCGGCTGACGGTGACCCCAGCCTGCTGAATGCGCTGATGCTGGCGGTACAGCGGCAGATGGAACTGGAACTTGTCCACCAGCAGTCCGGCCAGCAGGCTGACATCGGCCAGGCTGTTGTCGAGCACGTTGGGCGGCGCCGGGGCGGTCACTGGCTTGTCGGTGCCTTTGCGGCGCAATACCGGGCGTTCGCACTGGAGTACCACATAGCTGGCCGCTCGCTGGGCTAGCCGGAAGGTAGTCTTGGTTCCGAGGATTTCATACCGATCGGCGTCCGGCCCAGTCAGCTCCGGCGGCAGCTGCTCGATGACTTCCACCGGCACATCGGCGCTGAAGCGCAGACCGGTATCGTTCAAGCAGTCATCGTCGCGCTGCTTCTTGGCGGTGCCGCGCTGATAGGCGCCGACCGTGCGCTTGTCATCCTCGGGCGCCTTGTCCGGGACGGGCGCCTGCTCCGGCTGGAACAGGCTGTCCTGTCCCGGCAGGTCAAAGACCTGCTTCTCGGACTTGGGGCCGAACAGCTGCTTCTTGAACCAATCCAGCTGGCGCTGCATCCCCTGAACCTGCTCGCGCAGCAGCGCGTTCTCCTCGACCAGGGCCGAGTGAGACGGTGCGGTGGGTTCAGGCGTGCAAGCAGTTGATTTCATGGCCGCTATTATACCGGACCCTGAGTGCTTACGCTGCTGAAAAACGCTTGAAGCGGCGAACTTTTTGCACCTCAATGCCGTCGATCAGCAGCTGCAGATCGGCCAGCGTCAACGCTCGCTGGCCAGACGCTGACGCACGCACCTGGAACTGACCCCGCTCCAGGCGCTTGGCCCACAAGCAATAACCGGTGCGGCTGAAGTACAGCATCTTCATCTGGGTCTTGCGCCGGTTGATGAACACAAAGTACTGGCCACTGAGCGGGTCGCGGTTGAGCTGGTTGCGTACCAGCGCGCTCAGTCCCCGGAAGGACTTACGCATGTCGGTGGGCTCGGTGCACAGCCAAATCCGGGCCTGGCTATCGAGCCCGATCATCCGTTCTGGCTCAGCCGCAGTTCGACGCCATTACCCAGACTCAACACAATAGTCCAACCTGGCCCGCAAGACGGCGAAGCGCCCATCAATGCCGACAGATCCAGAAAATCCGACTGCTCGGTCTCGGTCGAGTCAGAGACCGGGCTTTCGCAAAGCCGCTTGCGCCAGCTGCGAAAGCTGGCATAACCGATGCCTTGTTGCTTACAGAACTGCAGCGCGGACAGGCCGCTGTGGCGCTGCTGATCAATCAGACCCTGCCATTGGTCCGGAGTGCGGCGCTTGCTCATGAGAGTAACCTCGTGTTGATGAGTGTGAGGTTACTTTAGGGTCACGCTCGCTGGGATGGCAGGGCGTCCTGGAATGAACGCTTACGCTTGGTAGAGATTTCTCCATCGCTCAACCTGCATTGCTCAACCTTGATGACCACGCCGAAACGACGACGCCCCGTGGAAAGCGGGGCGCCGTCGACATCGTCGGGACTCGACCGATCGTTATGCGGGCGGGATCCACGCGATCATATCCACTTCGACATCGGCACCACCGGCCAGCCCCGTGACGCCGACGCAGGTACGCGTCGGCAGCGGGTCATCGAAGTAACTCGCGTAGACGCCATTCACTTCCTCGAAGTGCCCCATGTTGGTGATGAAGACTCGGCTCTGGACCACGTGCTCGAAGCCGCTGCCCACGGCATCCAGCACGATAGCCAGATTCTGCATCACCCGATGCGTCTGCTCCGTGAACGTGCCCAGCAGCATTTCGTTGGTTTCCGGCACGGTCGGCATCTGACCGGTGATGAAGACCAGGTTGCCGACCTTGCAGGCGTGGGAGAACGGTGCGATCGGCTGCGGCGCGCCGTCGACGAAGAGCTTTTCGATACCCATCTCGATGACCTCCCTCAATGACCCAGGATCTGGCTGAGGAACAATTGGGTACGTTCCGAGCGCGGATTGTTGAAGAACTCGGTGGGCGGCGCTTCCTCGATGATCTGGCCCTGGTCCATGAAGATCACTCGGTCGGCCACGGTCTTGGCGAAGCCCATCTCGTGGGTCACGCAGAGCATGGTCATGCCTTCATGGGCCAGCTCGATCATGACGTCGAGCACTTCCTTGATCATCTCCGGGTCGAGCGCCGACGTCGGCTCGTCGAACAGCATCACCTCGGGGCGCATGCAGAGCGCGCGGGCGATCGCCACGCGCTGCTGCTGGCCGCCGGATAGCTGGCCGGGGTATTTCTGCGCCTGATCGGCGATCTGCACCCGCTCGAGATACTCCATCGCGGTCTTCTCCGCCTCGGCCCGTGGCTTCTTCTGCACCCAGATCTGGGACAGACAGCAGTTCTCCAACACGGTGATATGCGGGAACAGGTTGAAGTGCTGGAAGACCATGCCGACATTGCGGCGAATCTGCTCGATCCGCTTGACGTCGTTGGTCATCGGCACCCCGTTGACCACGATCGAGCCCTGCTGGTGCTCTTCCAGGTGATTGATGCAACGGATCATCGTCGACTTGCCGGAACCGGAAGGCCCGCAGATGACGATGCGTTCGCCCTTGGTCACGGTCAGGTTGATGTCGCGCAGCACATGGAAGTTGCCATACCACTTGTTGAGATGATCGATCTCGATCATCGGTCGGTCGCTGCCGGGCTCGGTTGTCGGAGACGCTGTCACTTCGCTCATGGCAATGATTTCCTGATCACGATCTTGTTGTGTGAGGGCATGAATGCGGAGACGTTCATCGCTCTCATCGTTTATGTCCGGTATTCAGACGACGCTCGATGTACTGGCTGTAGCGGGACATGCTGAAACAGAAGACCCAGTAGACCGCCGCCGCGAACACGTAGCCCTCGGTGGAGAAGCCGAGCCAGTTCGAGTCGGTCAGCCCCGCGCGGATGATCGCCAGCATGTCGAACAGGCCGATGATCAATACCAGGGAGGTGTCCTTGAACAGGGCAATGAAGGTGTTGACGATGCCCGGGATGACCATCTTGAGCGCCTGCGGCAGGATGATGAGTCCCGTTCGCTGCCAGTAGCCCAATCCCAGCGCCTGCCCGGCCTCGTTCTGCCCCTTGCCGATCGCCTGCAGCCCACTGCGAATCACCTCCGCCATGTAGGCACTCCAGAAGAACATGATGCCGATCAAGGCTCGCACCAGCTTGTCGAAATCGATGTTACCCGGCACGAACAGCGGCAGCATGACCGAAGCCATGAACAGCACCGTGATCAAAGGCACGCCACGCCAGAACTCGATGAAGATCACGCAGACGCCCTTGACGAAAGGCATCTTCGAGCGCCGCCCCAGCGCCAGGATGATACCCAGCGGTAGCGATCCCACTATGCCTACGACCGCGATCGTCAGCGTCAGCATCAGCCCGCCCCAGGCGCGAGTAGGCACGTGCTGGAGACCGAACATGCCGCCTACCAGCAGGACGAAGGCGATGATCGGAAAGCCGATCAACGTGAACAGCGCGACCCACTTCTTGCGTGGCATTTTCGGGATCGCCAGCCACGCGACCAGGATCGCCAGCAGCGCAAAGACGATATCGACCCGCCAGCGCGCCGCTTCTGGATAGAAGCCATAGACGATGGATTCGAAGCGCGCCGAGATGAACACCCAGCAAGCCCCCTCGCCGGTACAGGCATCACGCGTGGTACCGATCCAGTCGGCGTCGATCACCGCCCATTCGAGGAACGGCCAGACCAATCGCGCCAGTAGCAATATGACCACGATCGAGATGATGCTGTTGATCGGCCCGTTGAACAGATTGGCACGGAACCAGCCGATCACGCCCCGGCTCTGGTCCGGCGCCTCGCGCGCCTCGATCATTTCGGTGCGGAAGGTAGAGTCAGTCATCTCAACGCTCCTTCAGCAGCGTGCGCGCATTGTAGAGGTTCATCAAAAACGACACCGTCAGGCTGATGACCAGATAGACCGCCATGGTCATGGCGATGATCTCGATCGCCTGTCCGGTCTGGTTGAGCGTAGTGCCGGCAAAGACGGCCACCAGATCCGGGTAGCCGATGGCCGTGGCCAGAGACGAG
The DNA here is from genome assembly GCF_976982775.1 of Salinicola sp. NYA28a. Next base: position 3,906,588 of record NZ_OZ334582.1, read on the forward strand.
TTCTTGATCAGGTTGAGATACTGGCTGGTCATCTGCGGAACGATGACGCGCATCGCCTGCGGAATGACGATCTTGCGCAGGGTGATGGCCTCCGGCAGGCTCAGCGAGCGCGCCGCTTCGGTCTGGCCATGAGAGACCGACAGAATGCCCGAGCGCACGATCTCGGCGATGAACGCCGCCGTGTAGATCGACAGTGCCAGCCACAGCGCCAGCAGCTCCGGCAGAATATTGATGCCACCACGGAAGTTGAAGCCGGCCATTTCCGGCAGCGCCCACTCGAGCGGCGATCCGGTGGCCAGGAATACGATCAGCGGCAAACCGATGATGATGGCCGCACCGATCCAGTAGACGGGCAGCGCTTGCCCAGTGCGCGCCTGACGCCGCTTGGCGAGCAGCCCGAACACGATCGCGGCGACGATGGCGACCAGCAACGCCCACGGCGTGGCAGAGAACCCGTCCAGCGGCTGAGGGTCGGGCATCACCATGCCACGCACGTTGAAGAAGAAGGCATCGAACAGCGACAGGCTCTGTCGCGGCGATGGCAGTGCCCGCAGCACGGCGTAATACCAGAACAGGATCTGAACCAGCAGCGGGATATTGCGGAAAGCCTCGACGTAGATGGTCGCCAGGCGCGCCAGCAGCCAATTGGGCGACAGGCGTGCGATACCGACCAGGAAACCGATGATCGTTGCCGCCACGATCCCCAGTGCCGATACCAGTAGCGTATTGAGCAGCCCGATGACGAACGTTTTGCCGTAGGTGCTATCGCTGGTGTAGTCGATCAGCGTCTGCGGAATCGAGAAGCCGGCGCGCCCGTCCAGAAATCCGAAGCCGGTGTGGATACCGCGGGCTTCGAGGTTGAGCAGCGTATTGTGAACCAGATAGCCGATAAAAATCGCCAGGGCCAGAAACAGCACGGCCTGGATAATCAAGGCACGAACGGCGGGATTTCGCCACAAGGGACCGTGTCCCCGTCGCGGCAGGGTCGTGGATGGACGCAGCATGAGTTGTCTCTACTCGAGCGTTGAGAGGCACCGCGCCCCGGTGCTCAGACCGAAGGGGCGCGGTGTCGAGAGGACTGTATTCCCAAGAATCTGTTTACGATCTCGCGAGCTAGAGCCAAAAGAGGCGAAAACACTTGAAGAAGCGGAGTTTACATGGGGCTAAATGAGCATCCCGAAGCCGTTTTCAACAATGTTTGGCCGACGCGCAGCAGATCGTAGATAGGTTCTTAGCGAACCGGCGGTGCGTACTGTATACCGCCATCGGTCCACAACGCGTTGATGCCGCGCTCGAGCTCCATCGGGGAATCCATGCCGACGGTACGCTCGAAGACTTCACCGTAGTTGCCGACCATCTTGACGATGTTGTAGGCCCAGTCGTTGCTGATGCCCATCTGCTCGCCGAAGTTGCCGTCCTTGCCCAGCAGACGTGCCACGCCGGGATTCGGCGGGTTGTCGCGCATCTCATCGACATTGTCACTGGTCACGCCCAGTTCTTCGGCGTTGAGCATGGCGAACAGCGTCCATTTGGCGATGTCGAACCACTGATCGTCCCCTTGGCGCACGACCGGACCCAGCGGCTCCTTGGAAATACGCTCGGGCAGAATGGTGACGCTGTCCGGATCCTTGAGCTGCAGGCGCAGCGCCGCCAGTTGCGAGGAGTCGGAAGTCAGCACGTCGCAGCGGCCGCTATCGAAGCCCTGGGCGGTCTGGTCGGGCGTGTCGAACGTCACCAGTTGATAGTCGAGATTGTTGGCCGGGAAGTAGTCGGCGATGTTGAGCTCGTGAGTCGTGCCCGACTGGATGCAGATCGTTGCACCATTGAGCTCCTTGAGGCTACTCACACCGAGATCCTTCGAGACCATGAAAGCCTGGCCGTCGTAGAACGTCACGCCGGTGAAGTTCAGCCCCAGGGCGTTGTCCCGCATGGCTGTCCAGGTGGTGTTGCGTGATAGCACGTCCACCTCACCGGACTGCAGCGCCGTGAAACGCTCTTTGGCCGTCAGCGGGGTAAACGCGACCGATTCGGATTTGCCCAGTGTGGCAGCGGCCATCGCCCGGCAGAAATCGGCATCGATGCCGGTCCAGTGCCCGTCCTGATCCGGTGCAGAAAACCCGGTCAGGCCCGCGTTGACACCGCAGCGGAGAGTACCATTGCTCTTGACGTCATCCAGCGTGGCGGCCTGAACTTGCGTCACGGCCAATGTTCCCAGAGCGGCGATGGAGAGCAGGGACAAGCTTTTGTTCTTGTGGCGCATAATGAAATCAACTCCCTAGCGTTATCGTATAAGTGCATGCCGAGCATGCTCGTACGACAGTAGCAAAGTCCATTCCACATCTGTCTTATTGTGCTTAAAAGTCTATTTTGAATGTCTTTTCGAGGCGGATGCCCCGTCATGACGCCCGGCATCGACATCCCGGCGGCAATAAATTGTTTCAAAACAGTGCTCAAAAAACACAGACGCACCAAAAAGGTGCCTGAGTCGAAGCGCGAGTCAACGTGGCATACATTGGAGATGGGTTATCGATCTTTCCGGCCATTGTCCAGAACGGCTTTCGTCCAGACCGGCTATTGTCCAGACAGACGACGGCGCCGCTTCGACTTCCCGCGTTGAACCAGAGCCAGCAATAGCAGGCCCGCGCCAGCGCCTAGTGCATTCGCGAGAATATCGCCCCAGTCGCCGCCGTGACGCCCCGGCACCCGGACCTGCAGATATTCGATGCCGATACTGAAGGCGACTGTCACGCCACAGGCGACCGACCACCGGCAACCCGTGAGACGCAGACCTGCTGCCAGGCCAGCGTAGGCGACGAAGTGATTGAACTTGTCCCACGGCAGATGCTGCGGCAGGTCGGTAGCCGGGCTCAAGCTGCCCCAGGCGATCCCCGCCGCCCAGATCAAGGTGGCCAGCGCGCACCCTTTTTGCCAGAGGCTCATGGGCATGGGCTCTCTCCTGGTTCGCTCTCTCGCCTGCCAGGGCATCCACTGCATTCTGGGCCAAGGCTCAACCTTCATCGGCGAGATCGGGCGGCAAGCCGCAGCGTCGGCAGAGTGCCGGCGTCAGCGATGTCAGCCAGCGTTCATGACTTTCGAGACGATCAGCACCGAGGAAGGCCAATCGATGGCGATGGTCGCCGATGAAGCGATAGGTGCGCTCACGCAACGCTCGCGGCACCCGGCGCAGCGCACTGATACGCTGCCACTCGCCCTGCAGTCGAGTCGCGAGGCGCCAGGCGGCATCGCTATTGCGGCTGAGTTCGCCATCGGCGATGTACCAGATGCTGTCGGTGCCCGAAAAGTCGATCTGAAAGTGCTCGCCCAGCCGGCGGGACACCGGGCTTTTCAGCCCGGCAATGCGCAGCCGGCTCTCGGGCCGCTCGTGCGCCAGCAGCCAGCGCACCGAACGCCGGCAGAACGGGCAGTCGGCATCGAACAGCAGCAGGCCATCGCCGGGTTCTATAGCGACAGGCTCGCTGCTGACAAGCTCATCGGTGGTAAGCGGGGCTGAGTTCATGCAAGGCGTCCATGAAAGCGGTGACATGGCCCGGGTCGGTGAACTGGCTGATGCCGTGCCCCAGGTTGAACACGTGGCCTTCGCCAGGCCCGAAGCTCTCGAGGATGCGCGCCACTTCTTCGCGAATCCGCTGCGGCGGCGCGAACAGCACGTTGGGATCGAGGTTGCCCTGCAGCGCGACCCGCTCGCCAACACGGCGCCGGGCATCGCTCAACTCCGTGGTCCAGTCCAGACCCACCGCGTCGCAGCCGCTGTCGGCGATCGACTCGAGCCACTGCCCGCCGTTCTTGGTGAACAGGATCACCGGCACGCGACGGCCATCGTGCTCGCGAATCAGGCCATCCACGATGCGCTGCATGTAGGCCAGGGAAAACTCGCGATAGGCCGGCGTCGACAGCGCCCCACCCCAGGTATCGAAGATCTGCACGACCTGGGCGCCGGCGCGAATCTGGGCGTTGAGATAGTCGGTGACCGCTGTCGCAAGAATGCCCAGCAGCGCATGTAGGGTTTGCGGATCGCCGTAGAGCATCGCCTTGAGATGGCGGAAATCCTTGCTCGAGCCGCCTTCGACCATATAGGTTGCCAGCGTCCACGGACTGCCGGAAAAGCCGATCAACGGCACGCGGCCATCGAGCTCGCGGCGAATCGTGCCGACGGCGTTCATGACGTAGTCGAGATCCCGCTCCGCATTCGGCGCGGTCAGCGTGGCGACGTCCGCGGCGGAGCGTACCGTCTTGCGGAACTTGGGACCTTCGCCGGTCTCGAAGTAGAGCCCGAGCCCCATGGCATCCGGAATGGTCAGGATGTCCGAAAACAGGATCGCCGCATCCAGCGGATAGCGTTCGAGCGGCTGCAGCGTCACCTCGCAGGCCAGATCGGCGTTGCGACACAGATCCATGAAACTGCCGGCCTGGGCCCGGGTCTGGCGGTATTCCGGCAGGTAGCGGCCGGCCTGACGCATCATCCAGACCGGCGTGCGGTCCACCGGTTGACGAGCCAGCGCCCGCAGCAGGCGATCGTTGTGCAGCGTCTGCGGCTGGAGATCCTGGGATAGTGTCATGGCAGCCTTCATAGTCGAGGGGGTTTAAGCAAGAGCCTCCGCATTGTAACGGATCGCCCGAACATGCAGTAAAACCTTCGGATGTCAAAATTGATGTCCGCTATCGGCACGATTTGCAGCCTTGTAACGGATCGACCGGCAAGCCTGTTATAATGCCGCCCCTTTAATTATCGGCGCCCTTGGCCACGCTTTTTGACTTCCGGGCCTCCGAGCGCCTTTCCACATCGCGAGGTCATCGTGACGATCCGCTTCATCGCCGCATCGCAACTGCCGACTCCCTGGGCGACGTTCATGCTGCATGGCTTCCAGGAAGCCTCCACCGGCAAGGAACACGTCGTGCTGACGCTCGGCGACATCACCACGCCCGAGCCGGTTCTCGCCCGGGTGCACTCGGAGTGCCTGACCGGCGATGCCCTGTTCTCGATGCGCTGCGACTGTGGTTATCAGCTGCAGGAAGCCCTCAAGCGGATCGCCGACGAAGGGCGCGGCGCGCTGCTCTATCTGCGCCAGGAAGGCCGGGGGATCGGCCTGCTCAACAAGATCCGCGCCTACGCGCTTCAGGATGACGGCGCCGATACCGTCGAGGCCAACGAACGGCTCGGGTTCGGCGCCGACCAGCGCCGCTACGATATCTGCGTGCCCATGCTCGAGCATCTCGGCATCCAGTCGCTGCGGTTGATGACCAACAACCCGCGCAAGGTCGAGGCCCTGAGCCAGGATGGCGTGACGATCCACGAGCGCCTGCCGATCACCACCGGTCGCAATCCGTTCAACGAGCACTACCTGACCACCAAGGTCGGCAAGCTCAATCACATGATGAATCTGGACGATTTCACCCCGGCCAGCGACGTGGACATCGAACGCGACGCCTGAATCTCCTCGCTCCCTGTATCCGTGGACTTTTGTCGGCGTCAACTCGGCGTCATGATGAGTCCATAGACTGAACCCGGACCGCAACGGCCGGTCCAATCGAACAGCGCCTTGCATCCTGCACGCCTGATCGTCGAGGGGGTTCGAATACCATGTCAGACGTTCAACCGGATTACCCTGCCCGCCCCTCGGCTCCCTCGGGCAGCCGGCCCAGCGCCGATGAATCCGGTGCAGAGTTCTCGAGACTCGAGGAGTGGCTGCACAGCATCAGCCACGGTATCGGCGCCGCCTTGAGCCTCGCCGGCATGATCGTGCTCATCGTGCTGGCCAGCATCGCCGCCCATGTCGATCCGTGGAAGATCGTCAGCGTTTCGCTCTATGGCAGCTGCCTGCTACTGCTCTATACCGCCTCCACGCTCTATCACGGCTTTCGCCGCCAGCGACTGAAGCGCGTGTTCCAGGCTTTCGACCACTGCGCCATCTATCTGCTGATCGCGGGCACCTACACGCCGTTCCTGCTGGTCAACCTGCGCGGCCCGATGGGCTGGGCGCTGTTCGCCGTCGTCTGGAGTCTCGCCCTCGGTGGTATCGCCCTGCGCCTGATCTGGCCGCATCGATTCAGCGTGCTGCGGGTATTCATCTACCTGATCATGGGCTGGCTGATCCTGATCGCCTCCGGCGACATGGCTGACCACCTGCCGCAAACCGGCATCGCTCTGCTGGTCGCCGGCGGGCTTACCTACACGGTAGGCGTGCTGTTCTACGCCTTGCGCGTGATTCCGTTTCACCATGCCATCTGGCACCTATTCGTGATCGGCGGCAGCGTCTGTCACTTCCTGGCCGTCTACACCGCCGTGCTGCCTTTTCAGGCCTGACGTCGCTGGAGAACGTCGGCGGCGAACGATGCCGACAAGCAGATTGCCAAAGCGCCCGGGGCGGCTATGATCGGTAGCGGCTGGAGATGCCCCGTGGGTAGCCCTCCCGTCCGTCGCGCTCATCTTCAAGGACTGCCATGTTTCGCTGGTTCGAAAACCGTCTCGACCCCTTTCCGCCGCAGGAACCGCAACGTCCGCCGGACACGCTGATCGCCTTCTGCCTGCATTACACCCGTGGCGCCTGGCCGTATCTGCTGGCAGCGACGGTGCTGATGGCGCTGATCGCCGGCATCGAAGTATGGATGTTCGGGTTTCTCGGCAACATCGTCGACTGGCTGGCGGCCCAGGATCGCGAGACGTTTCTCGCCGAGCAGGGCTGGAAACTGGCCGGCATGGCGTTCGTCGTGCTGCTCCTGCTACCCGGCATGGTATGGCTGCATTCGCTATTCCAGCAGCAGACCCTGATGGCCAACTTCCCCATGCGCATCCGCTGGCTGGCGCATCGCTACCTGTTGCGGCAATCGATGGGCTTCTATCAGGACGAATTCGCCGGTCGCATCGCCACCAAGGTGATGCAGACGGCGCTTGCCGTGCGAGAGTGCGTGATCAAGCTGTTCGACGTCCTCAACTACGTCAGTGTCTATTTTCTCGGCACGCTGCTGCTGGTGGGCAACGCCGACTGGCGCCTGGCGCTTCCCCTGGTGGCGTGGCTGGCCGGTTATCTCGTTCTGCTGCGCATCTTCGTGCCGCTCATGGGCCGGGTATCGAAATCCCAGGCCGACGCGCGCTCGCGCATGACCGGCCGTATCGTCGACAGCTACAGCAACATCCAGACGGTCAAGCTGTTCTCCCATGCCAGCCGCGAAGCGACTTTCGCCAAGGAGAGCATGGATGGCTTCCTGGTTACCGTGCATCGCCAGATGCGACTGGTCACCGGCCTCTATGGACTGCTCTACCTGCTCAACGCGCTGCTGCTGTTCAGCATCGGCTGGCTATCGATTCACCTGTGGCTGACAGAAGCCGTCAGCGTGGGGGCGGTCGCCGTGGCGTTGGGGCTAGTCATGCGGCTGTGGGGGATGTCGCAGTGGATCATGTGGGAAGTCTCCGCACTGTTCGAAAACATCGGCACGGTGCAGGATGGCATGGCGACACTCTCCCTGCCCCGCCAGATCGAGGACGAGCCCGAGGCGAAGCCGCTCGCCATCGATCGCGGCGAGATCGTGTTCGACCATATCCGCTTTCACTACGGCAAGGGCAGCGGCGTCATCGACGACCTCTCGCTTCACATTCACCCCGGCGAGAAGATCGGGCTGATCGGCCCTTCCGGCGCGGGCAAGTCGACCCTGGTCAACCTGCTGCTGCGCTTTTTCGAGCTGGAAGGCGGCGCGATCCGCATCGACGGGCAGAACATCGCCGACGTGACGCAGGAAAGCCTGCGCGCGAAAATCGGCATGGTGACGCAGGATACCTCGCTGCTGCATCGCTCGGTGCGCGACAACCTGCTCTACGGCCGGCCCGACGCCACCGACGAGATGGCGTGGCAGGCGGCAAAACAGGCTCACGTTTCGGAATTCATCGAGTCGCTGCGCGACATTCATGGCCGGCAGGGCTTCGACGCCCATGTCGGCGAACGCGGCGTCAAGCTCTCCGGCGGCCAGCGCCAGCGCCTGGCCATCGCCCGCGTCATGCTCAAGGACGCGCCGATCCTGATTCTCGACGAGGCCACCTCGGCGCTGGATTCCGATGTCGAGGCCGCGATCCAGGAGAACCTCGACCAGCTGATGCAGGGCAAGACGGTGATCGCCATCGCCCACCGCCTCTCCACCATCGCTGCCATGGATCGTCTGGTGGTCATGGAGCAGGGTCGCATCGTCGAACAAGGCAGCCACGCCGAGCTGATTCGTCAGAACGGCCTCTATGCCCGACTATGGCGACGCCAATCGGGCGGCTTCCTGGAAGCGGAACCCGCACAGCCCACGGCGGACGAGACGCGCTGACAGATGCGCTGGGCGTCTTCACGCCCGATGCGGCGACAGCCCCGCGACGCCCTGCAGCGCCGAATCGCTGCCGCCGGCGTCGGGAATGACGCTGAAGGTGCCGTCGGTTTCCAGCACCACGGCATGCACGCGCTCGACATCGGCGATACCGTTCTCGCGGATCGCCGCACGCACCTCGGCCTCCACGACCCGCTCCTGCGCCATCGCCTCCTGCCGGAACTGGCCCTGGAACAGCAGCAGTGTCGGCTGCGACTTGATCAGGTTCTTGATCGCGCGGGAGCGCACCGAGGAAAACGTGATCACGAACTGCAGCGCGACGATGACCAGAAACGCCGTGATGCTCTGCGCCAGCGAGACCTGGGTCGAGACCAGCGCCGTCGACAGCGTCGACCCCAGCGCGATGGTGACCACGAAATCGAAAGCGTTCCACTTGGACAGCGTGCGCTTGCCGGAGAGCCGGATGATGGCGATCAGGACCAGATAGCTGATGATCCCGACGACGATCGTATGGACGATCGGATGCATGGATAGACTCCTGATCGAGCGGTGATAGAGGAGCTGCCAGCGTAGGTGCCGTGGCGAGATGCGGCCAGCGGAACGGCATTCAGGTGCGTGACGCCAAGTATTGATCTACCAGTTCGATGAGGCGCTGGCGGCCGAAACTCGGATCGTGTCCTCCGTGGACGATGTTGACCGGCAGGCGGCGCAGGCGCTGCATCGTCTCAATGTATCGGGTGGGATCGGCCCCGGCGATAGCATCAAGCAGGGGACCGTCGTAGATGGCGTCCCCCGAGAACAGCGTGCCGGTAGCAGGCTCCCAGAGTCCGATACTGCCAGGAGAATGCCCTGGTATATGAATCACTTCGAAGGCGGTGTCACCGAGATCCAGCACATCGCCTTCGTCGATGAGGCGTGTCGGCTCGGCGCCTTGGGTACGAAACGCCAAGGGGTCGAATCCGGCATGAGGATAGGCATCAATCAAAAGATCCGGCACATCGTAACCTTGGCGTTCAATGGCAGCGCGCATGCCATCGGGCCAGTGCGTGCTGCATAGCACTGGAAAGGCCTCCGGGGTTCGCATCTGTTCCGCCTCTAGCGGATGCACGAGCCTAGTGTCGAACTCATGCAGGCTGCCGACGTGATCCATGTGGGTATGGGTTGCCACGACGATCAGCGGCTTGTCCAGCAACTCGGCCATGGCCGGTTTGAGCTGTCCAATGCCCATGCCGGCGTCGATCAGCAGATCGGCGTCCCGGCCTCGGACATGCCACATGTTGCACTGTTCGAGCCGCGCCACGTGGGGCTCCCACAGTCGCGTGATGCGGTGATCGATGCGCTCCATGGCAAACCAGCGTTCGGCGATTCTCATAGCGTCTCACCTGTAGTAATAAACGGCTCAGCGTCCTGCCAGACTTGTCTGAGGCTGGCCTGGTCCGATACGGCGCCGAAAATGCCGCCTTCATTCATCATCATGGCCAGCGCAGCCCGATGCAGCGCCGGGTCACCTGCACCACAGCAATCCTCCAGCACTAGACAGTCATAGCCGCGATCGTTGGCTTCACGAAGCGTCGAATGGACACAGACATCAGTGGTAACGCCAGTCAGCAGAAGATGGCGGATTCCTTTAGCTCGTAGTATCTGATCGAGGTCGGTGGCATGGAAGGCGCCGTTGCCAGACTTGTCGATGGTTACTTCCGGCGGTATGGGCATAAGTTCGGGGATGGTTTCGCAACCCGCTTCGCCCCTAACCAGAAAACGTCCCATAGGCCCTGGCTCGCCGATGGGCGTCCCCATGGTCTTGGCTCTGGCCCGTTTGGTGGCGTGAAGGTCGCTCAGGTCCGGGCGGTGAGATTCCCGGGTGTGGATTACCAGCATGTCCTGCCGGCGTGCGGCCGACAATAGTTGCCGGAGTGGCTCGATCGCGGCCCGAGTGTGTTCCAGTGAATATCCCATCTGACCGAAGTAGCCCTGTGGATCGAGAAAGTCGTTCTGCATGTCGATGACCAATAGGGCTGTGTCCCGAGCCGACCAGCTACCGCTGAGTGGCCAGCGGTAAGGGCGAGAGTTTGTAAGCGCTGACCAGTTCATTGCGTGTACCGTTCCATGTAGGAGGTCGGAAAGCGCAGGTTGACGTTTTGTTCGTTGCCCAGCACATGAGCCTCTCCAAATTGCACACCGACCGCGTCGGGTCCGGTGGCGCCCTGGCCGAGGAGTCCCTTGTCCCAAGCGAAGTGGGTAATGCTTTCCAGCGTGTCGGCAAAGTCCTGGCTAGTAACCAGCTGTGTCGCTTCTTCCGGGGTAAAGAAGTGGATCGTGTCGATCTGCTTCTGGAAACCCGCTGGATCGGTACCGACGGCGTCGGCCATAAAGGCCATCACCTCGGTGCGGTCGGGATAGTCCGCCTGAAGGCGCGACATCACCTCATACCAGGCACCGGCAAGCGCGTAGCCCAGCTCGGGATGCTCTTCAAGAGTATCTGTATGCACCAGCAATACGTCGGTGATCTCGTTGGGAATGTCTGCGCTGTCGAAGATTACGGTGGAGTCCGGGTTCTGCTCCAGAATGACGCTAAGCTGCGGTTTCCAGGTCGCCACGGCATCGCTGTCCGAGCTTTGGAATGCAGTAATGATGTCGGCGTCCGAGGTGTTGACCAGCGACAGGTCCCGCTCGCTCATGCCATGCTGATCCAGGGCGCGCACCAGCAAGTAATGGGAGCCGGAGAATTCCATCAGGTTGATGCGAGCCCCTTTCAGGTCCTCGACACTCTTGTCCTTTCCCTTCATGACGATGCCGTCGCTACCAGCAGAGGCACTCAGCGGCATGACCACGGTGGAGTCGACACCGATGGCAGCAGGGATAGTCAGGGCGTCGAGGGCGATGGCGATTACGCCGTCGAATTGCCCAGCGGTATACTGGTTCTGGGCTTCGATGTAATCGTTGAGCTGTACCGCCTGGATGTCGACGCCGTAACGGTCGGCCCACTTATCGAGAATACCCACCTGTTCGGCGTAGCCGAGGGGCATGCTCCCGGCATAGATAGTCCAAGCGATCTGGAAAGAAGGTGTTTCTTCAGCGTGGGCGGCGGCGGCTACTCCCAAGGTCAAAGCAATGGCTGTAGTCAGGCGTTTGGCGATGTGCATAGGCACCTCCGGTGGGGTCGGTTCGATGATGCCTTGCAGTGTTGCCCAGCAAAACCGCTACGAAAATGAACGTGTCTGCAGGTTTACCTGAATTTTGCTGCAGGTTTGCCGTGCAGTAGCAGCGTGCCGAAAAGGTCCTCGCGGAAGGCGGCCACGGCCGGGCGGTGGGTATCGCGTGTGGTTCTGAAAGCTGCTTCGATCGGGGAGCTGCGACGGAAATGATCCGGACGCACCGCCACCATTTGGCCTCGTTCGATCCAGTAGCGGACATAATGCGTCGGCAGGAAGCCGACATGCGTGCCGGCCAGCACCAGCAGGGCGGCGGCTTCAACGTTGGAGACCCAGGCGGTAACGTGTCGGGGGTCGTCGCCCAGTATGCTTGTATCCTGGGCATTCAGGAACTGTCGGGCCACCTTGGCACTGGTCGCCAGGATGCATTTGACGTCCTGAAGCGTTTCGGCCGATGCCAACGGATGATAAGGGGAACACACCAGCCAATCATTCTCCCGGTACAGCGATTCGTAGTGCAACTCTTCCAGGTGCGTGGGAAAGATGCCGATGCCGAGGTCAACACGATGATCGAGCAGGGCGCGTTCGATCTGCGCCGGGGCCATGACTTCTAGATGGAGGTGCACACCGTTTTCATCACGCGCGCCATAACGGGCCAAGACATGTCGCAGCGGGCAGTTCGGGTCGAAGACCAAGTTGTCGATCATTGCCAGGCGCACCTGCCCCGACAAATGGCCTTTCAAACTTTCGGCACCGTCCTCGAAATGGCGCAAGGCCCGACTCAGTTCGAGCGTGTGTCGATAGACCTGCCCACCGTCGGAAGTGAGCGTAAAGCCACTGCGCCCCCGCTCGCATAGACGCAACCCTAGCCGTTCTTCCAGTTGCCGTAGTTGGCGGCTGATGGTAGATGCATCGCGATTCAGCAGGGTCTGGGCGTTGGCAATACCCTGGCACTCAACCACGGCGATGAAAACGTCCAGCAAACGGAGGTCGATATCAGCCAGTCGCATGGTTGTGCTCCATCCGCTATCGATCTTGACTAAGGGGTGGCACCGATAAAAGGCTCGGGCCTGACATTCACGGGCCTGTGGTATTTCAGTCAGACTTGACGTTTGAGAACGGAAGGATTTGCTCTTCTCGCCAAGGATGCGTTGATAGCACGATCTTCCACCCGTCGCCTGTACGCTGGGCGTAGCTGATCTCCAACCCGGTGCGCAGGCGCAGTGCGGATGTCTTGAGCGACCCCGGCGTGGCAAGCAGGTCGTGCGTCTCCGGCATGGCGGGGCGCGGCATGATGGACATGGCGTGATCGCCGAATTGCAGCCAGCGTGGCAGGCCGTCCGGCCCCAGGCGTACCTGTTCGTCGCCGCTGCCTGCCGGCTGTTGTTCCCAGTGCTCGATATAGTGCCCTTGGGGGTGGCGCTCCTCCAGCGTGCCGTCGTCCAGCCAGATCATCTCGCCGATATCCTTCTCCAGCCCGGGGCGGAGGTCGAGCAGACGATGCCAGGTGCAGAAGTGCCCCTCGATCCGGGTCAACCCGACAAACGCTGTCTGGCTGGCAAGCCAGACGAGTTGTTCGCGGTTGCACTCTTCCAGTGACATGACCCCGACGAAATCGGGTCGGTCCGCTGGCACGCGCAGATCGGCGTGCCAATGGGCGGTCTGCAGCCAGATCACTCGGGTCGTGCGATCCTCGATATGGCGACCTTCGTCTCCTGCACCGGCATAGAGCGTGCGTTGCCATACCCCGTGATAGACGGGCGGCATGCCATCTTGTGGTGTGCTCATGCCCGCTCCGTCCCCTTGTGTCGGGCGTGCTGGCCCAGCGTAGCGGTATCGCGAGCCCCTTCCGGCAGGCGAATCTCGCCGCGTTCGAGCCGTTGCTGCAGGTAAGCGAAGGTGTGGATGGTCTGGGCGTAGAGATGGTCGCCGGCCTTGAGCGGCTCGTAACGCGCCTGTCCGTCGCGCTCGACCAGTTGCGGCAACGGTGTCACCGTGGTGGCGTAATCGCAGGCGAAGAACAGCGGGAACGAATAGCGCTCCTCCTTCACCTTGCGTACCCGGTGCGAGGTGGCCACGAATTCGCCGTTGGTCCAGACCTCCAGCATGTCGCCGATGTTGATGACCAGTGCATCGTCGCGGTAGGGCACGTCGATCCACTCGCCGCGGCCGTTCATGACCTCTAGCCCTGGCGCTGTGGGCAAAAGCAGCGTGAAGCACTCGTAGTCGGTGTGCGCGCCGATGCCTTGGGCGTCACGGGCGTCGGGATCGAAGGGGTAGTGGATCAGTCGAAGCTGGCTGGGTGGCTTGGTCACGTCCTCGAGGAAGTGCTCCTCAGGCAGCCCCAGGGCGAGGGCGAAGCCGCGCATCAAGGCGCAGCCTACTTCATAAGTGGCCTGGTAATAGGCGTAGACCTGCTCGCGGAATCCAGGCAGCTCGGGCCACACGTTGGGTCCCATCATCGGTGTGCCGGCCAGTACATCGGGATCGTCGGCGGGCAGCTCGAAGGCGAGATCGAACGCCTCCTTGAGGTCGCGCTTGCCCTTCTCTGGCATCTCTTCGCCCTGGGGGACGTAGCCGCGATGGCGTGTGGTGCCATGTCCGGCGGACAGCCCGATGTAGTGCTGCATCTTGTCTTCATGCGGCTGTTCGAAGAAGCGTCGGGCCTGGCTAAGCAGCCTCAGGCGAAGTTCCTCGCCGATGCCGTGGCCGACGATATGGAAGAAGCCGACGTTGCGGGCGGCGTCGCCGAGCCGTTCGGCGACGGCCTTACGCTCCGCCGCCTCGGCGCTGAACAGTCCGCCGATGTCGATGACCGGCAGGGACTGGAAGTCGCCGGGCTGACGCTGTGCTTTCGTGCTCATAATCGCTCTCCCGAAACTCTTCAATGCCGACTGGTGGCCCAGCCCCGCCAACCGCCGAAATGGGTCACGTCCTCGGCCTTGCCGTCGCGCTCCAGCGCGCCGGCGGCGCAGATGAACCCGCACTTCCACTCGCCGTCTTCCAGTTCCACCTGGCCCAGCCCCAGCGGAGCGGGAATGCCGGCCAGGAAGCTGCCGACGGTGTCGATGGGCAGACGCCACACTTCCACCTCGATGGCCGCGCCGTTGACGTCGTCTCGCACCATCGCCGGACGCGCCGGCGGGCCACCGGCCAGGGCATAGAGGCGGTAGTTCGGGCTGCTGCGGGTGCTGGCGACGCGCACGCCGCCGCGGCTGGTGAGCTGGTGGTTGAGAGGCAGCCCGGCAAGGTGTGCGCCGCATACCACCAGTTCCAGCGTGCCGTCCTTTGCCGGGGGCAGCGCCGGCAGCTGGGGGCGGGCGATGCCGGTGGCGCCCAGCGGCAGAGCGAGCCGGCGCTCCAGCGCCCGGCCGAGACTCAACAGCGACAGATCGTCGAAAGCGGGGCCGAACAGCGTGACACCGAACGGCAGGCTGGCATCGGTGAAGCCGGTGGGCACGGCCAGGGCGCTGTAGTCGAGCAGGTTCATGAAGTTGGTCCAGGTGCCCACTCGTGAGTTGACGACAATGGGTTCCGCGGCCACCTCGGCCTTGGTGGGATGTTCCACCGTAGTCGGGACGAGCATCACGTCGACCTGGGCGAGCAGGGCATCGGCCTGGCGCTTGAATTCGGCCAGCTTGTAGCGGGCGTCGAAGGCGTCCACCGCCTTGGGGGCGCCGCCGCCTTCGATGACCTGGCGGGTGGCCGGGTGCAGGACGTCGGGCTGGCTTTCGATCAGCTCGCGCACGGCGTGGTAGCGCTCGGCGACCCACGGGCCCTCGTAGAGCAGGCGTGCCGCGGCCAACAGCGGTGTGCAGTCGAGTTCGAACCTGACGCCACCCAGTGCCTCGAGTTGGGCAATGGCCTGGCGCATGCCGGCGCTGTAGGCCTCGTCGGTATGCCACTGCGACTCGGGGGGCACGCCGAAGCGAAAGCGCTTCGGCATCTCGCCGTAGGTCTGGCCGGCCACGGCGAAATCGTGACGCCGCGACCAGGCGCACTCCGGATCGTGCCTGCCGGCGACGTCGAGCACGGCAGCGGCATCGTCGGCGCTCAAGGTGAAAAGGCTGATGGTGTCCAGGGTGGCACAGGCCGGTACCACGCCCGCGGTGCTCAGCAGGCCCAGCGTCGGCTTGACGCCGAACAGGTTGTTGAAGCACGCCGGCACGCGCCCGGAGCCGGCGGTGTCGGTACCCAGCGCGAAGCTGACCTGGCCCTGGGCGGCGGTCACCGCCGAGCCGCTGCTGGAGCCGCCGGGAATGCGCTCGGCATCGAAGGCATTGCCGGGCACGCCATAGACGTCCAGCGCACGTTCGCCGACCAGCCCGGTGGCGAACTGGTCGAGATTGGTCTTGCCCATGGGGATGGCCCCGGCCTCGATCAGCTGGCGCACCACGAAGGCGGACTCATTGGGCGTATAGGCATAGACGGGACTGCCCGCCGTGGTCGGCACACCGGCGAGATCGATGTTGTCCTTGATCGCGAACGGGATGCCGTAGAGCGGCAGGCTCTGCGGGTCGGCGGCGTCGAGACGTTCGAGATAGGGCTCGAGCTGCTCGCGGGAGAGCCGGGTGATCCAGGCGGCATCCTTGCCGCGCGCGTCGGCGTTCGCCAGCAGCGTGTCGATCAGCCCGCGCGGGGTCAGCTCATTGGCACGATAGCGCGCCAAAAGGGAAGTAATGGTCATGCCGATGGCGCTCATGCTGACTCCTTGGATGATTCAAGAATGACGATCGGCTGGCCGGGTGCCACGGCGGCACCCTCGGCCATCGGCAGGCGGGCCACGCGGCCGGTTTCGTGGGCGGTGATCTCGACTTCCATCTTCATCGACTCGACCAGCGCCACGACCTGGCCGGCCTCGACGCTGTCGCCCTCGGCGACCGTCAGCTTCCACAGGCTGCCGGTCACCGGGCTGTCGATGCCCAGTTCATCGCTACCCAGTTCCGTGGCCTCGGCGGCTTCGGGGGCCTGATCCTCGAAGGTGAACTGACCGTTGGCCCGCCAGTCGGCCATCTCCTGCTGGAAGGCGGCCTCGCGACGCTCGCGGAATTCGGCGATCCGTTCGGCGTGGGCGTCGATGTCGGCCTGGTAGTCGGCAAGCTTGAAGCGCGTGGTCTCGACCTCGAGCGGGTAGCGTCCGTGGGGGAAGTCGCGACGGATCCGCATCAGCTCGTCATGGCTGACCTCGAAGAAGCGCAACTGGTCGAAGAAGCGCAGCAGCCAGGGGTTGTCGAAGTATTCGGTCTGGCGGTAGCGGTTCCACATCTGCAGGGTACGGCCGACGAACTGGTAGCCTCCGGGGCCCTCCATGCCGTAGACGCACAGGTAGGCGCCGCCGATGCCCACCGAGTTCTCGGCGGTCCAGGTACGCGCCGGGTTGTACTTGGTGGTGACCAGGCGCTGGGTGGGATCGAGCGGCGTGGCCACCGGCGCGCCGAGGTAGACGTCGCCCAGGCCCATCACCAGGTAACGGGCGTTGAAGACGATATCGCGCACCTGCTCGATGGCGTCGAGTCCGTTGATGCGGCGAATGAACTCCAGATTGCTCGGACACCAGGGGGCGTCCGGGCGCACGCTGCGCTGATACTTGTCGATGGCCTCCTGACAGGCCGGGTCGTCCCAGGAGAGCGGCAGATGCACGGTGCGCGCCTCGACCTCGAGCGATTCCACGTCGCGCAGCTCATGCTCGGCCCGCACCAGATGGGCGAGCAGCTCGTCGAGGGCGAGCTCGTCGGGCTCGTAGTGGATCTGCAGCGAGCGAATGCCCGGCGTCAGCTCGCGCAGGCCAGGCAGGGTGTTGTTCTGCAGCCACAGCATCCAGGCATGCGCACGGAAGCGCAGCGCGATATCCAGCTCCATGGCGCCGAACTCGACCAGCAGGAAGTCGTCGCCGGCGCGGCGGTAGACGATGCGCTCGCCGGCGGTCTCGGCCGGTACGTCGCGCAGCACCGGGCTGCCGCAATTCTCTTCGAGAGCCACGGCCGGCTGCTCGCTCAGCGACGCGAGCTGGGCCTGCTGGCGCGCTTCCAGGTGCCGGGCGGTGGTCAGATCCACCGGCACGAAGCGGATACGATCGCCGGCCGTGAGCTGACCGAGCTTCCAGCGCTCGGCGCGTACCACCGTGGCTGGGCAGACGAAGCCGCCCAGCGAGGGGCCGTCGGGGCCGAGAATCACCGGCATGTCGCCGGTAAAGTCGATGGTGCCGAAGGCGTAGGCGTTGTCGTGGATGTTCGACGGGTGCAGGCCGGCCTCGCCACCGTCGGCGCGGGCCCACTCGGGGCGCGGGCCGATCAGGCGCACGCCGGTGCGGCTCGAGTTGTAGTGCACCTCCCACTCGTGAGCGAAGAAAATGTCGATGTCGTCCCCGGTGAAGAAGTCCGGTGCGCCATGCGGGCCGTAGAGCACGGCGACCTGCCAGACGTGGCCGTCCTCGCCGCCGAGCTCGGGCCTGAGCGCCTCGGGCAGGGCGCGTGATGCGGTGGCGTCGAGTTCGGGCAGCGAGAGCATGTCGCCGGTGCGCAGGGCGCGCCCGCCGTGGCCGCCGAACTGACCGAGGGTGAAGGTGGCTCTGGAGCCGAGATAGTGCGGGCAGTCGATGCCGCCGCGTACCAGCAGGTAGGCGCGCGCCCCGGCACTGGCCTTGCCCAGCGTCAGCGTGGCGCCGGCGGGAATGTCCAGCACCTGCCAGAAAGCCACGGGCTTACCGTCGACCTCGGCGGGCAGTTGGCTGCCGGCGAGCACGATCTGGGTGGTGCGGTGGAAACGCAGCGTGGGGCCAGTAAGGGTGATCTCGAGTCCGGCGGCATCAGCCGGGTTGTCGAGCAGGCGGTTGCCAAGGCGGAACGACCAGTCGTCGAACGGCCCGGAGGGTGGCACGCCCACGTCCCAGTGCCCCTGGCGGCCGGGATGATCTTGGATGGTGGTCAGGGTGCCGGCGCTGAGCACCTCGATGGCCGGCGGCGCCCAGGCGAGATCGGCCAGCCAGCGGGTATGCATGTCGGCGTCGCGGAAGCGTGCATCGCGCAGCACATGCGACAGCCAGGTGCGGTTGGTCTCGAAGCCGTAGACGCTGGACTTCTCGAGCACTGCGGCCAGACGTTCGATGGCCGTGTCGCGGTCGTCGGCGTGAACGATCACCTTGGCCAGCATGGGGTCGAACAGCGCCGAGACTTCCAGGCCCGCCTCGATGGCGTGGTCGACGCGCAGGCCGGGCGCTTCGGGGAAGGCCACCTCGGTGAGCAGCCCGGCGCTGGGGCGGAAGTCATGGCTGGGGTCCTCGGCGTAGAGACGCGCCTGGATGGCGTGGCCTTTCGGGGCGAGATTTTGGGTCAGCTCGTCGAGGTCGGGCAGTTCACCCGCGCCGAGGCGGATCATCCACTCGACGATGTCCACGCTCCAGACTTCTTCGGTGACGCCGTGTTCCACCTGCAGGCGGGTGTTGACCTCGAGGAAGTAGAAGGCTTCGCGCTCGGCATCGTAGATGAACTCCACGGTGCCGGCATTGCGGTAATCGACGGCTTTGCCCAGGCGCACGGCGGTGGCGTGCAACTCCTGGCGCACGCTCTCGGGCAGGTTGGGCGCCGGGCACTCCTCGACCACCTTCTGGTGGCGGCGCTGGGTGGAGCAGTCGCGCTCGCCGAGCGCCACGACCTTGCCTCGGCCGTCACCGAACAGTTGCACCTCGAGGTGACGGGCGCGGGCGATGTAGGCTTCGAGAAACACGCCGGCGTCACCGAAGTTGCGCTCGCCGAGCCCGCGCACCGAGTCGAAGGCGCGCTGCAAAGCGGCTTCGTCGTTACAGACCTGCATGCCGATGCCGCCACCGCCAGCAGTGGACTTGAGCATCACCGGATAGCCGATGCGCGCAGCCTCCCTGACAGCGTCCTCGACGCTGTCGAGCAGGCCGGAGCCCGGCACCAAGGGCACGCCGGCTCGCTCGGCCAGGGCGCGCGCCTCGTGCTTCAAGCCGAAGTCGCGGATCTGTTCGGGTGTCGGGCCGAGGAAGACCAGCCCGGCCTCCTCGCAGGCCTGAATGAACTTCGTGTTCTCGGAGAGAAAGCCGTAGCCGGGGTGCACCGCCTCGGCGCCACTCTGTCTGGCGATGGCGATCAGCTTGTCGATGTCAAGATAGGTAGCAGCGGCGGCGCCTTCGCCCAGCGACCAGGCTTCATCGGCAGCGAAGACGTAGGGGGCGTCGCGGTCGGCCTCGGCGTATACCACCACCGAGCCGATACCTAAACGTTTAAGAGTGCGCTGGATGCGCGCGGCGATGGCGCCGCGATTGGCGATCAAGACCTTGTTGAACATGAGGATCTGCTCGACCGGGGGCGGGTCGTCCCGCCTACTTTAGATGTTCGCGAGGTCGTCCTCGCGTCACCTGGACGTTATCTGAAAAAACACCAGAGATGAGATTCAGTCCCAAACCAGCACTTCCAGCGGCGTCGGATTAAAGCCGCTGCAAGGGTTGTTGAGCTGTGGGCAGTTGGAAATCAGCACCACTACGTCCATGGCAGCTTCCATTTCCACGTACTTGCCCGGTCCGGAAAGCCCGTCGGCAAACGACAGCCCCCCTTCCGGCGTCACCGGAACATTCATGAAGAAGTTAATGTTGTGAGTGATGTCACGCTTGGTCAGGCCGAATTCTGGATAGTTGGCAATGGCCTGCATCCAGTTGTCTCGGCAGGAGTGCATGTGGCGTTTCTCGAGATCGTAGCGCACAGTGTTGCTCTCGCTGGCGCAGGCACCACCCAAGGTATCGTGGCGACCGCAGGTGTCGGCGGTGATCGTCAGCATCAGGTTGCCCTCGCCGGAGAGCAGCCGGGAGCCTGTGCCGAGATAGACTTGGCCCTGCTCGCGTACGGTATCCATGGCGCTGTAGCGCTCCGCCGTATCGTGGGCATTGAAGAACAGCGTGTCCGCCGCCTCGTTGCCCTCGACATCGACCAGCCGCAGCGTCTGGCCGGCGCGGACAATGCCGATGTAGTGGTCGCCAGCCTCGATGAGATGACGGATGGCGGCATTCTCCACGCGCAAGGGGCTTTCCAGCAGCGGCGTGATCGTCGTGGTCGTACTCGTGGTCTCAGTCAGACGCATGTCAGGCTCCCTGCAGGCCGAGGTGATAAAGACGGTTGTTGGCGAAGCCGCGGGCGTTTTCCGGGCAGGCGCGCCAGCAGATATCCTCCTCATCCGGCGCCGGGGCAGTGCCGAGGGCAATATCGACGCCGCGGTGCGGATAGCACGCGCTCGGATCCAGCGGATGAGGGCAGGTGTGCAGCAGCACCAGCGTGTCCATGTCGAAACGCAGCATCACACGCTGCCCCGGCTGACAGTGGCCAGGCACGTAGCGCAGGCGCCCCGCCTCGTCGCTCTCTACCTTGCTGAAGAGATTGAGGTTGGCGGCCATGTCGCGTCGCCCCAATCCGTACTTGGCCAGCTCGACCAGGAAGCTGTCGTGGCCAGTCTGGGTCCTGTCGTTGAGCGCCTGCTGGAAACTCACCGGCTGCCAGCCTTTGGTGATCATGTGCGCCCGGTTGAGGTTGCCGCCGACGCTGTCGTGCCAGCCGAGATCGTCCTCGACGATCGAGGCGAAGACTCGCCCCATGTCGGAGTAGAGGCAGTTCCCCCGAGTCAGCTTGAAGGTGTGCTGACACTTGAGGGTATCCGGCAGGTTCAACCGTTCGAGCAGATTCTCCGGGTTGTAGCAGAGCAGCCCGACGTTGGTGTCGGCCTCACGCGCGGTCAGCGACAGCGTGGTACCGCGGCGCAGGCGCAGCGACCAGTGCTGGCCGCCGGGGAGGTGAGTGGTATAGGCGTCGGGCGCGTCGTCCCGCGCGCTCAGCGAGTTTGTCATATCGGCGTCTCCTGAAATGTCTGTGTCCATCCTTCGTTCATCGCGTCGACGGTCCTGCCAAGGTCTTCCGGTGGGCGGCGGTTCTCGCCGATGGCCAGGTCGTAGGTGATGGTGGCGCCATAGGCCTCGGGGGCCTGCGGATCGTGGCGGATCTTGTCGAACACCCACAGCCGCGTGCCGAGGGCGAAGGCTTCCTTGACGTCGTGGGTAATCATGAAGATGGTCAGCTGCTGCTCCCGCCACAGCCGGGTGATCAGTGCGTGCATGTCCTGGCGAATGCCGGGATCGAGCGCGCCGAAGGGCTCGTCGAGCAGCAGAATCCTCGGCCTCATCATCAGCGCCTGCGCGATGGCGAGACGCTGCTGCATGCCGCCGGAAAGTTCGTGGGGATACTTGTGCAGGGCGTGGGCGAGACCGACCTCCTCGAGACGCGCCCTGGCGGTCTCGACGGCCCGGCGACGCGCGGCGCCGAACAGCTTGCCGAGCCAGCGCGAACCGGCCAGTTCCTCGGCCATCATCACGTTACAGAGCACGGTCAGGTGCGGGAAGACCGAGTATCTCTGGAACACCACGCCGCGATCCGGCCCCGGCTCGTCCGGCAGCGGACGGTCGTCAAGCGTCAGCGCGCCACGCGAGATCCGCTCGGTGCCCAGCAGTAGCTTGAGGAAGGTCGTCTTGCCACAGCCGGAAGCGCCGACCAGGGTCACGAACTCCCCGGTCTCGACACGAAAACCGATGCGTTCCAGCACGATCTGATCGCCGTAGCGCTTCTCCAGATGCCTTGCTTCGAGCAGGCTCATGACTTGCCCCCTTCTTCGGCATGGAACCAGGGGAAGAGTCGCTGCGAGGTCAGCGCCAGCACCCGATCGATCACGAAGGCCAGCAGCGTGATCCAGACCACGTAGGGCAGAATCACGTCCATCGCCAGATAGCGACGCACGAGGAATATGCGGTAGCCGAGACCTTCCTGCGCCGCGATCGCCTCGGCGGCAATCAGGAACAGCCAAGCACTGCCGAGCGCCAGCCGAGTCGAGGCCATGAGCCGCGGCATCAGTTGCGGCAACAGCACCCGCAGCAAAACCTGCCAGGAGCTGGCGCCGAGCGTCTGCGCCTTGATCAGCTGCTCATCCGGCAGGCGCATCGCATGGCTCTGGAGATCGCGAACCAGAAACGGCGCCACGCCGATGACGATCAGCGCCACCTTGGCCATCTCTCCGGTGCCGAAGGCGATAAACAGCACCGGCAGGATCGCCATGGGTGGGATCAGCGAGACGACCGTGACCAATGGCGACAACTTGGCCCGCATCAGCGGTAGACCGCCGTTCAGCACGCCCACGACCAGACCGATCAGTGCGCTGATGGCGATACCAAGGCCAAGCCGCTCGAGGCTGGCAAAGGTGTCGTCCCATAGCGGGATGGTCCCGGTGCGCACGCTGGCCTGCGTCGCCAGTTGGGTGAAAGTCTCGACCATCGTCGCCGGCGACGGCAGCAGGCGATCGTTGGGATTTCCCGCCAGTCTCGCATTGGACAGCACCAGGTAAGCCAGCGCGATGATCCCGAAAGGTACCAGACCGATCAGCCAGCGGCTTCCGCGAGAGGGGGTGTAGTTGATGAGTCGCTTCATGCATTCTCCGTCGTGAGTTGGGCGTGCGCCCCGGGCTCGCCTCTGCGAGCGGGCCCGGCGGCCTGACGGTGAGTTACGGTTGTGAAGCGATGTAGTCCTGGGTGTAGGTCGGGTCGAAGCGCAGCCGGATATTGCTTTCGTCTCCATAGACACCCTGCGGCGTCTCGATGCCGATGAAGCTAGCGTTCGGCGCCATCTCGCCCAGCAGGCCGTGCTGGTAGCTGAATTCCGCCACGCGCTGCATGGTGGTCAGAAGCCCTTGGCCTTGCATCAGGCTGGCCGCCTCGGCTGGATCGGTATAGAGATGGGTTGCGGCCAACTGATTCTTGTACCCTCGGAGATCGGTTCCTGCGGCTTCAGCCATCTGACCGAGCGCGTCTTCGTCACCGGCAGCAACCTTATCCATGACCTCGTACCAGGCACCGACCAAGGCACGCCCGAAGTCGGGGTTGTCGGCCAGGGTGTCGGTGTTGACCACCATCATGTCGAGAATTTCGGCAGGCAACTGGTGCGAGGTGAACACCACGTTGGCGTCGTCCATATCGGCAATTGCGCTGAGCTGGGGATTCCAGGTCACGATGGCCTGAGTCTGGTCGTCCGGATAGATCGCGACCATGTCGGCATCCGAGGTGTTGACTGTCTCGACGTCCCGCTCGGTCAAGCCGACGGTCTCTAGCGCCCGGGCCAGGAAGTAGTGGGAAACGCTGAACTGAACGAGGTTGACCTGACGGCCCTTGATGTCCGCAAGGTTATCGCTGCCTTTCAGCACGATACCGTCGTTACCGTCGGAGTAGTCGTTGACGATCAGGGCGGTGGAATCGACACCGCTAGCCGCTGGCAGGGTCAGCGCATCCATGTTGGTCATGGCGCAACCATCTACGTTGCCCGACGTGTACTGGTTGATGGATTCGATGTAGTCGTTGACCTGCACCAAGTCGATATCGATACCGTACTTGTCGGCCCACTTGTCGAGAATGCCTGACGCGTCAGCATAGGACCAAGGCATCCACCCGGCATAGATCGACCAGCAGACGCTGAAATGGTCGCGGGACTGAGCAAACGCGGGAGCTGTGGTCGCCAGCAGCGTGGCGGAGAGAACAGCGGTCAGAATTCGGCTTGGGCGCATGTTAAGCCTCCAATGATTTGGCGGAGCGGTCGGGGGCATCGGTACGTATCGCACCTTATCCTCCCGGGCTTTTATCCCGCCGTGTAACCTTCGCCGCTGGCTTTTGGAACCAGTTGGCGCAGGTCGACAGCTCTCGGACCAGACACTACATCGGGGGTAGTGATGATGCAGTCGGAACCCTAGCTATCCATTGAAGACCAAGTTGTTTGGCAGACGCGCTGCCGATACCCCAATCGTTTCTATCCCTCCAACCTATTCAAAAAACCTGCCATTCAAAAAAAAACAACTCCTTATCAATAATTTAAGTTTCTCTTCGATTGGCCTTAACAGCTTGCTCGGGAATCGATGCACACCAATAAAGCACAATTGGCGCTCGATGCACCATATTGATCAGCCTTTTTCCGGCTTGCGATACGCCTGATAGCAGTGCTGGTTGCGTTCGAGGGCAACCAGCGAGTGTATCTCCAGGCCGGGAATGTTGGCGGCTTCGAGCCTGCCGAGTGCGGAGATGGACTCCGGCGGACAGTGATTGCGCGGCGGTATGTCGTTCCAGCCCAACAGAAAGAGACCGCCGGGCTTCAGACAGACAACCGCGCCGGCGAAGGCGGCTTCCACCGCATCGGGCTCGTCCAGGCCCCAGCCCAGCACGCCGTTGCAGATCACGCCATCCAGGCTCTCCGGAGGCAGGTGCTCGGTAATATCGGTCATGTTGGCCACGATGTGCGAATCGCCGCCGAAGGCTGCCTTGGCCGGGTCGATTTCCATGGTCGTGACGCGTTTGCGCGGCAGCAGTTGGGGATAGTGCCGGGTATACCAGGCGCAGCCGACCAGCAGCAGGGTTTCGACGCCGGGATCGCGGTTCAGGGCGGGCAGCACGACGTCCTCGAGCAGACGCCGGTCGCCGTAGCGATAGCGAAGCACCCAACCACTCTTGTCGATCGTGCCCAGCATCCGGGCGGCAGTACGGTAGAGATCGGCCTTCGCTGGCATGCAGTCACATCCTTGTTGCGGCTGTCTCGAGGTCGAATCTCTATCTAAGCGTGTTCGCCGACAGGAGACAATAGCGAACGCTGCCCGCGCAAGACGGCTTCAGCCCCCGCGCTGCTCCCGCGTTTTCTTGATCAGGTCGTAGGCGTTGCTGATCTCGCTGGTGCGCTCCTTGGCCATCTCGCGCATGCTCTCCGGCAACCCCTTGCCGGCCAGCTTGTCGGGGTGGTTTTCGCTCATCAGCTTGCGATAGGCGCGCTTGAGCTCGGCATCGGAGACATCCTCGGACACACCGAGCACCCGATAGGCATCCTCCAGCGACTGGCCGCTGGTCGCACCGCCCGCCCCCTGATGGGCACCGCCGCGCAGCATCGCTTCGATCTGCTGGATCTCGGCTTCGGAGAAGCCCAGGCCGCGCGCCACGCGCAGCAGCATGTCGTGCTCGGCGGGATGCATCTGGCCGTCGGCGGCGATCGCTGCCAGCTGCACCTGCAGAAATACCTGCAGCAACGCACGCTGGCCGCCGGTGACACGGCGGATCGTCTCGACCTCGGCGTCGAGATCGAACTCCGGCGACTTGCCGCGATTGAAGGCAGCCTTGGCGCGTTCGCGCATCTCCCCGCTCAGGTTGAGACGATCGAACAGCATCTCCGCCGTGCGGATCTCGTCCTGGGTGATGTGGCCGTCGACCTTGCACACGCAGCCCATCACCGCGAAGGTCGACTCCAGGAACTGGTGCTGGATATTGACCACGCGCCCCAGCAGCGTGCTGCGCAGCTTTCGGCTGACCCACCAGCCGATGGCGGCGCCGATCAGAAGGCCCGGCAACTTGCCGAAGAGATAGCCGATGACGGCGCCGATCAGAATGGCAATTGACATGAAGATCCTATCAGTCGTTGTTGATGTTCAGGCGACGACGGATGGCCGCTTCGATGCCATCGGCATCCAGCCCGCAATCGCGCAGTAGTTCGGCCGGCTTGCCGTGTTCGACGAAAATGTCGGGAATGCCCAGATTGAGCACCGGCACCTGCACGCCCTCGGCCGCCAGCAGTTCGATGACGCCACTGCCGGCGCCACCGGCCACGACATTCTCCTCGAGGGTGACCAACAGATCGTGGTCCCTGGCCGCCGCCAGAATCGCCTCGCGGTCCAGCGGCTTCACCGAACGCATGTTGAGGTGCGTCGCGTCGAGCCGCTCGGCGACCTCGGCCGCCGGCGTATTGAGGCTGCCGAATGCCAGCAGCGCAATACGCGCCTTGCCCTGTTCCGCCGTCGCTTCACGACGCCGCTCGGCCTTGCCGATCGGCACTCGCGCCTCGAGATCCGCCGGGATCTCGCTGCCCGGGCCGGTGCCGCGCGGATAGCGCACCGCCGCCGGGCCATCGTGGTGATAGGCGGTGGAGAGCATCGCCCGGCATTCCGCCTCGTCCGCCGGAGCCAGAATGATCATGCCCGGTACGCAACGCAGATACGAAAGATCCATCGCCCCGTGATGCGTCGGGCCGTCCTCGCCGACGAGGCCGGCGCGATCGATGGCGAAGGTGACATCGAGATGCTGCACGGCAACGTCGTGGATCAACTGGTCGTAGCCGCGCTGCAGGAACGTCGAGTAGATCGCCACCACCGGCTTCATCGCCTCGCAGGCCATTCCCGCCGCCAGCGTCACCGCATGCTGCTCGGCGATCGCCACATCGTAGTAACGTTCGGGATAGATCTGCGAGAAGCGGATCAGATCGGAGCCCTCGCGCATGGCCGGCGTGATGCCGATCAGCCGCGAATCCGCTGCGGCCATGTCGCACAGCCAGTCGCCGAAGACGTTGCAATACTTGCGCGGCTTGGGTCTGGTGGGCTTGGACCGGGTTTCGGATGAAGCCGATAGTCCACTCGCCGGCGGCGTGGTCGCGTCCATTTCGGGCGGTGTCGGCGGTGTCTTTTCCAGTTTGGTGATGGCGTGGAAGCCGATCGGGTCGGCTTCCGCCGGCCGAAAGCCGCGCCCCTTGCGGGTACGGACATGGAGAAACTGCGGGCCGTCGAGATCGCGCACGGCCTCCAGCGCCTGATTCAGCGCAGCCAAGTCGTGACCGTCGATCGGCCCGAGATAGTTGAAGCCCATCTCCTCGAACAGCGTCGCCGGGCTGATCATGCCCTTGACGTGCTCTTCGGTGCGCCGCGCGAACTCCAGCGCGCCCGGCAGGTGCGACAGTACACGCTTGCCGTTCTCGCGCATGGCGGCATAGGGCTTGCTGGTGAGAATCCGCGTCAGGTAACTCGCCATGCCGCCGACGTTTTCCGAGATCGACATCTCGTTGTCGTTGAGCACGACCAGCAGGTTGGCATTGACGTGCCCGGCATGGGCCAGCGCCTCGAAGGCCATGCCGGCGGTCAGCGCGCCATCGCCGATCACCGCGCAGACGCGGCGCTGCTCGCCCTTGGTCCGGGCGCTCAGCGCCATGCCCAGCGCCGCCGAAATCGAGGTGCTCGAATGGCCGACGCCGAAGGTGTCGTAAGGCGATTCCTCGCGCCGCGGGAACGCGGCAAGACCGCCGTACTGCCGGATGCTCGACAGCGCTTCGCGCCGGCCGGTGAGAATCTTGTGCGGATAGGCCTGGTGGCCGACGTCCCACAGCAGGCGGTCGTGGGGGGTATTCAGGGCGCGGTGGAGCGCTACGGTCAACTCGACCACGCCGAGCCCGGCACCGAAATGGCCGCCGCTGCAGCCCACGCTATAGAGCAGGTAGGCGCGCAGCTCATCCGCGACCTGCCGCTGCTGGGACAGTGACAGGTGGCGCAACCCCGCCGGCGACTCGAGCGTATCGAGCAACGGCGTCAGGGGGCGCTGAGTAGGAATCTCGTCGAACAGCTTCATAGACATGTCGTTACCGGTCAGTGATCGCGATCGATCATGAAACGAGCCAGCGCCGCCAGCGGCTGGCCGGCCTCGCCCAGCGGCTCGAGAGCGGCGAGCGCATCGTCGAGCAGATCGCGGGCGCGGCGCTGCGCCTGCGCAACGCCAAGTAGGGCGGGATAGGTAGGTTTGTCGCGGCGCGCGTCGGCGCCGGAGGTCTTGCCCAGCGTCTGGGTGTCGCCGGTGATGTCGAGAACATCGTCGTGAATCTGGAACGCCAGGCCCATCGCGGCGGCATAATGATCTAGTGCGGCGATCCGCGGGTCAGAAGCGTCGACCGCCACCAGCGCGCCCAGGCGGACCGCGGCCCGAATCAGCGCGCCGGTCTTGTGCTGATGCATCGCCTGCAGCGCCGCGAGATCCATCGGCGCCCCGACGGCGCCCAGATCGATCGCCTGCCCCGCGGCCATGCCGTCACGGCCCGCCGCCTGTGCGAGCGTCGTGATCAAGGCGCCCAGACGCGGATGCGGCCGGGATGCCAGTGCCTCGAAGGCGAGCGTCTGCAGCGCATCGCCCGCCAGGATCGCCAGCGGCTCGTCGAAGGCGCGATGAACCGTCGGCCGGCCGCGGCGCAGGTCGTCGTCGTCCATGGCCGGCAGATCGTCATGGACCAGCGAATAGGCATGGATCATTTCGATCGCCGCCGCTGGCGCGTCCAGCGCCTCGTCATCGGCGCCCAGCGCGCGCCCGGCCAGGTAGACCAGCACCGGCCGCAGCCGCTTGCCGGTCCCCAGCACGCTGTAACGCATGGCATCGTCGAGCGAAGCGCTGGCGCCATCCGCACGATTGAGCCATGCGGCCAGCACATGCTCGCTGCGCGACCGCGCGGCGTCGATCAGCCCCGCGGCGTTAGGCGTCTCAACGTTCATGGTTCGGCTCCTGGTCGAACGGCTCCTGATCATCGAACCGAACCGCCTGCAGCGAGCCGTCGCTCTGCTCGAGCAGCGCCTGCACCTTGAGTTC
The DNA here is from genome assembly GCF_976982775.1 of Salinicola sp. NYA28a. The sequence continues at coordinate 3,935,511 of NZ_OZ334582.1, forward strand.
GGCGCTGTCGAGGCGGTGCTGGGCATCCCGCGTCAAACGGATACCGCGCTCGAACGCGGTCAACGACGCTTCCAGCGTCAGTTCGCCGGATTCGAGCTGGGCAACCAATGTCTCGAGCTGATCCAGCGTCGCGGCAAAGTCCTTGGCAACGTCAGCGTTCTGGGAGGCGTCGACGTCCTGTGAAACGTCCTTGTCGGCCATCTTGTCGGGCATGGGGCTCTCATGTCATCGCTCGAGGACGCCCCAATGGCGCCGAGAGCGTTCTTCGAGGCACGGGCGTCGAAACGCTGCCGCACCGGTTCGGAAATGGCTTCTCAGTATACACCGCCGCCCCCGGGGGTCGTCTGCCCTTGGCGGCAAATCCGCGGGCTCGCGGCGCTATCGCTATCGGCACGCTTCCATTGCCGCTCGAATTGCCGCTTCAGATTTAATCCAGATCAACTCGAAAGCCGTTAATCGCGCTCATCGACGCTATCGCAGCCATTCCATCCCGGATGCGCTGGAAGAGAGCCGACCGAGGCGATCATCAGCCACCGCATGACGCTGGATCAGGCCGCCGACGGCTACCGCATGTTCGACGACAAGCAGGACGACTGTCGCAAGATCGTGCTGACGCCCTGAACCGCCGCGCTGCCGGCAAGCTTCACAGCTGTCGACCGTCCCCCAATAAACCGCCCCCAACAAAACAAAGCGGAAAACAAAACGGCATCTCGGACGCCCCCATGCGGGGCGTTTCGCTTCCGTCGTCATCTGCCTCGCCGCCAGCCCTCGCCGCCTATCGTGACGGATTGTGAATGCATGGGGTTCATGTCGAAGCCGCGTCATTTTCATCCCGCCCGGCAGTGCCTGTGTTAAGCTGTGCGCCCGCTGGCGCCGCTGAGGCGGAGATTTCTGCCCCAGTCCCGCCAGGTCTTCCCCCATGATCGCGACGCGCTTTCACGCTACCGTCGCCACAAGCCGATGAAGAAGGGTTGATCCACCAATGGCCAAGACGTCTCTGGACAAGAGCAAGATCAAGATCCTCCTGCTCGAGGGCATTCACCAGTCCGCCGTGGATACGCTGCTGAACGCGGGTTACACCAATATCGAGACGCTCTCCACGTCGCTGGCCGAAGACGCTCTGATCGAAAAGATCCGCGACGTGCACTTCATCGGCATTCGCTCCCGGACCCAGCTGAACGAGCGGGTCTTCGCCGCGGCGGAAAAGCTGACTGCCGTCGGCTGTTTCTGCATCGGCACCAACCAGGTCGATCTCGATGCGGCGCTCAAGCGCGCCATCCCGGTGTTCAACGCGCCCTACTCTAATACCCGTTCGGTGGCGGAGCTGGTGCTGGCCGAAACGATCATGCTGCTGCGCGGCATTCCCGAGAAGAACGCTCGCGCGCATCAGGGCGGCTGGCTGAAATCCGCCAAGAACTCGCATGAAACCCGCGGCAAGACGCTGGGCATCATCGGTTACGGCAGCATCGGCGCCCAGCTCTCCGTACTCGCCGAATCGCTCGGCCTCGACGTGCTCTACTACGACGTGGTGACCAAGCTGGCAATGGGCAATGCGCGCCAGGTGGGCAGCCTCGAGGAGCTGCTGGCCCGCGCCGACGTGGTCAGCCTCCATGTGCCGGATCTGCCGTCGACGCGCTGGATGATCGGCGCCGAGCAGATCGCGCTGATGAAGCAGGGCGGCATCCTGATCAACGCCTCGCGCGGCTCGGTCGTGGATATCGAGGCCCTGGCCGAAGCGCTCAAGAGCGGCAAGCTGCTGGGCGCCGCGATCGACGTCTTCCCGGTCGAGCCCAAGGGCGCCGACGAGGAGTTCACCTCGCCGCTGCGCGGTCTCAAGAACGTGATCCTGACCCCGCATATCGGCGGCTCCACGCTGGAAGCGCAGCAGAACATCGGCATCGAAGTCGCCGAGAAGCTGGTGACCTACTCCGACAACGGCACCACCATCACTTCGGTCAACTTCCCCGAGGTGGCGCTGCCTTCGCATCCGGACAAGCATCGCCTGCTGCACATCCACGAAAACGTGCCCGGCGTGCTCTCCGAGATCAACCGCGTACTGTCCGAAAACGGCATCAACATCGCCGGCCAGTTCCTGCAGACCAACGACAAGGTCGGCTACGTCGTCATCGACGTCGACAAGGCCTACGGCAAGCAGGCGCTGGAAGCGCTCAAGCAGGTCGACCATACCCTGCGCCTGCGCGTGCTCTACTCCGAGAGCGACTATCAGGCGTAACGGTACGGTGTATGAACCATCGCAACGTTATATGGCCCCTTGCCAAAAGGGGCCATGTCAGGGAAGTGCTGAATGAATCGGCGAGCGCGCTGGGATGCAAGTCGTGCAGTGCTGAATGCGAAATGCGAAGTGGTGGTCCAGACCGCGTACTGAAGGAAGACTGGTCATTATGGGTCGAACGCAGCCAATTTATCTGAAAATACAACAACATCTACTAAAAAACATCCAGAATGGAACCTGGAAAGCGCATCACCAGATCCCCCCTGAGGAGCAGTTAGCCAGGGATTTCAACGTGAGTCGAATGACAGCCAACAAAGCGATTCGTGATCTCGTACAGCAGGGCTATCTCTCTCGACATCCAGGACTGGGAACGTTCGTCACCGACCTCAAGGCAGAGTCATCACTCGTCGAAGTCCACAATATCGCTGAAGAGGTCCGTGAACGCGGCCACTTGTATAGCTGTAACGTGCTTTCAAGCGGTGTCATGGAGTCCGATGACGAGGTGTCTCTACGTTTGGGCGTGCGCCTAGGCACACAAGTCTTTCATACGCTGATAGTACATCGGGAAAATGGTATTCCCATTCAGTTGGAGGATCGCTTCGTCAATCCGCGCTGGGTACCCAATTATCTCAACGCCGATTTTACACGACAGACGCCCAATGAAATATTGGTGAATGCATGTCCCATTAATGATGTCGAGCATATCGTTGAAGCCATACTAGTCGATGAGCAAACGGCTACCCATCTTGAGATCGATACTGCACGTCCCTGTTTATGCATGACCCGACGCACATGGTCGGGAGATCACCTGATCAGCTATGCGAGGCTGATACACCCTGGCGAACGTTACAAGCTGCGCTCCTCAGTACATCGAAACACTCCCTGAAGAGCGCAGCCACAGGGCAAGTCATTTCCAGCCATCACCCGATAATTACCTGTACGACATAACCTGCCGGGATCGCCAGTAGCAAACTCAAAGCCACTCTCAAAAACCAGATCACCACAATACGTCCAATACTGATCGGGATCGTGGTGGAGAGTATGCAGGGTATCGAGGCCGAGAAGAACAACACTGACGATACCGATACCACACCTGTGGCGAAACGCGCGACGAAACCGGCATCGCCCATCAGCAGCGCCGGCAGGAACATCTCGGCAAGACCGGCGGAGACCGCCTGGGCCAGCGCCATCGCTTCATCCAACCCCCACAGGGCCGTCACCGGATAGAACACCAGTCCCAGCCAATCGAACAACGGCGTGTACTTGGCGAGCAGCAGGCCAATCAGACCCACCGACATGATCGACGGCAGGATGCCGATCGCCATCAACAGCCCTTCCTTGAAATTCAGTGCCACACTGCGCGCCAGGCCGGGAGCCTCTCTTGCGGCGTCGAGGCCAGTGTACCAGGCGGTCACCAGTCGGCGTCCGCGAGGCACCTCGGGCTCGTCGCCGGACTTCTCGTCATCCATCCGCGCCAATGGCGGCAAGCGCACGGTAATCGCGGTCACCACGAAGGTGATCAACAATGTCAGCCAGAAATACAGGTTCCACACCGCCATCAAGTCGAGGGTCTTGGCGACGATGATCATGAAGGTCGCCGAGACCGTGGAAAAGCCGGTCGCGATGATGGCCGCTTCACGCGCCGAATACTGTCCCGCCTGATAGACGCGATTGGTGATCAACAGGCCGATCGAGTAACTGCCGACGAAGGACGCCACGGCGTCGATCGCCGACTTGCCGGGCGTGCGCCAGATGGGCCTCATGACGGGCTGCAGCAGAATACCGATCAACTCGAGCAAGCCATAGCTGATCAACAATGCCAGGAAGATAGCCCCAATCGGCACGATCAGGCCCACCGGAATCACCAGCTTGTCGAACAGGAACGGCAACATGTCGGGGGTATGCAGGAGGGCGGGTCCCCAGCCGCTGAGCGCCATCACGGCAGCCACCACCCCCAGCAACTTGAGCACGGTGAATATGCGTTCGGTGACGCTACGTCGCCAGCGCCCGGTCGCCAGTGGATAGATCGCCCCGGCGACGATCAGCGCCAAGGCATACCAGCCATCCAGCCCGCCCAACAGATATCGCGCCCCACTCACCATGTGATCGAGGGGGATGGTGGTTCGCCCCGCCAGGGTCAAGGGCACGAAAAAGATCAGGATGCCCAGCACGCTGGGCACGAACAGACGCAACACGGTTTTCAGGGAATACCTCCGCTCTAAGGACCCGTTTGAATCGAGAGTCTTGTCTTGATATGGCATGAAGGCCTCACGGTTTGTCATTGTGATTCAACAATTGTATATACAATAACCAATCTTCGCTTGTCACGCCCCGTTCGGGCAACGACTCTTCGACCAATGTCTAATGCCATATACTCCCCATCCCTAGGGTTTCTGGAGCGAATAAGTCAGATTCAACGAGAGATCGACTTGACGGCATTGATGCATCTCGCTAATTGTATATACAATTAGCAACGCAACGCTCTTCAAGGAGAAACCCCATGCCCGAGACACCACGCCAGCTATGGCGAGACATGACGGTATTCGACGGGGTGCAGGAATTGCCCGAATCCATGGCGGTGATCACCCGAGGCGATCGCATCGACACGCTGTGCCCGATGCGCGAATTCGATGCGTCCCTTAACCAGGACGCTCATGACGCTGGCCGGGGCGGGGTAATGACCCCCGGGCTCGTGGATTGCCATACCCACCTGGTGTTCGGCGGCAACCGCGCCGACGAATTCGAGCGGCGTCTGGAAGGCGCCAGCTACGCGGAGATCGCCAAGGCCGGCGGCGGCATCCTCAGCACCGTGCGTGCCACCCGTGAAGCCAGTGAGCATGAGCTCTTGGAGCTCGCCCTACCCCGGCTCCAGGCACTGATCGACGACGGCGCGACCACGGTGGAAATCAAGTCCGGCTATGGCCTGAACGTCGACGACGAACTCAAGATGCTGCGCGTCGCGCGTCGCCTCGGCGAGCGGCTTCCGGTGCGGGTGGTGACCACCCTGCTTGGCGCCCATGCCCTGCCACCGGAGTATCAGGACGCCAGCGACGCCTACATCGATCTGATTTGTGACGAGATGATTCCCGCCGCGGTGGCCGAGGGACTCGCCGACGCTGTCGATGTGTTCTGCGAGAAAATCGCCTTTTCCGTCGCTCAATGCGAGCGCGTCTTCCAGGCTGCCGAAGCACATGGCTTGCCGATCAAGGCCCACGCCGAGCAACTCTCCAACCTGGGCGGCACGGCAATGGCCGCGCGACATGGCGCGCTGTCAGCGGATCATATCGAATACCTCGACGATGCCGGTATCGCGGCCATGGCCGATGCCGGCAGCGTGGCGGTGATCCTGCCTGGGGCGTTTCACACGCTGCGCGAGACGCAAAAGCCTCCCATCGAGGCGCTACGCGAAGCCGGGGTGCCGATGGCCGTCGCTACCGACGCCAATCCGGGCAGCTCGCCGCTGTTCCAGCCGACGCTGATGCTCAATCTGGCCTGCACGCTGTTCCGCCTGACGCCGCGTGAAGCGCTGGCGGGCATGACCGCGCACGGCGCCCAGGCACTGGGATCCAAAGAGTTCGGACGACTCGAGGCAGGCGCTCTCGCCGACCTGTGCGTGTGGGATATCCAGCGTCCGGCCGAACTGGCCTATGCCGTGCAGCACGGCCGGCTACGTCAACGGGTCTTCCAGGGAGTGATCACTCATGAGCGCTGAGCGCGAGACTCGCGATACGGGCAATATCGACATGTCGATCTGGCAGGGTCGTGTCGATCCCGAGCCAAACAGCGCACGCTGGCACCAGTGCGTGCGGCCTTGGAAAAAGGATGCGACACCCGGCGCCGCCCTGCTCGGCTTTGCCTCGGATGCTGGCGTCAAGCGCAACCAGGGCCGCCCAGGCGCCGCCGATGGACCGCCGGCAATCCGCCGGGCGCTGGCCAATCTGGCCTGGCATCGCCAGGGGCCGGCTTATGATGCTGGCACTGTTGTTTGCGAAGGTGATGCGCTGGAAGAGGCTCAGCAGCACCTCGCTGAGCGCGTCGCCAGCCTCCTGGATGACAGGCAGTTTCCCGTCGTGCTGGGTGGTGGCCATGAGATCGCCTTCGGCAGCTGGCAAGGTCTCGCCCGACATCTGGAGGCACAGGATAGCCAGGCGCCCAGAGTCGGCATCATCAATCTCGATGCGCATTTCGATCTGCGCGATCCCGCCCACATGCGCTCGTCGGGTACGCCCTTCGCCCAGATCGCTGCTCAGTGCGAAGCGCGTGACTGGCCGTTCTACTACGCCTGTCTGGGCGTCAGCCGTGCAAGCAATACCCGCGCCTTGTTCCAGCGTGCCGAGGCGCTGGACGTACTGGTGCACGAGGACCGTGAATTCAATGCAACACGACTCGACGCCATCATGCGCGATATCGAGCGTTTCGTCGCTCGCTGCGAGCACCTCTATCTGACCATCGATCTCGACGTACTGCCCGCCGCAGAGGCCCCGGGCGTCAGCGCGCCGGCCGCGCGTGGCGTGTCGCTGGCGCTGCTTGAGCCGCTGATCGAGATCGTACGCGATAGCGGCAAGCTACGACTCACTGATATCGCCGAGCTCAACCCCGAGCACGACATCGACAGCCGCACCACCAAGATCGCGGCGCGGCTCGTCCATCAATTGACCCTGACCGGCTGAATCGGCCACCGGCCATAGCGTTTGCCTACACCAGCCCTAATGTTTGTCTAAAAGAGCCAAGAGAGACCACAAGCATGTCCTACACTGATAAGCGTCACGACCCCAGCCGCCAGATCGCTGCCCCCACCGGCACAGAGCTCTCCTGCAAGAGCTGGCTGACCGAAGCCCCACTGCGCATGTTGATGAACAACCTGCACCCGGACGTCGCCGAACGCCCGGAGGATCTGGTCGTCTACGGCGGCATCGGCCGCGCTGCCCGCGACTGGGCGTGCTACGACAAGATCGTCGAGACGCTCCAGCGCCTGGAAGATCATCAAACGTTGCTGATCCAGTCCGGCAAACCGGTAGGCGTGTTCGAGACACACAAGGATGCCCCGCGGGTACTGATCGCCAACTCCAACCTGGTGCCGGCCTGGGCCAACTGGGAACACTTCAACGAGCTGGATAGGAAGGGCCTGATGATGTACGGCCAGATGACCGCCGGCTCGTGGATCTATATCGCTTCCCAGGGCATCGTCCAGGGCACCTACGAGACCTTCGTCGAGGCCGGTCGTCAGCACTATGACGGCAAACTCGCCGGCCGCTGGATTCTCACCGCCGGCCTGGGAGGCATGGGCGGCGCCCAGCCGCTGGCCGCAAGCATGGCCGGCGCCTGCTCGTTGAATATCGAGTGCCAGCAGTCACGCATCGATTTTCGCCTACGCACGCGCTATCTCGACGAACAGGCCGACGATCTCGACGACGCCTTGGCGCGACTCGAGAAGTACACCCAGGCAGGCCAGGCGATCTCCATCGGCCTGTGCGCCAACGCCGCCGATGTGCTGCCGGAACTGGTCAAGCGTTGCGACGCCCGGCGTTGCGTGCGTCCGGACATGGTCACCGACCAGACCAGTGCCCACGATCCGCTGCATGGCTACCTGCCCGCCGGCTGGACTTGGGACGACTATGTGGCTCGCGGCAAGCGCGAGTCCGAAACGGTGGTCAAGGCCGCCAAGCAGTCCATGGCCGTCCACGTCCAGGCCATGCTCGACTTCCAGACGATGGGCATTCCGACCTTCGACTACGGCAACAACATTCGCCAGATGGCTCAGGACGAAGGCGTGACGAAGGCCTTCGATTTTCCCGGCTTCGTGCCGGCCTATATTCGCCCGCTGTTCTGTCAGGGCATCGGCCCGTTCCGCTGGGCGGCGCTGTCCGGCGACCCGGAGGATATCTACAAGACCGATGCCAAGGTCAAGGAGCTGATTCCCGACGATCCGCACCTGCACAACTGGCTCGACATGGCCCGCGAACGCATCAGCTTCCAGGGGCTGCCCGCGCGCATCTGCTGGATCGGCCTCAAGGATCGTGCACGCCTCGGCCAGGCCTTCAACGAGATGGTCAAGAACGGCGAGCTCAAGGCGCCGGTGGTCATCGGTCGCGACCACCTCGACTCCGGCTCGGTCGCCAGTCCCAATCGCGAGACCGAAGCGATGCTCGACGGCTCGGATGCGGTCTCCGACTGGCCGCTACTCAACGCCTTGCTGAATACCGCCGGTGGCGCCACCTGGGTTTCGCTGCACCATGGCGGCGGCGTGGGCATGGGCTATTCCCAACACGCCGGCGTGGTGATCGTCTGCGACGGCAGCGACGACGCCCACGCCCGAATTGGCCGCGTACTGCGCAACGACCCGGGTACCGGGGTGATGCGCCATGCGGACGCCGGCTACGACATCGCCATCGAGTCCGCCAAGGAAAACGGCCTCGATCTGCCGATGATCAAGTAGGCGACATACGAATTTGGCCAGACACTCGAGGAGAGTGCCTGGCCAAGAATCACAACCAGAGGTGGCTATGAAACCATTACAGGGTGTGACCATCCTTGACCTGTCGCGCGTCCTGGCCGGCCCTTACTGTACGTCGATGCTGGTCGATCTAGGGGCTGAGGTCATCAAGATCGAAACCGAACACGGCGACGACAGCCGACATATCGCGCCATTTCTCGAAGGGGAAAGCATTTATTTTTCGATGCTCAATCGGGGCAAGAAAAGCCTATGCCTGAACCTCAAAGAACCTGAAGATCAGACTCGCTTCGATGCACTGTGCAAGGATGCCGACGTGCTCGTGGAAAACTTCCGGCCCGGGGTCACCGCACGGCTTGGCATCGATGAAAAGACGCTTCGCGAGCGCTATCCGAGCCTGATCTACTGCTCGATTTCGGGCTTCGGGCAGACTGGCGCAATGACCGCCAAACCGGCCTACGACATCATCGCACAGGCGCTGTCCGGCATCATGGCCGCTACCGGCCCCGACGGCGGACCGCCGACCCGTGTCGGTGAGTCCATGGGCGACGTCTGTGCCGGCATGTTTGCTAGCTGGTCAATCTGTGCCGCTCTGTTTCAACGCGAACGGGATCCCGATCGCAAAGGCTGTTATCTGGACGTTTCCATGCTGGACTGCCTGTTCTCCATGCAGGTCACCAACCTGGCTCAGCTCATCGCCAATGATCGAGCGCCGTCGCCGATCGGCAATCGACATCCGCTATCGGCGCCCTTCGACAGCTTTCAGGCGAGCGACGGGAAGGTAATCATTGCCGTCATTACCAACGGGCTTTTCTCGCGCCTTGCCCAGTGCATGGAAATGCCAGGGCTTAGCGATGACGAACGTTTCGCGAGCGACGAACTGCGCTGCGCTAATCAGGCTGAGCTCAAAACGCTCATAGAGACGTGGACACGGCAGCGTACGGTAGAAGAAGTTTGTGTCCAGTTCGATTCAGCCGGCGTTCCCGCTTCGCCGATATGGGATATCCAGCAAACATCACAGTCACAGCACGCTGCCGATCGTCAGCTGCTCCTCGACATGGGGCACTGGCGGTCCCCCGCCCAACCCGTGTTCTTCAATGGCCGAAAGGTCGCCAATGATCAGCCTGCGCCAAAACTTGGACAACACAATGACCTGCTAAAGGGGTAATCGCGCTATGAACTTTACGTTTACTGATGACGAGATCGCGTTTCAGGATGCCGCCAGAAGGGTCTCTGCCGACGTACTGAAAAACAATGCCAAGCACTATGATGAGACGCGGGAATTCTGCACCGAGAGCCTGAATGCCTTGGGCGAACTTGGCTTCTGGGGTATGAACCTGCCGTCCGACTACGATGGCGTAGATATCAGCAGCATCGGCATGTCGCTGGCCGTCGAGGAGGTCGCCTATCATTGTGCGGCCACCTGTTCCTCGTTGACCGCCCACTTCCTGGCCACCGACTCCATCCTGATTGGCGGCACCGAGCAACAAAAGCAGGATTTTCTACCGCGCTGTGCCGCCGGCGAGATACTTGGCGCCTTCGCCTTGACCGAACCCGGCGCCGGCTCCAACCCAGCCGAGATGCGCACCAAGGCAACGCAAAACGAACAAGGCTGGCATCTCACCGGCACCAAGCATTACATCACCAACGGTGCCTTCGCCGATTTCCTAGTTGTCTATGCCAAGACCGATGAGTCGCTGGGTCACAAGGGGATTTCTGCTTTCTTAGTAGATCGCGATACCCCCGGTATCGATTTTGCCAACCCCGAAAAAACGCTAGGCCTGCGCGGTAGTCATATCTATGAGATCAGCTTTGATTGCGTTGTGCCCTCCAGCGCTCTGTTAGGTGAAGAAAATTCCGGCTTCGCCACGGCGATGGAAGTACTGGATCGTGGGCGTGTCGAGATAGCGGCCATGAGCGTGGGCATTTCCCGGGCAGCCTATGATGCCAGCCTGTCATGGTCGCAAGAGCGCGTCGTGAGCGGCAAGCCGCTGTGCAAGCATCAAGGCATCCAATGGATGTTGGCCGATATGCATGCCCAGCTGGAGGCGGCAAAGTTAGTGACCTACAAGGCGGCCGATGCGCGTGATTCGGGGCAACGCTTCAGCCTCGAATCCGCCGTCGCCAAGCTGTTCGCCTCCGAGGCGGCCGCCAAGATCACCGATAGCGCAGTACAGATCCATGGTGGTTACGGCTATATCAGCGACCTGCCGATTGAACGCTACTACCGGGACGCCCGCATCACTCGCATCTTCGAAGGCACCTCGGAAATCCAGAAGCTCATCATCGGTCGTGCGATCACCTCCTGACCCGTTAGCCCCGGAGCGATAGTCATGAAAGTACTCGTCGCGGTCAAGCGCGTCATTGATTACAACGTCAAGATTCGCGTCAAGGCGGATCATAGTGATGTCGATCTCACCAACGTCAAGATGGCCATGAACCCGTTCTGCGAGATCGCCGTGGAAGAGGCGGTGCGGCTCAAGGAGAAGGGCGTGGCCACCGAGGTGGTGGCCGTCACTGTGGGTCCCAAGGCCGCCCAGGAGCAGCTGCGCACCGCCCTGGCCCTGGGCGCCGGCCGCGCCATTCATATTGAAACCGAGGAGCGCGTCGACTCCCTAGCGGTGGCCAAGCTACTGAAAAAGGTCATCGACGCAGAGCAGCCTCAACTGACCATCCTCGGCAAGCAGGCCATCGACACCGACAACAACCAGACCGGGCAGATGCTCGCTGCCCTGACCGGCATGAGCCAGGGCACCTTCGCCTCCCAGCTCGCGGTGCAGGACGACACGCTCCATATCACCCGCGAGATCGATGGCGGCCTGCAGCGTCTCGAACTCAGCCTGCCCGCCATCGTCACCACCGACCTGCGTCTCAACGAGCCGCGTTACGCCAAGCTCCCCGACATCATGAAGGCCAAGAAGAAACCCTTGGAGAGCAAGAGTCCGGCGGATCTTGGCGTGGATATCGCCTCCCAGGTCCGCCTGCTCCAGGTCGAGACCCCGGCGGAACGCAAGGGCGGCATCAAGGTCGGCTCCGTGGACGAGCTGGTCGACAAACTCAAGAACGAAGCCAAGGTGCTTTGAATGGAGCTGATCTCATGAGCCTATTGGTATTGGCCGATCATCACGACGGCCATCTGGACGATGCCACCGCCAGCGTCGTCGCCGCGGCCCAGCAGATTGCCGAACAGGCAGGCGGTGATATTGACCTGCTGGTCGCCGGCGACGACGTCGGCAGTATCGCCGAGGCGGCGGCCCGGTTCGAGGGGGTGACCCGCGTACGAGTGGCGGACAACGCCGTCTATGCCCATCAGCTGGCCGAACCCCTGGCGGACCTGCTTGTTGCCCTGGCCGACGACTACTCCCACCTATTGACCAGCGCCTCGACCACCGGCAAGAACGTGCTGCCCCGCGTCGCCGCGCTCAAGGATGTCGCTCAGCTCTCCGAGGTGCTGGCGGTGGAAAGTGGCGACACCTTCAAGCGCCCGATCTACGCCGGCAACGCCATCGCCACGGTACAAAGCAGTGACGCCCTCAAGGTCATGACCATTCGTACCACCGCCTTCGAGGCGGTTGCTGAAGTTGAAACAGAAAGTGGCAATAGCGCCTCCATCGAGGCGGTGGATACGGTGGTCGACAATACCCGGTCGCGTTTCGTCGACGAGAAACTGGCCCAGAGCGAACGCCCCGAACTGGGCGGTGCCAAGATCGTGGTCTCCGGCGGGCGTGGCATGGGCAATAGCGATAACTTCAAGCTGCTCGACGGCATCGCCGACAAGCTCGGTGCGGCCATCGGCGCCTCTCGCGCCGCGGTGGACGCCGGCTTCGTGCCCAACGACATGCAGGTGGGGCAGACCGGCAAGATCGTCGCCCCGGAGCTCTATATCGCCGTGGGCATCAGTGGTGCCATTCAGCACCTGGCGGGGATGAAGGACTCCAAGGTAATCGTCGCCATCAACAAGGACGAGGACGCGCCGATCTTTCAGGTGGCGGATTATGGATTGGTGGGTGACTTGTTCGAAATCCTGCCGGAGCTGGAGCAGAAGCTGTAGGAAAATCGGGCTCTTCCAGGTCGCGCTCTCCCGAATTACCGGCCTGGGCGGCGATCTGTTCCAAGCGCTACCGGAACTGGAACAAGCCTTATAACACTGTCGTAGTCCTTGTCGAGTTGACTGCGACGACCGGCTCGCGCCTTAGCACTCAACGGAGGTATAACATGAACAAACTCGAAGTGGCGCAAACCAAGCATGCTGGAAGCATCAAAGCATTGATCGGTAGCCTAATCGGCCTTGCCATCTTTTTTATTCCCTTCTCAACAGCCGAGGAAGGCACCAAAATCCCCTTGGTCATGATGATCGATTATGTGAAAGATGTGCTGGCTGGGTCTCTGGACTACCTGACCTTAGGGGTTATCGTGTTGCTGTGTTTCACTTGGCTAGCATCGCGGTTCACCTCAAATGAGGCGATCAGAAACTACCATCGCAAGGATGGTGTCATGACGGGTATCACCTTCCTGCTAGCCGCTTTTTTTGCCTTCTTGCTAGTCTTTCAGATTGGCCCCGACTGGTTGCTGCATAAGGATGTCGGTGGCCTGGCCCTCTACTTGGGTGGGAGTGTTTTCCTAACCGTCACGATTGCTGGCTTCTTCGTACTATTTCTGACCGAGTTCGGTTTCCTGGAGTTCGTCGGCACCCTGATGGAGCCCCTGATGCGGCCACTCTACCGTTTGCCGGGGCGGTCTGCTGTCGATGCGGTCGCGTCGTTCGTTGCTGCGCCCGCAGTGGGAATTTTCATTACTAACAAGCTTTACAAAGGTGGACAATACACGCAGCGGGAGTCTGCCAGTATTGCCACCAATTTCAGCATTTGCAGCTTGGGCTTCTTTGCGCTGCTAGCCTCTATCGGTGGCATCCTGGAATACCTTCCGCACATGATCATCGTTTCCTTTCTAATCAACTTCACGCTAGCCGCGCTAATGGTCAGAATTCCGCCGTTATCACGCAAGCTGGATGTCTATTATCAAGGCAATACCCAGACAGCCGAGGATATCAAGGGCAACAATGAAGGGCATATCCTCGCACGTGCCTGCTCTGCCGCTGCCGCACACGCCGCTCAAACGAGACCCGAAGTCTTCTATAAGGGTTTTTGGGAGGCGATCACCTTTGCGCAGAAGATCGTCGCCTTTATCCTGGCCATCGCTACCCTAGCATTGTTATTGGCGACCTACACACCGGTGTTCGATTATCTCGGCGTTATTTTCGAGCCGCTACTACACCTCATGCAACTGCCTGATGCGGCGCAAATCGCTCCCACAGTACTGGTCTCTATAGCAGAAATCGCATTGCCGGCCATCATTATATCAGGGGCCGATGTAAGCCCGATGGCGATCTTCTTCGTCTGCACGCTGTCGACGATTCAGATTATCTTTTTCACTGAGAGCGCTAATGCCATGCTTGAGTCTAGTATTCCGCTAACGGTCATAGACTTACTAATAATTTTCGTAACTATTCAGGTGGCTGCGGATGGCATGTCGCCAACCACCTGATTTTTTTGGCATAGTGTGCCTGATCCTTCGGCACGTCTATGCGGTGACATGACCATCAGCGATATCAACGTCGACGAGGCCCTGGAACGGGTCCGGCAGCAGCTCAAGGAAGACCACACGGTCTCGCCTTCCTTGCGTGCTGCCATCGACGTGCTGATGCTGCTGGTCAAGCTGATGGCCGACCGACTGGCCACCAGCAGCCGCAACAGCAGCAAGCCGCCGTCACAAGACCCCAACCGCCAACGCCGTTCCCGGGCCAAGGGCGAGCGTCGCCCTGGCGGGCAACCGGGTCACGAAGGCAAGACGCTGGCGCCGGTCACCGATCCCGACGAGATCGTGTCGTTGCGCGTCGATCGCCGCACCTTGCCCAAAGGGCGCACCTATCGCTCGGTCGGCATCGAAACGCGCCAGGTGCAAGACATCGTGATCCAGGCCGTCGTCACCGAGTATCGCGCCGAGGTGCTGGAGGACGATCTCGGGCGGCGCCATGTGGCGCCGTTTCCCGACGGCGTGACCCGCCCGATCCAGTATGGCCCACGTCTCAAGGCGCATGTCGTCTATCTCTCGCAGTATCAGTTGCTGCCCTATGCCCGCATCCAGGCGCTGCTGGCCTCACAGTGCGATCTATCGCTGAGCACCGGCACGCTGTTCGCCTTCAATCAAGAGGCCTATCAGCGCGCCGAGGCGTTTGCCGAGTGGGCGATCCCGGCGCTGAGGCAAGCCGCGACCGTGCATGCCGACGAGACCGGGATGCAGGTCGGCGGCAAGCGCTACTGGCTGCACAGCGCCTCGAATGACGCCCTGACCTACTTGGCGCCTCACGCCAAGCGAGGTCAGGAGGCCATGGATGCCATCGGCATCCTGCCCTATGTCCAGGGGGTGCTGGTGCATGATCACTGGAAGCCTTACTACCGCTACGCGGATTGCCGCCACGCACTTTGCAACGCCCATCACCTGCGTGAATTGACTGCGGCCTGGGAAAATGACCACCAAAAGTGGGCCAAGGCGCTGCATGATCTGCTGCTGGAGATGCATCAGGCCGTTGACGCTGCCGGTGGCACGCTCTCGCCCGAAGAGGCGCAACGCTGGCGAGTCCGCTATCGGCAGTGCCTGACAGAGGGTGAGACCGAGTGTCCGCCACCGATCCCACCACCACCGGGAAAGCGCGGTCGTGCCAAACGTACCAAGGCACGTAACCTGCTCGAACGTCTCCAGGCGTACGAGGACGACGTGCTGCGTTTCCTCGACGACCCCGCCGCGCCCTTCACCAATAACCAAGGGGAGCGTGACCTGCGGATGACCAAGGTCCAGCAGAAGATTTCAGGCTGTTTCCGCTCCTGGGAAGGTGCCGAGATCTTCTGCCGGATGCGCAGCTTCCTCTCGACGGCGGTCAAGCAGGGCCTGGCAGCGCACACCGCACTGGAACAGTTGTTTGCCGGTGAAGTGCCCGAATTCATGCGTCGGGACGGCCTGGATCAGGCAGCGTGACCTGAATAGTTACTAATTTTCTTGATTAGGACACTGCTTGCTATCCCTCTGGTAGCCATTGCAACTCACTTAATCTTCTAGTTGTCAGCTCGCAACTCCCACTTATTCAGACATTTTATTGTCGATTTTAATAATAATTTTAGGAAGGTGGTTCTATGATTCATATAAAATTAACACCTGGCAAGATGACCCTGGCGCAGATGCGCCAGGTGTTCGAGACTCCGGTCCAGGTCAGCCTGCCGGATAGTGCCAATGCGGCCATCCAGCGCAGCGTCGATTGCGTCAACCAGGTGCTCGATGAAGATCGCACCGTTTACGGCATTAATACCGGCTTCGGCCTGCTGGCCCAGACGCGTATTGAGAAGGATCAGCTCGAGAATCTGCAGAGCTCGCTAGTGCTTTCTCATGCCACCGGCGTTGGCGAGCCCATGGACGATGCCCTGGTACGCCTGATCATGGTGCTCAAGGTCAATGCCCTGGCGCGGGGCTTCTCGGGCATTCGCCGCGAGGTACTGGACGCCCTGATCACACTGATCAATGCGGAGGTCTACCCGCGCATCCCACTCAAGGGTTCCGTGGGCGCCTCCGGTGATCTGGCACCATTGGCTCACATGAGCGCCCTGCTGCTGGGTGAAGGCCGGGCGCGTCATCAGGATGAGTGGCTACCCGCCCGCCAAGCGCTGGCCACCGCCGGCCTGGAGCCATTGGCGCTGGCACCCAAGGAGGGCCTGGCACTGCTCAACGGTACCCAGGTTTCCACCGCCTACACTCTGCGCGGGCTGTTCGAAGCCGAGGACCTGTACGCAGCCGCGACGGTCTGTGGCGCTCTCACCGTCGAAGCGACGCTCAGCTCACGCGCTCCCTTCGATGCTCGCATTCATGACGTCCGGGGTCAGCAGGGTCAGATCGATGCCGCCAACGCCTACCGCCACTTGCTGGGTGAGCGTAGCGAGGTCAGCGACTCGCATGTCGATTGCGGCAAGGTGCAGGATCCCTACTCGCTGCGCTGCCAACCGCAGGTGATGGGAGCCTGCCTGCATCAGATGCGCCACGTCGCAGAAATTCTCGAAATCGAAGCCAATGCGGTCTCCGATAACCCCCTGGTATTCGCTGCGGAAGGCGACATCATCTCCGGTGGCAACTTCCATGCCGAACCGGTAGCCATGGCCGCCGACAACCTGGCATTGGCCATTGCCGAAATCGGCTCGCTCACCGAGCGGCGCATCTCGCTGATGATGGACAAGAACATGTCCCAGTTGCCGCCCTTCCTGGTGGAAAAAGGCGGCGTCAACTCCGGCTTCATGATCGCCCAGGTCACCGCCGCGGCGCTGGCCAGTGAAAACAAGGCCCTGGCCCACCCGCACAGCGTCGACAGCCTACCGACGTCCGCCAACCAGGAAGATCACGTATCCATGGCGCCGGCCGCCGGTAAACGCTTGTGGGAGATGGCCGCCAACGTGCGTGGCACCGTGGCTATCGAGTGGCTGGCCGCCTGTCAGGGACTCGACTTCCGCGACGGCCTCGCCACCACCGTCCTTCTGGAGCAGGCCCGCAGCGCATTGCGTGAGCGCGTGGGTTACTACGACAAGGACCGTTTCTTCGCTCCGGACATCGAGGCGGCCACCAAGCTGCTGCTCTCGCGAGCACTCAGCAAGCTGGTACCGGACAATCTGCTGCCCAGCTACTGAAAACTCACCTGCGATATTCACGTATCGCGGGCCTGAGTTATCTAAAGCCATCGTTACAATGAAGGGACATCATGTCCAAACAATCACAAGACATTCCTTTTCTTGCCGCCATGCTGCCTTTCATCGTGATGATCGTCACGATGATGACGACCATCATGGTCTTCGAAGGCAGTCCGCATATTCCGCTGTTGATCGGCGCCGTGACGGCGGGCATCGTCGCCTGGCGTAACGGCTATTCGTGGGAGGCACTCGAAGGCTACATTTATGATGGCATCAAGAAGGTGCTGCCCGCCGTCGTCATTCTGATGCTGGTGGGGTTATTGATCAGTTCCTGGGTCGCTGGCGGTGTCGTCGGCGCGATGATCTATTACGGCCTGGAGTTCTTGTCACCCGACTATTTCCTGCCCGCCCTACTGCTGATCTGCGCTTTCAGTACGCTGATGATGGGCAGCTCTTGGTCGACCATCGGCACCCTGGGCGTCGCGGGCATGGCGGCCGGCACCAGCATGGGGTTGCCACCGGCGGCCATCGCCGGGGCGATCGTTTCCGGCGCCTTCTTCGGCGACAAGATGTCACCGCTGTCCGACACGACCATTCTTGCCTCGGGCATCGCGGGGGCGAATATCTTCGCGCACATCCGCCATATGCTTTACACCACCATCCCCGGACTTGCCATCGCCTTGATCGTATTCATGTTCATGGCCCATTCCACCGACGCCGGCGAACTATCTCAATCGATCGGCAGCGTCGTGAATAGCCTCCAGGCGAATTACGTCATTTCTCCCTGGCTCTTCATCATTCCCTTGTTGATCCCGGTATTGGCGACCAGCAAGGTACCCGCCATTCCTACACTGATCATCGGTATCGTGCTGGGCAGCCTTTCCTATCTGTGGATTCAGGACGGTGACATGAAAACGCTGTTTTCCGTTCTGCAAGGCGGCTATGTATCGGATACCGGTAACGAAACCGTCGACAACCTGCTGAGTCAGGGTGGCCTGGAATCCATGATGTATACCGTGTCACTAGCGATGATCGCGATGATATTTGGCGGAATCATGGAAAGTACCGGAATGCTGAAAGCACTGGTAGGCAAGATCGTGAGACTGGCAAGAAGCGGCCGATCATTATGTGCCGTCACCGTCGGCTCGTCGTTTTTGACCAATGTAGTCACCGCTGAACAGTACATTTCCATCATCATTCCGGGAAGAATGTATGCCCAATCCTTTCGCGACAAGGAGCTGCATCCTAAGAACCTTTCCCGCGCCTTGGAAGACGGTGGCACAATCACCTCAGCTTTGGTGCCATGGAGCACTGATGCCATCTTCGTCTATAGCGCGCTCGGCGTCAGCGCCTGGTCCTATGCTCCTTATGCCGTGCTGAACTACAGCGTGCCGATCATTTCCATCATCATGGCGCTCACCGGATTCAAGATTGTCTACCAAAGAGGTAACTATTCAGGTCACGCTGCCTGATCCAGGCCGTCCCGACGCATGAATTCGGGCACTTCACCGGCAAACAACTGTTCCAGTGCGGTGTGCGCTGCCAGGCCCTGCTTGACCGCCGTCGAGAGGAAGCTGCGCATCCGGCAGAAGATCTCGGCACCTTCCCAGGAGCGGAAACAGCCTGAAATCTTCTGCTGGACCTTGGTCATCCGCAGGTCACGCTCCCCTTGGTTATTGGTGAAGGGCGCGGCGGGGTCGTCGAGGAAACGCAGCACGTCGTCCTCGTACGCCTGGAGACGTTCGAGCAGGTTACGTGCCTTGGTACGTTTGGCACGACCGCGCTTTCCCGGTGGTGGTGGGATCGGTGGCGGACACTCGGTCTCACCCTCTGTCAGGCACTGCCGATAGCGGACTCGCCAGCGTTGCGCCTCTTCGGGCGAGAGCGTGCCACCGGCAGCGTCAACGGCCTGATGCATCTCCAGCAGCAGATCATGCAGCGCCTTGGCCCACTTTTGGTGGTCATTTTCCCAGGCCGCAGTCAATTCACGCAGGTGATGGGCGTTGCAAAGTGCGTGGCGGCAATCCGCGTAGCGGTAGTAAGGCTTCCAGTGATCATGCACCAGCACCCCCTGGACATAGGGCAGGATGCCGATGGCATCCATGGCCTCCTGACCTCGCTTGGCGTGAGGCGCCAAGTAGGTCAGGGCGTCATTCGAGGCGCTGTGCAGCCAGTAGCGCTTGCCGCCGACCTGCATCCCGGTCTCGTCGGCATGCACGGTCGCGGCTTGCCTCAGCGCCGGGATCGCCCACTCGGCAAACGCCTCGGCGCGCTGATAGGCCTCTTGATTGAAGGCGAACAGCGTGCCGGTGCTCAGCGATAGATCGCACTGTGAGGCCAGCAGCGCCTGGATGCGGGCATAGGGCAGCAACTGATACTGCGAGAGATAGACGACATGCGCCTTGAGACGTGGGCCATACTGGATCGGGCGGGTCACGCCGTCGGGAAACGGCGCCACATGGCGCCGCCCGAGATCGTCCTCCAGCACCTCGGCGCGATACTCGGTGACGACGGCCTGGATCACGATGTCTTGCACCTGGCGCGTTTCGATGCCGACCGAGCGATAGGTGCGCCCTTTGGGCAAGGTGCGGCGATCGACGCGCAACGACACGATCTCGTCGGGATCGGTGACCGGCGCCAGCGTCTTGCCTTCGTGACCCGGTTGCCCGCCAGGGCGACGCTCGCCCTTGGCCCGGGAACGGCGTTGGCGGTTGGGGTCTTGTGACGGCGGCTTGCTGCTGTTGCGGCTGCTGGTGGCCAGTCGGTCGGCCATCAGCTTGACCAGCAGCATCAGCACGTCGATGGCAGCACGCAAGGAAGGCGAGACCGTGTGGTCTTCCTTGAGCTGCTGCCGGACCCGTTCCAGGGCCTCGTCGACGTTGATATCGCTGATGGTCATGTCACCGCATAGACGTGCCGAAGGATCAGGCACACTATGCCAAAAAAATCAGGTGGTTGGCGACATGCCATCCGCAGCCACCTGAATAGTTACCCAAAGAGTATCTAAACCAGATAACTCGACTTACACACAAGAAACTAACGACCCCTCTTTAAGGAACCACTGATCAATTCGTCTCTGAGCGGCCGAAGGGCTCAGAGGGGCATAATCACCGCGTCAGCGATCAATTTCTGACCACCTGAGGTGGTCTGTTTTCCCTGGCAGCCGGTTACCCCGGCTGCTAGGCCAGACTCAAGGCGCACTGGCCCCGTTAACTCGGCCCTTGCATCGTGTCGACAGCACCAGGTTGGCCAGCCCGAACAGGCTCAAGAGTTGCGCCTGGTTCTTGGCCAGCCCCTTGTAGCGCACCTTCCGGTAGCCAAAGAGGTTCTTGATGACATGAAACGGATGCTCGACCTTGGCGCGGATACTGGCCTTGGTCTTCTCGATCGCCAACAGCAGCGCTTTCATCGGGCTGTCGTCCATCTTCTTGATGGCGCCACGCTTGGCGGCAACACAGCACCGCGAATCCGAGGCATCCTTCTCTTCGTCGAGGTGCTTCCCCATGCCGGTGTAGCCCGCGTCGCCGTATACCCGCTTATCATCGTCCCGGACCAGAGCGCCGGCCATGGTGACATCGGCGACGTTGGCCGAGGACGCGGCGACACTGTGAGTCAGTCCGGTGACGGCATCGACGCCGATATGGGCCTTCATCCCGAAGTACCACTGGTTGCCTTTCTTGGTCTGCTTCATCTCCGGATCGCGTTGCTTGGCCTTGTTCTTCGTGGAAGGGGCAGCCGCCACGATAGTGGCGTCGACGATCGTGCCCTCGCGCATGAACAGCCCTTTCTCGGCCAAGTGGGCGTTGATCTCCTCGAAGATCCGCTGAGTCAGGGCATGCTTCTCCAGCAGATGACGGAAGCGCAGCAGCGTAGTCGCGTCCGGCACGCTCTCGATGGCCAGATCGATACCCACGAAGTCACGCATCGCCTGGCTGTCGTAGATGGCATCCTCCAGCGCCTCGTCGGCGAGCGCATACCATTGTTGCAGGAAGTAGATCCGCAGCATGCGCTCTAGGCCGATGGGCGGACGGCCGCATTTGCCTGCTGCGTTAGGGAAGTAAGACGGCGACAGCGCGTTGATGAGTCGTTGCCAAGGCACCAGCGCCTCCATCTGGGCCAGGAACCGCTCGCGACGTGTCATCTTCTTCTTGTTGTGGTGCTCTGCCTGGGCGAAAGAGATCTGCTTCATGGGATGGCTCTGTCAGACGCTGATGGGATGACCCGATTCTACCCCGCCGGTGGCGATCAAGCAGCTGCACCGGGATTTGTGCAGCGTTTCCCTAAATTCGTATCACCCACCTCAAACGTTAATGCAGAAGAAGTAGTGCTGTAGAGAAACGCCGGGATAACTGCCAGCGCCGTCCCAGTGAACGATAGAAGATTTTTTCATTAGGCTGCTACCTTAATTTATCAAGCATTATTTGTGTTTGTAAGAACACGCATCTCCCATCCTAAAGAGGAAAGCTGAAAAAAAGCTGAAAAGCCACACACCTGCCGAAAACCACCTATCGCACAGGCCGCGGGTTCATAGGGCAACCGCATGTGCTGCGCTCGATGCTTGGATTCAGGGCTTACGAGCTTCTTCGCGAAGCTTCTTGGCCTCGGCGTCGCAACCGTCCATCCGACGCTCCGGGTACCGGAGACCTGCTGACGGTGCGAGCAGCACCAGACAGTAGCACGCTGCGCTCCACTCCCAGGCCCCGGGCGACCTCGGATACGGAATACCCGGCTCACCGCCTCCACCTTGATCATCGAAGAATCGGCGTCGAGACTTATTGATCACGAAACCGGCTATTGCCTGCATGATGAGGCTTATCGAGGTGCCACTCCAATCGGACCGCTTTACACTGCATCCAAAATGCGTAACCAGAGGCAACATACCATAAAGTCTAATGGCAAGGGACAGACATATTGAGCTAAGATCATAGATGGGGAGTTGTAGCATCGCGGGTGATTAGAAAAATCGGCGCGTATCGCTCGGTCTGCCCCAGCAGCGCACCTTTCCTTAATTGATTTTTGAGTGCAAGCTCAAGCTGCTTCATCAAATGAGGATAAAAACTTTCGCACCACTAAGGAAACAACTTACAATGAAAAATCTGGCTTCATGCTCTTTAGCGGCAATCATTGCTTCGACAACATCCCTGTTAATCCTCTCTACCCCTGCTCAAGCTTTCAGCTTCAAGGTTTCCGGTCAGGTTGACAAAGCCATAGTGGGAGCCGATAACGGCGAAGAGAGCGATATCGGCTTTGTTGACAACAATGGCTCAAATACGAGATTCCGCTTCCTGGGAAGTCAAGAACTCAACAATGGAGTGGAATTCGGGTTCAATTATGAGGTTGCTCTAACCAATAACTTATCAACGAACTTCGATATCAACACGAGTGATACCGACAGCACTTTCCTCGACGTTCGAAAAACTGAGGTTTATTTAATCGGTGACCTTGGCAAGGTCAGTCTGGGCAAGGGAGATGGTGCTGCAAATGGCACATCGGAAGTCGACTTGTCCGGCACGCAATACCTTGGGGGTGGCTCGGCCCACTACTACGCGAGTGGAATCTCGTTTCTGGATCCAGACGGCAACCCTATCGGAACGATCGGTGGCGCGGCGTACAATAACTTTGACGCCCTGAGCCGCAACAATCGCATACGTTATGATACGCCATCGCTTGGCGATGTCGTGCTATCGGCAAGTCTTGACAGCGGCAAAGCAGTTGAAACGGCAGCGCGCTATGCAACCGATTTTGGCGATGGCTGGAAGTTCGAGACCGCTGTAGACTATCTCGACAGCCGTGATCAGAATGCCAATATAAATCAGGCGGGTGAGCGCATTTTCAGCGGTCGCTTCAAAGAATATGGAGGGTCGGCCTCTGTACTACTGCCAGGCGGGCTGAACTTCACAGGGATGTACAAGAACCGTGACAGCGACGAGGGCGGCCCCGATGGGCAGAGTTACTTCGGCGGCATTGGCTATATCTTGAACAAACACCATTTGCAGGTTGGCTGGGGCCACACCGACGACCTTGCAAACGAAGGCAGCAGCGGTAACACTTAC
This sequence comes from Salinicola sp. NYA28a, assembly GCF_976982775.1. Next base: position 3,958,968 of record NZ_OZ334582.1, read on the forward strand.
CAACTCGCCTACATGTACCAGTGGCGAGAAGATCTCGAATTCTTCGGGAGTTATCGACATATAACGCTTGACGACGCAGAGAGTGCTAGTGGCGATATTGTCGACGCGCAAAACATAAACTATATTTATCTGGGGACACGGGTTAAATTCCTCTAAGGGAGAACAGTTTATGTGGACATGGGAGGCCGAGCTTTTTCGGCCCCTCATTCCTTTTTATTAGCCGGCTGTATGAAAATATAACATACATTCGGCAAGGCGAAGCCGATTAATGCGTTTAACAAGAGTATATTGTCGCCTTCAGGAAACATGAAGCATGTCTACATTGACATGCTTCATGTTTCTAGCCAAGCAACCATTTACATACCATGTGAAATTATGCTAGCAAAAAAAATTCGGTCCCTTTTTCTATTTGGTGTTGGGTTCGGTGTGGCGGCTTCCACGGCTGGGTGCGCCGTCCCCTTGGATACTCAACAGGTCGATTACGAAAAACTACCCGGGTCGGGCGATCGCATGGCAGATGGCCCGGGACTGCTTGAAGGACAGAAGGGTGGCGATTACGACGGAGGATACCTTATTTATTCGGACAATCCGTCTCAGGCATCATTGTTTCGCAGCACTGAATCACCGAAGCCCTCTACCGCTCATGTCAATGGCACACCTCCACAGTCCGAACTCAGCGATAAGCTGACAGGCACTCAAGAACAGGACTACCGCGAATTCAAAAAATATCAGCAGTACAGGCGCTTCAAAGAATTGCCAGATGACTCAGTCGAACATCAGCGCTTTCGTGAGTGGCAGGAATGGAAAAAGTATCAGCAATGGCTAAGACAAGAAGTCGACCCGAATTAGATATTTAGTTGTCGGGCCTTGGATAGATAATTGGCTGCCCGCTCGGTAAATAGCTCTGACATTTACCCGCCTTATTCACGAGGGCGCTGATTGAGCGGTCTGAAGGTACTGGCTGTTGGCATTGCTTATCAGGATTCGCCTCTTCAGCGCGAGTGGCTGTTGAGTAATGCCAGAACGCAGCCCTTTTCCTACTTACTTATAGCTCTTTGGAATCAATGGCGGCCGTCCAAGCAGCCGTGATCGCCTACCGCCGCTCCGGTCGCTCGCTTTCTGATGCTGTGGTGGTCTCGCAGGAGCGTCAGCTCAGTGCGGTCAGCTTCGGCAACCCCTTCAGCAGCGTCGGCCACCACTTGTCGGCGGCGGCACCCAGATGAACGGTGATTCGCCGAGCGTGCAGTCTCAGCGTGGCGGCGACCTTCAGCACCTGCTCGCGCATCCGGCTGAGGCTCCAGCCTTGCCGGGTCTGCCGCTCCAGCAGGCAGCGCAGGCCATGCAGGACCTGGTAGGCGTAGAGGCTGAGCAGCAGGCTCACCTCGTTGCGTGCCATCACGTCCTGAACGGTGGAGGCGCCGCGATCGGTCGACGAGAGGTGCACGTCGAGCGCCGACTTCACCTCGCCCATGTGCGCCTCGGCGCTGCCGCGCTTGCGGTAGAGCGCCAGGACCTTCTCCGGCGGCCAGTCGAACTTGCCGAGGTTGGTGACCAGGAAGAAGGCATGCAGCAGCAGGTCATCGGGGCGTTCCTGCACCACCAGCACCACGCGACGCGGTGCCGACCAAGAGCCCGCTTGATACTCCAGATCGTGGCACCACTCGCGAGGCTGCTCGGGTGGCCGGCCGGGTGGCCGCTTCAGGTGCGGTGCCGCCAGTTTCTGCAGGCCGGAGTGACTGCGCAGTCGGCCCAGGTACTCGATGTCGCACTCTTCCAGGGCCTCCAGCGTCGCGTTGTCGGTGAAACCGGCGTCGATGCGCACCCGAACCTGGGCGCCGGTGCTCTCGTTGAGTCGCCGCACCAGATGCGGGATCCAGGTGTCGGCGTTCTCGGCCGGGCCGGCGTTGCCCTCGCGCAGCAGGCCGCCCACCATGTCGCCGGTTTCTGCCAGCGAGGCGACCAGCGGTGAATAGATCCGCGCGCCGTACAGGCCATGATAGGCCGAGCCGCCCTGGTGGCCGTGGACCTCGATCGGCAGGCCGTCGATGTCCAGCGTCAGCTGCTTGGGGCGCTCGCCGTTCTTCAGCGCGGTCAGGCGCCAGATCACCAGTCGCAGCAGGCCTTCGTGCACGGCATCGATATTGTCGCAGCGCCCGAGGCAGGTCAGCAGCCGCGACAGCGTGGCTTGAGACGGCCGGTCCTGGACCAGGGGCGTCATGCCGCGTGCATCGCTGCAGGCCAGCTGCCAGAGCGGATCACGGCGCAGCGTTTCGGTATCGCTGAGATCGATCCAGCCCATCGCCCGTTGCAGCACCAGGGTACGCAGCTGGCTGGCCAGCGAGTGGCGGATGCGTAGCGGGTTGCGGAAGTCGACCAGATTGTCTTCCAGCGCCTCGATCACGCCGCTGTTGTCGAGGGCTTCACGCAGCAGCAGGGCGCCGCTGTCGCTAGTGGTGCGCTGGCCGCTCAGCTCAACACGGACAGAGCCGTTGCACGAGGGCGACCAGGTCGTTAGGGTTTCACCCATGGCGAGTGGTCCTCTTGAATCGTGTTCTGGCAGGAACATCCTGATTCTACAAGAGAAAACCACTCGCCATCTTCGTTTTCAGACCGACCTCATGAATAAGCCGGGATTTAGTCTACTTCTCTCATTGATCTTGCTCAACAGCAGTAGACACCCCATTAAGGCAGTACACTGAGACGAGGTGGCCCATAGAGCAAGGCAAGATCAGAGTCGAATGATGCCGGACACAGCCAGCCAGATCGAGTAGGAGGGGAAGTTGCCTCCCCCGTCCTCTCACACCACCGTACGTACCGTTCGGTATACGGCGGTTCATGAAGAACGGCTAAGCCCTCTTGCCGTGTCGAGTACCGAAATCAGGCCCAGTTGATCGAACCACTTCTTCGGCAGGGCCTGATTCATGTGCGAAGCGCCGGCATTCCACCAGTGACCTCGCCCGTTTCCCGCTGACTTCCAGGCACGCTGATCGTCCAAGCCCAGTGCCAAGAGTTTTCGACGCCGGGTCCGTGGACGTTTCCACTGCCGCCAGATCACGCAGCGCAGTCGGCGACGTATCCATTGATCCAGCGCTTCCAGCGGGCGCTTTACATCGACGAGCGAGAAGTAGCTGGCCCAGCCCCGCAGGACCGGGGTCAGTTCATCTATGACTCGCCGGGTGTGGTGCCCCCTGCCGCGTTTGAGGATCTCACGGACACGCTGCATCAGGCGCTGCAAACTGGCCTTGGCAAGAGTCAGTCTTGGCAACTTGTGCCGGGTCAGCGTGTAGCCCAGGTAACCTCGGCTCCAAGGCCGATCCACCGCACTCTTGGCGCGATTGACCGTGAGCCTGAGCGAATTCTCGAGAAAATCGCTCAGGCTGGCCATGACGCGCTCGCCGGCACGCCGGCTCCTGACATACACCTGGATGTCGTCGGCGTAGCGGCAGAAGCGGTGACCGCGGCGCTCCAGTTCCTTGTCCACGTCGTCCAGCAGGATATTCGCCAGCAGCGGGCTGAGTGGCCCGCCCTGGGGCGTTCCCTGTCGGCGTGGCGTGGTCAGGCCATGCTGGAACATCCCGGCTTCCAGGTAGCGGCGGATCAGGCGCAGCACCCGCTTGTCGCGAACGCGGCGCGCGACCCGCGCCATCAGCAGGTCGTGGTTCACTCGGTCGAAGAAGGCTGCCAGGTCGAGGTCGACCACCCAGCGGTGACCGGCGGTGACGTGGGCCTTCATGGCCGAGACGGCCTGCTGGGCGCTGCGTTTCGGGCGGTAGCCGTAGCTCGATTCGGAGAAGCCCGGATCGAAGAGCGGCGTCAGCACCTGCAGCAGTGCTTGCTGGATCAGTCGGTCAGTGACCGAGGGGATGCCGAGCTGTCGTATCCCGCCCTTGGGCTTGGAGATCTCGACGGCCCGGACTGGGCTGGGGTGGTACTCGCCGGCCAGCAGCCGCTCGTACAGCGCCGACCAGTGCTGTTTCAGGTGGTCGGCCAGCTGGTGCACCGTCATGCCATCGGCACCCGGCGCCCCCTGGTTGGCGACCACCCGGCGGTAAGCCTGCTCCATGTTGTCGGTGGCGACCACCGCTTCCATGAGCAGGACAGGCTTCGCTTTCGTCCACGATGACGACGCCGGGACCGTCTCGACGCCCACCGGCTGGGGCGCGGGGTTCCACCCCGGCCCCTCTGGGTGGGTGGCGGTGTTAGCGCCCATTGCTGTCTTCATGATCAATCCTCGAGACGTCATCGCCTACTCGCGGTTCTTCATGTTCGGCCCTTGGTGCCGAGGTGAACCGGCCCTTACTATGGCCTTGGCTGACGTCTGATGGCCCCTCCCGTCGCCTTTCGACGCCGGTAGCACTGTGGCAGACCACCAGACCTCCCAGGGTAAGACGCGCGACCTTCCCGCTTATGCCTGTCGGATGTACGTCATGGCGTTTCGTGCAAGTACCGGGCGTTGGTGATCGTTGCCACCTCACCCCGCCAGGACGCCTCATATCCGCTTCCTGTTCGTCAGGCCAGCGTTTTGCCTCGGGCTTCCTTCAGATTCCACCTCACGGTAGACACCCTTGCCGTTCGGCTAGCACTTCCCCTTGCCGGGTGTGCAGGGGACTTTCACCCCCAAGTCATCCCGAGGCACCACCCTCGGGAACAGCGCCGTCAAGGCGCTACGCGCCATGCCTGGCGCACCAAAAAAAAGCCCAGCTATAAAGCTGGGCAATGCGAGCAGTAAGCAGATCTAACGCTAACGTCTTCAGAAATTGTACTGAGCGGAAACCATCAGGCGACTTGCATCAACCTCATCCTTATTTACAACGTCAGTCTTGAAGTAACCATACTCTACCCCATACATCACTTCATCAATGGGCGTCCACATGACATTAAGGAACGCGTTTTGATTTTTCCTATTGGCATTACCAACAACACCCTCATCATCTTCGCCATCTACATCGGTAATACCATACGAGACATTAACTGCATATTTAGGCGTTATTTGATAAGATGCACCGACAGACCCCCCCACGCCCGAAAGGGTTTCTAACTCACCCGAGTCCGTGACGAACGCATCTGCCCCATTGAAAGAGCTACCTGAGTCATACAGATAACTATTAGCACCTTCAGTGGCATGCACAATACCCCTGAGAGTTAACAGGCCAACTTTATACGCGCCTGCAAGAAACCCTGCATACCCCATGGCAGTATCATCTGAGGGACCAGTATCATATTTCAGTTGCCGCGCTATGCCAGCAATTGAATAAGAAAATGGCTCAGAGTTCTCTTCATACCGCACGCTTAAAGCAGGAAGTGATGAAATCCTATCGTCATCACTTGGTCTAGCCTCATCCAAATTACTTGCGAGTTGAGATCTCGGGTCTTCACCAGCAATTGATAAATTGCCAACAGTATACCTTAACTGTGGAACCCTCGTACCATACCCCATGCTTCCGGCAGGGCCATAAAAATCCAAGGTGGGCGTAAACCCTACAAAACTATTGTAGTTAGACCATGTCTGACCGGCGAGCACATTATTTAACTCACCATATGCATGACGCAACCTAAGTCTTGTATCTGAGTTGTTGTAAGACCAAAAATCCCCCTCGAACCTTGTCTCGAGATTACCGTAAGCCGTTTTAGTATTAGTTAAAAACCCTATTCTACTTTGCGAAGCTGAAGCTTGAAAAACACCGTCAATATTTTCTGGGTTCTCAGCAACATCTTCAAAGTACCCTTCATTAGCCGACCCCGCCTCTTGATCAAAGTTGTATGCAGCATTTAATCTAGCATACCCATAGATCTCTAAGGAACCACTGATCAATTCGTCTCTGAGCGGCCGAAGGGCTCAGAGGGGCATAATCACCGCGTCAGCGATCAATTTCTGACCACCTGAGGTGGTCTGTTTTCCCTGGCAGCCGGTTACCCCGGCTGCTAGGCCAGACTCAAGGCGCACTGGCCCCGTTAACTCGGCCCTTGCATCGTGTCGACAGCACCAGGTTGGCCAGCCCGAACAGGCTCAAGAGTTGCGCCTGGTTCTTGGCCAGCCCCTTGTAGCGCACCTTCCGGTAGCCAAAGAGGTTCTTGATGACATGAAACGGATGCTCGACCTTGGCGCGGATACTGGCCTTGGTCTTCTCGATCGCCAACAGCAGCGCTTTCATCGGGCTGTCGTCCATCTTCTTGATGGCGCCACGCTTGGCGGCAACACAGCACCGCGAATCCGAGGCATCCTTCTCTTCGTCGAGGTGCTTCCCCATGCCGGTGTAGCCCGCGTCGCCGTATACCCGCTTATCATCGTCCCGGACCAGAGCGCCGGCCATGGTGACATCGGCGACGTTGGCCGAGGACGCGGCGACACTGTGAGTCAGTCCGGTGACGGCATCGACGCCGATATGGGCCTTCATCCCGAAGTACCACTGGTTGCCTTTCTTGGTCTGCTTCATCTCCGGATCGCGTTGCTTGGCCTTGTTCTTCGTGGAAGGGGCAGCCGCCACGATAGTGGCGTCGACGATCGTGCCCTCGCGCATGAACAGCCCTTTCTCGGCCAAGTGGGCGTTGATCTCCTCGAAGATCCGCTGAGTCAGGGCATGCTTCTCCAGCAGATGACGGAAGCGCAGCAGCGTAGTCGCGTCCGGCACGCTCTCGATGGCCAGATCGATACCCACGAAGTCACGCATCGCCTGGCTGTCGTAGATGGCATCCTCCAGCGCCTCGTCGGCGAGCGCATACCATTGTTGCAGGAAGTAGATCCGCAGCATGCGCTCTAGGCCGATGGGCGGACGGCCGCGTTTGCCTGCTGCGTTAGGGAAGTAAGACGGCGACAGCGCGTTGATGAGTCGTTGCCAAGGCACCAGCGCCTCCATCTGGGCCAGGAACCGCTCGCGACGTGTCATCTTCTTCTTGTTGTGGTGCTCTGCCTGGGCGAAAGAGATCTGCTTCATGGGATGGCTCTGTCAGACGCTGATGGGATGACCCGATTCTACCCCGCCGGTGGCGATCAAGCAGCTGCACCGGGATTTGTGCAGCGTTTCCTTAAGCTATGAACGTTAGCAGAAATCGAATGTAAGCTACCAACGACAAGGTCGGCTACGTCGTCATCGACGTCGACAAGGCCTACGGCAAGCAACCGCCTCAAATCGCCCCGCTTTTTGCGGGGCGATCTCGTTGCAGCCGGCGGCTTTCTACGTCAGGTCAGGCGTATCGCTACGTGTTTACGGCAGCTCGCCAGTGCCGTTCTGGCCCCGCGAAGCATCCGCCGGATTGCTGGTCGGCCCTTGCTGGGGCACGCCGGCCTTCACCTCGCGCTGCCCGTCGTTGTAACGGTTGAACGTGCAGCCGCCGATCAGGGAGAACAGGACCAGCGCCCCGGCAAACGCAATGAGAATTCGCATAACGGTTCCTTGAATCATCGTTGATGGCGGCGATGCTCGAACGCCGCTCTCGTATTGTGGTCATTCACACCAGACATTCACTCCGGACATCCATACCGGACATCAGCTATCGACACACGACATCGAGGCGAAACCTCCTCGCGGGACATCGCCGTGTCAGAAGTCGATACCGATACCAGCATAGACCGTCCGCCCCGGTGCCGGATCGAAATAGCGCGCGTTGGTCGCGTTGATGATCACGTTGGCATAGTGCTCGCGGTCGAACAGGTTGCGGATGCCGACATAGCCCTTCAGCCACGTATCGCCGCCCAGCCGCCAGCCATCGCCGCCGCGCAGGTTGACCAGCCAGACGTCGTCGATCTTCACCTCGTTGGCATCGTCGGCCATCATCGAACCGATGTACTGGGTTTCCACCGTCGCGAACCTCTGGCCGAGCCCCTGCCAGGTCAGGCGATTGACCCAGGTCTTCTCCGGCAGGCCGGGAATCCGGTTGCCGTCATAGTTGCCGTCGGCATCCTCGAAGTCATCGAATTCGTACTTGGCCAGCGTCAGCGCGCTATCCAGGCGCCAGCTGGGCTGGAACTGCCAGCCCAGCGCCGCCTCGATACCGTCCTGCTGGCTCTTGCCGGCGTTCCGATAGTAGTCCCGGCCATCGATCTGATAGGAAACCAGTGAATCCCGCACCCGGGTCGAGAACAGCGCCACGTCGTAATCGAGGCCGTTATCGAAGTTGCCGCGCAGGCCGATCTCGCGATTCCACGCCTTCTGCGGTTCGATGCCGGGATTGAAACCGCCGACGCCGGCCGGGTTGGCGAACTCGGCGAAGGTCGGCGTCTCGAACGACGTGCCCGTCGACAGATAGACCTGGTGCGTGGGCAGGTAACGGAAGCTGAGCCCGGCACTGCCGCTCCACTGCTCGAAGGTACGGTCGCCGCTGTCGTCGCCATCGTCATTGGCGAGATCGATATAGTCATCGTCGATATCGAAATCGACCCGGTCGTAACGGGTGCCGAGCGAGAGCGTCCAGCGCTCGGTCAGATCGAGATCGCCCTGCAGAAAGGCGCCCAGCGAGGTCGCCTTCTGCGTTTCGTCGGCGGTGCGCCCCTGATGATCGCCATCGATATTCACCGCCTCCCGGTAGCGGTCATCCACCTGACGTCCCACGTCCACGCCGGCCACATAGCGCAGCGGCAGCTCGCCCAGCCTCAGCGCCTGGTGATACTCGGCGCTGCCACCGTAGTAGTCGCGATCGTAGGCAACGAAGTTGTCGTCACCCGCATAGGCCAGCTGCTGCTGGTAGTCGCGCTTGAGATAGAAGCCTTTGAGGTAGAACTCGCCAGGGCCGGTGGAGAGATCCTCGTACTGCAGGCCGAGCACCTGCTGATCGACCTCCTGCCCCGCATCGATACGGGTCGGCGAGTAGAAGTTGCTGTCGACCGTGCCTGCTCGATCCTCGTCCACGGCTGCCGCGGTCAACCCGCCCGGGTCTTCGGCGTAGGGGCTATCCAGCAGATTGACGATCGCCGTGAGCGCGCGATCACTCCCCAGTTCGCGACGCAGCTTGGCGTTGAGCAGGTATTTCTCGGTCGAACTGTGGTCGCGATAGCCGTCGACATTGAGCGCCGACACGCTGATGTGGTGCGACCAAGGGCCGTTGACGCCGCCGTTGCTGACCGATGCCTTCTGATAGCCGTCACTGCCACCTTCGATACGGATATGGCTGCCCGGATCGTCGCTGCCGTCCGCGGTGGTCACGCTGATCACGCCGCCGGCGGCATTGCCGTACTGCACCGCGCTGGGGCCGCGAATCACTTCGATGCGCTCGGCGCTGTCGAGATCGATCGCATCCAGCTGCGCCTGACCGTCCGGCAACGTGTAGGGAATGCCATCGACCAGCACGGTGATGCCACGCACGCCCCAGGGCGTCCGCGCGCCAAACCCGCGAATGGAAACCCGTTCGCCCTGGGCGAAGTTGTCGCGATTCTGCAGGAAGAGCCCGGGCACCGTGATCAGCGACTCGTCCAGACGGACCCGTTGCTGGCCCTGCTGAATCTCCTCGCGCTCGACCACCGAGACGGCGGCCGGCGTGGCATACAGCTCGCGGGAAAGTCGCGGCGCGGTGACCTCGATCACCGGTTGCGCGGCCGCCGACGGGCTCGCGGCAGACGGCGCCGAGCCGGACTGTGCCGAGCCGGACTGTGCCAGCGCCACGCCGGGCAGGACGGCACCCAGACATAGGGCCGTTGGAAGGTAGCGAAATTTCATGGCGTTCCCTGCAATGGAGGTGTTGCCGCTTTTCCAGCGGCTTGTGAAGACGTGATGTGTCGCTTTTGGCGAGCGTTCCGACTCGCACGGTCACAGACGGGCGCCATTTTTACGCCTCGATGGCGCTCCCGCAAGACCAAGCCTCACGGCTGCCGGTTGGCAAGAATTCGCGACCTTGACCATGCTGGAGGCTCGAATACTGCATTCCTCGAGCAATCCAATCGTAAGCAGGGAGGCTTGGCAATGGATTTGGGCATTCTCGGTAAAACCGCATTAATCACCGGCGCTCAAAGTGGTATCGGCCTGGCCACGGCCCATACCTTGGCGGCCGAAGGCGTCAATCTGGTGCTCACCGATCTCGACCCGCAAGCGCTGGAGCGCGCCGCCAACGACTTGCCAGACGAGCCGCTATGCCTGACGGCAGACGTGACGCGGCAAGCGGAAGTGGACGAACTGGTCGCCAAGGGCGTGCAGCGCTTCGGCGCGATCGATATCGTCATCCATACCGCCGGCGTGACTGGCGCCAAGGGCGATCCGCTGGAACTCACCGACGGGGATTATGAGCACGCCTGGCAGATCGACTTCTTCTCTGCCGTGCGAGTGGCTCGCGCCACCATTCCTGCCATGCGCGATCGCGGCTGGGGCCGCTTCATCTGCATCACGTCGGAAAACAGCGTTCAACCCTACTGGGAAGAGGCGGTCTACAACACCGCCAAGGCGGCGCTGAGCACCTTCGTCAAGAACCTCTCCTACAAGGAAGCCGCCCACGGCGTGCTCTGCAATACCGTGGCCCCCGCCTTCATCGCGACGCCCATGACCGATGGCATGATGAAACAGCGCGCCGATCAACTGAGCGTTTCCTTCGAAGAGGCGATCGCAGGTTTTCTCGAGAAGGAGCGCCCCGGCATCGTCGCCAAACGCCGCGGCGAAGCGCAGGAAGTCGCCCACGTGATCGCCATGCTGGTGTCGCGGCACGCCTCTTTCGTCAACGGCAGCAATATCCGTGTCGACGGCGGCTCCGTCATTTCCGTTCAGAATTGAACGCCCCGCCAGACGGCCAGCCGTTCCAACGAACGTCGGGGCCGGGCCGACGAGCGACAGGGCGGAGAGCCCCGTCGCTCGCTCAGGCGTCACCAAGAGGTGGCATATGCCGAACCTGCCCTCCGGCGTCAGCCTTCACAGCGGCAACCCCAGGCATAAACTAGTCATAAGCCCCTGGCATAAAAAAGGCGAGCCAATGGCTCGCCAAAAACTTCCGTCAATGATTCGTTAGGTCTCATCCCGACGGAAGAGCGCTCGGGAATGGCACGCCTGCCCGGATACCGCCGGGCCTGATCCGCGAACCATCGCATGACTGTCGTGCGGCCAACGGCGCGGAAAAATGGCCGCGACCGATGCTCACAGGGTGTCAAATTAAGCGAGCAACGCCCGAGCGTCAATATTTATGGAAACCATTTCCACTTTTTTAATAGCGGATGCATCGCCGTGATCAGAAACAGGTTTCGAGAATGTCCTTCACCTCCAGCCGCTCGTCGACCAGCAGCAGGCGGCGCCACTTGTCGAAGGTCAGGCAGGGGTGCGAGGTACCGAAGGCGATGACATCGCCAACGGCGATCTCGGCATCCGCCGGCACCTCGAGAAAGACGTGCTGATCCATGATGTGTGTCGTTCGCCACGTGCTGATATCAGTTGGCGTCGCGTTCTCCGTGGCCGGTGAATAAAGACGCAGCGGCAGCGGCAGATCCGGCTCGTGGCCGATATCGCGCTTGCCCAGCGCGACGATCGCCAGGCCCGGCTCGGGTAACGACTGCACATGGGCGAACACCTCCAGCGCCGGCTTCAGCTCCCCCTCGAGCCCGGGATGGCGCGATTTCACGGCGTCCATCGCACCGGCATAGAGCTTGTGATCGTGAACCACGTAGCAGCCCGGTCGTAGCACCGGCGTGTAGCGTTCGCGCAGCTCTGCCTTGTCGAACGCTTCGGCAATCAGATCGAACCACTTGGAGCCGGACGCGGTGACGATCGGCGCCTCGCGCTGGAGCACGCCACTGGCTTGCAACTTCCGGACGGTATCGACCAGTCGCTCGCCGTAGGCGCGCACGGCGGCGATCTCGTCACCGCCAGCGATCATCCCCTCGTAACCTTCGATACCCACCAGCGCCAGCGCCGGCTGCTCCGCGATCGCCGCCACCAGCGCCTCGACCTGTTCGGCGTCGCGACAACCGCAGCGACCGCCATCGATGCCCAGCTCGATCAGCACGTTGAGCGTGAGCCCACGTTCGGCGAAATAGCGCCCCAGATTGCGCACGTTATCGGCACCATCGACCACGCAGTAGTATTCGAGGCCACGCTCGATGGCATCCGCGATCAGCGTCATGTTCGGTCGGCCGACCAGTTGATTGACCATCAGCACGCGATCGATGCCATGCGCATGCGCCGCCACCGTCTGCACCGCCGTCGCCAGCGTGATACCCCAGGCGCCCGCCTCGATCTGACGCTTGAACAGCGCCGGCGCCATCGTCGTCTTGCCGTGGGGCGCGAGTTTGGCGCCGTGATCGTCCGCGAAACGCTGCATCCAGGCGAGATTGTGCGCCAGCGGTGCCTCGAAGATCGCTGCCGCCGGCAGCGGCACGTCCGCCAGCAGATTGGCGGGGGTCGAAAGCGGCGTGCCTTTCTGCGGCGGCGCCAAAGACGTCATCGGGTCAGCCATCGGTTCTTCTCCTGTCGCGAATGTTGTGCTTGTGGTGATCGTCGTCACCAAGTCTGTCTTCTCAGTCCTTTGTCTCAGTCCTTTGTCTCAACCTTTGGGGTATTTACTAACACACAAAATAAAAATATGTTAGTGACTAACATGAACTGACTGCCTATCGACTATCGAGCCCAACGTGAGCCAGGAAATCGACATCTTGTCGCACATCACCGCCTGCCTGCCGAGTCTGCGCGAGGCGGAGAAGAAGGTCGCCAATCTGATCTTCGACGATATCGACTTCGTCGCGGAGGCCAGCATCGGCGAGATCGCCAGGCGCGCCGAGGTGAGCGATGCCACGGTGACCCGCTTCGCCCGCGCGGTGGACTGTCGCAACGTGCGCGACCTCAAGACGCGCCTGACCCGCGCGCTGGCTGCCGGCCGCCGTTTCATCCAGGAAGCGAGCGAGGACGATGGCCTCGGGGTGATCTACGACACCGCCGCCCAGACGCTGGCGCTCAACCGCACGCTGATGGAGCAGGCGGACGTCGAGGGCGCAGTGGCGATGCTCGACGACGCCCGCCAGATTCTGGTGTTCGGGGCCGGCGGCGGGTCGACGGTGATGGCGCAGGAGCTGCAGTTCCGGCTGGTCCGCCTCGGCTACGCGATCAGCGCCTATCCGCAATCGCTGCTGCCGCGCATGGTGGCCTCGACCCTGGAGCCCAGCGACGTGGTGGTCGCGCTTTCCGTTACCGGCTACACACCGGAAATCGTCGAAGCCGCCGAACTGGCGCGCCAATACGGCGCCCGGGTGCTGGCCGTCACCGCGGTCGGCTCGCCGTTGGCCAAGGTCGCCGATATCACGCTGCCGCTGGCCGCCCGCGAGACCGATTACATCTATTTTCCGTCGTCGTCGCGCTACGCCATGATGGCCGCCATCGACATGCTGGCCCTCGGTCTGGCGCTGCGCCACCGCTCGCGCACCCGCGACAAGCTGCGACGACTCAAGATCACTCTCGATGCCCACCGCGGCGGCGACAACCGCCAGCCGCTGGGGGATTGAGCGTCACGAGCCGCTTTCAGGAGCCACCATGCCCCATGATTTGTTGATCCGCCGCGCCAGCGTCATCGACGGCACCGGACGCGAGCCTTTCATTGCCGATGTGGCGGTCGAGGGCGACCGGATCGTCGCCATCGGCGATCTGGGTGATGCCGATGCCCGCGAAATGATCGACGCCGAAGGGCTGATGCTCACCCCCGGCTTCATCGACGTGCACACCCACGACGACACCAACGTCATCCGCACCCCCCAGATGCTGCCCAAGCTTTCCCAGGGCGTCACGACGGTGGTGGTCGGCAACTGCGGTATCAGCGCCAGCCCGGTGAAATTGGCCGGCGAGGTGCCGGACCCCATGAACCTGCTCGGCCGCGCGGAGGATTTCCGCTACCCCACCTTCGCCGCCTATGCCGAAGCGATCGAGCAGGCGCGACCGAGCGTCAACGTGGCGGCGCTGATCGGCCATACCAGCCTGCGCAGCCAGGTCATGGATCGCTTCGACCGTGCCGCCAGCGACGGCGAAATCGCCGCCATGCGTGAACAGCTGGAAACGGCACTGACCGAGGGCGCCGTCGGCATGAGCTCCGGGCTAGCCTACCGCAACGCCTATCACGCCCCCACCGCCGAGATGAACGCGCTGGTCGAGGCGGTCGGCCGCGCCGGCGGCGTCTACACCACGCATCTGCGCGACGAGTTCGCCGGGCTCCCCGAAGCCATGGACGAAGCCTTCGCCACCGCCAGACATGGCCAGGCGCCGCTGGTGATCTCGCACCTCAAGTGCGCCGGCGCCGGCAACTGGGGCAACGCGCCCAAGGCACTGGCGAAGCTCGACGACGCCGCGCTTTCCCACGGCGTGCACTGCGACTGCTATCCCTACACCGCCGGCTCCTCGACGCTGGATCTGGGTCAGGTCACCGACGAGATCGACATCTTCATCACCTGGTCCGACCCGCATCCGGAGATGGCGCGCCAATCGCTGAAAGCGATCGCCGAGCAGTGGGAGCTGTCGCTGATGGACGCCGCCCGGCGTCTGCAGCCGGCCGGCGCGGTCTATCACAACATGAGCGAGTCGGACATGCGCCTGGTGCTGTCGCATCCGCTGTCGATGGTCGGCTCCGACGGGCTGCCCAACGATCCGCATCCGCATCCGCGTCTATGGGGCGCGTTCCCGCGGGTGCTGGCGCACTACAGCCGCGATCTGAAACTGCTGCCGTTGACCGAGGCGGTGCGCAAGATGACCGGGCTTTCCGCCGCCAACTTCGGCCTGACCGACCGCGGCGAGATCCGAGTCGGCGCCTTCGCCGACCTGGTGTTGTTCGATCTCGACGCCCTCGAGGACACCGCGACCTACACCGCGCCGATCGCCAGGGCGAGCGGCATCGAGCGGGTCATCGTCAACGGCGTGGTCAGCTATCGCCAGGGCGAGGCCAGCGAATACCGAGCCGGACGTTTGCTGCGACGCCGAACCCGGCTGTCGGCGGAGCCTTCCCGCACCGCCTCATGATTTTTCATTCACCCGATAACCCGAAACCGTTATCCCCCATCCCGTCAATCCAGGAGATTCAACCATGAGTATCAAACGTTATGGCGTCGAAGGCGGCGTCGGCACCGGTGGCCAGAAACTGCCCTTCGCTCGCGCCACCGAGGCAGCCGGCTGGCTGTTCGTCTCCGGCCAGACACCGATGACCGACGGCGAAGTCGTCGAGGGCAGCATCATCGAACAGTCGCGACTGGCGTTCGCCAACTGCCTGAAGATCGCCGAAGAGGCCGGCTACGGTGTGGAAGACGTGGTCCACGTCACCGCCGTGCTCACCGACGCGCGCTACTTCAGCTCGTTCAACAAGGTGTTCAAGGAAGTGTTCGGCGACCATCCGCCGGCGCGGATCTGCAGCGTTCAGGACCTGGTGGTGGACTGCAAAGTCGAAGTGGACATCAAGTGCTATCGCGCCGACAGGGCCTGATACGTGCCTGCGCGTACGCATCGCTCGAAAGATGATCGAATGCGTTGACGAGACGCTTTGAAACATCTGTAAGAAAGGTGGTCACGCCCCGGCAAGGGCGCGACCGGCAGCATAAAACCCTATGGACCAGGTTGTTTAACACTGCTCCGGTCGCGGCAACGACCGGAACGACAATTATAAGAGGTCAATATGAACAGTCACGTTTTCCTCGGGGCCTTCATCGCCTACGTGCTCGTCATGATCGCGTTCGGGTGGTGGGTGTCCCGCAACAGTCGCAGCACCGGCGACGATTTCCTGCTGGGCGGACGTAGCGTCCCGATCTTCCTCACCATCGGCACCACGGTGGCGACCATGGTCGGTACAGGCTCCAGCATGGGTGCGGTCGGATTCGGCTATGCCAACGGCTGGGCCGGCGCGCTCTACGGCATCGGCGGTTCCATCGGCGTGCTGCTGCTGGCGTTCTGGTTCGCCCCGGTGCGCCGCTTCCGCTTCATGACCATGAGCGAGGAACTTTCCTACTACGTCGGCGCCAATCGCTGGGTGCGCAATATCGTTGCCGTTTTGATCTATATCGCCTGCATCGGCTGGCTGGGCGCGCATATCCTCGGCGGCGGGCTCTATCTGTCGTGGATGGCGGGAATCGACCTGACCACCGCACGCATCCTGGTGGCGCTGGGCTTCGGTGTCTACTGCGTGATCGGCGGCTACATGGCGGTGATCTGGACCGATACCGTGCAGGCGGTGGTGCTGTTCGCCGGTTTCATCGTGATGGCGATCATCGCGCTGTTCGAGGTCGGCGGTTTCTCCGGTCTCGGCGCTAACATGGACATCGCGGCCACCAGTTTCCTGGGCATCGACAAGATCGGCCTGGTGCCGGCGATCTCGCTCGCCGCGGTCATTGCCGTCGGTGTGCTGGCAACGCCCTCCTACCGTCAGCGTATCTACTCCGGCAATTCGGTCGGCTCGGTGCGCAAGTCGTTCGTGATAACTGGCGTTCTCTATCTGTTCTTCTCGATCATCCCCGCGATCATCGGCATGGCGACTCACGCCCTGAATCCCGGACTCGACAACAGCAACTTCGCCTTCCCGTTTTTGGCGACGGAAATCCTGCCGCTGTGGCTGGGCCTGCTGCTGCTGGTCGCGGGGCTGTCGGCGACCATGTCCAGCGCGAGTTCGGATGCCATTGCCGGCGTGTCGATCCTGCTGCGCGACGTCTACGTGCTGTTCACCGGCCATACGCCGTCGGCACGCAAGGTCGTGGGCCTGTCGCGGCTGGCGCTGGTCGCCACCATCGGCCTGGCGCTGCTGTTCGCGCTGACCTCCAACAACGTCATCAGCTACATCACCAGCATGATCGCGACCGTGATGGCGGGGATGTTCGTGTGCGGCGTGCTGGGGCGCTTCTGGCCGCGCTACAACTGGCAGGGCGCCATCGCCACGCTGATCGCCGCGTCCGCGACCTCGCTGGCGGTGATCAACGTGGAAAGCTGGACGGCGTTCTGGGGCAACCCCAGCATCCCAGCGGTGCTGGTCGCGCTAGTCGTGGGCGTCGTCGTCAGTCTGGTCACGCCGGCCTCGAAGGTGACGCAGGAGCAGGCGCTCAAGATCATCGATGACGAACGCGAGCGCATGGAGATGGAGGAAGACCCGGCTCAGGCCGTCAGCGGCAGGACCGCCTGAACCAACTGCAAATGATGCTTTCGATGCCCCGCACTAGCGGGGCATCCTCGTTCTCGACTCTCGCCCGCTGATCCGCTCTAGACCACCACCCGGATCGCCATCGGCCGCTCGTCGAGATTGTCGGCACCAGCGCGGTCGACGACGAGGAACTCGCCTTCCCGTTCCAGCACCGAATGGATCGCGTGCCAGGTGCCGGCGCGGTAGTTGACGCCCTGGCGGCCGTCGGTGACGAAGGCGCGGATCTCGTCCGGATCGATGTCGTCTCCCGGCGGCGCCACGACGACGACGAAACGCTCTTCGTGCAGCGGCATGAACGCCTGGCTACCCAGCGGATGACATTCGAGCAGTTCCAGCTCCAGCGGCAGCGTGACCGGCTGGCTGACGAACACACTAATCAGCGGCCGCGAAGGGGCGCCCAGGATCTCCACCCGGGCCAGATCGTGATGACGCTGCGTGCGCCCGCCGTTGATCGGGAATGACTCGCTGACACGTGCGTCGATCACGTCGCCGAACGGCGCGAAAGCCTCCGGCGTCAGCTTCTGGGCCTTCAATTCCAGCATGACTCTCTCCCCTTGGTGCTTCGTTTCAATCTAGCTTCGTTCCAATCTAGCTTCGTTCCAATCTAGCTTCGCTTCAATCTAGCGCTTTATCGTATACAAAACGAAACCGTTTTTCTTTTCTGCACTTGTATGGTGCATGCCGCCATCCAAGCGCACATCGATTGTGCGTTTCCAGCCCGACTGGGCCTGAAAGCTTGCTCGCCGCACTCGGTTCATGAACCAGCGCAAGGTTTGGCCGGAACCATGCCATGCGCTGGTCTTTGGGTTAAAAGTTTGAGCGCCGGCGTCTTTTCCAGAAGCGACCCCTTCCCATATCGTTTGCGACTCTCTCTTCTCGTTGTGATGACGGATATGGCACGCATCTTGTATACAAAAACAGGAATCACAATCACAAACCACCCTGCGGAGGGCATCCGCCATGCCACAGCAACCGCACCACTCGCCCCACCAGTACAGCGACCGGCTCTATAACGCCGATCTCGCGCCCACCAGGCAGAACTGGAACTGGTACAACATCCTCGCCTTCTGGCTTTCCGACGTGCACAGCGTCGGCGGCTACGTGGTCGCCGCCAGCCTGTTCGCCCTGGGCCTGGCCGGCTGGCAGGTGCTGATCTCGCTGTTGATCGGTATCTACATCGTGCAGATCTTCGCCAACCTGATGGCAAGACCGAGTCAGAAAGCCGCGGTGCCGTTCCCGGTGATCTGCCGGCTCTCGTTCGGCGTGCTGGGAGCGAACATCCCGGCGATGATCCGCGGCCTGATCGCCGTGGTGTGGTACGGCATTCAGACCTATCTGGCCTCCAACGCCCTGACCATCGTGATCCTGCGCCTGTTCCCCGGCATGGAATCGCTGGCCGGCCCCAGCTTTCTCGGCCTCTCCTATCTGGGCTGGATCAGCTTCATGCTGCTGTGGTGTCTGCAGGCGATCGTGTTCTGGCGCGGCATGGACTCGATCCGGCGCTTCATCGACTGGAGCGGCCCGGCGGTCTATCTGGTGATGTTCGCCCTGGCCGCCTGGCTGGTGTGGCAGGCGGGCTGGGCCAACATCAGCTTCACCTTGAGCGACATCCAGCTTTCCCCCGGCGAGCAGCTGTGGCAGATGGTGATCGCGGCCGCCATCGTCGCCGGCTACTTTGCCGGGCCGACGCTCAACTTCGGCGATTTCACCCGCTACGCGCGCACCTTCGATGACGTCAAACGAGGCAACTTCTGGGGCCTGCCGGTCAACTTCCTGGTGTTCTCGGCGACCACAGTGATGATGGTCTCGGCGACACTGCCGGTGTTCGGCGAGATGATCGACGATCCGATCGAAACGGTTTCCCGCCTCGACAATACTTTCGTTGCCGTGCTGGGCGCCGCGACCTTCGTCACCACCACCATCGGCATCAATATCGTCGCCAACTTCGTCGCGCCGGCGTTCGACTTCTCTAACATGGCGCCCAGCAAGATCAGCTTCCGTACCGGCGGCTTCATCGCCGCCGTCGGCTCGATCTTCCTGACCCCGTGGAACCTGTTCAGCAATCCGGAGATCATCCATTACACCGTCGACCTGCTCGCGGCGGCCATCGGCCCGCTCTACGGCATCCTGATCATGGACTACTACCGTATCCGCCGGGGCGAGATCGATGTTGACGCCCTGTTCAGCGTCGATCCCAGCGGCCCCTACTGGTATCGCAACGGCTTCAATCCGGCCGCGGTGAAGGCGGTGGTCGCTGCGTCGTTGATCGGCATCGTGATCAACTTCCTGCCGCTGGGCGACCTGGGGCACTTCTCGGTCTTCATCGGCGGCGCACTCGGCGCGACTTTCTATGCCATGGCGATGCGCCGCGCCACCGCCGCGGCGGCTGTGGCGTCATGAGCTGAGCAACGCTTTCGGCCTGCCAAGGCTGCGGCCGGATATCCGCCAGAGCCGCGACCATAGCATCGAGAAACAGGCGCGTCTTACGCGGTAACTGCTTCCCCATGGGATACAGCGCCATGATCGGCGCTTCGCCGAGATGCCATTCCGGCAGCACACGCTCGATGGTTCCCGCCGCCAGATCGGCGGCGACATCGACCTGAGACTTGATAAGAATCCCCTGGCCCGCCCGCGCCCAATCGTAAGCCGCATCGGCATTGTTGACCGACAGCCGCGTTTGGCCGATCCCGGAAGCGGCTCGCCCGTCGTCATTTATGAGCCGGACGTTCGCGGTGAAGCTGCCATGGCGAATGAAGGCATGCGCCTTCAACGCCTCAGGCGTGGTGGGTCGACCATAGCGGTCGAGATATGCGGTCGAGGCCACCAGTATCCGGCGATTGTCCGCCAGTTTTCTCAACCGAAGCGTGCTATCGGCTGGCTGCCCGATGCGAATCGCGATATCCACGCCATCCGCGACCAGATCGACCAGAGAGTCATCCAGCCCGAGCGATACCTTGAGCTGGGGATGGTCCTCGCTGAGCTGAAGCAGGACCGGCGCAACGTGGCGACGTCCGAAAGAAACGGGAGCCACGACCGTCAAGGTGCCGAAAACTTCATCGCGGCCCGAGACCAATTTGGCTTCGCCGATCGCCAAGGCCTCTAAGGCTCGCTCGACATCGTTGCGTAGTCGCTCGCCCTCTTCCGTCGCGGAAAGAGCCCGGGTGGTGCGATGGATCAATTCGACACCGACACGCTGCTCCAGCGATTTCAGCCGTTTGCTGACAACGGCAACACTGGTATCTAGCTCGCGTGCCGCGGCAGAAAGACTGCCTGCGCTTAATATGTAGCAGAAGGTCTTGAGTTCATTGAGATCATCAAGCACACGACACCTTTATCAACCCATATTTGAATATGTTTCGTAACTATTCAGGTCACGCTGCCTGATCCAGGCCGTCCCGACGCATGAATTCGGGCACTTCACCGGCAAACAACTGTTCCAGTGCGGTGTGCGCTGCCAGGCCCTGCTTGACCGCCGTCGAGAGGAAGCTGCGCATCCGGCAGAAGATCTCGGCACCTTCCCAGGAGCGGAAACAGCCTGAAATCTTCTGCTGGACCTTGGTCATCCGCAGGTCACGCTCCCCTTGGTTATTGGTGAAGGGCGCGGCGGGGTCGTCGAGGAAACGCAGCACATCGTCCTCGTACGCCTGGAGACGTTCGAGCAGGTTACGTGCCTTGGTACGTTTGGCACGACCGCGCTTTCCCGGTGGTGGTGGGATCGGTGGCGGACACTCGGTCTCACCCTCTGTCAGGCACTGCCGATAGCGGACTCGCCAGCGTTGCGCCTCTTCGGGCGAGAGCGTGCCACCGGCAGCGTCAACGGCCTGATGCATCTCCAGCAGCAGATCATGCAGCGCCTTGGCCCACTTTTGGTGGTCATTTTCCCAGGCCGCAGTCAATTCACGCAGGTGATGGGCGTTGCAAAGTGCGTGGCGGCAATCCGCGTAGCGGTAGTAAGGCTTCCAGTGATCATGCACCAGCACCCCCTGGACATAGGGCAGGATGCCGATGGCATCCATGGCCTCCTGACCTCGCTTGGCGTGAGGCGCCAAGTAGGTCAGGGCGTCATTCGAGGCGCTGTGCAGCCAGTAGCGCTTGCCGCCGACCTGCATCCCGGTCTCGTCGGCATGCACGGTCGCGGCTTGCCTCAGCGCCGGGATCGCCCACTCGGCAAACGCCTCGGCGCGCTGATAGGCCTCTTGATTGAAGGCGAACAGCGTGCCGGTGCTCAGCGATAGATCGCACTGTGAGGCCAGCAGCGCCTGGATGCGGGCATAGGGCAGCAACTGATACTGCGAGAGATAGACGACATGCGCCTTGAGACGTGGGCCATACTGGATCGGGCGGGTCACGCCGTCGGGAAACGGCGCCACATGGCGCCGCCCGAGATCGTCCTCCAGCACCTCGGCGCGATACTCGGTGACGACGGCCTGGATCACGATGTCTTGCACCTGGCGCGTTTCGATGCCGACCGAGCGATAGGTGCGCCCTTTGGGCAAGGTGCGGCGATCGACGCGCAACGACACGATCTCGTCGGGATCGGTGACCGGCGCCAGCGTCTTGCCTTCGTGACCCGGTTGCCCGCCAGGGCGACGCTCGCCCTTGGCCCGGGAACGGCGTTGGCGGTTGGGGTCTTGTGACGGCGGCTTGCTGCTGTTGCGGCTGCTGGTGGCCAGTCGGTCGGCCATCAGCTTGACCAGCAGCATCAGCACGTCGATGGCAGCACGCAAGGAAGGCGAGACCGTGTGGTCTTCCTTGAGCTGCTGCCGGACCCGTTCCAGGGCCTCGTCGACGTTGATATCGCTGATGGTCATGTCACCGCATAGACGTGCCGAAGGATCAGGCACACTATGCCAAAAAAATCAGGTGGTTGGCGACATGCCATCCGCAGCCACCTGAATAGTTACTATGTTTCTAACATAAGACCATTTTTATCGTTCAATGCAACAGCTAAGCTGATTTTCGATCACGGTTGATACGAACAATTCAATCTTTGGCCATCCCCCTGAATAGAAAGACACGTCGGGAGTCATCATATGTTTTCACTCGAGCAGCAGCGCGTTCTCGTCATCGGCGGTAGCTCCGGCATCGGCTTGGCAACGGCCATGAGCGCTGTGGCAGCGGGAGCTGCTGTCACCATCGCCTCACGTTCGCAGGACAAGCTGGACACCGCCGCCGCTCGAATCGCCGGCAGCGTCGAAACTGCGACACTCGACACCAGCGACAATGCAGCCATCGAAGCGTTCTTCGCCAATCATGCGCCTTGGGATCACATCGCTATATCAGCAGCCCAGACTCCGACTGGACCGGTAAGAGAGTTGCCGCTAGATCAAGCCCACGCCGCGCTCGAAAGCAAATTCTGGGGGGCATACCGCATTGCGCGTGCAGCATCGCTCAATCAAAGCGGCTCGCTGACGTTCGTTTCCGGCTTTCTTGCCGACAGACCGTCGGCCAGCTCGGTGCTGCAAGGCGCGATCAACGCAGCGCTGGAAGGCTTGGCCCGCGGCTTGGCACTCGAACTGGCCCCGGTACGCGTGAATGCCGTTTCACCCGGCATGATTGATACGCCGTTGTGGCATGGCATGGACGAGGCCAAGCGCAACCGGACCTTCGAAGCGGTCGCTGACGCATTGCCCGTCGGTCGAGTCGGCCAGGCCCAAGATATCGCCAACGCTATCGTTTATCTGATGGCGACCGGCTTCGCTACGGGCTCCACGGTCCGCGTGGATGGCGGCGGCGCCATCGCCTGACGCCCCGCCCCCGAAAACAGCTTCGAACACGATATCGCCAATGCACCATCCAGGAGTCATGTCATGAGCACAGGCACTCAGAATCCCGTTGCCCTTGTCGCCGGCGCCGGCGGAATCATCGGCCATGCTACCGCTCACGAGTTGGCCGACAGCGGCTGGAAGGTACGCGCTCTAGGCCGACGAGACGTAGAAGGTTTCGATACCCTCAAGGCCGATCTCACCGACCCCGAGACCACACGCGAAGCCCTGAAACGGGCGGCCGACACGACGCATGTCTTCTATGCGGCGCTAAAGCCGGGAGACGATCTCGCCAAGGAAGCGGAAGAGAACGGCCAGATGCTGGCCAATCTCCTCGATGGGCTGAAAGCCGTCGGCGCGCCGCTCCAACGTGTCGTGATCTACCAGGGGTTCAAGATCTACGGTATTCATCTGGGGGCCAAGGTTCGCACGCCCGCGCGTGAATCCGATCCGCCGCACATGCCACCCAACATCTATCAATCACAAGAGGCTCAACTCAGCGCGCGCGCCGAAAAGGCGGACTGGGACTTTGTCGCGTTGCGGCCAGACGTGGTGGTGGGCGATATCCATGGCAATCCGATGAACATCGCACTGGTGATCGGCGTCTATGCCGAAATTTCTCGCGCGCTGGGGATTCCGCTTCGATTCCCCGGCAGCGACAAGGCGTTCCAGCAACTCGTGCAGACCACCGATTCCGCCCTGCTCGGACGCGCCAGCCGCTGGGCCGCTCTACACGCGCCGGGTGGCGAAGCCTACAACGTCACCAATACCGATACCTTCCGCTGGGAGCGGATGTTTGGCGACGTCGCCAGACATCTCGGCATGCCATCTGCCGAACCGGTGCCGCTGAACCTTAAGACGCACATGGCTGACAAGGGCCCGCTCTGGCGCGAGCTGGCTTCAAAGCACAATCTGGTGGAGCCGGACCTCGCCAAACTCGTTGGCTGGGGATTTGGTGACTTCATCTTCCACACTGAAACCGACGTCGTCTCCGACACCAACAAGATCTACTCCGCGGGTTTCACCGAACGCATGGATTCGAGTCAGTCGCTGCTGGCCGCCATCGATAGACTCAAGGCCCAGCGAATCATTCCTTGAGCCTGCATGCCGCAGGAAAACGGGATTCTCGAAAGGGCGTGATTCACGCTGAGATCTTCTCTCCTTTCCTGGTCTTCTCTTGCCGGCGCCTTTGGCGCCGGCTTTTTCGTTTTCCCTTTGTCATACGGTATGACTTCACATCGCGCCACGAAGATTGTATAAAATCTACAATATTCGCGACATTTCTCGTCGCGACGCCTTCCCATGTCTTGCGGGGCCACCCGGATCGGAGGAAATACGCATGAAGCGCATCCACGTCATCGATTCCCACACCGGAGGAGAGCCGACACGCCTGGTCATGTCCGGCTTCCCGGCGCTGCCGGGCGACACTCTCGTCGAGAAGCGCGATGCGCTGCGGGAATCCCACGATCACTGGCGGCGCGCCTGCCTGCTCGAACCGCGGGGCAACGATGTCCTGGTCGGCGCGCTCTACTGCGAGCCCGTCACGCCGGGCGCGACCTGCGGCGTGATCTTCTTCAATAACACCGGCTATCTGGGCATGTGCGGTCACGGCACCATCGGCCTGGTGGCGTCGCTGCATCATCTCGGGATGATCCAGCCCGGCGATCACCGGATCGATACCACCGTCGGCCCGGTCAGCGCCACGCTGCACGAAGACGGCGCGGTGACGGTGCGCAACGTACCGGCCTACCGCTATCGCCAGCGCGTGCCGGTCGAGGTGCCCGGCTACGGCGTGGTGCATGGCGATATCGCCTGGGGCGGCAACTGGTTCTTCCTGGTCGGCGAGCATGACCAGACGGTGACGCTGGCCAACGAGGAAGCGCTGACGGCCTTTACCTGGGCGATCCGTCAGGCGCTGGACGCACAGGCGATCACCGGCGAGAACGGCGGCCACATCGATCATATCGAGCTGTTCGCCGCCGACGACACCAGCACCGGCAAACCGGCCGACAGTCGCGATTTCGTGCTCTGCCCCGGCAAGGCCTACGACCGTTCCCCCTGCGGCACCGGCACCAGCGCCAAACTCGCCTGCCTGGCGGCGGACGGCAAGCTGGCCCCCGGCGAGACCTGGGTGCAGGCCAGCATCACCGGCAGCCGCTTCGAGGGGCGCTACGAGTGGCAGGGCGATCGCGTACTGCCAGCCATTACCGGCAGCGCCTACATGACCGCCGATGCCACGCTGCTGATCGATGAAAACGATCCGTTTGCCTGGGGCATCACCGCGTCGTAGCTGTTCGCTCAGTCATTTCCGAAAAGCCATTCCCGACAGACCATTCACGGATTTCAGAGGACAACCATGAACGACTCCATCTTCACCGGCTGCATTCCCGCCCTGATGACCCCTTGCACCGCAGACCGCACGCCGGATTACGACGCGCTGGTCGCCAAGGGTCGCGAGCTGGTCGATCTCGGCATGCGCGCGGTGGTCTATTGCGGCTCGATGGGCGACTGGCCGCTGCTGAGCGAGGCCGAGCGTCAGGAAGGCGTGGCGCGACTGGTCGCCGCCGGCGTACCCGTCATTGTCGGCACCGGCGCGGTCAACTCGAAGGAAGCGGTCTCCCACGCCGCCCATGCGGCCAGGGTCGGCGCGCAAGGGCTGATGGTGATCCCCCGCGTGCTCTCCCGCGGCACCGCCCCTGCCGCCCAGAAGGCGCACTTCTCGGCGATTCTGAAGGCCGCGCCCGAGCTGCCGGCGGTGATCTACAACAGCCCCTATTACGGCTTCGCCACCCGCGCCGAGCTGTTCTTCGAGCTGCGTCGCGAGCATCCCAACCTGATCGGCTTCAAGGAGTTCGGCGGTGCAGACGATTTGCGCTACGCGGCCGAGCACATCACCTCCCAGGATGACGAGGTCAGCCTGATGGTCGGCGTCGACACCCAGGTGTTCCACGGCTTCGTCAACTGCAATGCCACCGGCGCCATCACCGGGGTCGGCAACGCGCTGCCGAGAGAGGTGCTGCAACTGGTCGCGCTCTGCGAGAAGGCCGCCAAGGGCGATCTCGTGGCCCGGCGCCAGGCTCAGGAGCTGGAATCGGCGCTGGCGGTGCTATCCTCCTTCGATGAAGGCGTGGATCTGGTGCTCTACTACAAGCAACTGATGGTGCTCAACGGCGAAAGCGCCTACGAGCTGCACTTCAACGAGAGCGACGCCCTGAGCGATGCCCAGCGGCGCTATGTCGAGACCCAGTACGCGCTGTTCCGTGAATGGTACAAGCAGTGGTCGGCGCAGCTCGGCAACGTCGGCTAGCGAAACCTGCCGGTCGCGCATGCGTCCGTCGTCAAGGCCGATGCCGCGTTCCGGCGAGACGGGAAATGGCGGGAAAAGTCGGCGAGCGCCTCCTGGATTGCATACAATATCCAACATTCTGCAGACACGATGGCACTCCATGGCGACTTTCAAGACCCGAGCCCAGCACGTGGCGGACGACCTGCGCGAACGCATTCTCGGCGGCGAGTTCAAGGGCGGCTCCCAGCTGCGACAGGATGCGCTGGCCAAGGACTACGACGTCAGCCGCATTCCCGTCCGGGAGGCGCTGCTGACCCTGGAATCCGAGGGGCTGGTGGAATTTCACGCCCATCGCGGCGCCTTCACCACCGAACTCTCCGTGGCGGCGATCCGCGAACTGTTCGATCTGCGTGTGCTGCTCGAGACCTACGTGCTGCGCTACGCGATCCCGAACCTGACGGCGGCGGACCTCGATCACGCCGAAAGCATCCTGCGCCAGTACGACGCCGCGCTCGATTCCGGCAGCCAGATCGACAACTGGAGCGACTACAATTTCGCGTTTCACCACGCGCTGTACGCCCCTTCCGGGCTGCCCGAGACGCTGGCCATGATCGGCCAGTTGAACACCAAGTCCGGGCGTTATATCCGCATGCAGCTGCTCTATACCCGCGAGATCGAGAAGGCGGAACTCGAGCACCGTCAGCTGCTGGAACTGGCGCGCCTGGGCGACGTCGACAAGGCCTGCCAGTTGCTGGAAAACCACATAAAAGACGCCGCGGAGGGCATCGCGGCGGTGCTGGAAAAGAATCTGCGCAGCGCCTGAGTCGCTGCCCGCTCCCCATCGATCTGGTCGTGAGGTAGTGCATGTCGGACTCATCTCCTTCGGCTTCGTCCGATGCCGATATCATCGTCGTCGGTGCCGGTCTCGTCGGCGTGACCAGCGCGCTGGCGCTGGCGCGTCAGGGCCACCGCGTGCTGGTGCTCGACAAGCAGGAACCCGGACGCGGCGCCTCCTACGGCAACGCCGGGCATCTCGCCACCGAGCAGGTCTTCCCGATCGCCGACGCCTCGATCCTGACGTCGCTGCCCGGCATGCTGATGGATCCGATGGGGCCGCTGCGGCTGGACTGGAAATATCTGCCCCGCGCGCTACCGTGGCTGACCCGGCTGGTCCTGAACCTGCGCCCGGCGCCGTTCCGCCAGAGCGTGGCCGGCATCCGCGCCCTCAACGAACACAGCCTGGCGGCATGGCAACGCCTGCTGGCATCGGTCGACAGCAGTCATCTGCTCAAGGCCGATGGCTCGCTGCTGGTCTACGAAAAGCCGGAGTCGCACGCCAAGCTGGAGGCGCTCGAGTCGCGCATGCGCGAACAGCAGGTGCCGGTCGAGCTGTGGGATGGGAACGAGATCCAGCGCGCGGCGCCGCAGCTCTCGAACGCGCTGTTGGGCGGTCTGTTCTTCCCGGCCACGGGCCATGTGCTGGACCCGTGGCGAGTGGTCACGACCCTGGTGGAAGCCGCCCGGCGCCAAGGCGTTCGTTTCGCGCAGGAAACCGTGCAATCGGCACGGTTGACCGCGAAAGGCGTCGCCGTGACGACCGACGCCGGCGAACGCGAGGCCGGCCAGGTGCTCATCGCCTGCGGCGCCCACTCGGCAGCGTTGACCGCCCAGCTCACCGGCAAGCGCGTACCGCTGGATACCGAGCGCGGCTATCATCTGATGCTGCCCCGCGAGCATGACCGCCTGCCCTTCGCGGTGACCTCGCTGGAGCGCCGCTTCATCATGACGCCGATGGAAACCGGCCTGAGGCTGGCCGGCACCGTGGAGTTCGCGGGGCTGGAGGCACCGCCCAACATGGGCCGGGCGTGGCAGCTGCATCGCCTGAGCCGGGGCCTGTTCAAGAACGATCTCGACGCCGAAGGCGCGACGCCGTGGATGGGCTTCCGCCCGTCACTGCCGGACTCGTTGCCGATCATCGATCGTCTCGAGAATGGCCGCGTGCTGCTGGCCTTCGGCCATCACCATCTGGGGCTGACGCAGTCGGCGATCACCGCCGAGATGATCGCCGATATGGCCGGCCCCGGCGAACGCGACGCCTCTGCCACGCCGGCCCG
The DNA here is from genome assembly GCF_976982775.1 of Salinicola sp. NYA28a. Next base: position 3,987,182 of record NZ_OZ334582.1, read on the forward strand.
CCGGGACGACCTGCCGCCGCTGGAGCCCTATCGGCTCGCCCGTTTCGGCTAAGGAACCACTGCATAAATGCCTGCACGGACTCGGCGTCCCCAGCGAATGGCTGCGTTGCGCGGTACTCGAAGGCTCGCCTAACCCCAAGTTATGTCTCGCGTGACTCGTTGCCTTCGGCAACTCGCCCTTAGGGCCGCCCTAAGGGCGTTCTCTACGCGTTGCGGCGAGTCTGCGTTCCGTGCGCCTTGCCCTTCATCTCGTTCGGCGATTTATTCAGCGTTTCCCTAACGCCCGGAAAGCGACAGCTTCATGTGCCGGTTGACGTCCTTGTAGAGCAGATAGCGAAACGGCTCCGATCCGCCGGCATAGCAGGATTGCGGGCAGAACGCTCGCAGCCACATGTAGTCGCCGGCCTCGACCTCGACCCAGTCCTGGTTGAGGTGGTAGACCGCGCGGCCCTCGAGTACGTAGAGGCCGTGCTCCATCACGTGGGTCTCGTCGAACGGAATAACGCCGCCCGGCTGGAAGGTGACGATGGTCACGTGCATGTCGTGGCGCAGATCGGCGGGATCGACGAAGCGCGTGGTCGCCCAGCGGCCGTCGGTGTCCGGCATCGGCGTCGGCGCGATCTGCTGCTCGTTGGTGACGAAGGGTTCCGGCGCCGCCAGCCCCTCGACGAATTCGTACGCCTTGCGAATCCAGTGGAAACGCACCGGCGCCTCGCTCGCGTTGCGAAGTTGCCAATCGCAGCCCGGCGGCAGATAGGCGTAACCGCCCGGCGCCATCGCGTGCGTCTCGCCCGCGATGGTCAGCGTCATCTCGCCCTCGACCACGAACAGTACGCCCTCGGCACCGCTGTCCGGCTCCGGCCGCTCGCTGCCGCCGCCGGGCGAGACTTCCATGATGTACTGCGAAAACGTCTCGGCGAAGCCGGAGAGCGGCCGCGACAGCACCCAAAGCCGAGTCTTCTCCCAATGCGGCAGAAAGCTCGTGACGATATCGCTCATCACCCCCTTGGGAATGACGGCATAGGCCTCGGTGAAGACCGCACGGCCGTGAATCAGCTGGCTCTGCGGCGGCAGGCCGCCGTGGGGGGCGTAGTAGGTTCTTTCAGGTGCATCGTGGCTGCGTTGTGACATGAGGGATTCCTTGCTTTTCAGGCCGGATGCTCGGCAGCCCAATGGCGGGCGATATCCACACGGCGAGTTATCCACACCCGGTCGTGCGCTTCGAGGTGATCGAGGAAGCGCTGCAGCGCGCGGAAGCGGCCGGGGCGGCCGACCAGGCGGCAATGCAGGCCGATCGACAGCATCTTCGGCGTTTCCGCGCCTTCTTCGTAGAGCACGTCGAAGGCATCTCGCAAATATTGGAAGAACGGCTCGCCGTGATCGAAGCCGGTCGGCGAGGCAAAGCGCATGTCGTTGGTGTCCAGCGTGTAGGGGACGACAAGATGCTGATGCGTCTGGCCCTGGCTGTCCTCGGCCGGCATCCAGAACGGCAGGTCGTCGCCGTAGTAGTCGCTGTCGTAGAGGAAGCCGCCCTGGTCGAGCAGCAGCCGCCGGGTATTGGGGCTGTCGCGGCCGGTGTACCAGCCCAGCGGCAGCTCGCCGTAGAGCGACTGGAAAATGGCCAGGGCGCGTTCGAGATGCTCGCGCTCGACCGCTTCCGGCACGTTCTGGTAGTGGATCCAGCGATAGCCGTGGCAGGCGATTTCATGACCCAGCTCACGGAACGCCTGGGCGACTTCCGGATTGCGTTCCAGCGCCATCGCCACGCCGAAGATCGTCAACGGCAGACCGCGCCGCTCGAACTCGCGCAGCACGCGCCACACGCCGGCCCGCGAGCCGTATTCGTAGATCGACTCCATGCTCAGGTGGCGAGCGGGGTAGGCCTCGGCGCCGGCAATCTCGGACAGAAACTGTTCGGAGTGGCTGTCGCCGTGGAGGATGCTGTTCTCGCCGCCCTCTTCGTAGTTGAGGACGAACTGCACCGCGACGCGGGCCCGGCCCGGCCAGTTGGCTTGCGGTGGCGTGCGGCCATAGCCGATCAGATCGCGGGGGTAGTCTGGGGAGATCATGCGCAGCGCCCTTGTGGTTGCCGAACCGATCGACGCGAATCGCGTCTCATCGGCCATCGTTGTCGATATTGTATTCAAAGTCGTTTATTTTTGTGGACAAAATAAACGTACCGCGATTTTTCCCTCTCGCCAAGGTGGCAAGCCATGCGTATTCACGTCATCAATCCCAACACCACCGCCAGCATGACCGACAAGATCGGCGCCTGCGCCAGCCGCGTGGCCGCCGGAAACACGCAGATCCACGTCAGCCAGCCCGACAGCGGGCCGGTGTCGATCGAAAGCCACTTCGACGAGGCGATCAGCGCCGTCGGCGTGCTCGAAGAGATCCGTCGCGGCGAAGCGATGGGAGTGGACGCCTATGTCATCGCCTGCTTCGGCGATCCGGGCCTGCTCGCCGCCCGGGAACTGACCCGCGCGCCGGTCATCGGCATCGCCGAAGCCGGCTTTCACCTGGCGACGCTGATCAGTACGCGCTTCTCCGTGGTCACGACGTTGCAGCGCACCGCGATCATTGCCGAGCACCTGCTCGACCAGTATGGATTCCGCGATCACTGCCGGCGAGTCCGTGCCACCGACCTGCCGGTGCTGGAGCTGGAAAATCCGGCGGGCAACGCCTATCAGGCGCTGCTGGAGGAGTGCCGCCAAGCGAGGGACGACGACGGCATCGGCGCCATCGTGCTGGGCTGTGGCGGCATGGCGGATCTCACCGAGCGGCTGACGCTGGACCTGGGCATGCCCGTCATCGAAGGCGTCAGCGCCGCGGTAAAACTGGCGGAATCGCTGGTCTCGCTGGGGCTCGGCACCAGCAAGCACGGCGACCTCGCCTTTCCCCGGCCCAAGCCATTCGTCGGGCGGTTCGCCGACTGGGGTGAGTGATCATCGGCCACGGTGATTTTACTAAAGCCTAGCCGAGCACCTACTCCACAACGGCTTTGAGCAGAGCATCCCGCGCGTCGGAGTAGAACTGGATATCAACCTTGGTCGCCATGTCATCCGACAGGTCAAATAACTGCCGGCGGCAGGCAACAGGCATCAGCAGTGCAGTCGCGCCCTTTTCCACGGCGATTTCCGCAATCGTTACCGGATTGTGGATCGGCTCCACGGAGCCCCCCAGATTAATCTCCCCCACAATGATCAAACCACCGCGCACGCTTTTCTTCAGTAGCGCCGTGCTCAATGCGACCAGAGACGCCATGCCAAGCTTGGCGCCTGATTTGGAGGCGTCGAACGCTCGCAACTGAACCGTAAACTCGTGGTGACGCGGATCCTTGTCGCCTACCAGTTGCGCCGACCGGGCGTACAGGTTTTGCTCCGCATAACCGATGCTTTCCTTGAACGCGGGCGGTACCGGCTTGTTCAGGACCTTGACGCCGGACCCTGGGCCTTCGTTCACCTCGATCCGGTACAGGCCGGGATGTTCCTCACCGCCACCCGGAGAGATGGTCCATACTTGGCCAGGTTCCAAGGGGTCGTCACCAATGCTGTTCTCGCTCTGAAGCTCCGGGGTGGAAACAAACTTCTCGACACCGTCGGCGCCCATGACATAGCTGAAATGGGTGTTTCTGAATTCTGCCGCACCGATCCGCTTCTGCTGTTCTTTCACCCGGCGCCGGGCTTCCATGGCAATGCGAACGGCCCATTCGATATCCTCGTCCGAGACCTCATCGTCACCGGGATAAAGTAGCTTAAGCAGGCCGCTGACCGTTTTGTTCACCGCATTGGTATCCCGCCCAGACAGCGCACCACCAAAAAACACCCGGTTCTGGATCAGGCTTACCCGGCTCTGATTGCGCAGCTGGCTCCAGCACTCTGACAGGAAGTCGCTGACTAGGCCGAAATGGTCGGTTAAAAGCTCCTTGCTTATTTTCGGCACGTCCCAGCCCGGCAAGAAGGCGTGGATACGGTCCATAAACGCCGTATCATCTTTCATTTCCGGGGGCATGGGGCCGAACAGGTGGCCTATCCGCTGCTGATGTTCCACATCGACGTCAAAGTTTCCCACCAGTACGATGCTGCCATCGGCTCGGATGTTTTCCTTGCCACGGCTGAACTCACCCGATTCCATGTAGCCCTTCATGATGTTCACGCCGTCCTTCTGGTCGAAGGAAATGCCGGACACTTCATCGAAGCAGACCACGTCGTACTGACAGACCAAACCCCGCTGGCCGCTGGCGTTGTTTACGAACATCTTGGCCACGGTGGCTTTACCACCGGAAATCAGGTGGGCGTAGGGTGACACCTGCTGGAACAAATGGCTCTTACCGGTACCCCTGGGGCCGAGCTCCACCAAGTTATAGTTACGCTCAACAAAGGGCACCATACGCAACAAAATTGCGTCCTGCTGCCGCTCCGACAGGCCGCTGGCCTCAATCCCCGTGGACCTTAGCAGCAGCTCTTTCCACTCCTGCGTCGTAAATTCCTTCCGGGCCTCTGCAAGGGTATCCAAAACGTCGCGCTTGGAGAGCTGGATCTCCCGCAGGGCTTCAACACCGAAGGGGCGACCATTACTTTCCTGGGCAATGGCAGCATCGTAATTGAGCGTTACCTCGGCATAGAAACCGCCGGTCAGCATCCGCTCGTGCTCGTTTACCAAAGACGGTGTGATCCGCACGTCGTTCAGGCGGAGGCTGGGGAGGGAAGCAATATAAGAGTCCGTTTTCGCATCCAGGCGGGCGGTAATCAGATCGATGATTTTGACTTCACCGTTTTCTCTTGCCCGGGCCTTGAACAGCTCCTCCTCACCGGCCTTGACGGTGCGGGACTTGAGCTGCCGCTGCACGATCTCCAGGCCTTCGTTGATCTCCTCCTGGTCGGTGCTTGCGCAATATCGCCCGAGCAGGAACTCGACCACATAGGTGGGCACCGGGAATTGGCGGCTGAAGGTTCGTACCAGGTCCTTTCGCACCAGGTAACCATCCAGGGCCATTGCGGCCTTTCTGTCGATTTCGTCCAATTCCATCACATTTGCCTCTTAAGAAAGAGCCCCACCAATCACGGTGCCCGTCTGGGCAACCAGAGAACCATTTTCGTCGAGCAGAACAACCACCGCTTTCTGCCCTTCTAGATCTTCATCTTCGACAACCACGGAGGCGGTACCATTAGCCTTAAGCGGCTTCGAGCCGACCACCACACTGCTGGCCGCTTCACCCGGTCGGGTACGGATATCCAATGTGAGCCCTGAATAGTCGCCCGTCACCGCCACCGTGCAGCGCAACCCTTTCCACACCAGGTCGGTAAACTCGATGGCCCCTTGTGCGGAGGCGCCACCCGTCACCACCAATTGGAGTGTCAGGCACTCCTGTAGACTCAGGCCGCCGTGAGCGTAATCCTCACCCTTCTTGAAACAACTAATGCCATCGGCTAGGGCAAAGTAGTGACTGGGGTTCCAGTACCAGGGGAACAGTCGCTCCTGGGTTTCCGCACCAGCCTTGAGCGCGGCACAGCGCCCCCACTTGCTTTCAGCCAGTACGCTGGGCAGGTCAATTTTGGGTAGCCCCCCGGGCAGAAGCAGCCAGCCGTGATCGGTGACGACGCGTACTCGCTTCCAGCCCGCCGCCAACAGCTCGGTAATGCGGTTCTGCACTTCATTCAAAAGGCTTTCCAGGTGTTTGGCCAGCTTCCAGCCACGGTCGTGACCTTCGTGGTCGATGTCGCCAAACTCACACCAGGCGAAACCTTCCCCCTGGCCGTCCTCTGTTCGATCCAGCAGCGTCCAGCCGGTGTCCTTCAGCAGTTTCTTGAGGTGATAGCCGCCTTTGAGGGACTGACCGGTCGCCGCCACGGCGGGCTCGAAATCCGCGCTGCCATCGTCCCCCCGAATTTTATCCCGGACCGGTGTCACCGCCGCCTTGCCAGTGGCGGTCACGCTGGGCAAAGCGGCCCAGGTGGGCGCCTCGTCCACATCCAGACCTGAAGCTTCCAGCATCTCTGCCAACCGCTTGCCCGTATCAAAGCGCAGCCCATCGACAAAGAGCACACAATCCCCGGGACTGGCCGGAAAGGGGGCCACTGTTGTGCAGGCGCCACCCGGATAGGAGGCACCATCAACGATCTTCTGCAGGTAGCGGGCGGACTCTTCCAGCCAGGGAAGGTAAACTGCCCGAACTGCCGTTGTAACAGCCTCAAAGTCAGCAGCGCTCTCCACCTGGGCCAAGGCGCGCATTACGCCGTCATCCACTTTCCAGCCAGCGTTGGCATAGCCGTCCATCAGATCATCCACAGAGCCCGCCGTCAGAGACGATTTTGCATAGTTGGCCATGGCGGCCAAGTGTTCCAGTGCATACGCCAGCGGAGCTTCCCCTAGTTCCGCCCATACCAGTGATCGCCTGCCGCCATGTATCTGTTCGAGCTCCAGTATTCTGGCTCGGGCCTGGTGCTCAGGAGTCTGGGCCAGGGTCAGCAAGTCACGGCGCAGGTGATCTTCCTGGCCCTGGTTCCACTGAGGCCAGCCACCGGCCACGGTTTCATCGGCAAACAGATCAAAGGCCGGCGGTTGGCACTTGCGAATTTGGGCGGGAATATGGGGGTAGCGGTGGGGCGCCTCGCAGAAACGTTGCCAAACCGCCTGCCAGGGCCCCTCGTGGGCCGCAAGCTTGGCGCACCCTGCCAGCCCCCCCTCATGCTGCGGATTAAAAGCCAACTGGGAGGTGCATACCGCCACAAAAGCCTGCCATTCGTTTTCACCCCTCGCAGCCTGGAATGCATCGCCCTGGTCCAGCCACAACAGCAGATCCCGGGTGGGGTCACCGCCGGTTAACAGGGTATTAAAGTAGTCCTTATCCAGGCGTTTGCCCTTGAGCAAGTCGACGTCTTCGTCGAGCAGTCGGTACAGCGCCAGTTGCATGGCGTGCCGGGTTTCGCTGTCTTGCGCTACATCAAGGCCAAGACCACCCTGGTCCGACTTCAGGTAGGCAAGGATGGTCCAGTCCTTGGCATTCACCTGGGACCAGATCACGCCACGGTATTGCAACTCAGCCAGCGGCTTGAGCGAGTCCGGGCAACCTTCCACCGCCCGCAAATCCTGACGACTGACGCCGGGCAGGTAGAGAATGGGGATCGTCCCATCTGGCAGGGACACCTCATCCACCAAGCCAGCGATCACGCAGCGCAGCCAGATCGCCGGGCCGGTGCGCTTTTCGGGAGCATAGTCACCCAGCACCAGAAGCTCTGGCAGTTCCGCCTGAAGGACTGGAATAACCGCTTCCCATTGTCGGTCACGGTCTGGCCAGAGGATGCAGGCAGGGGCGACCTGAATATCAGGGTTGTAGATGCTTGCATCACGAATGCCTGCCAGAATGCGATCTTGAACTTTCATACAAGCCCCTGCCTAACTATTTCAGCGTGCACGAAAGGAGATTTTCGCGAGAGAAAACCCAAAGAACAGTCGCCGGCCACGTATTCACTGTAGTGTTGTGCACGCATTTTATTATTATGGGGGCTGTCCAGTTTCAACCTGCGTATGGTTTTTCTGGCCTCAGCCTCTTGTGCGGCGCGTAAAGCTGGATTGGGAGAAATTTCCCCTGAAGCAAAGTTGATTACAAAGGTGTTCGGGGCCAATCCTATTGGATCAAGAACATCGTCATATTTGTTTTTGTTCCTATTGGGGCCAAGGCAAGAAAGCCTGTAATTTGACCACTCGTAAGCTTCACCGGCGTTTGCTGACTTAGCGATAAAGTGGTCCGTAGAGGCAGCGCCTGAGCCCCACTCAAAATAAATAGCAAGGTAAGCACAAACGCCGGAGTATGCCTCCCACAGTTGCTGATTTGAACGTGACCAATAGTTCGGTAGATCAGCAGCTTTAGGTGGAGGATCGTCAAAGGCAATGCCGCGATCTACCAGCCAAGCACGACCTCTCTGCCGCACCTCTGCATTAAAGTCATCAGGTTCAGGCTGAAGTGTTACAGGAATCATCCAAGCCACCCCTTTTTGTCGCAGATGGCACGCCAGCGGAACAGAAACTCATCTCTGGGGCCTAACGCCTGAACCAGCCTGTCATTCATGGCCTCAATCTGCTTTCGCGAGGGCTCATTTTTGGCCAGAAGTGCCGACGCCTCCTCCACAAGGTGCTCGTACTCCAGGGGACGACTGCTTTTTAAATCAAAAGCCTCACTTACCAGCCATGTTTCAACATCGCCATGCTTCTCAAAGTCCCGGCGTCTCAATATCACCTTTTTGCGCTCGAAATCGAGATCAAACCAGGCATCCTGGCTCTCGTCGTATAAAGGCTCTACAGAGGCCATAATCAGGGGGGAGTGCGTCGCGGTAATCAACTGGACTTCCGCAGTCCTGGTCAACTTTTCCATAACGGAAAGCAACGCAGGCACAATGGTGCGTTGCCAGCTGGGGTGTAGGTGAGACTCGATTTCATCAATTAGAAAAGTAATTTGGTGTGTAGCCTTCTCACCAAGCTGCTTCGCAGCTTGCTTATGCTCTTCCCATGCCCAAACCAAAAAATAAGCGAGTGCGATTATACGACGCATGCCTGATGACGCATGAACAACCGGTACATCCTGCTGATACGGCATGCGAATAGTCGGTATATCGCGAACATCATCCAAGCTAATTCTGGTGAGTGCTCCGGGCTCCAGTTTTTCCTTTGCAGAGGGAGACAACACCTCCAGAACCTGTTTAAGTTGCTTAAACGGCGTGCCCCGTTCCTTCTGCCATCCGGCCCAGTCACGTATCAGGCCATTACATAACCATCCACCACTCTCATCCTGGAGACCATCCCACACTTCTTTCTGGCTGAATACATAGGCGGGTACGCGCTCTTGCACGTCAACGCCCTCGCGGGTCAGCCAATAGTTTCTGTTAGGGTCCCAAACCGCAAAGCTGCCATCCGACATCGCGTAAAGAACCAGCCCCGGATTAGCAGGCCGCCCCGGCCTGCCGGTCCATGACTGCTCTTTTCTGAGGAAGCTGCTTTCGTAGCTTTCCTCCTTGCTCTTACTCGTAAACGAGAAGCTGATTGCGGCCTCCCCGTCAGAGTTTGGCAGCGCCTTCTTGCCGGCTGTCAGCTTCGTATTGAGCTCAGCAGGCCATTTACGAGTCAGAGCCCACCAGGCAATATCCAGCAAGAAGCTCTTGCCCAAGCCGTTGTCACCGGTCAGAAGGTTAAGACGCTTGCCAAATTCCAGCTCCATCTTGGAGGCCGGGCCAACATTGGACATCTTGAGATGTTTAATCATGATAGGGCCTCACTAAAAATGGTATTTTTCACGCCGACGCCGGAAAGCCTCCTCTGTGCCTTCCATGATATCCAGGACAGCGGCGGTAACACTGGCCTCGTCAAGCCCGCCCTGTGCTCGGATAACTCCTTTTCCGTCCTTGGCTTCGAGCGCATATACCAACTCGGCATCACCATTTACCGGCAGGTTGGCATTGTGGGTTGCAAGTATGATTTGGCGACCGGCTTTTACCTTGCGAAGCATCGGTATCAGTTCCTTGAACACGAAGTTGGAGTCCAGCTCATCTTCGGGCTGATCTATCACAAGGGGGCCGCCATTCTGAGCCAGCAACAAGGCGAGCGCGGCGGTATTGCGTTGACCGTCGGAAAGAGAGCCTTCAGAGATGCTCCCGGCAACTGAGCCATCAGATCGAAACAGTTTTAAATCAACGACATCCTTCACACGAGATAACCGAAGCTGGTCCCAGCTCTCTATGTTTTCCACGATGTGCTGCTTTAGGTTGTCTGCCTGATTCTGAAAAAGTTGCCGAGCGCCCTCTCCGTCATTCTCATGGTAGAGATTCCTCAACAGCTCCCAGGGGGAGGTGCGATTACAGTCTGGTATCTGGCTGAATCGGTCCATCAGTGCCTGCCCTATGTCGCTCCATGAGCGGGCCAGAGCGGTTCGACCGTCTTTAGGACCAAAGTGATTCCATAGCTCGGAGAAACTAGCCTGGTCAAACTGATATTGCACCGTCACTTCTATGAACTTGCGCTGCTCCTCAGTCAGAACGGCTAGATCATTTGCGCGATTCGCAGCTTCAACCCGTTGTTGCAGTTGTTCTTGCCAAATTTGATGTAATCGCTGGACCTGCGTCTCGGGGTCGCCAGCCTCGTCTTTCAATCTCTTGATTTCAGCCTGAAGCTCAGTAATTTCTCTGTGCTTCTTGGCCCTGGCTTGATCAACTTCCTTTAAGTGACCCACATCGTCAGGGGTCAGCCCCTTGGCGGCGCATGCCTGACTAAAGTTGGTATCGGCCTGATCAAGATCCTGCTGGATCGTCGTCCAAGTGGGGTCTTCAGCCTTGAGCGATTCAACCCCTTGCTGGTACTGCTCAATAGCTTGGCGAATATGCTTTGCAAGGTCTTCCTTGGCTCGTTTGACCGTCGCGTCAAAATGCTTCAACCACAGGCCATGGGGTGAGTCGTCAACTTGGAACGATGTATGGGAGCTTGCTACAGCGTCGGCAAGCTCGGCAACATCTGCGAACTGCCTCCCTTGATCTCCATAAAGCGAGTCGAGATAACGGCTTTCCGCCTTTAGTTTTTGGTGCCTGATTGCATCGGCCTGAATCTCACTTCGTGCTTCCCACTGGCGATCGAGCTCCTGATATTCCTGCTGGGATTTTTTGAGATCTTTCTCTAACGCTTTGGCTTGCCGAAGATTGGAAAACGATGCCTGTATCTTAAGCTTCAGCTTTCTTTCCTGATCATCCAGATCAGCAAGTTCGTTTGTAGCGAACCCGTCGACCAGTTCCAACAGGCGCTGTGCCTGGGGTATCTGCCCGTCATCCCCTGTTTTTGACTCGGTTAGACGGTTGAGCTGCTGTTGACTGAAAAAGCGGATAGGCAAGCTCTGGAAGAACGTTTCAGGATCATGCATATCGTCACGTTGGACAGCAGGCTGCCCGTTTTGCCATACGATACGGTCTTCTACGCCATCAGCGCTGACCCAGGACACTTCAAGCTCTGCTCCTGGTTGGTTCAGGGTGTCCCGAACCCGTTTGATCCGGCTTTTCGTGTCCGCATCAATGTCCTCTGACTTATCCTTGCCAAAAATAATACGCAGGTATTCAAGCAAGGTGGATTTGCCGCTTCCGCGCCCACCAATCACACAGTTCATGTTTGGTGAGAAGTGAATCTCTTGATCGCCCAAGAAAGCTACGTTCTTAATTGAGAGAGACCGAATTGCCGCTTGGCGAACACGATTGGCAGGATGTACATCTGTCACCACATTTTCCGGCAAAACAATGCGAGACTGGTGATCAAGAAATGCCTGCCGAAGCGATTCTATGGAAGGGGCCGACATTTTTATCCACGAATATCGGTAACCAATACTGTTGGGTGTTGGTGCCTCTTCATGGTCGCAGTCAATTAGCTTCTTATTGTCCGAGGACATCAGCGTTGCTATCGGGCGTACACGTCTCCACCCTGGTTGACAATCACCCCCTGACTTCAGCAATCGTTGATATCCCACTGACATCAGGTGAACAGGTTTTGGAACTTCAATCGCCAGCAGTTCAGGATTGGTGAATTGGTCTTGTTGCAGCCAGTCTGAAATAGATTCGTCATCGAAAATCCCGTCATTACTCATCGCGTGAGGCATGATCACGATGCCACCATGCTTTTCTTGAACGATGCGCAATATGTCTTTGAGATTCTTATCGGACTTTGCCAGTTGGCCGTCTGCTCCAACTCTCGGGTACGCAACACCACACTCTGGATGGCATCGAGCTGGGCTAAATCAGCTCCGGGCTCAAACAAGCAGAGTATGTGAACGCCGCGCCCAACCCCGGCGGCTTCAAATTCAAATCCTGGAAACAGGGAGACGCTGTGATTATGCTCGCGCTCAAGCTCCGCGAAGGCGGACTGCAAGTGGGGAATAAACTCCTTACTTAGAAAGTTGTGGTCAGTTATCCCAATGATGTCCAGTTCAGCGTGATAGCAAGCCTCAGCGAATGCCGTTGCTGCAGAAGCCTCCTGACCGGCTTCGAGGCGATCTCCTTGCCAATGGCGAGCATCTGCTGGCGTCTGCATCTGGAGATCACACTTCAGCCAGCACATTCCTTTGTATTGTGCGCTCATTCTGATACCTCCTTCGCAGACTTCTTCTCGGCCAACATCAGATGGTGATCATTAATCCGCTCACCCTTGAACGTTTGGTACCAGGGCGCTGACTCCACATCCTTGCCACGGTCTTTTGTCCATTTGACGTTGGGCTTGTCGCGCAGGACGCCGGCGCCTTTCTTTTTGACGTCGCCTACGGTCATGAAGGGACGGACGTTGAGACGGACGCCGTCGTTGAGATCTGGGTCCCAGCCTATGGGTTGTTGTTCGATGGGTTTCCAGCGGATGAAGATGTCATAGGGGGCTTCGCCTTCGAGGATCTGCTCCAGCTTCTTTTTCAGGGATTCAGCGGCGGCCAGGCGCTCTTCGGCACCGTCGACGCCGCTGGCCAGATCCTGTTTCTGGCGGCTGATCCAGTCGCCCAGGTAGGTGTAGATCAGGGTTTCCAGGTTTTTGCGGTCCAGCTTGTGGTAGTTGACCAGGGCCGCGAAACCGTCGGCCAGGCCGTCCCAGATGTGCCAGATGAAGGGGCGGTGCTGGAAGAGTTTGCAGTGCTGGGTGAAGAATTTGTCCCGCAGCCAGGTCTCCAGTGTCTTTCCCGCATGGTCGGCACTCTTCAGAAGCTCTGCCAGAACGTCGGTGGACCAGGCCTCGCCATATGCAGCGGCCAGCAGGTCCAGCAGCCGGTCGGCGGCTGAAGCCTCACCGCGCACTGGGGGAATACAGACAATGCCGTCTTCGTCGGCGAAGGGCAGCAGGGTTTCGCAGCGTTCAACCCAATCACGCTGCTCTTCGGCCAGTTCCATCTCGGTTTCCAGTTCGGCGGGCCAGCGGTAGCCGAGCAGGCGGGCAACGGCGACTTGCAGGACTGTATCATCCCCACGGAGCGAGCCTTCGGCGGTCCACTTTTGTTCTTCGTCCCACACGACCGAGCCGCAGGGGTGGCCGTGGAAGATCCATTGGGTGGGGTCGTTAGTGTAGGGTTTGGGCAAACCGTGGGGGTATTTGTTTTCGCCGACTTCTTGCCAATAACCTATATCGAAGGGGATTTTTACCAATGTGGCATTAGTTACATTTTTCTTCTTGTCGATTTTTCTGACTTCGTCGTGGAAGTCTTGGCTTGAGCAAAAAGACCAAATTGCTGGCAAATGATCCTCTTCAGCGGGAATAATTGCAGCACTGGATTGGTCGTATAGGTTTCCTGAATACAGCGTAGCTGGAAGAGTGCGAGTTTGCCGAATTGCAACCCCAGGCTTACCCCACGCTTCTTTACCTTTTATGTATGCCAAGGGTGATGTTTGAAGTTCTCCCTTTCCTTGCTCCCACCGGATTGCACCATCTCTTCCTGTGAACTTCTCTGAGGTAGAACAGGGCAGCTGGAAAAAGCTCCAGACTTGGTTCGGCCACTCAACTTCATGGAAAAGAAAGACAAATCTCGGGGTGTCACCGTTTTGAAGGCCAACATAAGACCCGGCAATGGTTGAGAGCAACGGGTAATCAGATGCATCGAATAGGCCAATTCTGTAATCGGGGTTAGTCAACTGTTGACTCTGGAAATATCTTTCCGTTACTGCATTTTTCAGATAAAGGTTTTTTTGCACTACTCCTTTTTGAACAGTTGCGTTGATACCGAGATAGCAATCTTCTGGCCTTGGTTCGCCTTTTGTGAATGAAATCAATGCCGCAAAAGCCCCAGCTGCCTGCGGGCTCTCAAACGCTTGCTCTCCAAGGTCAGCCAAACTGTTCCAAGTAGCCTCTTTTAAAAGGCGCTCACGTACTTTTTCATAAGACTTTAGGAACAGCCATTCATGAGGGGTGACCACAGATGCATTTCCTCCTACGGCTAGAATATCCTTTATCCGTAGAATAAACGCAGTTGCTAAATTCGATTTTCCGGCTGCATAGTTTTTCTCAATATAATCTTGGCTGGCTTCAACTAGCTGCTTTGTCTCCTTGAATGGAACATTTGTGATTACCCACTGAAATTTTTCAGTAAGAATCTTGGCAGCGTTGGCGGTACCTTTTGCAACCACCCCAAGTTCACTTTTATCGATATCTTTCAGCTCAGACAATGCTTGCGACAAAAGTGGCTCGACTTCTTCCCATCTCAGTTCAAACAGGGACCCTTTCCCCAAGCTTATCTCCGGATTTATTAAGCTACCTAGAACTGGGGCATCCTCGAACTGCTTATACAGCTCTTCGAGCACTATCTGCAGATTCGTATTTTCGCCTGCCAACGCCAACCATTCGTCTTTCTTGGCGCTGATCGACAGGCCGGTACAGGCCAGGTTCAGCTCCGGCAATGGGCGGTAGCCTTCCGTGCCGGGGTATTTCCAGGCGGCCAAGGCCAACGCGAAAGCAGCCAGCTCCACACAACGCTGATCCAGCTCCAGACCATGAATGTTCTCTCTCAACACCGCATCCACGGCGTCCCGAGCGGACAGACCGTCTCGCTCCATGCGCATGGGCACGAGCATCAGGAAGGCGGCCACCAGGAAGTGGCCGGAGCCGCAGCAGGGGTCCAGGGTTTTCAGGTCGGCCAACTGCTCCGGCCAGGCATCGAATGTGCCGGCTGCCGGTGTCCAGGTGCCATTTTCCTGTTTCACAAACCGCAGGTACTCCAACGGCACACCAGGGATGGCTGCCTTGTGGCGTAGTTCGTCTTCGCTTTCGGCGTGCTTCAGGTCGCTTTCACTGAGCTGCCGGGCCGCCCACCAGGCACCGAGGGAGTTGTCGAGCAGGAAGCTGACCATGTAGGGTTCGGTAAAGAGCTGGGTGACGGCGGGGAGCTCCCGGGCACCGATCTTGACTTCGGACTGGTTGACCTGCTCCTTTTTCTTGGCCTGCCAGAACTGGTAAACCCAACCCAGGCTGTCGGAGGCGGTGAACACCTCCAGCGGCAATCCTGCGACCAGGCGTTCCAGGGCCTGTTGGTGTTCCGGTGGCAGGGTGAGCTGGAAGACCGGAGAGTCCAGCCGGAAAATCTGCGGCAGCATACGGGCCGCATAGCGGGCGGCCAGTTCCCAGCCGTTGGCGGCGCCTTCATCGGCAGCCAGGTCTTCACACTCTTCCAGGGTGATGGCCACCGGTTCGTCCGGGTCCGGGTATATCAGCAGGTCGTTTTCGGCCAGGAAGCGTGCAAAGAGCATGCGGTGCCAGTGCTCGTAGGCAACCTCCTCCACCAGGCGGTCCATGGTCTGGATCTTGCCGCCGTTGAGGGCGTCGCCCAGTTGGCGGCCATGGGCGCGTAGCTTGCGGCGCAGCTCCCGGTCGGTCTCGCTCAAGTGCGAGGCCGGTGCCGGGTCGCCAACGCCGAGCTGCTCCAGGGCGGCGCGGGCACCGGTTTCGGCGGTGTCCCGGGCGGCCTTGACGGCGCGCTCCAACTGGCTTCTCAGAGTCTTGTCGAGTGGCTGCATGTTCTTTTACTTCCCCAATCCTGAAAGTGATGCCACGGCTACGGTGTTTGTACCGTGAGAGCACTTTTTCCTGTCGCATCGGTGCGACTTGATATGCGCAATTTTACCAACAATCGCATAGTCTGCGCATAGAGTTTTACCTATGCGAATTTCAATGCTGACGCGCATTGCTGTACTCATAGCGCGCCCAGCGCCGCTCACCCACCTGCTGGAGGCCGGTGTTCTCCTGTATCAGCTCCTGCATCAGGCGCCGGGCCTGGTTGCGGTCAAAGCGCGTGATCTGCCGGATTTCCTTGTTGCTTAGGCCTGGCTCGTGGCGGCGGGCACGCTCCATCAGAATACTGAGCACTCGGGTTTTGGCGGCCTCCCAGTCGATGCGGCGGCGGGCCTCGCCCTGACCGTCTTCGGCCAGGCGGTTATAGAGGTCCGGGTGAACGCACCAGTAGGCCCCCCGGCCAGTGCCGCCATGCTCGATGTAGCCGGCTGACTCCATGGCCGAGAGCCGCTCGCGGATTTCGGCCTCGCTGCGCTGACACAGGGCTGCGGCGGTTCCGGTATCCAACTCCGGGTGTTGCAGCAGGTATTGCAGCAGCAGGAGCTCATCCACGCCCAGGTTGCGGCCATGCTCGCTCTCCTCGGCCACGAACAGACGGAAGGCGGCATTCAGGTCCCGCTTGGGGAAGCTCACCAGCACGGATTCACCGATCTCGCGGATCTGCGGTGGTTCCTTGCCCTCAATGAGCAAGGCGGAAAACATGCGGTTTATTCCCAGGTTGCTGCGGTTGACCAGGCGTAAGCGAGTCAGCGCCTCCACCAGCAGCGGATTTCGGGCGGCGGGCTGGTGATGGAGGATATTGTTGGGAGTAATGCCGGCAATGAAGCCCCCGTTGTTGCTGATTTCCAGCCGGTCGGGATAGAGCTTGACCATCACCGGCCCGGCGATGCGCAGATCCGCATGGCAGAAGGCGTTCATCAACGCCTCGCGCACGGCGATTTCCGGCCAGGTGCGGTATTCGTAGTGGAACAGGCCCTGCTGATAGGTGGTGATCGGGTTGAAGGGGACCAGCAGTTCTTCAATGCGCTGAACGGACAATGGCAAGGCGCTGACCCGATCCTCCCGGATGCCGTACTCGGTATCCGAGGTCATTTGCAGGAAGGTCCAGTTGTGGCCGGGGAGATGTTCCCGGATGGCGGCTTCGGTACCGGCCAACAACAGCGCCGCGCGAGTCAGTTTGCCGTGCTTGATCAGGCCCAAGGTGGACAGCAGCTCAACATCGGTCAGGCGTAGCAGGTCCTCCGGCGCCCGCTCCTTGCGGGCCTGATTGCGTAGGGACTCGAGGGCGGTGGCGGATAGCAAGTGGCTTTCCACAACAGAGGGGGCCACAGGAGAGACGGCTTCGCCAGTGTAATCGGTCTCGCCCGTTTCCACGCCGATTTTGCGGCGCAAGGTGCCAGTGAGCGGCTGGCAATCCTTGCCTACACGGATGGTGCCCCGGCCAGCGCTGTCGGTGTAGGGCGGCATACCGGGGTAGATCTGCATAAGCAGCAGGCGACCGGTGCCTTCCGGTACAGCCAGCTCTTCGAATACCGGGGTTATTTTCGGATCCGTCTGGTCGTAAACCGCCTTTTTCAGCAGGTTGATGTCGATTTCCGGCGGAACGCCTAGAATGGCGCTCCCACGCCCCTGGGACCGGTCGGCCACCCCAAACACTACGGTACCGCCGCCACCATTGGCCATGCATACGGCCATCTGGACTACGGTTCTCACCGCTTTGTCGCGGCTTTGCGTGTCCCACTGCTTGAAGTCGAGGTCCTGGTCTTCCAGGTCGTCGGCTATGCAGTGCTCCAGTTCCGGGAGCAATGACTCTATGTTGGCGGCGGTCCTCATCGGCGCCTCGTCAAATCTACTGCGCCACCCGATTGCGGCGTCACGTGCTCATTCGCTCCTCGCCTATCTAGCTGATATGTCTCGTTGCTCATTGCGCGGCTCCTTGCACTCGGGCGGCTCGCTACGATTTGTCGAGGTGCCTTGATCACAGTTTTTCCCGTTATTTAACTGGCTCTTTATTTGACGGAAATTGGCCCGTCTGGCAGCGCTGCCTTGAGTTGTTGCTTCACTTCCTCGGCCCAGGCATCGATGTCTGCGTCAGACTTCAGCGTGCGGCGGGGTACGTGAATAAACTGGATCTCCGGCTCGCACAGCTCGGCTGCCGCCACGGCCACATTGTCAAAGCGGCTGGGAAGTGCGGCGACGCGATCGGCAAACATGGCCAGAGCGCACAGATCCAGCGTATTCAACACCTCTTGGGTGGATTGAACCGCGACCTTGGGCTGATCGGCCAGGGTCAGGCGCTGGTCTGCCAACAGCTGGTTTCGCTGTTCGGGCTCCAGTTGCTGCCAGTTGCTGTCATCGGCCAGGCGAGCCATGCCTTGCTCGTGGCGTTTCTGGTAATCCTGGTCCAGTCGATTCAGCGCATCCCGGAGCGCCTGTGTCAGGCTGGTAATCAGCGGGGCCACCGGGTCGGGGTCGGTCAGCAACTGTCGCTGCTGTTCGATGGTTTCCACCTGAGCCCGGAAGACATCGGCATCGTCGAGCCCGCCTGCGTGGGACATCAATCGCTTCAATATCGCCCAGTTGGGCCAGCGCTGGTGAATGCGCTCCGAGAGGTGCTCCCAGGTTTCGATGTTGGAGGCCAGCTCTTCGCGTCGGTTATAGAGCGCCACCAATTGCTCGTTGCCGGCGGTGAGGCGAATGTCGTCAAGAAAGCTGGTGTCCGGGCGCTCCGGCTTGGGCGCCTCCCCGCCGGCCTCGTCAGCCAGGTCGGAAAGCTTCTGCAGGAACTGAGGCACATACGCCAGCTCCTCACCCTGCTTGGCGGACAAGCCCACCTTCTGCAGCAGCTTACGAATCTGGATACGCTGGGGGGTAGTGACGGTGGCGGACTCTACTTTGAACAGGGTTTTGCCAATGCTCTTGCGCTCCAGGCTGGACGGTTCAAGAGGTTGGCCGCGTTCGTCCTGGGCGCGGATAAGGCCAGCCACCAGCAGGGCCTGGAGGCCTCCGTCCACGGCGTCGCGGGACCAGCCATAGGGGGAGGACTCAAAATGGGTTCGAATATCCACGCCTTTTTTGCCGCCGGCAATGGCTGCCAGAATGGCTTTGCACACCGGGTTCTTGGCCGGTTCACCATCATCTCCCACGGCCTTGAGGGCGTCTGGGGCACCTTTCTGGGCCTTTTCGTAAACCTTGGACCAGCCGGCATGGTCAGCGGTATGGAAGTGAGGGTAAAGCCGTTGCAGGGCGTTATTGGCGGCTTCCAGGATCATTTCCTGGAGATCGTTGCCCAGAATCTCGTTACCGCCCCCCTGGAAAACACGGGCTCCGGAGAAGGCTTCGTTCAGTAATTCCCGGATCTTGCCCTCAGCAGTCTGCTTGGTGGTTTCCATGGCAGCCCGGGCCTCTGTGCCCTCCGGGGTGTTGGGCACGCCCCGCTTATCCAGGGTGGCGCTGGCTGCCTTGTAGTCGATCAAATGGTGACGCAGGTCATCGGCAGAGCGCTTGGGGATGAACACGAATACGGTGGGCGATTGGTTACCGGCTTGCCGGGCGTCGGCACGCACGGAGTTTTCATCGCCGCTCCAACCATCACGAACCCAGACGCAAATGCGCTGGCCGGCATCGTCTGGCAGCTGTGCGTCGAACACCGGGTAGATATCGCGAGTGACTTTTGCATCGCCCTGAACCAGCGACAGTTTACGGGCCGCCTCGCCAAAGGTGCGGCGGATACGGTCATCGCGCTCGGCATGGATGCGATGCGCCTCGCTGGATAGGGCCGCGCGTTGGCTGAGAAATTCATCCGTCCAGGCGGCACTCTCTTCGGTCTGGATGCGGTACTCGTCGCCGACTTTCATCAGCAGCTCGCAGCGATCCAGCAACCCCGGAAGTTTACTGCGCAGGCTGCTACTCCCGCTGGACAGGTCCTCGACAAGCAAGTCCGCCAGGGAATCCACCGTGGCACGAATGCCGACTTCGTTGTTCTGACCGCCCAGCTTGTTGATCAGGAACACCAGGCCACAGGCGCGAGCCATCAGGCGTTCGTCGTCCGAGCCCTTGATCCAGCTCATGGTTTTTTCATGAACCTTGCGGGGCAGAATGCGCGACTGGAGTAGTTTGTCGGCGGAATCGAAGTACAGGTAATCGGCTGGCACCACATAGCCCAGAGGGGCCTCCAGGTTGGTCTGGATGACCTTGTGCACCATGCTGAGCTGGTTGCGCAACTGGCTGTCGGTGCCCGTTTGATCCAGCACGCGAAGGGTGTTTTCCCAGAAACGTCTGCGAACCGGCAGGATGGGATAATCCTGTGGGAAGTAGGGCAAGTCATCCTGACGGTGGCCAATGGTTGTGCCCGCCAGGTGCCGGGAAATTTCCCCCAGGTTGGTTTGCATGATCTGCTCAATGGGGGACTTGGCTTCCGGCTTCTTGGCCAGGATGACTTGGCGGATCACGGCATCGACATCGGCGTCCGAGAGCTCAACACGGATGGTGAAACGGCCCTCAAGCTTTTTCAGGTTACTGGTGCCGGTAACGGCGGTCTGACCGGTACCAATGAACAGAAGCTTGCCAGCAAAGTTCTTGCAGCATGCTTCCACCACTTCCTGTACGGCGATGGAGCGCTGGCTGTCCTCGCCGATGAACTGCTGAACTTCGTCCAGAACGACCAACGTCAGCGGGAATTTGCCCTCTTGTGTCAAAGCCTGGCGAATGGCCTTGAGCATGTCGTCACTGGAGATGTCCTGAACGTACGGGTACAGGTTGTTCAGGGTTTCGACGCAAGACGCTGGCGAGGTAAACAGGGCAGGCTTGGCCTGTACCAGGGCATCGTGCAAACCTTCGGCCACGTAGAAATTATCCAGCTCTTCATTCCAGTCGAAGCCGTTGGCTTCCACCTGTTTGCGCACCTGGTCATAGATGCCCTCGTGCCTGAGCCACATGACGAAGCGGGCAACCGGGTACTGCTCCGGCAGATCGACAGACTTAAACAGAATTCTGAGAAGGGCGAGGCGCACGCTGCCGCTGGCACCGGAGCCGAGGGTGCCGGAAGCGGCATGCAGGCCGCCATGACGTTTGGCTTGAGTGCTGAGTTCTCTGAGGTGATCGCTGATGCCTTGGGGCAAATTGGCGATCCCACGGGCCGTGGCTCCGTCTTCAAAGGCAGCATCCACCCACAGTGCCCGCAGCATTTTGACCAGATGGGATTTGCCGGAGCCATAGAACCCGCTCACCCAAACGGCCGGCTGCTGGGCCTGGTCGATATTCTTGAGGTAGGTTTCGAGGATGTGCGACATCCCTTTTTCGTACTGGCCATCACAAACGAACGTTTCCAGTTCGTAGCGAAGAACCGCCAGCGCATGGCTGGTTGTCTCGTCGTTGACGCTTGCCACCCCCTCGTTGACCAGCTTCCGGGTGGTTGGATCCTTCTGATAAATGTCACGATTCTTCATTAACAACCTCTTATTCAGTAATCCTTATCCGCCGTGATAGGCATGGCGAGATAGTTCCACCCGTCGTAACCGTCCAGCAGTCGGTAGTTGTTGTTTTCATAGCTTCCAGGGAAAAACACCAGCAACCGCCCGGGTACCCGGGGGGCAAGCTTGTCGACCACATCCTTCACCTTGAGGAAGCCGAACAGTGACCCAACGCCCTGGATTGCTACAACAGCGTTCTCATCAATATTGCGGCTGTCCAGAAAGCGCTCGAACTCATTCACGATGTAATCGAGATATTTGGGCAGCACAGTGGCCAGTAAATGCGGCTTCTGGAAGTAACTCTTGGCATAGCGCTGGCTACTGAGCCAAGCTGCAAAGGTGTTGGTCAAATCAAACAGCGCCCAGTCGTGACCGGCCTGTTTGGTGACAATTTCAAACTCATCGACCCGGGCACGGAGCCAGCGCTCCTCGTTCTCGTTATACACACAGAAAATGACGCGCTGTGCGGCAGCCGCATCGTCCCGCCAGGGGATGGATATATGCCTGCTGTACGATTGTACTAACCGTCTAACCCTGCTCACGCAGCCACTCCTGTTCTTGCTGGTTGATAAGGCTCGGGAAAAGTACCTCGATCACATCCCCCACCCGCTTGAAGGTTATCCAGCCCTTACGTGAGGCCTCCTCCGCAAGCTCGATGGCTTTGTCGCGTGGGCAATCGAGCAGCTTTATATATTCGGTGCGAAAGAGCTCCTGCCCTCGGGCTCCGGTCAGGTATCCGAGCAAAAGTGCGTATGAAACACTCCCCGAGGTTGGTGTGGGATGGGCGCGAATTTTTTTCACCCGACCGTTCAGGTGGCCAGACTTGGTCCAGCTTGAATTGATGTTCTGAGCCGTCGATTTCAGGGTTGCCTTGCTGAAGCGGCCAGGTTCTTGGCTGTCGATAAATTCTTCCAGGGACTCCCTGTTGATCTCTGTCCCTTCCGGACATTTAAGGATAAAGGGCGCCGTGGAGCGAAAGATGGAGTCGCGGGCATAGGCACACATCATGGCCAGCAGTGGGCGCCCTGCTTCATCTCGCCTCCAAAAATGCCGGAGGGCGCGAAACAGGATGTGGGCGGTATCCAGAGAATAGAGCTCCGCCAGGTGACGGTAGGTCAACCTCCGGGTTTTTCCCGAGCGTTTGGCGAGGCAGTTGTCCTCTTCGACAGCCCGGAGGTAGTCGCTTTTCGAGGCATCTTCGCGGTCGACATAGCCAAGAAGCGCTGCCAGCTCGTCGAGCATCATGGTGCGGGAGCTGTGTGCTCCTCCCCGCTCGAAACGAAACCCGAACCGGGCTAGCGACTTATGATTTTTTGCCATTGTCGCCACTGGTGTCACTTGCTCCGCCGTTGCGTACCCACTCATCAATCTCATCTTTCTTGAACTTCCAAAAACGGCCCACCCGGTGGGCTGGCATGGAGTGTTTGTCTATCCAGCGGTATACCGTGTCATTGCTAACACCCAGGTGCTTGCCTATTTCATCTACGGATAACCAGCGGTCTTCCATCTCGGCCATGTTTTCGCTTCCTATGGGCGATGGTGTTGCCGCCCCGTCTGAGGCGGCAGGATCTCACGGGCGGAGCAGTGCCCTGACCTAAATTGATAAGCCAATGTATAGAGGCGCTATCATGCACTCAACAGGTTTGAGCCGGATAGAGGCGCAGAAAGCAGCATCCGCCAAATATGGGCCAGGAATGAGAAACGCAGAGAGCAGCCACAGAAAGAAGCAGTTACAGGAAGAATTAGGCAAGCCCGCGAAATTGCTTAACGCAGCGAGGCGCTTGCAAAAGACGATAGTTTGCGCTTCTTAAATCATTGAAAAAGATGATGATTTCGAGCGATCACACCACTAAGTCAGTAGCAACCGAGCGAATATACTTCGGCTAGCCGAATATCTGCGCCAAGTCCGGCGCCTCGTCGCCACTCTCCTCGATCGAGAGCGATGCTTCGATCGCCTTGAGGTGGCGCTGCATGAAGGCGACCGCGCGCGCTTCCTTGCCAGCTTCCAGCATCGTGACCAGTTCGTCGTGATCGTGGGATTCGCAGCCCAGATGGCCGGAGGACCCATAGACCGCCAGGATCAGCGAGGAGCGCGAACACAGGCGCTCGATGAACTCGGCCAGCGGCGTATTGCCGGAGAGTTCGGCCAGGCGCTGGTGGAACTGGGCGGAAAGCTGGATGGCCCGGCTCTGCTCGCCGGCCCGCAAGGCCTGGCGTTCGCTCTTCGCCAGCTCGCGCAACGCCTTGGCGTCGGCCGGCTTGAGCCGGCGGGAAACCCACGGCATCAGCTGGCATTCGACCAGCTGGCGAGCGGCGAAGACGTCTCGCGCCTCCTCGATCGTGGGTCGGCTGACGCTGGCGCCCCGGCGTGGCGTCAGCGTTACCAGATACTCGAGCGCCAGTCGCTGGAGAATCTTGCGAATGCCGGTGCGGCTGACACCGAACACCTCCGCCAGCGCGTCCTCGCGCAGACGCGCCCCGGGCCGAAGACGATGCTCGACGATCGCCTCGCGAATCTGCTGATAGATCGCTTCGTGACGCTCGGCGCCGTTGCCCGCCTTGCCGGCGCCCCGGCTGCGCCTGGCCGGCTTGCCGGCTTGCCCTTCATTCCGCCCTGCCGCTGCGTTCGCGGTTGTTGCCATCGTTGTTCGCTCCACCCAGCGTACTTTTCCACGTCCATCGATCCATGGCTCGATTGTATACGCCGCCCCTGGAGATGACAGCCTCCGCCTTCCTCAACCCTCGACCAGCCGCCGGGCGCAGGCGTTGTGCCTCGCCACCATGGCGTCGAGATCGTGACCGAGCAGCCGGCCCCCCTCGACGCGCCGCACGCCGTTGACGATCGACAGGTCGACGTTCGGCGGCTGGCAGAACACCAGCGAAGCCAGCGGATCGTGGAGCGCGCCGCCGGCCAGCGCCAGCGAATCGAGCCGGAAGCCGATGAGATCGGCGGCCTTGCCCACCGCGAGCTGGCCGATATCGTCCCGCCCCAGTACCGATGCCCCGCCACGGGTGGCGAACCACAGCATCCGGCGGGCGGTGATCTCGCTCATGTCGCCCTGCAGCCGTCCCAGCAGCATCGCCTGGCGCGCCTCCGCCAGCAGATGCGAACCATCGTTGGAGGCGCTGCCGTCGACCCCCAGGCCGACGCGCATGCCGGCCCGATGCATCGCCATCACCGGGGCGATCCCCGATCCGAGCCGCATGTTGGAACTGGGGCAGTGCGCGGCGCCACAGCAGTGGCCACCGAGCCGTGTGATCTCGTCGGCATGCGGATGCACCATGTGCGCAAACCAGACGTCGCTGCCGACCCAGCCGACCTGCTCGGCGTATTCCACCGGCGTGCAGCCGAAGCGTTCGCGGCAGAAAGCTTCCTCGTCGCGGGTCTCGGCCAGGTGCGTATGCAGATGCACGCCGTAATGGCGGGCCAGCGCGGCGCTCTCGACCATCAGCTCGCGGGAAACTGAGAACGGCGAACAGGGCGCGACCACGATGCGGGTCATCGCTCGCTCGGACGCATCGTGATAGCGCTCGATGGCACGCTGGGTATCGTCGAGGATCGCCTGTTCCGACTCCACCACGCTGTCCGGCGGCAGCCCGCCCTGGGACTCGCCCACCGACATCGAACCGCGCGAGGCGTGAAAGCGCAGCCCCAGCTCGGAGACCGCCGCGATCTGGTCGTCGATGCTCGCGCCGTTGGGCCAGAGGTAAGTGTGATCCGCCGCCGTGGTGCAGCCGGAGAGCAGCAGCTCGGCGGCCGCGATCTGGCTACTGGCGTGGATCGACTCCGGATCGAGCCTCGCCCAGATCGGATAGTGCGTCACCAGCCAGTCGAACAGCTCGGCGTTCTGCCCGGCGGGCAGGTTGCGCGTCAGGGTCTGGTAGAAGTGATGGTGGGTATTCACCAGCCCCGGCAGGATCACATGGCCGCGAGCATCGATGACGACGTCGGCCGGTCCGGCTCGCTCTTCTGTCAGTTCTTCCGCCGGACCGATGGCAGCGATGCGATCGTCCTCCAGCCGGATACTGGCGTTGCGCAGCTCGCGCTCGGCATCGTCGAACGTCGCGATCAGTTCGGCGTTATGGATCAGTGTCGTTGTCATCAGCTGCCCCGGTAGGTCGAGTAACTATACGGCGACAGCAACAGCGGCACGTGATAATGCTCGTTCGGTGCATCGACCGTGAACTGCAGTGGAATCCGATCGAGAAAATGCCTCTCGGCAGCCTGGCTGGCGCGTAAGCCGGATGTGTGGCCGGCCCGTAAATAGTCACCGGCGTGAAACAGCAGTTCGTAGACGCCTGCGGTGAAGTCGTTGCCTTCGAGCAGCGGCGCGTCGCAACGGCCGTCGGCGTTGGTCTTCACATCGGCCAGACGCAGGCGCGTGTCGCCCTCCAGCCGATAGAGCTCGATGCGCAGGTCGCTGGCGGGGCGGCCCAGCGCCGTGTCCAGCACGTGAGTGGTCAGATAGCCGTGGGGAGTTTCGCTCATGAAGACCTCGATAGGGTGGCATGCGCGGCGGGCGCGAAAACAGTGGATTGCCGGGCGCGGAAAGCGTTAGCCTCATTCAAGTGCGTTTGTATACAAAGGTCAACCGGAGTCCTCATGACCACAATGCTTCTCTCCCCGCGCCCCAGCCAGCTCGATCGCGACGCCTTCATCGCCAGTTATGGCGAGATCTACGAACACTCGCCGTGGATCGCGGCGCAGAGCTGGGACACCGGCCTCGGCGAGGCGCAGGACACCCCCGCCGGGCTGGCCGAGCGGCTGCGCCAGCAGGTAGACGCCGCATCGCCGGAGGCCCAGCTCGCGCTGATCCGCGCCCATCCCGATCTGGCCGGCAAGGCGGCGGTGGCCGGCGAGCTGACCGACGACTCCCGCTCGGAGCAGGCCGGCGCTGGCCTGGACCAGTGCACGCCGGCAGAGTTCGCCCGCTTCGAGAAGCTCAACCAGGCCTACCGCGAGCGCTTCGAATTCCCGTTCGTGATCGCCGTTCGCGGGCTCGACCGCCACGCCATCCTCGCGGCGTTCGAGACACGCCTGAACCACACCCCGGAAGAGGAGCGTCGCACCGCCATCGAGCAGATCCACCGGATCGCGCTGCTGCGTCTGGAGCAGCGAACGACCGAAAGTCGTAGCCGCTAGCGCGCAGACACTGGGGGAGCGAGCGGTTATCCTGAGCGCCTGACCACGGACGAACACGAGAGCGGCGACGGGTGACGGACAAAGAGCGGAATCGGGCGACTGACCAGGAGCGGAATCGGGCGACTGACCAGAAGCAGAATCGGGCGACAGCGACCGAACAGCAGCGACACGGCGCGGCGGAGCACAAACGCCGCGCCGTCGGCCGGCCGGCCGGCAACGCCAAGAGCAGCGGCGGACACAGCCAGTCGCTGGTACGGGGTCTGACCATTCTGGAAGGGCTGGCCGCAGCCCCGGACGGGCTGGCACTTTCCGATATCGCCGAAGACGTCGATCTGGCGCCCTCGACCACGCACCGCCTGTTGCAGGCGCTGTTCCAGCAGGGCTTCATCACCCAGGATGTCGAAAGCGGCCTGTGGAAGATCGACGTCAAGACCTTCCGCATCGGCAACAGCTTTCTCGAAGCGCGGGATTTCGTCGCCACCGCGCGCCCGTTTCTGCGCCGTCTGACCGCCACCACCGGGGAAACGGCCAATCTCGGCATCCGCGACGACGGCATGGTGGTCTATCTCGCTCAGAGCGAATCCAAACAGATGATGCGGATGATCACCCGGCTCGGCTCGCGGGCGCCACTTCACGCTTCCGGCGTCGGCAAGGCGCTATTGGCGTGGATGCCGCCGCAGGAGTTCGAGCAGATCGTGGCCGGACGCACGCTGGAAGGGGAAACGCCCAACACGCTGACCGATGTCGACAGGCTGCGCGAGCAGCTGGTCGAGATTCGCCGCCAAGGCTACGCCGTCGATCGCGAGGAGCATGCCATCGGTCTCAACTGCGTTGCCGCCACGCTCCACGACGAAAGCGGCCTGCCGCTGGCCGCGATCTCCGTCTCCGGCCCGGTGGCCCGGATCGACGACTCCCGCCTGCCCGAGCTTGCCGCCCTGGTCGCCGAGACCGCCCGCGAGATCACCGCCAAGATCGGCGGCAAGACGCCGACCGAACCGCCGGCATAGGTGCTTGGTCCGAAAAGTCGTCGAGCGCAGGCACTTTGCCTCTGGAAACGCTGAATAAGTCGTCGAGCAGGATGAAGTGGGCGGCATTCCGTCGCAAGGCGCACGGAGCGCAGCAACCGGAGCATATTGGGATATATGTGAGGATTCGACCGGGCTGGCGCTCCAGCACCGCGCAACGAAGCCGATTCGCCTGCACAGACACTTATGCAGTGTTTCCTCAGGTATTCAGGATCACCCCGCCATTCAGATGAATCGTCTGGCCAGTCATGTAGGAAGATTCCTGGCTGGCCAGGTAGACGTAGGCCGGGCCCATCTCGCTGGGTTGGCCGGCGCGCTGCATCGGCACCTGCCCGCCAAAGCTTTCGACCTTCTCGTCATCGAAGCTGGCCGGAATCAACGGCGTCCAGACCGGACCCGGCGCCACCGCATTGACGCGGATCTCGCGATCCACCAGCGACTGCGCCAGCGAACGTACCAGCCCCTGGATCGCCCCTTTGGTGGAAGAATAGTCGATCAGCGTCACGTTACCCTTGAAGGCATTGACCGATGACGTCGCGATGATCGTGTCACCGGCGCTCATGTGCGGCAGGGCTTCGCGCACGAAATAGAAGTGGCTGAAGATATTGGTGGCGAAGGTGCGCTGCAGCTGTTCGTCGGTGATCTCGGTGACATCGTCCCAGTCGTGCTGCTCGGCGGCATTATTGACGAGGATATTGAGACCGCCCAGCTCCTGACACGTGCGCTCGACCGCTTCACGACAGAACGCGGAGTCGGCCACGTCGCCCTTGAGCAGCAGGCAGCGCTGACCTTCGGCTTCGATCAGCGCCTTGGTGTCTTCCGCATCGCGATCCTCATCGAGATAGACCACGGCACAATCGGCCCCTTCACGGGCGTAGTGCACCGCCACGGCGCGGCCGATACCGCTGTCGCCACCGGTAATCAGCGCCACCTTGCCCTTGAGCTTGTCGGTGCCGCGATAGTCGTCGCGAATGAACTCCGGCTCGGGCTGCATGTCATGCTCGTCGCCCGGCTGCTGCGCTTGATGCTGCGGGGGAAAATGCGATTCTGACATTCTGGCTCCCTCCTGAATCGAATCGAATGAACGATGGCGGCTGAATGGCGCCGTCTCTTCTCGCCGCGGCGAATCCTCCAATGGATTGCCGCGACGCTCCATGAGCATAGGAAGCCTGGGCGGATTCATTCAAATCCCGCTACCGGATCTTAAGCCAGGTTAACGGTATCGGCGACGCTGCAGGAGACGGCCGCCCGTGGACGGTTGACCAGTCCGACGCACGGGAATACTCGACAGCCAGGACGATATCGCCGCCGGGCGTGAAGCCGGTGACGCACGGCGCTACACTATCGCCCGACCAAGCGCCCGACCGAGCGCCCGACCAAGGCCGCTACGCTCGGCCAGCCCGATTTCGCCACCTGCCGCCAACGAGGTTTCCCGATGCCCGCGCACCTGCTTTCCGTCGACTCGCTCTCCCGTGACGCCGTCGACCACCTGATCCGCATTGCCGAGCGCATGGAGCCGATCGCCCAGCGGCGCAAGGTGACCCGCGTGCTCGAAGGCGCCGTGCTCGGCAATCTGTTCTTCGAGGCCAGCACCCGAACCCGCATCAGCTTCAACGCCGCCTTCTGCCGGCTCGGCGGCAGCGTCTGCGACACCACCGGCTT
The DNA here is from genome assembly GCF_976982775.1 of Salinicola sp. NYA28a. Next base: position 4,016,035 of record NZ_OZ334582.1, read on the forward strand.
CACCTTCTCCTCGATGGCCAAGGGGGAATCGCTCTACGACACCAGCCGCGTCATGGGCGGTTACGTCGATGCCATCGTCATGCGCCACCCCGAGCAGGGCTCGGTGGCGGAATTCGCCGAAGCGACCCAGGTGCCGGTGATCAACGGCGGCGACGGCCCCGGCGAACACCCAAGCCAGGCGCTGCTGGACGTCTACACCATCACCAAGGAGTTCGCGCGGCTGGGCAAGCCGCTGGCCGGCGCCCACCTGCTGCTGACCGGCGATCTGAAATACGGCCGCACCGTGCACTCGCTGATCAAGCTGCTGTCGCTCTACGAACCGCTGCGGATCACGCTGGTCTCGCCGCCGGGGCTGGAAATGCCGCAGCACCTGATCGATCTGGTCGCCTCGCGCGGGCATCGCATCGAAACGCGCCCCAATCTGGCGGAGAACTTCGATGATGTCGACGTGATCTACGCCACTCGCATCCAGCGCGAGCGCTTCACCGCGGAGATGTCGGAGAGCTTCGCCGAGCTGACCTCGGATTTCGTCGTCGATCGCGGCTTCCTCGATCGCCGCTGCTCGCCGACCACCATCGTCATGCACCCGCTGCCGCGTGACAGCCGACCCGGCGCCAACGATCTCAGCACCGACCTGAACGGCGACCCGCGCCTGGCGATCTTCCGCCAGACCGACAACGGCATTCCCATGCGCATGGCGATCTTCGCCCACCTGCTGCAGGTCGAGGACCTGATCGAACAGGATCCGCGTGACGTGCGCTGGTTCGTGCCGCCGAGCTTCGGCGTCGACGACCGCACGCTCTGAATCAGCGCCGCGCCTGCCAGAACAGCGAAAACAACTCCGATTGCGAGCTGACACCCAGCTTGGCGTAGAGATGCTTCTTGTGGGCGCGCACCGTCTCGATCGAGATTGCCAGACGGCGGGCAATCTCCTTGGTCGAGCTGCCACCCAGCATCAATTGGCTGACTTCGCGCTCACGCTCGGTCAAGGCGTAGCGTGAATCGAAGTCAAGCTCCTTGTCCGGTTGCGGATGCCACGGATGTGGCCCGGAAGCACCATCTTCTTCCGGCTCGAAATGCATGCGAAGCCGCATCAGCGCCAGTAGCCACGGCTGCATCAGGGCGAGACTGCCCAGCGCCTCCCGGGAAAATGGGCGAGTCGAGCCCAGCGACAGGCACAATGTCCGGCGGTCATCCAGCGTCTGATTGAAATGGATCTCGTCGGCGACGATGTTGCGCTGGAAATAGCGCTGATAGTACTCGGTGCGAGTGAAGTGCTGCGGCGCCACTTCGGCTAGCGTGAACAGGCCGCAACGGACGCGCTCGCAGGCATCGATGTAGAACGGATCGAGCAGATACAGGCCACGCTGATAGTCCTGAAACAGCGCGTCGTCGGCACCGTCGTCCTCGTCGCTTTCGGCGAGGATACGGGGCGGCTGCTGGCGGTCGAAGACCAGCGCCACCCAGGTATCGAAGTGCACTTCACTCGCCAGCCGCCGGACGAGAGCCAGCCAGAAGCCGGCACGATCCACGTTCTCCGCCAGTTGGCCGAAGGCGCGATGCCACTCCAGGCTTTCCAGCGAGGTCATCTCAGCTGAGCCTGTCTCCGGCCGAGCTCGTTGGGTCATCGTTTTTTCTCTTTCAAGCCAAGCCGAATCCCCCAATCGGGTTACCCCGCTTGCGGGATAGGCAGTGGCGCGGGATTGGGGATACTGAAGGCCATCAGCTCCCGTTCCAATCACAACTTCCCGGAGTGTTCCATGCAGCTTGTCCTGGCACAACTCGCCAGCCGTGAAGGCGAAATCGAGCACAACCTCACCCGAGCGCTCGAGGTCGTTCATGCCGTCGACGACGATACCGCGCTGATCGTCTTTCCCGAAACGCATCTGAGTGGCTTTGCCGAACCTGAGCATGTGTTCGATCGTGCCCTGACGCTCGACGGGCCGGAACTCGAGGCATTGATCGAGGCCAGTCGCGATCGCGATCTGGCGATCGCCATCGGCCTGCTGGAGCGAGAGGGCGAGACCGTGTTCAACACTACCGTACTGATCACGCCCGAAGACGGTATCGCACTACGCTACCGCAAGACCCACCTGTGGCCGGACGAACGCACGCTGGTTCAGCCTGTAATGACCCCCTGGTTTCTGCACACCCTACGCAGCTAATGCGGGGTGTGCCCTGGGTGCCACATAGTCCAGCGACTGATGTGGCCGCTCTTCGTTGTAGTATCGGATCCAACGGTCGATCACGGCCCTGGCTTGGCCCAGCGACTCGAAGCGATGGAGCCAGATGCACTCCTCCTTCAAGGATCGGAAGAAGCGCTCCACGAGCCCGTTCTGTTCCGGTGTATACGGCGTCGTGAACTCCTGGATGAGACCATAGGCCTTCACCGTGCCCTTGTAGTGCCGGCTGCTGAAGACCAGGCCGTTGTCGGAGCGTAGTGCCAGCGGTTGCTGAACACGTCCCAGTGCCCCCAATCGATAGATCAGCGCTTCCTCCAGCGCGGCCTCAGCGGTCTTGCTGCTGCCATTGTCCGATAATCGCCAGCCGAGGATCTCTCGCGTACAGCAATCGATGATCACCGCCAGGCTGGCCCGCCGATCCTTGCCGCACCACACGTGCGTAAGATCCGTTGCCCAGCGTTCATCAGGCCGTGACGCGACAGACGGAAGGCTCTTGGCACGCGGGCGGAAGCCCTGTGGCCGCTTGCGCACCTGCCAGCCTTTCAACTGCAGGATGCGCTGTATTGGCTTGCGGTTCTCACCCAGAACACACGCCAGGCGGCGATAGCCATAGGTGGGGAACCGCTCCAGGGTCAGCTTCACCCGTGCCGCCAGATCGGCATTGATGACACGCTGCCGCAGCTTGGGCCGGTAATATAGGCTCCGCCGGGGGAACCCCAGCCAGCGGCAGAGCTTGACGAGCGATACCACATGGCCTTCCTCGGCCAGTTGCGCCTGCAGCGACCTTATGAGTTCTCGTCCTCGTCGAGCAGGCGCTTGAATTTTTTTAGCGCATGGATCTGCAGATGGGCTTCGCCCAGTGCCTCCTTGGTCTCTCGGATCTCGGACTCGTACTGCTCACGGATGTCCTTAGGGCGGGCCTTGAACCCGTTCTCCATGCTGCGCTGGGCTTCATCGATCCAGCCCTCGACCTCGGAGACAGTGAGATCGTACTGGCGAGCTACCTCAGCAGCCGTGGTCTTGCCCTTGAAGATATCCATGACCAAGGCGGCCTTGCGCTTCGCGGTCCATCGCTTGATGGGGTTGTCGTCGCTCATCCTGTCCTCCTGATCCCGGCTTATTCATGAGGCCGGCCCGAAAACGAAGATAGCGGATGGTATTCTCTTGAAAATTCAGTGTGTTCCGCCAAGAATCTGAACCAAGAGAGCCATCCGCTATGGGTGAAAGCCTATCCACCTGGACGCCCTCGTGCAACGGCGCTGTGCGTGTCGAGCTGAGCGGCCAGCGCACCACCAGCGACAGCGGCGCTTTGCTGCTGCGTGAAGCCCTCGACAACAGCGGCGTGGTCGAGGCGCTGGAAGACAATCTGGTCGACCTCCGCAACCCGCTACGCATCCACCACTCGCTGGCCAGTCAGTTGCGGACCTTGGTGCTGCAACGGGCGATGGGCTGGATCGATCTCAGCGATACCGACACGCTGCGCCATGACCCGCTCTGGCAGTTGGCCTGCAGCGACTCGCGCGGGATGACGCCCCTGGCCCAGCACCGGCCGTCTCAAGCCACGTTGTCGCGGCTGCTGAGCTGCCTTGGCCGCAACGACAATATCGATGCCGTGCACGAAGGCCTGCTGCGACTGGTGATCTGGCGCCTGACCGCGCTGAAGAACGGCGAGCGCCCCAAGCAGCTGACGCTGGACATCGACGGCCTGCCGATCGAGGTCCACGGCCACCAGGGCGGCTCGGCCTATCATGGCCTGTACGGCGCGCGGATCTATTCACCGCTGGTCGCCTCGCTGGCAGAAACCGGCGACATGGTGGGCGGCCTGCTGCGCGAGGGCAACGCCGGCCCGGCCGAGAACGCCGACACCTGGATCCCGCATCTGGTGCGGCGACTCAACGAGAGCACCGGCGCCCAGGTTCGGGTGCGCATCGACGCCGGTTTCACCGACAACGCGACGCTGGAGGCCCTGGAAGAGTGCGACATCGAGTACCTGGGCCGACTGCGCAGTCACTCCGGCCTGCAGAAACTGGCGGCACCGCACCTGAAGCGGCCACCCGGCCGGCCACCCGAGCAGCCTCGCGAGTGGTGCCACGATCTGGAGTATCAAGCGGGCTCTTGGTCGGCACCGCGTCGCGTGGTGCTGGTGGTGCAGGAACGCCCGATGACCTGCTGCTGCATGCCTTCTTCCTGGTCACCAACCTCGGCAAGTTCGACTGGCCGCCGGAGAAGGTCCTGGCGCTCTACCGCAAGCGCGGCAGCGCCGAGGCGCACATGGGCGAGGTGAAGTCGGCGCTCGACGTGCACCTCTCGTCGACCGATCGCGGCGCCTCCACCGTTCAGGACGTGATGGCACGCAACGAGGTGAGCCTGCTGCTCAGCCTCTACGCCTACCAGGTCCTGCATGGCCTGCGCTGCCTGCTGGAGCGGCAGACCCGGCAAGGCTGGAGCCTCAGCCGGATGCGCGAGCAGGTGCTGAAGGTCGCCGCCACGCTGAGACTGCACGCTCGGCGAATCACCGTTCATCTGGGTGCCGCCGCCGACAAGTGGTGGCCGACGCTGCTGAAGGGGTTGCCGAAGCTGACCGCACTGAGCTGACGCTCCTGCGAGACCACCACAGCATCAGAAAGCGAGCGACCGGAGCGGCGGTAGGCGATCACGGCTGCTTGGACGGTCGCCATTGATTCCAAAGAGCTATAAGGAAGCGGGGAAATTTCAGCGTTTTGGCATTACTCAACAGCTATTCGCGCTGAAGAAGCCGATCCTGATAAGCGATGCCACCAGTCAGTACCTTCAGACCGCTCAATCAGCACCCTCGTGAATGAGGCGGGCTGATGGCTGCACTATACCCTGTGCAGTTCTGGAGGGGGTCACTTCACAATCATAGCACCTCTCCAAGATGGGCGCTGGGGGCGAAATAGCCTCTTTGATGCGTCGTCAGGTCTGACAGTCTGACGGGTGGGGATGTCAGTACGAAAATCGGGAAAATGAAATTTAGCTGAAAATTCAGGTTCGTTTCAGTTGACCACTACAAGCTTTGTGCGTCAAGATTAAGTGCCGTTTAACTGGCACATCCATATTGAGGCAATAAATCGTTGTCGATATGAAAATTAAAATAAGGAGTTTCACGTGAGCAAAATCTTCAAATCAATAAGCGCTCCGCTGGCGATAGCTTTAGTAGCAACACCGGCGTTGGCCGCGGAGCCGGTCGGGCGTGCGTCACCAACCGTAGAAGACCTGAAGGATGAAATAAATCAACTGACGGCTGAAGTGGAAGAGCTCAAGAAAGGCGATTCCCCCTTCACGGTGAACGGTTATTACCGCCTGCAGGCGACCTCAGAAAGCCTAGATACGACCGACGATAACCCCGCCTCATTCACGAGGGTGCTGATTGAGCGGTCTGAAGGTACTGACTGGTGGCATCGCTTATCAGGATCGGCTTCTTCAGCGCGAATAGCTGTTGAGTAATGCCAAAACGCTGAAATTTCCCCGCTTCCTTATAGCTCTTTGGAATCAATGGCGACCGTCCAAGCAGCCGTGATCGCCGCCCGCCGCTCCGGTCGCTCGCTTTCTGATGCTGTGGTGGTCTCGCAGAAGCGTCAGCTCAGTGCGGTCAGCTTCGGCAGCCCCTTCAGCAGCGTCGGCCACCACTTGTCGGCGGCGGCACCCAGATGAACGGTGATTCGCCGAGCGTGCAGTCTCAGCGTGGCGGCGACCTTCAGCACCTGCTCGCGCATCCGGCTGAGGCTCCAGCCTTGCCGGGTCTGCCGCTCCAGCAGGCAGCGCAGGCCATGCAGGACCTGGTAGGCGTAGAGGCTGAGCAGCAGGCTCACCTCGTTGCGTGCCATCACGTCCTGAACGGTGGAGGCGCCGCGATCGGTCGACGAGAGGTGCACGTCGAGCGCCGACTTCACCTCGCCCATGTGCGCCTCGGCGCTGCCGCGCTTGCGGTAGAGCGCCAGGACCTTCTCCGGCGGCCAGTCGAACTTGCCGAGGTTGGTGACCAGGAAGAAGGCATGCAGCAGCAGGTCATCGGGGCGTTCCTGCACCACCAGCACCACGCGACGCGGTGCCGACCAAGAGCCCGCTTGATACTCCAGATCGTGGCACCACTCGCGAGGCTGCTCGGGTGGCCGGCCGGGTGGCCGCTTCAGGTGCGGTGCCGCCAGTTTCTGCAGGCCGGAGTGACTGCGCAGTCGGCCCAGGTACTCGATGTCGCACTCTTCCAGGGCCTCCAGCGTCGCGTTGTCGGTGAAACCGGCGTCGATGCGCACCCGAACCTGGGCGCCGGTGCTCTCGTTGAGTCGCCGCACCAGATGCGGGATCCAGGTGTCGGCGTTCTCGGCCGGGCCGGCGTTGCCCTCGCGCAGCAGGCCGCCCACCATGTCGCCGGTTTCTGCCAGCGAGGCGACCAGCGGTGAATAGATCCGCGCGCCGTACAGGCCATGATAGGCCGAGCCGCCCTGGTGGCCGTGGACCTCGATCGGCAGGCCGTCGATGTCCAGCGTCAGCTGCTTGGGGCGCTCGCCGTTCTTCAGCGCGGTCAGGCGCCAGATCACCAGTCGCAGCAGGCCTTCGTGCACGGCATCGATATTGTCGCAGCGCCCGAGGCAGGTCAGCAGCCGCGACAGCGTGGCTTGAGAGGGCCGGTCCTGGGCCAGGGGCGTTGTCCCGCGCGCATCGCTGCAGGCCAGCTGCCAGAGCGGATCACGGCGCAGCGTGTCGGTATCGCTGAGGTCGATCCAGCCCATCGCACGCTGCAGCACCAGGGTACGCAACTGGCTGGCCAGCGAATGAAGGATGCGCAGCGGGTGGCGTCGATCGACCAGATTGTCTTCCAGCGCCTCAATCACGCCGCTGTTGTCGAGGGCCTCACGCAACAGCAGAGCGCCGCTGTCGCTGGTAGTGCGCTGGCCGCTCAGCTCAACACGGACAGCGCCGTTGCATGAGGGCGTCCAGGTGGATAGGCTTTCACCCATAGCGGATGGCTCTCTTGGTTCAGATTCTTGGCGGAACACACTGAATTTTCAAGAGAATACCATCCGCTATCTTCGTTTTCGGGCCGGCCTCATGAATAAGCCGGGATAACAGTACTGCTTTTGTTGACCAGCGCCTGCGTGCAAAGATCACCGGCGACCTCAACGATAACGTGAGCCTGGTTTGGTACGGTGAGTTCGATTCTCCCTGGGGTGAGACGGGAAGCTGCCAGGGTGACGATTGCGGCAAACTCAGCGCCGACGGCGTTGGCGTTGAGACCAAAAATGCCTACGCTGAACTGAAGGTGCCGAACAGCGACTGGAAGGTGCGAGCGGGCATCCAGGGGTATGGCTTCGGCAAGTACGAGAGCTTTGTTACCAACGACGACATGAATGGCGTCTCCTTTGCGGGCAATGTTGGTATGGCCACGCTGACAGGTGGCTGGTTCAAGTGGGAAGAAAACGATAGAGATTCTGCGGACGACGTGGACTTCTACATGTTGAGTGCCGAACTTCATCCCAGCGAGGTTTTCCACTACGGCCTTACCGGAGCTCAGATCAGCAACAGCAGTCAGGCTGCTCTGAATGGTACGGCGGCTCGAACGGATGACAACTATTTCGGTGCCTACGCCGATTTTACCTATAACAAAATGGCCTATAGCGGCTCGGTACTTTACAAAAAGTCGTCCGGGCGTGACTCTGACGCAACAGATGGCGACACGTACATGTTGAATCTGTATGCCCAGAGGCATTGGAGCAACGCAAGCCTCAAGATTCACGGCATCTACATTCCGGCTGATGACAGCAGCAATGGTGCAGATCGCTTCGCGGCAAACCAGTCAGGCTGGGAGCTGAATAGCAGCAATCTGCAAATCTTCGGAACAGACTACTACTACAACAATGGTTCCCAGGGGGCCAAGTCAGTTTATGACGCAGCTTACAAGGGATACGGTCTGATGGGGTTGATGGTCTCGGGTGATCAGGAACTTTCCAACGACTACTACCTGAAGTACGGCACAGGATACTTCCGCGCTGCCGACGACGCGCCCGACAGCGCTGCTCAGGCCAACGGCTCAACCCTTGGTACTGAAGTCGCTGCTCAGCTTGGTAAAAAGTTTGCCGGCGTGTATGACATCAGCCTCCGCGGTTCTTACGGTTTCATGGGAGACTTCTACGGAGATGACCCGGAGGATACCTATAAGGTCGTAGCTATGGTCAATATCAGTTACTGATCAACGTGTAATTTCATGATCTGATACAACGGCCGGGCCTTAGTCCGGCCGTTTGTCATTGAGCCGAACATGCGGAAGGTCGGCAATGATTTTGACGAAATCCTCCAAATGAGGACACTAGCTGACCCACGCAAAGGGGCCAGCCTTTTCTACTGGGCATTATCGTACTAAAACCACCACCGGACGCCCGCCACGAAGCTGGAGGACTCGACGTCTTCCCCCTCGCGCTCACGGAGATCCTTTGTGTTGCCCAGGTAGCGTGTATAGGAAACACCAACGTAAGGAGCGAACTCCCGGGAAAACTGGTATCTCAACCGGAGTCCCAGGCCAACATTATTGATCCCGCTGCCGACGCCCCATTCCTCGACATCACTGAAGGCCACCAGGGTTTCCCCCCGGCCTTGCAGAATGAGCCTTTGGGTCAGTAACCAGTCGTATTCGGCCTCGAAATCATACGACAGGTCGCCGTCTTCAGTAACCCTGAGGTTGGTATCCACCTCAAACCAGTAGGGGGCAAGTCCCTGCAATCCAACAATGGCCGAATAGCGCTCCTTATTAGGGCTGGGGCCAAACGTTGTCTGGGCACCCAATCCTGTCTGTATGTCCCAGAAGCGATCGAAGCGATAGCTGTACTGCACATCAAAATTTTCGATGTCGCCAGCCTCGGTGGCCAGATTCGTCTCACCCTCTGTTTCAATCCAGAGCCGCTTTTGGTCCGTGCCGACCCAGGCCTGGACATCCCAGAGCGCGATCTCGTCGCTGCCATCGCGCTGATATTCCAGCCGGTCACCCAGTATCTGGCCAAATATCTCATTGTCGGGAATAGGCAATGCCCAGTCCGGATCGGCCTGAACGCCAGTACCGGCGGCGCCGGCTCCCGAGGCAATCGTGAAGGCTGAGGCACCCACAACCCACTTGATGCGATTCATCATAATGTTCATCCCCTATCCCGTTAAACGACCGACACGACACGAAACATGCCTGCGTCCATGTGGTACAGAAGGTGGCAATGGAAAGCCCAGTCACCCGGTGCATCCGCTGTGATCAGCGCGGATACACGCTCGCCGGGTTTGACGGAAATCGTGTGCTTGCGTGGGCGATACTCACCCGCCCCGGTTTCCAGCTCCATCCACATGCCGTGCAAATGAATGGGGTGGTCCATCATTGAATCGTTGACCAGGATCAGCCGAAGCCGTTCACCATGGTAGAATTTGACCGGGCCATCGACTTCAGAGAACTTTTTGCCGTCGAACGACCACATGTAACGTTCCATATTGCCGGTAAGGTGCAGTTCCACCTCGCGTTCCGCCGGGCGCTTGTCGGGCCAGCCATCAATACTCCGTAACTGGGAGTAGGTCAGCACCCTGTGATCCACGGTTTCGAAGCCAACGCCGGGCTCATCCAGCCGTGACTGGGGGCTGGAAGCCACCATGGCCGCCCCGGGACCGTGATTGTCCGGGCCATGGGATACCGGGCGCCCCGCAGTTGGAACCGGGCTCAGGCTGGATTTGTCAGGCGAGGTGTCCATGTTCATCCGGCCATGGTCCATATTCATGCCACCTGAATCTCCGGCCATGTCGCCGTGGGCCATGTCCATGCCGTCGTGCATTGCCTGGCCGCCACTCTTGCCCATGGCGCCCATTCCCATGGCCGCCATGCCCCGTTCAGTGCGCGGGTACATGGGGGGCACCTGGGCCTCCAGACCCTTTCGGGTAGCCAGTGTGCCGCGCACGAACCCGGACCGGTCCTGGGCCTGTGCAAACACGGTATGAGCCATGTCCGTTGGCTCCACGATAACGTCGTAGGTTTCGGCCACGCCAATGCGGAATTCATCGGTCTCGACCGGCTGCACTGGTTGGCCGTCAGCGGAAATAACCGTCATCGGAAGTCCCGGGATACGGACATCAAAGTAGGTCATCGCCGAGGCGTTGATGAATCTCAGGCGAATTTTCTCGCCGGGACGGAACAGCCCGGTCCAGTTGCTGGCGGAAGGCGATCCATTCATCAGGTAGGTGTATTCAGAACCGGTCACATCCAGGATATCCCGGGGGCTCATTCGCATTCTGCCCCACATGCCGGCTTTGCTCCACGCGGCATCCCAACCCATAGTTTCGACATCCTTGAAGAAGTCGCCAACGGTGCGCTGGTTGTAGTTGTAATAGCCGTCAAACACTTTGAGGTTGCGGAAGACATCGGCGGGAGAATCGAAGGTCCAGTCGGAGAGAACCACAACGTATTCACGGTCATAGGCGACTGGCTCCGGCTCAGCCGGGTCTATAATAATCGGTCCGTAGTGGCCGAGCTGTTCCTGAAGCCCGGAATGGCTGTGATACCAGTAGGTGCCGTGCTGCTCGACCGGAAAACGGTACTCGAAGGTTTCGCCCGGCATGATGCCCGGAAAACTGACGCCTGGAACACCGTCCATCTGATATGGCAGTATCAGGCCGTGCCAGTGAATGGACGTTGCCTCGGCCAGGGTGTTGGTCACACGCATGATCGCTTCGCGGCCCTGCTTGAGCCGAATCAGGGGCGCAGGCAGCGTGCCATTGATGGTAATAGGCTGTTTCGAGAGTCTGGACCCGATCGTGAGAGGCGTTCGTGCGATCGTCAGATCATAGACATCGGCGCCGTCACGCACGGTATGATAAACATTCGAGTTGTCCAGATTGCCCCTGGCAAACGCCGGCATCAGGCTGTCAAAACCGGCGAGAAGGCCCATTGCGGCAGCCCCCTGGATCAGGCGCCGCCTGGACATACCTGCATAGAAATGTCTATCGCTCATAGGTTGCTCCTAAAACCATGTATATACAGCTTCTTGCGTTCGTGACTCGATTATTGATGCTACCCGGTGCAACTGAAATCAAACTGAAAAGTCGACCGGTAACCCCCCATTTTTAACGGGTTGCTGTTTTTCTGGGGAGTTGCCGTTACTGGTACAATCCATGGCAGACTGGCGAAACTTTCCCACCTCGAAAAACGGCGCTTACAAATGAAAATTCTGATTGTCGAAGACAATGCGGTACTTGCCAAAAAAATATCGGACTGGCTTGCGCAGGCGCACTACACAGTCGATGTTGCATATTCCGGCCCATCGTGACCACCCATTCCGTTTGAACGTGACCGCCTGTTCCGGGCGATCGTGACCGCTCATTCCGTTTTATCGTGACCGATTTCGGGTCGTTTTCCGGAATCGCCGGTCACGATGCCGGAACCACCGGTCACGTTCCTCCGGAATCACTGCCAAAGCGCTGGAATTCTTCAACTTTATCCGGCATACCCGCTTCTTTTTCATGACGAGGAAGAGCGGATGCCGGCTGCGAGGATTTCCATGCGACAGATCATCGAGGTCTTGCGCCTCAAGTACGAAGCGGGCCTGAGCCACGAGCGCATTGCCCGTGCCTGCAGCCTGTCCAAGGGCGTGGTGGGCAAGTACGTCAGCCTGGCCCAGGTTCAGGGTATTACCTGGCCGCTGCCAGAGGGTGTGGATGAAGTCCGGCTGGAATCGCTACTGTTCCCGGCCAGGACGCCACCCGCACGCTTTGCTGAACCCGACTACTTCCAGGTCCTCCAGGAGCTAAAGACCAAGGGCGTCACCCTGCAACTGCTATGGGCCGAGTACGTGGAACGCCACGGTGACAAGGCCTACCGCTACAGCCAGTTCTGCCACCACTACCGGCTCTGGCGGGGGCAACAACGGCGCAGCATGCGCCAGGTCCACCGGGCCGGTGAGAAGGTCTTTATCGACTACTGCGGGCCCACTGTGCCGGTGGTGGACCGCAGCACCGGTGAGATGCGTAAAGCCCAGGTCTTTGTGGCCGTACTGGGTGCGTCCAGTTACACCTTCGCCGAGGCCACCTGGAGCCAGTCCCTGCCGGACTGGATCGCCTCCCACCAGCGGATGCTGGCGTTCTACGGTGGGGTGCCGGAACTACTGGTTCCGGACAACCTCAAGGCGGCGGTCACCAAGGCGGATCGGTACACGCCCCAGATCAATGAGACCTACGCGGAACTGGCGGCCCATTACCAGACGGCGGTACTGCCAGCACGGCCCTATAAACCCAAGGACAAGGCAAAGGCTGAGGCTGCGGTGTTGCTGGTCGAGCGCTGGATACTGGCCCGGTTACGGCACCGGATGTTCTTCTCCCTGGCCGAACTGAATACGGCCATTGCGGATCTGTTACCGGCCCTGAATCAGCGCCCGTTCCAGGGACGCTCCGAGAGCCGCCAGAGCCTGTTCGAGGCCCTGGATCGTCCAGCACTGAGGCCTCTGCCTGCAACACCTTACGTCTATGCCGAGTGGCGCAAGGCGCGACCCGGCATCGACTACCACATCGAGATCGACAAACGCCTGTACAGCGTGCCTCACGCCCTGGTGGGGGTGAAGCTAGATGTTCGGGTTACCGATACGTCCGTTGAGGTCATGCACAAAGGCCAGCGGGTGGCCCTGCACCCTCGGCATGGCAAGGGCCGCTTCGTCACCCTGACCGAGCACATGCCCAAGTCCCATCAGGCCCATCAGAACTGGTCGCCCGGGCGGTTCCTGAACTGGGCCACGGACATCGGTCCCGCCACGCTCGATGTGGTTCAGCGCCAGCTCAAGGATCGCCCACACCCCGAACATGGCTACCGAGCCTGCCTGGGGCTGTTGAACCTGAGCCGGCGCTACAGCCGTGACCGCCTGGAGCAGGCCTGTGCACGGGCGCTGTCCATCAACTCGGCCAGCTACCAGAGCATCAGCTCGATCCTGAAGCAGGGGCTGGATCAGCTCCCGTTACCCCTGGCCGAGGAGGAGTCGGAACTGACTGAGCTGCCAGTACACACCAACGTTCGCGGCCCCCGCTACTACCACTGATCCCGGAGAAACTGATGTTGACTCAAAACACCCTCGACACCCTGCGCCAACTCAAACTGACCGGCATGTGCGATGCCCTGGAGCAGCAGCGGGCACAGCCCGACACCCACGACCTGGCGTTCGAGGAACGCCTGGCCTTGCTGATCGACCGGGAGGTGCTACATCGTGAAAATCGCCGTCTGGATCGGCTGCTGAAGGCTGCCCGGTTGCGGGTCCCGGCCTGCGTGGAAGACGTCGATTACCGCCATCCACGGGGGCTGGAGCGCTCCCGCATGGCGGGGCTGGCAAGCTGTGACTGGATCCGCCAATCCCTGAACCTGTGCATCACCGGCCCGACCGGTTGCGGCAAGACCTGGCTGGCCTGCGCCCTGGGCAACCAGGCCTGCCGGCAAGGGCTCTCGGTTCGCTACTTGCGCGTGCCGCGCCTGTTCGAGCAGGTACGCATCGCCGTGCTCGACGACGGCCACATCCAGCAGGTCGGCCCGCCCCAGGAGGTCTACGAGCGCCCTGCCAACGCCTTCGTGGCCCGCTTCATGGGACATGGCAACCTGTATCGGATCCATCGCCGCGACGGCTCGCGCCTGAGCACGGAAATCGGCACGCTGCAGATGGACGGGGACAGCAAGGGCGAGCTGGTGCTGATGCGCCCGGAAACGCTGGATCTCGAACCGGGCCACGTCGAAGGCCCCAACCATCTGCCCGGCACCATCACGGAACGGCTCTATCGCGGAAGCCATGCGGAATTTCGCATCAGTATCGCGGACACGACGCTGCAGGCTACCGTCAACAACCGTGGCAGGCGGCTACCGGACGTGGGGGACGAGGTGACGGTCGTCGTCGCCCCGGAAGACCTCGTGACGCTGAGCGAGTGAGACCCGACATGTCGACGAACAATATTGCGGTAATGGGACGCAGCCAGGGCATGGTCCGCGAAGCGCGTCATCTCCTGTTCACGGTGGCGCCGGGTGCCCTCTGGATCGTCATCTTCCTGGTGCTGCCAAGCCTCTACCTGATGGCCGTTGCCTTCATGTCCAACGGCCCCTACGGCCTGCCGCAGATGCCGCTGTCGCTGAACTCGTTCAAGCAGCTGGCCGGGGTCGGCTTCCTGGGCTGGAGCCCGGGCAATCTCTATACCCTGCTGCGCTCGCTGTGGCAGACCCTGGTCGCGACCGGGCTGGTGGTGCTGGTGGCGTATCCGCTCGCCTACTACATCACGACCTGCCGGGCGAAGTGGCGGCCGATCATGCTCCTGCTGGTGGTGGTGCCCTCCTGGACCAACCAGGTGATTCGCACCTTCGGCTGGATGAACCTGCTGGCGCCCGGCACGCCGCTCTCCAACGCGGCCGAAGTACTCGGTTTCATTTCCCCCAACATGGGTTTGTATCCCTCCAACTTCGCGGTGACGCTGGGGCTGGTATACAACTTCCTGCCCTTCATGGTGCTGCCGCTCTACGCCGCCTTCGAGAAGCTCGATACCGCCCAGGTCGAAGCGGCGCAGGATCTCTACGCCAAGCCGACACGGACGTTCTGGCACGCCGTCTTCCCGCAGACGCTACCGGGGCTGCTGGCCGGAATCGTGCTGGTCGCGATTCCCGCCTTCGGCATGTATGTCATTCCGGAGCTGCTCGGCGGCGGCAAGGCGATGATGCTCGGCAATCTGGTCGCTACCCAGTTCTCCGGCGGTTCCAACTGGCCGCTGGGCGCGGCCGGCGCGATCCTGATGCTGATCGCGACCTTCATCGGGCTGTTCGCGATGCGGCGCATCGGCAAGCGCCTGGGTGGCGGCGAGGAGGTGGTGATATGAGAAAGCGAACCCTCAAGCGCGGCCTGACGGCCTTCTGGTGGATCACGCTGGTGTTCCTGTACCTGCCGCTGGCCGTGGTGGTGCTGTTCTCCTTCAATGCCTCCAACAGCGCCGCCAGCATGACCGGCCTGTCGCTGCGCTGGTATCACCAGCTGCTCGGCAACGAGCAGATCATGGCCGCCTTCGGCAACACTCTGATCCTGGCGATCTGTTCGTCGGTCATCGCGCTCGTCATCGGCTGCCTGATCGGCTACGGCATGTATCGTCACCGCCACCGCAAGCTCGGCTGGCTGATCGTGCTGATCTACCTGCCCATCGTGCTGCCGGACATCGTTTTCGGCATTTCCGAGATGGCCTTCTTCGTCCAGTTCCATCGGCTGACCGGGCTGCTCCAGCCGGGGCTCGGGACCATGGTCATCGCCCACGTGACCTTCCAGATTCCGTTCGTCGCGCTGATCGTCTATTCACGCTTCGTCGGACTCGACCCGACGCTGTTCGAAGCGGCCAAGGATCTCTACGCCACGCCCGTCAAACGCGTCGTCCACTTCATGCTGCCGACCATCAAGCCGGCGCTGATATCCGCCTTCTTTCTCTCCTTCACGCTGTCGGTGGACGACTTCGTGATCAGCTTCTTCACGGCGGGGCCGGAGAGCGCCACGCTGCCGATCTACATCTGGGGCGCGATCAAGAAAGGCGTGTCGCCCGAGATCAATGCCATCGCCACGCTGATGATCGGTGCGGTAGCGATAGCCGCCGCGATCAGCCTGTTGTTCAGCCGTAAAAACCAGCACAGTCGCAAACGTCAATCCTGACCAGAGAGCCCGCGCACGGGTAAACACTGAAGAGACAACAAGGAAAAAAGCCCATGTCGAAGCACACCAAGACTGCCGCCGCCGTTGCCTTCTGCAGCCTGCTATTGGGAACCGGCGCGCAAGCCGCGGAAGACAAGCTCTACCTGTTCAACTGGACCGAGTACATGGACCCGGAGATCATCACGGCGTTCGAGCAGAAGTACGACGTCGAGGTGGTACAGAACTATTACAACTCGCTGCCGGAGATGTTCGCCAAGCTGAACGCGGGCGGCGCGTCCCAGTACGACATCATCGTCCCCTCCAACTACTACGTGCCGCGCTTGATCGAGACGGGCCTGGTCCAGAAGCTCGACCACGCGAAGATTCCCAACCTTGCCAACGTCAAGGAGCAGTTCCAGGATCCGAGCTTCGACCCGGGTTCCGCATACTCCGCGCCCTACCAGTGGGGCACGACAGGCATGATCTACAACACCGACACCTTCCCGGACGCTCCCAACAGCTGGTCGCTGATGTTCGACCCGGAGGTCAATCCCGACTATCCGTTCGCCATCATGGGCGACGACCGGTGCGCATCTGCTCGAACTCGTGCGCGACAAGACGCCACTGATCACCACGATCATCAACAAGTTCGATACCGCGCTGAAGCAAAATCAGCCGCCGGATGACGATCCCAACATCTTCGTGCTGGTCGACGAAAGCCACCGCACCCAGACCGGCCGCTACGGCGGGCATAGCCAGTTTGCCGCCAAGATGCGTCGGCTGCTGCCCCGCGCCTGCTATCTCGGCTTCACCGGTACGCCGCTGCTGAAGAAAGAGAAAAACACGCTACAGACCTTCGGTCGGCTGATCCACCGCTATGGCATCGACGAAGCGGTAGCCGACGAATCCGTGGTGCCGCTGCTCTACGAGGGCAGGCTGGTCGAGCAGCAGGTCTCGGGGCAGGTGATCGACCGCTGGTTCGACAAGATCAGCGTTGGTTTGAGCGAGGATCAGCGCCGCGATCTGAAGCGCAAGTTCTCGCGCATGGATGCACTGAACAAAACCGAGCAGGCAATCCGCGCCAAGGCGTTCGACATCTCCGAACACTATCGCCAGCACTGGCAGGGAACCGGCTTCAAGGCGCAGATCGTCGCGCCGTCGAAGGCTGCGGCCGTTCGCTTCAAGGCAGTGCTCGACGAGATCGGTCATGTCTCGAGCGCCATCGTCATCTCGCCGCCGGACGACAACGAGGGTCACGAAGAGATCGACCAGGACGCCCGAGATCTCGTGCGCGACTTCTGGGCGAAGATGATGGCGCAGTACAAAACCGAGGAGGCCTACAATCGCGAGATCGTCGAGGCCTTCAAAGGCTCGGGCGATCCGGAAATCCTGATCGTGGTCTCCAAGCTGCTCACCGGCTTCGATGCACCGCGCAATACCGTGCTCTATGTCTGCAAGTCGCTCAAGGAGCACAATCTTTTGCAGGCCATCGCGCGCGTGAACCGACTCTTCGAGGAAGGGTATACGGAGAAGCAATTCGGCTTCGTCATCGACTACGAAGGCCTGCTCGGCGAGCTCGACAGCGCGCTGACCACCTACAACGCCTTCGAGGGCTATGAAGCGGCGGACCTCACTGGGACGGTGCACGATGTCCGCGAGGAGATCCGCAAGCTGCCTCAGCGTCACGATCAGCTGTGGGATCTGTTCAAGCCGGTGCGCAACAAGCGCGACATGGAGCAGTTCGAGCGCCATCTCGCCGACGAAGCGCGCCGCCAGGACTTCTACGCGCGCCTGAGCGCCTTCAGCCGTTGCCTGCATATTGCGCTGTCGTCGGACAAGCTGCTCGACGTCTTCGACCAGAATAAAGTGGACGCCCTAAAGCGCGACTGGCAGCAGTTCTCGGAACTCAAGCGCTCGGTCCAGATCCGCTATCAGGAAACGGTCGATATCCGCGAGTTCGAGCCCAAGATCCAGAAGCTACTCGACGATCATGTCGTGGCGATGCCCGCCGAGACGATCATCGATGTGGTCAACATCAACGATCCCGATGCGCTGAAGGCGGTGGTCGAGGAAACCGGTGTCTCGGAAGCCTCGAAGGCCGACCGCATTTCCAGTGCCACCCGGCGGGCGATCACCGAGAACATGGATGAGGACCCTACCTTTTACAAACGTTTCTCGGAGCTGCTCGAAGAGACGATCCGCGCCTATCGCGAGCAGCGGCTCTCCGAACGTGAGTACCTGCGGAGCGTGGTAAAGCTGGCGAGCCAGATAGCGCGCAAGGAGCGCGGCCATCACGTGCCGGAGCGCCTCAAAGGCGATGAGGATGGGCAGGCGTTCTTCGGTATTCTCGACGGCCAACTCCAGACCCGGGACGAGGCGACGGTGGCGGGCGACGAAGCGGCCATCATCTCCTTGGACATCATCGAGATCATCAAGTCACATCTGATCGTCGACCTGTGGTCGAACGAGATGGCGCAGAACGATCTACGCAACGCCATCGACGACTACTTCTTCGATGTCATCCGCGACCAGAAGGGCGTCGATCTGCCGGTCGAGGTGCTGGACGACCTGGAGCAGAAGATCATGAACCTCGCCCGCGCCAGATTCACCGCATGACTCGGGAACGGCACTGCCTGCGCTACGGAGCACAGAACATTCACTACGAGATCGTCCGGCGGCCCAGAAAGACGCTCGAAATCGCTGTAGAGCCGGATGCCTCGGTGACGGTCGCAGCCCCCCTTGAGACACCGCTGGAGGCCATCGAAGCCAGGCTGCGCAAGCGAGCCGCCTGGGTGATGCGGCAACAGCGCTATTTCTCACAGTTCCTGCCGCGGACACCCGAGCGGCAGTATCTCGCCGGTGAGACGCACCTCTACCTCGGACGACAGTATCGCCTGAAAGTGATCCCGCATACGCAAAAGCGTGTGACGCTGATCCGAGGGTTCATCGTCGTACAGACCCCTCGCCCCTACAGCCCCGAGACGACACGCGAACTGGTCGAGGCCTGGTACCGGGATCGGGCGCACCTCAAGTTCCCGGAGCGGCTCGAACATTGCCTCGCCCGCTTTCCGGCGCCTCAGGCATTCCGGCCGCAGGGGCTCATTGTGCGCCAGACACAGCAGCGTTGGGGCTCCATGTCTCCTGCCGGTCGCCTGCTGCTCAATCGCCGCCTGGTTCAGGCCCCGGTCGATTCCATCGACTATGTGATTACCCACGAACTCTGCCACATGGCCGAGCCTCATCATGGCCCGGCATTCTATGAGCTCCTAGATAAGATCATGCCGGACTGGGAGCGGCGTAAGCAGCGATTGGAGCAAGCTATGGCCTGAAAGCGACAGTTAGCGGAGTCTTCGATACGTGCTCAGGATTTACCTGCCAAGGCCCGCTCCAATGTTTGCCCTGAAGCGTCATTTTGAAGACGGTGGTGCTAATTCCGCTCCCTACGATGCGGAATCGCCACGCGTGAAGCGAGCCGCGCACGGCGCTACACTATCGCCCGACCGAGCGCCCGACCGAGGCCGCTACGCTCGGCCAGCCCGATTTCGCCACCTGCCGCCAACGAGGTTTCCCGATGCCCGCGCACCTGCTTTCCGTCGACTCGCTCTCCCGTGACGCCGTCGACCACCTGATCCGCATTGCCGAGCGCATGGAGCCGATCGCCCAGCGGCGCAAGGTGACCCGCGTGCTCGAAGGCGCCGTGCTCGGCAACCTCTTCTTCGAGGCCAGCACCCGAACCCGCATCAGCTTCAACGCCGCCTTCTGCCGGCTCGGCGGCAGCGTCTGCGACACCACCGGCTTCACCTTCTCCTCGATGGCCAAGGGGGAATCGCTCTACGACACCAGCCGCGTCATGGGCGGCTATGTCGACGCCATCGTCATGCGCCACCCCGAGCAGGGCTCGGTGGCGGAATTCGCCGAAGCGACCCAGGTGCCGGTGATCAACGGTGGCGATGGCCCCGGCGAGCACCCGAGCCAGGCGCTGCTGGACGTCTACACCATCACCAAGGAGTTCGCGCGGCTGGGCAAGCCGCTAGCCGGCGCCCACCTGCTGCTGACCGGCGATCTGAAATACGGCCGCACCGTGCACTCGCTGATCAAGCTGCTGTCGCTCTACGAACCGCTGCGGATCACGCTGGTCTCGCCGCCGGGGCTGGAAATGCCGCAGCACCTGATCGATCTGGTCGCCTCGCGCGGGCATCGCATCGAAACGCGCCCCAATCTGGCGGAGAACTTCGATGATGTCGACGTGATCTACGCCACTCGCATCCAGCGCGAGCGCTTCACCGCGGAGATGTCGGAGAGCTTCGCCGAGCTGACCTCGGATTTCGTCGTCGATCGCGGCTTCCTCGATCGCCGCTGCTCGCCGACCACCATCGTCATGCACCCACTGCCGCGTGACAGCCGACCCGGCGCCAACGATCTCAGCACCGACCTGAACGGCGACCCGCGCCTGGCGATCTTCCGCCAGACCGACAACGGCATCCCCATGCGCATGGCGATCTTCGCCCACCTGCTGCAGGTCGAGGACCTGATCGAACAGGATCTGCGTGACGTACGCTGGTTCGTGCCGCCCAGCTTCGGTGTCGACGACGCCAGCTTCTAGAGCTTAGGCTTCGCCTGAAAAGTTGGCGAGCGATGGCCAGGCAAGGCGAAAATGAGCGAGAAGGCGGAGTTTACGGGTTGTAAATGAGTACTTTGAGCTCATTTTTAACACCGCATGGACGAGCGCAGCACTTTTGAGGCAAGCCTAACGGCGCGCCTGCCAGAATAGCGAAAACAGCTCCGACTGGGAGCTGACACCCAGCTTGGCGTAGAGATGCTTCTTGTGGGCGCGCACCGTCTCGATCGAGATTGCCAGACGGCGGGCAATCTCCTTGGTCGAGCTGCCACCCAGCATCAATTGGCTGACTTCGCGCTCACGCTCGGTCAAGGCGTAGCGTGAATCGAAGTCAAGCTCCTTGTCCGGTTGCGGATGCCACGGATGTGGCCCGGAAGCACCATCTTCTTCCGGCTCGAAATGCATGCGAAGCCGCATCAGCGCCAGTAGCCACGGCTGCATCAAGGCGAGACTGCCCAGCGCCTCCCGGGAAAATGGGCGAGTCGAGCCCAGCGACAGGCACAATATCCGGCGATCATCCAGCGTCTGATTGAAGTGGATCTCGTCGGCGACGATGTTGCGCTGGAAATAGCGCTGATAGTACTCGGTGCGAGTGAAGTGCTGCGGCGCCACTTCGGCCAGCGTGAACAGGCCGCAACGGTCGCGCTCGCAGGCATCGATGTAGAACGGATCGAGCAGATACAGGCCACGCTGATAGTCCTGAAACAGCGCGTCGTCGGCACCGTCGTCCTCGTCGCTTTCGGCGAGGATACGGGGTGGCTTCTGGCGGTCGAAGACCAGCGCCACCCAGGTGTCGAAATGCACTTCCCTCGTCAGCCGCCGGACGAGAGCCAGCCAGAAGCCGGCACGGTCCACGTTCTCCGCCAGTTGGCCGAAGGCGCGATGCCACTCCAGGCTTTCCAGCGAGGTCATCTCAACTGAGCCTGTCTCCGGCCGAGCTCGTTGGGTCATCTTTTTTTCTCTTTCAAGCCAAGCCGAATCCCCCAATCGGGTTACCCCGCTTGCGGGATAGGCAGTGGCGCGAGATTGGGGATACTGAAAGCCATCAGCTCCCGTTCCAATCACAACTTCCCGGAGTGTTCCATGCAGCTTGTCCTGGCACAACTCGCCAGCCGTGAAGGCGAAATCGAGCACAACCTCACCCGAGCGCTCGAGGTCGTTCATGCCGTCGACGACGATACCGCGCTGATCGTCTTTCCCGAAACGCATCTGAGTGGCTTTGCCGAACCTGAGCATGTGTTCGATCGTGCCCTGACGCTCGACGGGCCGGAACTCGAGGCATTGATCGAGGCCGGTCGCGATCGCGATCTGGCGATCGCCATCGGCCTGCTGGAGCGAGAGGGCGAGACCGTGTTCAACACTACCGTGCTGATCACGCCCGAAGACGGTATCGCACTACGCTACCGCAAGACCCACCTGTGGCCGGACGAACGCACGCTGGTTCAGCCAGGCGATGCGTTTCATTGTCTCGAATGGCGCGGCCGATGCATTGGCCTGTTGATCTGCTACGACCTGGAATTCCCCGAGCCGGCCCGCGCGCTGGCAACCATGGGTGCCGACCTGCTGGTGGTGACCAACGGCAACATGGATCCCTACGGCCCCGTACATGCTCGTGCCGCTCAGACCAGAGCCCAGGAAAACCAGTGTTTCCTCGCCATGAGCAACCGAGCCGGTCAGGGCGCCGGGCTCACCTTCGCTGGCGAGAGCGCATTGATCGGCCCCGATGGCGACACCCTGTTCCGAGCCGGTCGCGAGGAGACCGTTCAAGCGCTGCATCTGGACCCGGCGCGCCTCTCCAGTGCCAAACAGGACTACCACTACGCAGAGGATCGACGTCTAAGCCTCAGAGGGCATCTTGAAACCCAGGGCTCGCGGCGCAGCTGGCATTTCGACTGAACGCCGAACCGGCTCCCTGCGTTCATCACGACGACTGCTGCTAGCCGCAACGACCACGATTCGTAAAACAACCACACTTCGTAAAACAACCACAACAGGACATGACAATGTCGGAAATGAAGAAGACCCTTACCCTATCCCAGGTCGTGCTGTTCGGCCTGGCCTACATGACCCCGATCATCGTGCTCGGCACTTTCGGGGTGCTGGCGGTGGTCACCCAGGGTGCAGTGGCAGGCGCCTATCTCGCTGCGCTGGTGGCGATGCTGTTCACCGCCCACAGCTATGGCCGCATGGCCGCCGCCTATCCCGTCGCCGGCTCTGCCTACGCCTACGTTCGTCACGCCATCGATGATCGGCTGGGATTCCTTGCTGGCTGGGCCATTCTGCTCGACTATCTGTTCCTGCCGATGGTGATCTGGCTGATCGGGGCGGCCTATCTGAACTCCGCCTTCCCGACCATCCCGACGGCGCTATGGCTGCTGGCGTTCATCGGCGTGACCACGGTGATCAACGTGCTGGGACTGAAGCTGGCCAGCCTGGTCAATAGCGCCATGATGCTGATCCAGATGCTGGTGCTGGTCGCCTTCGTCGGCCTCAGCCTGCGCTACCTTCTCGGCGACCCGACCCAGCCACTGTTCAGCCTTACTCCCTTCCTGGGTAGCGACAATGCCTCGCTGCCGATACTGATGGCCGGTGCGGCCGTCGCCTGCTATTCGTTTCTCGGCTTCGATGCCGTGACCACGCTGACGGAGGAAACCAAGGATCCCGAGCGCACGCTGCCCCGGGCGATCCTGTTGATCACGCTGCTGGGCGGGCTGATCTTCATCGTCGTCTCCTACTGCGTCCAGCTCGCGGCGCCGGGCTTCGACTTCGCCAATCCGGACGCCGCCGCCTACACCATCGCGCGCAATATCGGCGGTGACGTGTTCGTGTCGATTTTCCTGATCGGATTGGTCGTTGGTCAGTTCGCCTCGGGCATCGCCGCCCAGGCCAGCGGTGCACGCCTGATCTACGCCATGGGCCGCGACGATGTGTTACCGCGCCGCTGGCTCGGCCGTCTGGGTCGTCATGGAACGCCACTGGGCGGGCTGCTTCTGAGCGCCGTGGTGGCCTTGCTGGCGCTGACGATGGATGTGCTTTCTGCGGCCTCGTTCATCAACTTCGGCGCGTTTCTGGCCTTTGCCCTGGTCAACCTGGCGGTGATCTTCCATTACTACCTCAAGGGCGGCCGCCGCAGCCTGGGCGACACACTTCGCTATCTGGTATGTCCGGCGATCGGACTCGGCGCGATCGTGTGGCTGCTGTTCAGCCTCGATCACAAAGCCGTCACGCTTGGCTCGCTGTGGCTCTTGATGGGATTGGCATGGCTGCTTTGGTTGACCCGTGGCTTCCGACGACCCACGCCGGAGTTGCATATCGACGCGTGAAGCAGCATCTTCTGAAAATTGGGAATGGGTTCTCGCCGGGTGCGGGAATCCGTTCTCCGGCATCCGTCGAACGTCGATATCTCGCACTCTTCTCGCAATCTCCTCGCGCCAGCCCCGCCTCACTATCCGCCTCACCTTCACCCGTCGAAATGACGCGGCCCCGAACACGACACGAACCGTCATCCTGTCGAATATTCCATCATCCAGCCAGTATCCGGCGTTCTTGATTTTCCGCTGCGGGATAAGCCAGACCGACGCCGGATCCGACTGTAACATTGTGAATAATCAGGCATTAAACGGCGATAAACCGGGTTTTCCATCGCGCATTCGGCAGGAAAAAGGGCAGCGAAAAGAGCTGCGTGGCTACCGGGATTCACGTCGTCCGGCAGGAAATGGTGTTACTAAATAGTTGACATCGACCACGGGATTGATGACACACTGAGCGAGCCACGTCACTCTGCGACATGGCAGAATCAACAATTACAAGCGCAGCGCGCAACCCAAGACGGACTTCCTATGACAGTTTATTCGTCGTCGGCGACAACCGCCTCCTGGTACCGGGACTCCATCGCCGTCGAGCTCGAGCCAGCGCTCCCGCTGGAGGGCGATCATCGGGCCCATGTCTGCGTGATCGGCGCGGGCGTTACCGGTTGCTCCGCCGCGCTGCATCTGGCGCAGCAGGGATATCGCGTCATCCTGCTCGAAGCGCTGAACGTGGGGCACGGTGCCTCCGGGCGCAGCGGCGGGCAGATACTGCCGGGCCTGGGCACCGACATACGTACCGTCGAAAACGCCCTGGGTCGGTCCGCCGCCCGCGATATCTGGGAAATGAGTCGCGAAGCCGTCAGGCTGACCGCCCACCTCGTCGAGCAACACCAGATTCCCTGCGAGATGTCCTGGGGCTATCTCCACGCGGCGGTCAAGCCTCGGCACGTCGTCGAACTCCGGCAGTGGCAGGAGCGGATGGCCCGCGACTTCGACTATCACGGGCTCGAGTGGCGGGAAGGCGGCGCGCTACGCGAGCACGTCGTCACCGACGCCTACCCGGCGGCGCTCTGGGAGCGCGAAGCCGGCCATCTGCATCCCCTCAATTACACGCTCGGCCTGGCCCGGGCCGCCCAGCAAGCCGGAGCGATCCTTCATCAGTTCAGCCCCGTGGTCGATATCCGGCACGGCAAGCAGGCCACCGTCGTCACCGAACGCGGCCGGGTCGTGGCCGATCACGTGGTCATCGCCACCAACGCCTACGGCGACCGCCTGGTGCCCCAGATGAGCGGGCGCATCATGAGAGCGGCCAACTACATGATCGCCACCGCGCCCATGAGCGAGCAGCAGGCCGCCCAGGTTCTCCCCCGAAACGATGCATTGTCGGACACCAACTTCGTACTCGATTACTATCGTCTGTCGGGAGACAGACGCCTGATCTATGGCGGGGAGGTGAGCTACGACGGCCGCCCGCCACGAGGTCTGGAAGCGCGTACCGACGCCAAGATACGGCGTCTGTTCCCGGTGCTGAAAGAGATCGACATCGAATATCGCTGGGGGGGAGACGTGGCCATCACGATGAATCGCGCGCCGGATTTCGGCCGGCTGGCGCCCAATGTCTTCTATGCCCAGGGCTACTCTGGCCACGGAATGGCGCTGGCGGGGCTGGCCGGCAAGCTGCTGGCCGAGACCATTGCCGGGCAGAGCGAGCGCTTCGACATCTTTTCCGCCATGCCCCACCGGATGTTCCCGGGGGGGCGGTGGTTACGGACTCCCCTGCTGGTACTGGCAACCAATTTCTACAAGCTTCGCGACCGGCTGTGACGAGCGGCAAGCACGACGAGGAGTGCCCAATGACCGATTTGACGAACGCCGTGAACACCACCGAGCGCCTGGATCGAGAGGAGACTCGCGTGGCGGCGGCAGATGCGGCGGCGAGAGGCAAGCGCGGCGCTTCCTCGATCAGGATGCAGGGATTGCGCAAGCAGTTCGGACGCGATGCCATTGCACTGGCGGGGGTCGACCTGGACATCCACGCCGGCGAATTCTTCACCCTGCTGGGGCCGTCCGGATGTGGCAAGACGACGCTGCTGCGTATCCTCGCCGGGCTGGAAGAGGCCGATGACGGCCAGCTGACGATCGGGGGCAAGGATGTCATCGATACTCCGCCGCATCAGCGCAGCGTCAACACGGTCTTTCAGTCCTACGCGCTGTTTCCCCATCTGTCGGTGCGGGAAAACCTGGCGTTCGGCTTGAAGATGCGCGGCGTCGCGGCCAAGGCGCGTGAAGCCAAGGTGGCGGAGATCGCCCAGTTCATCCAGCTGGGAGATCTGGTCGACCGCCGTATCGATCAGCTGTCCGGCGGTCAGCGCCAGCGCATCGCCCTGGCGCGGGCCCTGGTCTGCGAACCCGACGTGTTGCTGCTGGACGAACCGCTTTCAGCGCTGGATGCCGGCCTGCGCAGCCAGCTGCAGGTCGAGCTGCTGCGAGTCCAGAAGCGGCTCGGCATGACCTTCGTGTTCGTCACCCATGACCAGGACGAGGCGATGGTGATGTCGGACCGCATCGCCGTGCTCGACGACGGCCACATCCAGCAGGTCGGCCCGCCCCAGGAGGTCTACGAGCGCCCTGCCAACGCCTTCGTGGCCCGCTTCATGGGACATGGCAACCTGTATCGGATCCATCGCCGCGACGGCTCGCGCCTGAGCACGGAAATCGGCACGCTGCAGATGGACGGGGACAGCAAGGGCGAGCTGGTGCTGATGCGCCCGGAAACGCTGGATCTCGAACCGGGCCACGTCGAAGGCCCCAACCATCTGCCCGGCACCATCACGGAACGGCTCTATCGCGGAAGCCATGCGGAATTTCGCATCAGTATCGCGGACACGACGCTGCAGGCTACCGTCAACAACCGTGGCAGGCGGCTACCGGACGTGGGGGACGAGGTGACGGTCGTCGTCGCCCCGGAAGACCTCGTGACGCTGAGCGAGTGAGACCCGACATGTCGACGAACAATATTGCGGTAATGGGACGCAGCCAGGGCATGGTCCGCGAAGCGCGTCATCTCCTGTTCACGGTGGCGCCGGGTGCCCTCTGGATCGTCATCTTCCTGGTGCTGCCAAGCCTCTACCTGATGGCCGTTGCCTTCATGTCCAACGGCCCCTACGGCCTGCCGCAGATGCCGCTGTCGCTGAACTCGTTCAAGCAGCTGGCCGGGGTCGGCTTCCTGGGCTGGAGCCCGGGCAATCTCTATACCCTGCTGCGCTCGCTGTGGCAGACCCTGGTCGCGACCGGGCTGGTGGTGCTGGTGGCGTATCCGCTCGCCTACTACATCACGACCTGCCGGGCGAAGTGGCGGCCGATCATGCTCCTGCTGGTGGTGGTGCCCTCCTGGACCAACCAGGTGATTCGCACCTTCGGCTGGATGAACCTGCTGGCGCCCGGCACGCCGCTCTCCAACGCGGCCGAAGTACTCGGTTTCATTTCCCCCAACATGGGTTTGTATCCCTCCAACTTCGCGGTGACGCTGGGGCTGGTATACAACTTCCTGCCCTTCATGGTGCTGCCGCTCTACGCCGCCTTCGAGAAGCTCGATACCGCCCAGGTCGAAGCGGCGCAGGATCTCTACGCCAAGCCGACACGGACGTTCTGGCACGCCGTCTTCCCGCAGACGCTACCGGGGCTGCTGGCCGGAATCGTGCTGGTCGCGATTCCCGCCTTCGGCATGTATGTCATTCCGGAGCTGCTCGGCGGCGGCAAGGCGATGATGCTCGGCAATCTGGTCGCTACCCAGTTCTCCGGCGGTTCCAACTGGCCGCTGGGCGCGGCCGGCGCGATCCTGATGCTGATCGCGACCTTCATCGGGCTGTTCGCGATGCGGCGCATCGGCAAGCGCCTGGGTGGCGGCGAGGAGGTGGTGATATGAGAAAGCGAACCCTCAAGCGCGGCCTGACGGCCTTCTGGTGGATCACGCTGGTGTTCCTGTACCTGCCGCTGGCCGTGGTGGTGCTGTTCTCCTTCAATGCCTCCAACAGCGCCGCCAGCATGACCGGCCTGTCGCTGCGCTGGTATCACCAGCTGCTCGGCAACGAGCAGATCATGGCCGCCTTCGGCAACACTCTGATCCTGGCGATCTGTTCGTCGGTCATCGCGCTCGTCATCGGCTGCCTGATCGGCTACGGCATGTATCGTCACCGCCACCGCAAGCTCGGCTGGCTGATCGTGCTGATCTACCTGCCCATCGTGCTGCCGGACATCGTTTTCGGCATTTCCGAGATGGCCTTCTTCGTCCAGTTCCATCGGCTGACCGGGCTGCTCCAGCCGGGGCTCGGGACCATGGTCATCGCCCACGTGACCTTCCAGATTCCGTTCGTCGCGCTGATCGTCTATTCACGCTTCGTCGGACTCGACCCGACGCTGTTCGAAGCGGCCAAGGATCTCTACGCCACGCCCGTCAAACGCGTCGTCCACTTCATGCTGCCGACCATCAAGCCGGCGCTGATATCCGCCTTCTTTCTCTCCTTCACGCTGTCGGTGGACGACTTCGTGATCAGCTTCTTCACGGCGGGGCCGGAGAGCGCCACGCTGCCGATCTACATCTGGGGCGCGATCAAGAAAGGCGTGTCGCCCGAGATCAATGCCATCGCCACGCTGATGATCGGTGCGGTAGCGATAGCCGCCGCGATCAGCCTGTTGTTCAGCCGTAAAAACCAGCACAGTCGCAAACGTCAATCCTGACCAGAGAGCCCGCGCACGGGTAAACACTGAAGAGACAACAAGGAAAAAAGCCCATGTCGAAGCACACCAAGACTGCCGCCGCCGTTGCCTTCTGCAGCCTGCTATTGGGAACCGGCGCACAGGCCGCGGAAGAGAAGCTCTATCTGTTCAACTGGACCGAGTACATGGACCCCGAGATCATCACGGCGTTCGAGCAGAAGTACGACGTCGAGGTGGTGCAGAACTATTACAACTCGCTGCCGGAGATGTTCGCCAAGCTGAACGCGGGCGGCGCGTCCCAGTACGACATCATCGTCCCCTCCAACTACTACGTGCCGCGCTTGATCGAGACGGGCCTGGTCCAGAAGCTCGACCACGCGAAGATTCCCAACTTTGCCAACGTCAAGGAGCAGTTCAAGGACCCGAGCTTCGATCCGGGCTCCGCATACTCCGCGCCCTACCAGTGGGGCACGACGGGCATGGTCTACAACACCGATACCTTCCCGGACGCTCCCAACAGCTGGTCGCTGATGTTCGATCCGAAGGTCAATCCCGACTATCCGTTCGCCATCATGGGTGACGGCCAGGTGGCCATCGGCGCCGCCTGTGGCGCGCTGGGCAAGCCCTATGACTGCGACACGCTGGACAGCTGGCGCGAGGCCGCCAAGCTGATGATCGAGACCAAGAGCCGCGACAACTTCTCCGGCTTCACCGACGGCACCCCGGCGCTACAGCAGCTGGCCCGAGGCGTGACTCACGTGGGCATGTCCTACAACGGCGACTATCTCTACTTCAAGGGGGAGGATCCGAAAGCCTTCGAGCATTTGGCATTCACGATCCCCGACGAAGGCGCCGAAATGTGGGTGGATTCCATGATGATTCCCTCCGGTGCGCCGCACCCGGATCTGGCCCACAAGTTCATCGACTTCATCCTGGACGCGAAGATCGGCGCCCAGCTGTCCAACTACAACTACTACGCCAGCCCCAATGCAGCGGCCGAGCCTTATCTCGAGGAAGCGCTGAAGCAGCCCCCCGCCCAGCCCACCGAGGAAGAGATGAAGCGTCTGCGTTTCACGCCCAGCCTCGAGGGCGAGCAGCTACAGACGTTCCAGCAGCTCTGGTCCGAAGTCCAGGCCCGATAACGGCAGCGGCCGGGCGCGGCAGGCTGCTGCGCCCGGCTGCCAAGAGACACCACACGGGACACGCTCATGAGTCACCACCAGGAATCGTCACCGCTCAAGGACTGGTTTCAGCAGCACGGCATTACCGAAGTCGAGAGTCTGGTGACCGATCTCACCGGCATTCTCAAGGGCAAGATCATGCCGGCCAGCAAGTATCTCAACGGAGGGCGGCCGCGACTGCCGGACTCCATCTTCATCCAGACCGTCACCGGCGGTTACCCGGACGACGAAGACATCCGCTTCTGGAATCCCGCCGAACGGGACATGGAGCTGGTGCCCGACCCCAATGCCGCCTTTCTGGTGCCCTGGGCGGAAGACCCCACCGCCCAGATCATCCACGACTGCTACTACCTGACGGGCGAGCCGGTCGACCTGTCGCCCCGCCACGTGCTGAAGCGCGTTCTGGAACTCTACGAACAGCGAGGCTGGCGCCCGGTGGTCGCCCCCGAGGTCGAGTTCTATCTGGTCAAGACCAACATCGACTCCGACTACCCTCTCGAGCCGCCGATCGGTCGCACCGGGCGCCAGGAGAGCAGCCGTCAGTCGTTCTCCATCGACGCGGTCAACGAGTTCGATCCGCTGTTCGAGGAGATGTACGACTACTGCGAGGCAATGCATCTCGACCTGGACACGCTGATCCACGAAGAAGGCGCCGGCCAGATGGAAGTCAACTTCCAGCACGGCAACCCGCTGGCGCTGGCGGACCAGGTGGTCATGTTCAAGCGCGTCCTCCGGGAGACGGCGCTGCGCCACGGCATGTACGCGACCTTCATGGCCAAGCCGATGGCCAACGAGCCGGGCAGCTCGATGCACATTCACCAGAGCCTGGTCGACGCCCAGGGCAACAACCTGTTTGCCGGTGAAGAGGGCCAGACCAGCACCCTGTTCCACCATTTCATCGGCGGCCTGCAACGCTATCTGCCGGCCGCCATGCCGCTGCTGGCGCCCAACGTGAACTCCTATCGTCGCCTGCTTCGCCACGAGGCCAGCGGCTCGGCGCCGATCAACGTCGATTGGGGCACGGACAACCGCACCGTCGGCCTGCGGGTGCCCGTTTCCACCCCGGCGGCGACCCGGGTCGAGAACCGGCTGCCCGGGGCCGACGCCAACCCCTATCTGGTGCTGGCCGCCTCGCTGGCCTGCGGCTATCTCGGCATGCTCGGCCAGATAGAACCGCGCCCGCCGATGGTCGGTTCGGCCTGGGCCAGCGGCAACAAGCTGCCGGACGACATCGGCCCGGCTCTGGATCGCATGCGGGAGTGTACCGCCCTGGCGGAGATCCTCGGTGAACGCTTCACCAACAGCTATCTCGCCGTCAAGCACACGGAACACCGCGCGTACTTCCGCGTCATCAGCTCATGGGAACGCGAACATCTGCTGCTGCGGGTCTGATCCCGGGCCGTGACGACGATTCGCGAGACGACGGACAGGCAACCAGGAGGCACCATGAAAACGAAGCGCTGGGCGGTCTTGATGGCAGCGGGAGTGATGAGCGGCGGCGCCCTGGCGGACGCTCGGCCACAGCTGAACCTGTTCAACTGGACCGAGTACATGGATCCGGAGATCATCGCGAATTTCGAGGCCGAAACCGGCATCGACGTGGTGGAGAACTACTACAACTCCAACGCCGAGATGCTGGCCAAGCTGAACGCCGGCGGCGACGCCCAGTACGACATCGTCATCCCGTCGGATTACTTCGTGCCGCGCCTCATCGGGGCGGGTCTGATCCAGCCCCTCGCACCGGACGACCAGGCACTGGAAGGCATCGACAATATCATGGCGGATTTCCGCCACCCGGCCTACGATCCGGAAGACGCCTACACCGTGCCGTATCAGTGGGGCGTGACCGGCATCGTCTACAACACCGACACCTTCCCCGACCCGGACCCCAGCTGGGGGCTGCTGTACGATCCCGACGTCAATACCGATTATCCCTTTGCCCTGCTCAAGGGTGATGCCCAGTTCACCTTCTCCACTATCTGCGCCTATCAGGGCGAAGGGTTCGACTGCGTCGGGCAAGCGCCATGGGTCGAGGCGGCGAAGCTGGTCATCGCCACCCGCGCCCGGGACAACTTCGTCGGTTTCGTCGACGCCACCGCCGCCATCGAGCAGATCGCCAGCGGCGTCATCCACGCCGGCGTCGCCTACAACGGCGACCTGGCCAGCAAGAAAAACGAAGACCCGGAACTCTACGGCAATATCGGCTTCTTCGTGCCCAGGGAAGGCTCGCAGCGCTGGGTGGACGTGATGGCCATCCCGGCCCGGGCGCCCCATCCGGAGAGCGCGCGCAAATTCATCGAATATCTGCTGCGCCCCGACGTCGCGGCCCAGCTCTCCAACTACAACCTGTACACCTCGCCCAACGCCGCGGCACAGCCGATGCTGACCGCCGCACTGCGCGAGCCGCCGGTGATGCCCGATGCCGACACCCGCTCCCGGCTGTCGCTGACGCCCTCCGTCGACGGCGAGCAGTTGCAGCTGCTGCAGCAGTTGTGGTCGGAAGCCCGGTCTCGCTGATCGGCCTTCGTTCCTCCCTTTCGTCCTTTCATTCATGGAGACCAGGATGGCCGCGCCTTCCGACATGAAACACCCGCCGTCAGCCCTCGAATATCCCGCTTCCTGGTATGCGGCCTCGGCCAATGCCGCGCCGGCGCGCCCGGCGCTGTCGACCGATGTCAGCTGCGACGTGTGCGTGGTGGGCGCCGGATTCACCGGCCTGTCGTCGGCGCTGCATCTGGCCGAGAAAGGCCTGAAGGTGATCGTGCTGGAAGCCGCGCGCGTCGGCTATGGCGCCTCGGGGCGCAATGGCGGCCAGATCGTCAACAGCTACAGCCGCGACATGGACGTGATCGAAGACAAGTACGGCGTCGAGACGGCTCGTGCTTTGGGCGACATGGCGTTCGAGGGCAACCGGGTGATCCGCGAGCGCATCGCGACCTACGGCATCCAGTGCGACCTGCGCAACGGCAACCTGTTCGCCGCCTGCAACGCCAAGCAGCTCGAAGCCCTGAGGCATCATCAGGCGCTGTGGCAGCGTTACGGCAACGATCAGCTCGAACTGCTGGAAGGCGACGCCTACCAACGTGAGGTCGGCAGCGACCGCTATACCGGCGTGCTGATCGATCACTCCGGCGGCCACCTTCATCCGCTGAACCTGGCGCTGGGCCAGGCAGCCGCCCTGGAATCGCTGGGCGGCGTGATTTACGAGCAGAGCCCGGTCCTGTCCCTCGAGCATGGCGCCCCGGTCACGCTGAAGACCGCCGGCGGCACCCTCAGGGCCGACCGCGTCGTCATGGCCGGCAATGCCTACATGAGCGGCGTGATGCCGGAGCTCGAGCGAAAATCCATGCCCTGCGGGACGCAGATCATCACCACCGAGCCTCTCGGCGAAGAGCTCGCACGGAGCCTGCTGCCCAACGACATGGCAGTGGAGGACTGCAACTACCTGCTCGACTACTATCGCCTGACGCGCGACAACCGGCTGCTGTACGGCGGCGGCGTGAACTACGGCAGCGAAGGATCGGCCGATATCGAAGGCGTCATCCGTCCCAAGATGCTCAAGACGTTCCCCCAGCTCGAAAACATCAAGGTGGACTACGCCTGGAGCGGCAACTTCCTGATGACGCTGAACCGGCTGCCGCAGTTCGGGGTCATCAACGACAACGTCTATTACGCCCAGGGCTACTCCGGCCACGGCGTGACCTGCACGCACCTCGCCGGCCGCCTGATCAGCGAGGTGATGACCGGACGTGACGAGCGATTCGACGCCTTCGCCGGCCTGCCGCACCAGCCGTTCCCCGGCGGCCGCATGCTGCGCGTGCCGCTATCGGCGCTGGGCGCCTGGTACTACGAGACACGCGACCGGCTCGGCATCTAGGTTTCTCGTCATCTCGAGGTTTCTCGTCATCTAGATTCCGTGGCATCTAGCTCCTTGGCATCAGGCGCCGACAGGGCGCACGGGAAGGTCAAAATCCAGATGCGGGCGAGCGCAGGCAGCGCCCGTCACTGCGGCTGACAGGCGCGGGCGAACCCCTGGAAGATCGCATCGTAGAGCGCATGCTGCCGGGGCTCCCATTCCGGGTGCCACTGCACCGCCAGGGTAAAGCCGGGGGCATCCGGCAGGGAAACCGCCTCGACCAGACCGTCCGGGGCCACCGCCTCCACGAACAGGCCCTCCGCCAGCCGGTCTATGCCCTGCTGATGCAGCGAGTTGACCCGCGCCTTCAGCCCTTCCTCGCGCTCGCCGTAGAGGCTGGCCAGGCGGCCGCCGGGCCGGATGTCGATCTCGTGGCTCGGCGCATATTGCTGTGCCTTCGACCCTTCCGGCTCGCGGTGATCCATCAGCCCGGGCACACGCTGGACGGCCTGATGCAGCGTGCCGCCAAGGGCCACGTTGAACTCCTGGAAGCCGCGGCAGATCCCCAGCAGCGGCAGGCGCCGCTCCAGCGCCAGCGGCACCCAGAGCATGGCGGCGTGATCGCGATCCAGGTCGTCCCGGGTGTTTTCCGGCGCCCGCGCCGCATCGTATCGACTCGGCAGCACGTTCGTGTAGCTGCCGGTCAGCATCAGGCCGTCGAGACGATCCAGCAGCGCGCCGGCAGCGGCAGCGTCACCGTCGCGCCAGACCGGCAGGATGACCGGCTCCAGCCCGTACTCGCGCAGCGCGCCGAGATATTTGTCGGTGACCATGTGGGCGGGGTGGCCTTCCACCTCACGACGGCAGGCAATGACACCAACCAGGGGACGCTTCTGCATGATGCCTCCTCGGAACCGGAATCCGTTGTGTTTTTATCAACAGGTGATGGCCTGCCTTTCTTGCCACGCACCGGTCATGGAAAACGATAAATTCGCTTAACATCCATTCAAATTCATAAACTTATTTATAAAACAGCTTGAATCTTACTTGGAAGCGAAGCGAATAATCCGTAAATAATTTGACAACAATACCGGGCAGGCGGAACACTATCAACGACCATAATAAACGATCGCAGGTGACATCATGTCCTCCCTTCCCGTCGACGAGGCTCGTGACTTCCTGGCGCGTCACCCCGCTATCGATAGCATCGATCTGCTGCTGAGCGACCTCAATGGCGTGCTGCGCGGCAAGCGGATTCCCCGGGAAAATCTCGAAAAGGCCTACGTCAACGGCATCAATCTCCCCGGCTCGGTCTTCGCGCTGGATATCACCGGCAACACGATCGAGGAGACCGGCCTGGGCCTGGACATCGGCGACTGCGACCAGGTCTGCCGCCCGATTCCCGGCACCCTGATGCCGACGCCCTGGCTGCGGGATGGCCATCAGGGACAGCTGCTGATGGCCATGCGCAACGAGCACGACGGCCCCTTCTTCGCCGACCCGCGCAACGTCCTCGCGCAGCAGGTTCAGCGCCTCGAGGCGATGGGGTACACGGCCGTCGTCGCGCTGGAGCTCGAGTTCTATATCGTCGATCGCACGCGGGACGACCTGGGCCGGGTGCAGCCGCCCCGCTCGCCGGAAACCGGCGAACGAGCGACCACGAGCCAGGTGTATTCGATTTCGGAGCTCGACGAGTACGCCGGGTTCCTGGGCGACATCCAGGCCGCGGCCGCCATCCAGAACCTCCCGCTGGACACGGCGCTGAAGGAGTGCGCCCCGGGGCAGTTCGAGATCAACCTGGTACACGGCAGCGACGTGCTCAAGGCGTGCGACAGCGCGGTGCTGCTCAAGCGCCTGATCAAGGGCATCGCCGTCAACCACGGCTTCGAAGCGACGTTCATGGCCAAGCCCTACGACGCGGAAGCCGGCAACGGCATGCATGTCCACATGAGCCTGCTCGATGCCCACGGTCGCAACGTCTTTGCCGCCGCCGACGAGAATCCGCTGGGCACCGAGATGCTGCGCCACGCCATCGGCGGCCTGCTCAGGCTGATGCCGGAATCGGTCGCCCTGATGGCCCCGAACCTCAACTCCTTCCGCCGTTTTCAGCCGGGGCTCTATGTTCCCATGGCGCCGACCTGGGGCTTCGACAACCGTTCCGTGGCCCTGCGCATTCCCTCCGGGCCCAATGCCGCACGGCGGATCGAGCATCGTGTCGGCGGCGCCGATGCCAACCCCTACCTGCTGCTGGCCACCCTGCTCGCTTCGGTCATTCACGGCATCGCCAACCGGATCTCCCCCGAGGAAATCGTCACCGGCAATGCCTACGAGCAGTTCGACCCGGTACTGACCAACAGCTGGTCTCGGGCGCTGGAGCTGCTCGAGCGGTCCGAGGTGTTGAACGAGGCGCTCGGCCAGGACTTCCTGAAAGTGTTCCTGGCGAACCGCCGTGCCGAGCGGGCATCCGCCATGCAGGTGGTCAGCCGGCTCGAGTACGACTGGTACCTGCGCCACGTCTGACCCGTGGAGCGTCACATCGGCGAACCGCCAGCGACGCCACCACGACGGCATCACCGCCGCCGATCCCAAATCCGGCACGTCCACCCAGGAGGAGCACGCCATGACATCGCCAGATGCCGCAAGACTCAAGGCGCTCGACCGCGATCACTACATGCACCCCTTCACCGATTTCAAGGCGCTGGGTGACGAAGGCAGTCGACTCATCACCGCCGCCCACGGCGTCTACATCGAGGACGACGAAGGCCGGCAGATCCTGGATGCGATGGCGGGGC
Organism: Salinicola sp. NYA28a; assembly: GCF_976982775.1. The sequence continues at coordinate 4,052,341 of NZ_OZ334582.1, forward strand.
TGTGGTGCGTCAACCTGGGCTATGGCCGCCAGGAGCTGGTCGACGCCGCGACCCGGCAACTGCAGCAGCTGCCCTACTACAACAGCTTCTTCAAGACAACGCACCCGCCGGCGGCCGAGCTGGCCGACACCCTCTGCGGCCTGGCGCCGGATCATATCAACCGCGTGTTCTTCACCGGTTCCGGCTCCGAGGCCAACGATACGGTGTTGCGCATGGTGCGCCGCTACTGGGCGCTCAAGGGTCAGCCCGAAAAGCAGTGGATCATCGCCCGCGACAACGCCTATCACGGCTCGACGGTCGCCGGCATGAGCCTGGGCGGCATGGCGCCGATGCAGGCCCAGGGCGGGCCCTGCGTGCCGGGCATCGCCCATATCCGCCAGCCTTACTGGTTCGACGAAGGGCGCGAGATGTCGCCCAAGGCGTTCGGCAAGGTCTGCGCCGAGGCGCTGGAGGCGCGCATCCAGGCGCTCGGGCCGGACAAGGTCGCCGCCTTCATCGCCGAGCCGGTGCAGGGCGCGGGCGGCGCGATCATCCCGCCGGAGAGCTACTGGCCGGCGATCAAGGACGTGCTGTCGCGCTACGATATCCTGCTGGTCGTGGACGAGGTCATCTGCGGCTTCGGCCGCCTGGGCGAATGGTTCGGCAGCGTTCACTACGATCTCGAACCCGACCTGATGCCGATCGCCAAGGGCCTGTCGTCCGGCTATCTGCCGATCGGCGGCGTGCTGGTCGGCGACCGAGTCGCCCGGACGCTGATCGACGACGGTGGCGAATTCCATCACGGCTTCACCTACTCCGGGCACCCCGTCTGCGCCGCCGTGGCGCTCGAGAACCTCAGGTTGATGAAGAGCGAAGGCGTCGTCGAGCAAGTGCGTCAGGTGACGGGGCCGTACCTGGCCAAGCGCTGGAAGGCGCTCGAACGGCATCCGCTCATCGGCGAGGCCCGCTCCCTGGGACTGATCGGCGCGCTCGAGATCGTCGCCGACAAGGCCACCGGGGCGCGCTTCGACAAGTCGCTCAAGGCCGGCGAAACCTGCCGCGACATCTGCTTCGAACTCGGGCTGGTCATGCGCTCGGTGGGCGACACGATGATCATCTCGCCGCCGCTGGTCATCACCGAGGCCCAGATCGACGAACTGATCGCGCTGGCGACGGCCGCGCTGGACGAAACGGCACGCCGGCTGCAGGCCCGAGGGGCCACCATTTCGGCAACGAAGGAGACAACGACATGAGCCTGACGCCAACGCTGGCCGACTGGCAGGCCAGGGCCGCTACCCTTGCCGCCAGCCTCGAGACACGCGCCTTCATCGACGACGAGTTCGTAGCGGCCGAGAGCGGCGAGACCTTCGCCACGATCAACCCCGCGACGGGAGAAACCCTGGCCGACGTGGCGAGCTGCGATGCCGCCGATGCCGACAAGGCAGTGGCCGTGGCCCGCGCGACGTTCGCGCGTGGCGACTGGGCGCGGCTGGCGCCCACCGAACGCAAGCATGCGCTGCTGCGCCTGGCCGCGCTGATGGAGAGCCATCGCGATACGCTGGCCCTGCTCGACACGCTGGACATGGGTAAGCCGATCAACAGCGCCCAGAGCGATGTCAGCGGCGCCATCGGCTGCATCCGCCACCAGGCCGAATCGATCGACAAGCTCTACGGCGAGGTGGCGCCGACCGGCGACGATACCCTCGCCCTGGTGCTGCGCGAACCGCTGGGTGTCGTCGCCGCCATCGTGCCGTGGAATTTCCCGCTGATGATGACGGCCTGGAAGATCGGCCCGGCGCTCGCCGCCGGCAACAGCGTCATCCTCAAGCCCTCCGAGAAGTCGCCGCTCTCCGCGCTCTATCTGGCCTCGCTGGTGCGCGAGGCGGGCCTGCCGCGCGGGGTTTTCCAGGTGCTGCCGGGCTTCGGCCATACTGTCGGCAAGGCCCTGGCGTTGTCCATGGAGGTCAACTGCCTCGCCTTCACCGGCTCGACCGGCGTCGGCAAACAGCTGCTGCAGTACGCCGGGCAATCCAACCTGAAGCGGGTGTACCTCGAGTGCGGCGGCAAGAGCCCCAACATCGTCTTCGCCGACTGCAAGGATCTGGACCGGGTGGCCCGCCACGCCGCCGAGGCGATCTTCTACAACCAGGGCGAGGTCTGCATCGCCGGGTCACGTCTGCTGGTGGAAAACAGCGTCCGCGAGGCTTTCATCGACAGGCTGCTCGCCGCCGCCGAATCGATGCAGCCGGGCGATCCGCTGGATCCCGACAGCTTCATGGGCGCCATCGTCGACCGCACCCAGTACGAGCGGGTGCTGGACTACATCCGCCAAGGCGTGGAGGAAGGGGCGCGGCTGCGCATGGGCGGCAAGGCGCTCGACGGGCCGGGCCTGTTCATCGGCCCGACCGTCTTTGACGGTGTCACCGACGACATGGTCATCGGCCGGGAGGAGATCTTCGGTCCGGTGCTGTCGGTGTTCGGCTTCGATACCGAGGAGGAGGCGATCGCGCTGGCCAACGACAGCGACTACGGGCTGGCGGCCGGCTTCTGGAGCCAGGACATCGATCGCATCATGCGGGTCACTCGGCGTCTGCAATCAGGCCAGGTCTTCGTCAACAACTGGGCCGGCGGCGACCAGACCGTTCCGTTCGGCGGCGTCAAGCAGTCCGGCAACGGGCGCGACAAGTCGCACCACTCGCTGGAAGAGTACTCCGAGCTCAAGAGTGTCTGGATGTCGCTGTCGCCGTGAAGCCGGCATCGTGAAACCGTCGTCATGAACCCGTTATCATGAACCCGGCGTCATGAATCGATACCGCTCGTGGCAGGCCGCCACGAGCGATCAGAACGTCTTGGCGGGGGTGGCGCAGCTGACCAGCCGGCAGGCCGACGTGCCGGGGTTGCGGAAGCGGTGGGGGATGTTGGTGTTGAAGTAGTACGCCTCGCCCGGCGCCAGTGTCCGCGTCTGGGCGCCGATCGTGATCTCGATCTCCCCTTCGAGCACGACCCCGGCTTCCTCGCCCTGATGGGCGATCATCTCGCGCCCGGTATCGCTGCCGGCCGGATAGGTCTCGATCATGAACGACAGCGCCCGCGACTCCCGGTTGGCGCCCACCAGCTTGTAGATCACGTCGCCGGTGCCGACGTCGGTCAGCTCGTCGGCACCGTAGAAGACCTGGTTCCGGTTCTCCAGATCCATGGTGAAGAAATCCCCCACGCTCATCGGAATGGCGTCGAGGATCTTCTTCAGCGAGCTGACGGAGGGGCTGACCTTGCCCTGCTCGATCAGCGACAGGCTGGAGTGGGTCACGCCACAGCGCTTGGCCAGCTCTCGCTGGGAGATGCCGCGAAAAGTTCTCAGGGCTCGCAGGCGGGCGCCGACATCATCAGACATCCATTCTCTTCCTCAAGCGATGGTCACCGTACGTCGGGGATACCGGACGGAGGCGACTCGCGGTTGAACCAGCTTTCCAGAATCAACTGCGCGGCGATGCCATCCACGCCGCGATCGCGATAGTTGCCCTTGTGGCCCTGCCCCTGGGCGATCAGCTTGGCGGCGCGGGTGGTGCCGCGCTCGTCGAACATCTCAACCGGCTTGCCGAAGCGCCCGTGCAGGCGGTTGCCGAACTTGCGCGCACGCACGCTCATGTCGGATTCGCTGCCGTCGTCGTGAATCGGCAGCCCCACCACCAGCAGATCCGGCTGCCACTCCTTCAACAGCTTCTCGACCTTGATCCAGTCCGGAATCCCGTCGCGGGCGGTCAGCGGTTCCAGCCCGCTGGCGGAGCACAGCATCTCGTTGCCGACCGCCACGCCGATACGCCGCGTGCCGTAGTCGAACGCCATGACGAGACGCCGGCCTAGCTTGTCATCCATCGCCGATGCCATCAGGCGTGCCCGGCGTCGCGGGTCATCAGATTGAGATCGACCCCGAGGATCCCGGCGGCCGCGCTCAGGCGCTGCTCCGGCGGGCGGTCGAACAGGATCGCGGCGTCGCCTTCGACGGTCAGCCAGGTGTTCTGCTTGAGCTCGTCCTCGAGCTGGCCGGACTTCCAGCCCGCGCAGCCCAGTGTCACCAGGTACTGCTCCGGGCCGCGACGCTGGGCGATCGCCTGCAGCATGTCCATCGAGGTGGTCAGCGCCAGACCATCGGCGACCTGAATGCTGGAATCCCAGTCGCTGGCGTTGCCGCGATGCAGGATGAAACCGCGATCGCGGTAGGTCGGCCCGCCGTTGTAGACCAGCACGTCGTTGTGCGGGCCGGGCTCGGATTCGATATCGAGCTGCTCGAACAGCCCATCCAGCGACAGCTCCGAGGGGCGGTTGACGATGACGCCCAAGGTGCCGTCATCGTCATGATCGCAGAGATAGGTCAGCGTCCCCGCGAAGTTGGGATCTTCCAGGTGCGGCATCGCCATCAGGAAATAGTGCTTGAGGCTCTGCATCGGCGTGGGCATGGATGTTGGCCTGATCGTTGACATAGGGCTCCGTCGGGCATCGCGCAGCGGCCCGGCAATCAGGCCGCGAGCCGCCAGTAGAGGAAATGGGTCCAGTGTACCACCTGTGCCAGGCTTGACCGGATCAGCCCCGGCTTTCCAGGCGTCTGACGATCGCCGCCATCAGCTGCGCGGCGATATCGGTGCCGCGCTGATCGTCGATCTCGCGCACGCAGGTCGGGCTGGTCACGTTGATCTCGGTGATGTAATCGCCGATTACGTCGAGCCCCACGAACAGCAGCCCTTTCTCGCGGATCATCGGCTGCACCTGCTCGACCAGCCAGTAGTCGCGATCGGTCAGCTCGCGGGAGACGCCACGACCGCCGGCGGCCAGGTTGCCACGGGTTTCGCCGGCACTGGGAATGCGCGCCAGCCCGTAGGGCACCGGCTCGCCGTCGACCAGCAGGATGCGCGTATCGCCATCCTTGATCTCCGGCAGGTAGCGCTGGGCCATGATCTGGCGCTGGCCGCGTTCGGTGAGCTGCTCGATCACCGCGCCGAGATTGCGGCCGTCGGGGCCAATGTGGAAGATGCCGGTGCCGCCCATGCCATCCAGCGGCTTGAAGATGGTGTCGCCATGCTCGGCCTGGAAGGCGCGCAGCACCGCATCACGGCAGGAGACCACCGTCGGCGGAATGCAGTGGGCGAACTGCTGGGCGAACAGCTTCTCGTTGCACTCGAACAGCGCCCGGGTCGGGTTGACCACCAGCGTGCCCTCCCGCTCGGCAAACGCCAGCAGATGGACGGCATTGAGGAAGTGGCTGTCCACCGGCGGATCCTTGCGCATCAGGATCACGTCGAGCTCGCCGAGCGGCATCGCCTCGCGCTCGCCCAGGTCATACCAGTGCTGCGGATCGCGATGCACCTTCAGCGGGCGCACGCTGCCCATGGCGCGACCCTCGTAGAGATAGAGATCTTCCTGCTCGAGATAGTAGAGCGACCAGCCCATCGCTTCCGCCGCCCACAAAAGCGTCAGGGTGGTGTCCTTCTTGTAGGTAATATCGGCGATGGGGTCCATCACCACGCCGAGCTTGATAGCGTTCTGGCTCATCGATTGGGTCTTCCAGAAGAGGTATTGAATGGGCCGCAGTATGACGCAGCTCTCGCCGCGTCACCAAAAGAGATCGCGTTCGACTCTCCCGCCCCGGCCTCAAATGCCTCACTCGGCGCCACTCAGCTCGTTCCACAGAAAGCGCCACGCCAGCGCGCTCAGTTTCGCCCGCTGGGCGTTGTCCGCCGCGCCGCCGTGGCCGCCTTCGGTGTTCTCGTAGTAGTGCACGTCACAGCCCATCGCCTCCATGCGCGCCATCATCTTGCGTGCATGACCGGGATGGACGCGGTCGTCCCGGGTCGAGGTGGTGAACAGCACCGCCGGGTAATCCACGCCCTCGCGCAAGTTGTGGTAGGGGGAATAGTCCTGGAGGAAATTGTCCCAGTCGTCGCTGTCCGGGTCGCCGTATTCCGCCATCCACGAGGCGCCGGCGAGTAGCTGGTGATAGCGCTGCATGTCCAGCAGCGGCACTTCGCAGACCGCCGCGGCAAAATGATCCGGATAGCGGGTGATCATGTTGCCCACCAGCAGGCCACCGTTGGAACCGCCCTGGATGCCGAGCTTGTCCGGCGTGGTGATGCCGGTAGCGACCAGATCCTCGGCGACGGCGGCGAAATCCTCGAACGCCCTGTGGCGCTTGCCCTTGAGCGCGGCGCGATGCCAGCGCGGCCCGTATTCGCCGCCGCCGCGAATGTTGGCGACCACGTAGGCGCCGCCGCGGGAAAGCCAGCTGCGCCCGGCGCCGGCGATGTAGTGCGGCGTCAGCGAGATCTCGAAGCCGCCGTAGCCGTAGAGCAGCGTCGGCAGCGGCGCGGTCGGCCTGTCATCGTTGCCGTTCGCTGGATCTCCCGCGCCGGCCGGCAGCACCAGAAAGTAGGGAATCGACGTGCCGTCCAGGCTGGCGGCGAAACGCTGCATCACCTGCATGCCTTGCGTCTCGAAGAAGCTCGGGGCGCGCTTGACCGTTTCCGGCGGCGCGTCTAGTTGCGTCAAATCCCGATGTTTCAGGTCCAGGCGCGCCAGCGTGGTGGGGGTGAGATAGTCGGTAATGATGACGAAGACCTCGTCGCTCTCCTCGTCGTCGACGGCCGCGACGCCGATCTCGCCGGTCGCGGGCAGCCCGGCCAGCGGCCGCGGCGACCAGTCGTCGCCCTGCCCCGGCGTCAGTACCTGCAGGCGATGCTTGACGTCCTCGAGGATATCCAGCACCAGGTAGTGCCGCGTCCATTCGAAACCTTCCAGCGAGCGGTGCGCATCCGGCACGAACAGCGTGGTGAAGTCGCGATCGCCGCGCTTGAACGTCTCGTAGTCGATCGCCAGCAGCGCACCGCTGGGATACGTCACGGCGGCGTCGTTCCTGCCGTTCCCGCTATTCAGGGTCCAGTCCTCGCGCAGATGGACCAGCAGCCATTCCCGATGGACCGATGCCTGGGCGGAGAGCGGCACCTCGATGGGCACATGCTGTCCATCCGGCGTGATTTCGAGCAGACGCTGCTCGTAGAACGCCAGCGCGTGATGGATGAAGTCGCGTTCGAAGCCGCGAGTGCTATCGTGGAAGGCGACAGCCATCAAATCCTGCTCGGCGGCCTCGAAGACGGTTTCCGCCTCGCTCAGCGGCTCGCCCCGCCGCCAGCGCTTGACGCGCCGCGGATAGCCGGAACTGGTCAGCGAATCGTTTTCCGAGCCCGAGTCGGCGCCACCGAAGTCGGTATAGACGAACACCGTGTCGCGGTCGATCCAGCTCATGCCGCCCTTGGCCTCCGGCCGCGTGAAGCCGTGTTCGCCTTCGCGATCGACCCCGCCCCCGACCCAGCGCTTGCCGATGAGATCGAACTCGCGGGTGACGTCGGCATCCGCGCCGCCGCGGGAGAGCGAGATCAAGGCGCGCTCCCAGGGCTCGCCGGGATGCGCCGGTTCCAGGCAGCTCGCGCCGTGCCAGACCCAGTTCTCCCCTTCGGCGGCGTTCAGTGCGTCGACGTCGATCAGCACCTCCCACTCCGGCCGCGCCTGCCGATAGGAATCCCACGTGGTGCGGCGCCACAGCCCGCGCGGATGCTCGGCATCCTGCCAGAAGTTGTAGTAATGCTCGCCGCGTTTCACCACGAACGGGATGCGGTCGTCGGCGTCGAGAATCTCGCGCAGGCCGGTCTCCAGCACCGCGAATTCGGCATCCGCAAAGCGCGCCAGCGTCCGGCGGTTCTGGTCCTCGACCCAGGCCAGCGACTCGGCGCCATCCACCGCCTCCAGCCAGCGGTACGGGTCGTCGTTCGGGGTGCCGGCCGTCTCGGGATCGGCCGACTGATAGCGACTAGGCGGAAAGTGAAGCACGGGCATCTCCAGAAGCGGTCCAGAAAGCGATAAAGGCTGCCGTCGAGCCTAGCATGTGCCACGACTCAATGGCCGATGGCCGCGTCCATCACGGCCATCGGCAGATAAAAAATTGGCGATACGTGACCAGCTGTCCGACGCTGAGGGTGATCCAGCTAGTGTTGGCCGTATCTGACCATCGTTCAAACCGTTCCCGCGGCCGGCCACCAACGTCGTATTGGTCGTGCCCCGGCTTCGTGCAACGGTGGAATCGCAATGACCACTTCCGGGAGAGTCTCATGGAGGACTGGACGCAAACCCTGACGGCAGGACCGCTGTTGGGTATCGCCGCGGCAGCGATCGCGCTGCTGCTGATCCTGATCATTCGCTTTCATCTGCACGCCTTTCCGACGCTGGTGCTGGTCAGCCTGCTGACCGCGTTCGCCACCGGCATCCCCGCCGGGGCCGTCGTCGATACCATGACCGACAGTTTCGCTGGCACGCTGGGCTCGGTGGCGCTGCTGGTCGGCTTCGGCGCGATGCTGGGCAAGCTGGTGGAGCACTCCGGCGGCGCCCAGGTGCTGGCCGAGCGGATGGTCTCGCTGTTCGGCGAGGCGCGAGCGCCCCTTGCACTCGGCATCGCCTCGCTGATCATGGGCTTCCCGATCTTCTTCGATGCCGGCCTGATCGTGATGCTGCCGATCATCTTCGCTGTCGCCAAGCGCCTCGGCGGCCCGGTGCTGCTCTACGCACTACCGGCGGCAGCCGCGTTTTCGGTGATGCACGTGTTCGTGCCGCCGCACCCCGGCCCGGTCACCGCCACCGAGCTCTACGGTGCCAACCTCGGCCTGGTGCTGCTGGTGGGCATCCTCATCGCCTTCCCGATGTGGTATCTCTCGGGTTACCTGTGGGGGCGATTCGCCGCCAACCGCTTCGATTTCCGGCTGGAAGTGAGCCTGTTCGGCGGCCAGGACAACGACGAGATCCACAACCCGCCCGGCGTGGGCACGGTCATCGCGCTGCTGTTGCTGCCGCTGGCGCTGATCTTTCTCAACACCGGGCTCGACTTCGCCCGCGCCGCCGGCATGGCCGACAGCGATGCCACCTGGTTCCAGTTCCTCTCCTCGCTGGGCGAGACGCCGATCGCGCTGCTGATTTCGGTGCTGGTAGCGATCTACGTGCTGGGCAGCCGTCGCGGCGAAGGCGGCAGCGCGCTGGAGAAGATCGTCGACTCCTCGCTGGGGCCGATCTGCTCGGTGATCCTGATCACCGGCGCCGGCGGCATGTTCGGCGGCGTGCTGCAGGCTTCCGGCATCGGCGATGCGCTGTCCGATTCGATGAGCGACCTGGGCCTGCCGGTCATCGCCGCCGCCTATCTCGTCGCCGTGGTGATGCGTCTGGCGCAGGGTTCCGCCACCGTGGCACTGGTCACCGCCGCCGGGCTGATGGCGCCGGCCGTGGCCAACGGCGACTTCTCCGCCATGCAGGTCGTCGCGATCACGCTGGCCACCGCCGCCGGCTCGGTCTTCGCCGGCCACGTCAACGACTCCGGCTTCTGGCTGGTAGGGCGCCTGCTGGGCATGGACGTCAAGACCACGCTGATGACCTGGACCGTGCAGCAGGCGCTGGAATCTCTGGTCGGGTTCGTGCTCGCCTGCGCGGTTTACCTGATTTTCTAGATCGCAGATGAGCTAGCCATTGATTGGCCATAAGGGAAAACGATGAAAGAGCTATTCGACATTCGAGACCGGCTGGCGCTGGTCACCGGTTCCACTCGCGGGCTGGGCAACGCGCTGGCCCGCGGGCTGGCCGAACAGGGCGCCCACGTGGTTCTTCACGGGCGCCGGCAGGAAGCGGCCGAGGAAGCCGCCCGGAAACTGGCGGCGGAAACCGGCGCCAGGGTCGACGCCGTGGCGTTCGACGTCACCGATGCCGAGGCCGTGAAGGCGGCCATCGACCCGCTGGTCGAACGTCTCGGCGTGCCGGACATTCTGGTCAACAACGCCGGTCTGCAGAAGCGCGCGTCGTTCAACGACTTCGACCCCGCCGACTGGGATGCGGTGATCGCCACCAATCTCTCCAGCGCGTTCTACGTTGCCAAGGCGCTAAGCCCGGCGATGTCCGAGCGCGGCAGCGGCAAGATCGTCAACATCGGCTCGGTGCAGTCGAAACTCGCCCGGGAGACGATCGTGCCCTATGCCGCCTCCAAGGGCGGCGTGGCGCTGCTGACCCAGGGCATGGCGGCGGATCTGGCCCGCTACGGCATCCAGGTCAACTGCCTCTCCCCCGGCTACTTCCAGACCGACATGAACCAGGCGCTATGGCAGGACGCCGACTTCAACGCCTGGATCGAGAAGCGCACCCCGGCGCAACGCTGGGGCCAGGTCGAGGAACTGGTCGGCACGCTGATCTACCTCTGCTCCGGCGCCTCGAACTTCGTCTCCGGGCAGAACGTGTTCGTCGACGGCGGCATGACCTCGGTGGTCTGAGGGCACCCTCACGGCGGCGATTCAGCGGCCGCTGTTAGCCGGCGATAGTTTTCCTGTATCGGGCCAGTCGCAAGGATTCATTGTTGGTTGGCTAATCGTTTCCTAGACTTTGGTCTATCATTTTAGCCACATCAGGCCGAAGCAGGCCGAAGCAAGGAAGGAATTCACGATATGGCAGCACTTTTCGAACCGTTCGATCTCGCCGGTACCCGCCTGAACAACCGCATCGTCATGGCACCGATGACCCGCGCCCGCGCCAAGGGCGACGTGCCCGACGAAATGGGCGCGCTCTACTATCGTCAGCGCGCCAGCGCCGGGCTGATCATCTCCGAAGGCAGCCCGATATCCCGCGAGGGCCAGGGCTACCTGTTCAACCCGGGCATCTTCGGCCCCGACCAGATCGCCGGCTGGAAGAAAGCGACCCAGGCCGTGCATGAGCGCGGCGGCGTGATCTTCTGCCAGACCTGGCACGTCGGCCGTGTCTCGCACACCTCGATCCAGCTGAACGGCGCCGCGCCGATCAGCAGCTCCGACAAGCAGGGCGGCATGGCCTTCGGCTACAACGAAGACGGGCAGCCCGACATGCTGGCGGCTACCAAGCCGCGTGCCGCCACGACCGAAGAGTGCCGCCGGCTGGTCGAGGATTTCGGCCAGGCCGCGCTCAACGCACGCAATGCCGGCTTCGACGGGGTCGAGCTGCACGGCGCCAACGGCTATCTGCTCGAGCAGTTCATCAACGCCGGCCTCAACGACCGCACCGACGAGTACGGCGGCTCGCGGGAAAATCGCTGCCGCCTGCTGCTCGAATCGATCGACGCCTCCATCGCCCTGATCGGCGAGCATCGCGTCGGCGTGCGCCTGACGCCCTACGGCACGCTGTTCGATATGCCGCTGTATGACGACATCGAAGGCACCTATCTCTATCTCGCCGAAGAGCTGAGCAAGCGCAATCTGGCCTATGTCCACATCATGGATCAGGGCGCCCAGGGGCAGAACGCGCTGCCGCGCGAGTTCCTGCGCAAGTTCCGCGACGCCTATCACGGCACGCTGCTGTTCGCCGGCAACCTCGACAAGGCGGAAGCGCAACGCCTGGTCGACGACAGCGTCATCGACCTGCCGGTGTTCGGCCGCCCGTTCACCTCCAACCCGGATCTGGTCGAGCGACTGCAGAACGACTGGCCGCTGGCCGAGTTCGACCCGGATACCTTCTACGGCGGCGATGCCCGCGGCTACGTCGACTTCCCCACCTACGAGGAAGAGCAGGCGCGTCTGGCACGCGAGAAGATGATCGCCGGGAAGTCCTGATCCGGCTCGCGGATCGCGCTAACGATCGTCCGAGACTGTTGTTCAGGACGATCGTGCAAGACGAGAAACGCCCCGATCACAGGATCGGGGCGTTTTTCATGGGGCTCTCACTGACCATGCGAACCGCTGGTCGTGGTCGGTTCTCGCTTAGCGGCGAATGCCCAGCGCCTCATGCTGCTTGGCAAACAGCGCCTGACAGCCGCTCTCGGCCAGATCGAGCATGCCGTTGAGCTCGGCGCGGGAGAACGCCTCCGCTTCCGCCGTACCCTGCACTTCGATCAGCTTGCCGTCTTCGGTCATCACCACGTTCATGTCGGTGTCGGCGGCGCTGTCTTCCGGGTAGTCCAGATCGAGCACCGGCGTGCCCTTGTAGACGCCCACCGAGATCGAGCTGACCAGCTGGCGGAACGGGTCGGTCTTGATCATCTTCTTGCGCTGCATGTACTGCAGCGCCTCGACCAGCGCCACGCAGGCCCCGGTGATCGAGGCCGTGCGCGTGCCGCCATCGGCCTGCAGCACGTCGCAGTCGACCGTGATCGTGAACTCGCCGAGCTTCTTCAGATCCACCGCCGCCCGCAGCGACCGGCCGATCAGACGCTGGATTTCCAGCGTGCGCCCGCCCTGCTTGCCCCGCGCCGCTTCACGACCGCTACGGGAATGGGTCGCGCGCGGCAGCATGCCGTATTCCGCCGTCACCCAGCCCTGGTTCTTGCCGCGCAGCCAACGCGGCACGCCGGCTTCGACGCTGGCGTTGCACAGCACCTGGGTATCCCCGAAGCTCACCAGCACCGAGCCCTCGGCGTGACGGGTAAAACCGCGGGTCAGCGTGACCTCGCGGGGCTGATCGGGTTGTCGTCCACTCGGGCGCATGAAAGCCTCTCGATCCAAAACATCAATGACAGAAGCGCCACACTGACGGCGCCTCATGGAGGTCGGCCATTCTACACGGGTCAGCCGCACATTCACGGCTACCGAGCGGCGGCCAAGCGCCTTGTCGATGCGGTACACTCCAACGATCAGCTCGACGATTCAAGGAATTTCCCATGCCCCACAGCATGACCGCCTTCTCCCGCCAGACCCATGAGGCCAACTGGGGCAGCCTGCAGCTCGAACTGCGCTCCGTGAACCAGCGCTACCTGGAGCCCCACTTCCGCCTTCCCGACACCCTGCGCGATCTCGAGCCGCATTTCCGCGAAGCGATGCGCCAGCGTCTCGCCCGCGGCAAGGTGGAATGCTCGCTGCGCTTCGACCCTGCCGAAGGCAACGCCGCGCCAGGGATCAACGCCGATCAGCTCGCCGCGCTCTCCCAGGCGCTGGAACAGGTTCGCGCACAGCTGCCGGAAGCGCCGATGCCCAACGCGCTGGAACTGCTCGCCCACCCCGGCGTGATGGCCACCCAGCGCCTGGATCTGGAAAGCGTCAAGGCTGCCGCACTCGAACTGTTCGACACCGCACTGAACGACCTGCAGACCGGCCGCGCCCGCGAAGGCGAGCGCCTGGCGGAACTGATCAGCGACCGGCTCCAGGGCGTGCGCGAGCAGGTCACCGTGGTACGTGAACACCTGCCGACGATTCTCGAACGCCAGCGCACTCAGCTACTGGAAAGACTGGAAAGCGCCAAGACCGAACTCGACCCGCAGCGGCTGGAAGCGGAAATGGTGATGGTGGCGCAGAAGGCCGATGTCGCCGAAGAACTCGACCGGCTGGAGACCCACGTCACCGAGGTCGAACGGCAGCTCGGCTCGAGCGGCCCCATCGGCCGGCGCCTCGACTTCCTGATGCAGGAACTCAACCGCGAAGCCAACACCCTCTCCTCCAAGGCCATCGTCGCCGACACCACCCGCTGCGCCGTGGAGCTGAAGGTACTGATCGAACAGATGCGGGAGCAGATTCAGAATATCGAGTGATGTCTATGTGGCGGGTCCCGCATGATTGATTACCCGCTGGGTAAATAGTTCAGGTCGTTTAGCTACCATTCCTTCATCGCTGCAATCGGTGATTGATGGTGCAGCGCCTTCTGCGGGATGTGATGATTTTACAGCCAGCAATAGCGTTTGAGCGTCTGTTCCAGGTCCTTGCCTGAGACACATAGCGCTGAGTGGCCAGCACGTCGCTGATGCGGCCGTTGGAGCGTTTCATCATGCCATTCGTCTGTGGCCGGCCCGGTTTGATCCGGCGATGCTCGATGCCATGGGCCTGACACGCCTGATCGAAGTGATGGCGACCGCTTGGCTTGCGCTCACCGGCTCGCGTGAAGCAATCCGTGAAGGACTTGCCGTTGTCGGTCAGCACGGTCTGGATCATAAAGGGGGCCTCTCTTTCACCCGCTTCATGAACGCTTGCGCGTCCTGCGCGGACTGGCTGCTTCTGACCTCCAGATATACCCATCGGGTCGCTCGGTCTATGGCCACGTACAGGTAGCGTTTCTGCTGCTCATCGGGCGTTTGGGGCAGGTGCTTGATGTTGATGTGTACTATCCCGGCGCATAGTCCTTGAAGGGCTTGTGCTTGAGCGCCTCGTCACCGCCGGCATCTTGCCGGGCTAGTTCCCCAGCGTTGGCACCTCACGTCGCTTGAGCATGCGGTGCAGGCCGGAGCGTGACAGCCGAGGATTCAGAACTCGCGTGCCACGACCAACAAGTCATCGAGGCCAAATCGCAGGAACGCCCGTGCAGCGACTAGCACCTCTTCCTGCTCGGTCGTCAGCGTGGCCAGCAGGTTATGCCGCGTATGTGAACGATCATGGACATCGTCTCGGTACCGCCAACGGCGAATGGTCGAATCGCCGACACCGTACTGGCGGGCCAACTCGCTATCGCTGATGCTGGCGGGTGCCGCCTGGATCTCGGCACGAATCTTCGGTGTGGTGGTAGCTTGCTTATGCAGCTTGATGTCCATGTCTCTGCTCCCGGATGAGTTGCTGTAGAAGCTCTCTGGCTGCCAGCAGAGAATAACTTCTATGACTCATCTGATGGCTGATGATAGCTCAGGCCTAGCCCAGCAGCTCGAACCGATGCGGCCAGATGCATTCCTCTTTCAGAGACCGGCAAAAGCGCTCAACGAGTCCGCCTACTCCGGCGTATACGGCGAGCGGCTCGCTATCTGTTTTTTCTAATGCGACACAAGCAAGACATCACAACGTCCAACCCCCATTCCTGAAGTCGAAACCACTACCCACCCTCGACCATTGGTGTAGAAGCGCCCCCGTTGTCGCCATGATCGGCTACCCTTGCGTCCCTGGCCTTGCCGCCGATATAGCACCTTTCGATCCCAAGGATGGCTCTCTTGTCGACTTCCGCGATGCCCCGCCGGGGCGTTCTGACTCTCGTCGCGCTGCTGCTGGTGGCGCTCAATCTTCGCCCGGCGCTGACCAGCGTGTCGCCGGTGCTCGGCAGCATCGCCGAGGCGCTGGCGCTCTCCCCCAGCTGGCAGGGCATTCTGACAACCCTGCCGGTGCTGTTCCTGGGTCTCGCGGCGCCGCTGGCGCCGCGGCTGGTGCGGCGCATCGGCCCGGAGCGCAGCGTGTTTGCCGCGCTCGCCGTGTTGGCGGTGGCGCTGCTAGCGCGGCCCTATATCGGCACGGCGGGGCTGTTTGTGGGTACGGCTATCGCCGGGGGCTGCATCGGGGTCATCGGGGTGTTGCTGCCGGGCATCGTCAAGCGGGACTTCCCCCGGCGCGTCAGCATCATGACGGGGCTCTACACCGTGGCGCTCAACCTCGGCGCTTCTGCGGCCGCGGGGACCACGGAGCCGCTGCGTCAGGCGTTGGGCGGGCTTTGGCAAGACGCGTCACAAGGGGCTTCTCACAGTTCCTGGCAGGGCGCGCTGGCGTTCTGGCTGCTGCCGGCGCTGATCGCGGCGCTGTTCTGGCTGCCGCAACTCAAGGGCACCAAGCCCACCCGCGTGCCCATCCGTCGCGGGGCGCGGCTGCGTCACGATCCGCTGGCGTGGCAGGTATCGTTGTTCATGGGGCTGCAGTCGTCGCTGGCGTACATCGTGTTCGGCTGGCTGCCGACGATCCTGCAGGATCGCGGGCTGGCGGCGGTCACCGCGGGGCTGGCGCTGTCGGTGTCGATCCTGCTGCAGGTGACCACGGCGATCCTGGCGCCGTTGATCGGCAGCCGCATGCGTGACCAGCGGGCGGTGCTGGTCGGCGTGATGGGGCTCACCCTGGTCGGGCTGCTGGGCTGCCTCTATGCGCCTATCGGTAGCGTGTGGCTGTGGATCGTGGTGCTGGGTCTGGGTCAGGGCGGCACCTTCAGCATGGCGTTGACCCTGCTGGCGCTGCGCGCGCCGGATGCGACAACGGCGGCCAGCCTCTCGGCGATGGCCCAGGGCATCGGCTATACCCTGGCAGCGATGGGGCCGCTGCTGGTCGGCGTGCTGCACGACTGGAGCGGCGGCTGGAACGTGGTGGGTATTCTGGTGAGCGCGATTGCGCTGGCCGCGCTGGTGATGGCGCTGGGTGCCGGGCGAGACCGCCAGGTGGCATCGACTGCTGGTGTGGATTGACGGCGCGGATTGAAGGTTTGGCCTGACGAACCCGGGCGCCGGAATCGGTTACTCTAGAAGAGCAACCAACGACCCCGGAGACTCGCATGCCAGCCAGAGCCATTAGCCTCGAGCAACAGCAGCGCCTGATCGAGATCGTGCGCGATGCCGCCAAAACCGAAATCCTGCCGCGCTTTCGTAATCTCTCCGAAGATGCGATCCGCTCCAAGAGTGCGCCGGACGATCTGGTGACCGATGCCGACCAGGGCGCGGAGCGGATGATGACGGCGGCGATCCGCGAGCTGCTGCCGGAGGCGACGGTGATCGGCGAGGAAGCGGTGGCCGACGCCAGCGCCAATCTCGACGATATCGCCGGCGCGGAGCTGGCGCTGATCATCGACCCGGTCGACGGCACCTGGAACTTCGCCCGCGGGCTCAACCAGTTCGGGGTGATTCTGGCGGCGACCAGCTTCGGCGAGACGATCTTCGGCCTGCTCTACGATCCGCTGGCGGACGACTGGATCGTCGCCCGTCACGGCGAAGGCGCCTGGTTCGGCCGCCCCGACGGCACCGAGCGCCAGCTGCAGGTCTCGGATACCGACAGGTTCGACGAGATGGTCGGCTCCACCTCGATCCGGCTGTTCGCCAAGGCGCAGCAGTATCAGCTCTCCGCGACCTTCCCCGACTTCCAGCGCATGATGGCCTTCGGTTGCGCCTGTCATGAGTACCGCACCATGGCGTTCGGCTTCGTCGACTTCATGCTGACCGGCAAGCTGATGCCTTGGGATCACGCCGCGGGGCTGATGATCCACGCCGAAGCGGGCGGCTATTCGGCGCTGCTCGACGGCACACTCTACCAGCCGACGATTCACCAGGGCACGGTGCTCGCCGCCAGCTCGCGGGCGCATTGGGAGCAGTTACGCGAGAAGTTCAGCTTTCTGGTCTGAAAAGTACCTGCGCTCGCCCAAGCGGCGTTAAAAATTGGCTCACTGAACTTCAGTTCAGAACGTCCGAAGGACGGCCCGAAGGGCGAGCGGAGCGAGTCACGTGCTCATTTACATCCCGTAAACTGGGGCGCCAGTCCGGTCCGTTTTCGCCAATTTTTACCTTAGCTACGCGCCCCGGCCTTGCCTTCGCTCATCGACTTTTCAAGCAGAGCATAGTGACCTGGCCGCCATTAACACTCCATGACGACGAAAACCGGCGCCGAGAAGGCCAGGACATCACCTTTCGCGTCGGCAATCTGGCCGACTCCTCGCTGGTGGCACGTCGACTGGTGCCGATGAATTACGTGGTCGCCGCGGCGCTGCTGGGCCAGGGTCTGGTGCTGTTTCCCACCTGGCTGATCGGCGATGCGCTCTCGCGGGGGGAGCTGGTACCGCTGCTCAAGGCGTGGCGCGGCGAGGTCATGCCCGGCCGCCGCGACATTCACGTGCTGACCACCGAACGCCGCCTGCGAACGCGTAAGGTGCGGGCGTTTCTAGACTATCTGCGGGAATCGCTGGCGCCACAGCCGGCCTGGGATCGGTGGCGATGATGTCGCTATTTTGAGCAATTTATTGCTCATTAATGGCGAGAAAAGCGTTTGATGAGCAAAAAATAGCTCATCCACCGTCGGACATGATAAATTTGAGCAATAATTTACCCAGTACACTCAATATGTCACTGACGATACAGTTGTTCCATCATGGCCAATGGCACGATGCCGCAGAACTTCAGATCGACGATCCGAAGGCGGGTCGACGCGGCACGATTGCGCTGGGCTACTCGACCGATTACGCCATCGACTGGATGGGCCGGGATGACGAGCACGCCTGCAGTCTGAACTTGCCGGTCGAGCTGATGCTGCTGTATCGCCGGACGAACTGGTTCGCCATGCTCGACGACATCATGCCGTCGGGGGCCAGCCGACGTTACTGGGTCAATCGACAGGGACTTCAGTCACTGCCCCCACACGAACAGGACCACGCCTTGCTGGCCCAGGGCACGATAGCGCCCGTCGGCAATCTGCGCATCAAGCAGGCGCTGCCCCAACTGCCGACGGGCAGTCAGCTGAAACACCATCGATTCACGCTGGACGATGTCGTGGAACGCCATACCGACTTTCTGGAATATGCCCAGCAGGTGGGCGCCGCCGGTGGTGGTGCGACCGGCGCGGGCGGCGAAGCACCCAAACTGCTGCTGCGTCGCGGCGCGCAGGATGAAATCTGGATCGATACCTGGCAGGACGAACCCCGCAATACCGATGCGCATTACCTGGTGAAATTCCCCCGTGGGCCACGCTCGGACATGGATTGCGACATTCTGCGCGCGGAGTACCACTACTATCACGAGCTGCAGGCGCTGGGCGTCGACACCATCGATATCCGCGGTATGGAACTCATCGAAGGGGCACGCTACCCCAGCCTCTGGCTGCCTCGATTCGATGTCGATTTCATCGAAGGAGAACGCACGCTTTACGGTCTGGAGTCGCTCTATTCGCTGCTGGAGAAGCCTCCGGGCACTTTCCTCAATCATTTTGAAGCGATCGACACGCTGGTTGCCAAGTGTCAGCAGCAATATCGCGTCAGAGAAATGGGCGAGACCTTCGACGTTTCCCGTTTCGTCGTGGAGTGGGTCAAGCGGGATCTTCTCAACGTCGCTTTCGGCAACTCGGACAATCATGGCCGCAATACCGCGATGATCAAGCGGCCCGATGGCCTGGGGCTGGCGCCGGTCTATGATTTCGCGCCCATGAAGGCGGACCCCGAAGGCATCATACGCACCACACAATGGGGCGCGCCCTACGAAGAAGGCGGCCGTTTCGACTGGCAAGGGATCGCTCAACGGCTCGATCCGCTGGTTCCCGCCGACGACCTGCTCGCCGAGCTCCGCCAGCTGGGAAGACGATTGAAAGGCCTGAAAGCTCGCCTGCGGCAGCGAGGCGTTCCGAATTCGATTCTCGATCTGCCCGCGTTGGGATTCGACTATCTCGACGAAAAACTCGATGCTTGGGGGCTGACATGAGCCGTCTTTCTCCTCAGGAACGTGAAGCGCTACTGTTCGATCTGCTCGACCAACTGTTCGAGGAAAAAATCACCACGGGAGTGCTTCTGAAACGACTGCGCCGGGAGGTTCTGGAGATGAACCAGACCCGCTATGCCGCACTGGCGTCGGTGAGCCGACGAACGCTTTCGGCCATCGAGAACGACAGCGGGACCCAATCACTGGGTTCTCTCAATCGCGCCTTTCGCCCTTTCGGGCTTAGCGTGGGTCTGCTCCCGCGTGATCGCTCGACCCGTCAACGCCTGCTGACGCGATCCTCCTCGTGATCACCTTCATAGCAAAACCTAATTAGCGATTGAATCGTGCGCGATATAGATTGAATGCATGACGATACCCAACGATACCGACGACACGCTGGCCCTGGAATCGCAGCTCTGCTTCGCGCTCTATTCGACCCAGCTGGCGATGAACAAGCTCTACCGCGGCCTGCTGCGCGAGCTCGATCTGACCTATCCCCAGTACCTGACCATGCTGGTGCTGTGGCAGCGGGACCGGCAGACGGTGTCGGAGATCGGCGAACAGCTGTACCTGGATTCGGCCACGCTGACGCCGCTGCTGAAACGGCTGGAAGTGGCAGCGCTCATCACCCGGCAGCGCTCGCGCCAGGATGAACGCCAGGTCGAGATCGCGTTGACCGAGAAGGGCCGTTCGCTGCGCGAGCAGGCCAAGGCGATCCCCCATGCCGCCGGCTGTGCGGGGCAGTGCACGCCCGAGGAGGCTGCCGAACTGCGCGATGCGCTGCATGGACTGCGTCGGCGGCTCGACAGGCAGTGAAGCGTTCGCACGATTGGCGAAGACCATTTTTACCCAAATAGATCGCGCGCGGTTTAATAGACCACGATCATAAACCCGGAAGGAGATTCATCATGTCACTCGATAACGTCCTCTATCGTGCCGAAGCGACTGTTACTGGCGGCCGCGACGGCCGTGCCACCGCCGCCGACGGTGCCATCGATCTCAAACTGTCGACGCCCAAGGAACTGGGTGGCGCCGGCGGTGACGGCACCAACCCGGAGCAGCTGTTCGCGGCCGGCTACTCCGCCTGTTTCATCGGCGCACTGAAACTGGTCGCCTCGAAAGAGAAGGCCAAGCTGCCCGACGACACCCGGATCCAGGGCGAAGTCGGCATCGGCCCCAAGGGCGAGGGTTTCGGCATCGAAGCGACGCTGACGGTGAAGCTTCCGGGCATGGATCGGGAACAGGCCGAAGCGCTGGTCGAGAAGGCCCATCAGGTCTGCCCGTACTCCAACGCCACTCGCGGCAACATCGATGTGACCCTGAACGTCGAAGTGTGATCTCGCATCGCAACCCAAGTGAAGATCCGAGGCCTCTTTTGCGGCCTTGGATCGTTATGTCCAGGGAAGTCGTGATGGCCACGCTCCTGATCGCCTTGGGTAACGGGAGGCGTTAGCGTGCTAATATCCCTTGCTATCCGCCATCCGGAACCGACTGCCCGTGCCCGCCATCGACTCTCGCACCGACAAATCCACGCCACACACCGATACGCCCACGCCCTGGCCCACCATCATACTGCTGGCGATGACCGCGTTCTGCGCCGCCGCCACCCAGCGAATCCTCGACCCGATGCTGCCGCGTCTCGCCGAGGTCTACACCACCACGCTGAGCGCCGCCTCCTGGGCGATCACGGCGTTCGCCATCGTCTATGGCTGCCTGCAACTGGTGCTGGGGCCGAGCGGCGACCGTTACGGCAAGCTGCGCGTCATCTCGCTGTTCTCCTGCTCGCTGCCGTCGCCAGCCTGCTGTGCGTTTTCTCGGGCAGCCTGGCGACACTGATCGCGGCGCGCATGCTGGCGGGAGTAGGATGCGCGGCGGTGATTCCGCTGGCGATGGCATGGATCGGCGACAACGTGCCTTACGAGCAGCGACAGGCGGTGCTGGCGCGCTTTCTGATCGGGCAGATCGGTGGCCTGGCCTGCGGCCAGACCTTCGGCGGCCTGGCCGCGGAACAGGACTGGTGGCAGTGGCCGTTTCTGGTCTACACCGTGCTGTTCGCCGCCGCCAGCGGGCTGCTGTGGTATCGCGTCGGGCGGCATGAACGGCCCCAGGGCCGGAAGCCGGAATCGCTCGGCGTGAGCCTGCGCCACGTACTGCAGAAGCCGTGGCCGCGCGTGGTGCTGATCAGTGTGTTCTTCGAAGGCGCGGCGGTCTTCTGCGGGTTCGCCTTCGTGGCCAGCCATCTGCACGTCGCCGGCGGGCTGCCGCTGACCGAAGCCGGGCTGATCCTGGCGGTATTCGCCGTCGGCGGACTGAGTTTCGCGCTGCTGGCGCGGCGGCTGGTTCCTAAACTGGGCGAAACCGGCCTGTGCCAGCTGGGCTGCGTGCTGATCGCGATCGCGCTGGCCGCCATCTGCCGCTGGCCGACGCCCGGTGTCGCCGTCGTTGGCTGCTATCTGTTCGGGCTGGGGTTCTACATGCTCCACAACACGCTGCAGACCACCGCGACGCAGATGGCACCGGAGCGACGCGGCGCCGCCGTCTCGCTGTTCTCGACCGCGTTTTTCACCGGCCAGTCTCTCGGCACCGGCATTGGCGGCGCCATCATCGCCTTCTCGGGTACGACACCGACCCTGGCGCTGGCCACCGTCGCCGTGCTGCCGGTCGGCTTCGGCTTCGCCTGGCAGATCCGCCGCCGTGACCGGGCGCTGGTGCCAGCGTAGCGGTGCCGTCTTCGAATCTTCCCTTTGTCGAGGGTTCAGGGCGGCCGGCAACGCCGAAGCGAGACCGCGCGCCAGGATGCTGCCAGACTCGATGAAACCGATCGCCAACCGGGAGACCGACTCATGACCCTCGCCACACCGCAGCAGGTACTCGACTTCTGGTTCGAGGAGCTGACACCGAAGCAGTGGTTCATCAAGAGCGATGATCTCGACCGCAGGATCGCCGAACGCTTCGGCGAGACGCTGGCCGCCGCGGCCCGCTGCGAGTGCTGGCAATGGCGCGAGACGCCCGCGGGCCGGGTGGCGGAGATCGTGGTGCTCGACCAGTTCTCGCGCAATATCCATCGCGATACGCCGAGTGCCTTCGCCCAGGACCCGCTGGCGCTGGCACTCGCCCAGGAGCTGATCTCGCGAGGCGAGGATGACGCACTGCCGCTGACCCGGCGCATCTTCGCCTACATGCCGTTCATGCACAGCGAGTCGCTGGCGATTCACGATCAGGCGGTCAAGCTGTTCGACCAGCCCGGCATGGAGGAGCAGCTGGACTACGAGCACCGCCATCGTGCGATCGTCGAGCGTTTCGGCCGCTACCCGCATCGCAACGCGATTCTGGGGCGCGAATCGACGCCTGAAGAGATCGAGTTTCTGCGCCAGCCAGGCTCGTCGTTCTAGTCGTGAATCTTGGCTGTATCGCGGCTTCGGCTTTCAGCTCAGGATGAAGCCCACGCAGGCGGCGGTCGCCAGCCCCATCACGCCGTTGAAGACGCGCCAGGCGCGGGGGGTCTTCAACCGCCTGCCGATCGCCATGCCGAAACCGGCCCAGAGCGAGATGCAGGGGAAGGCGATCAGCTCCATGAACAGCGACAGGATCGCGGCGTTGGCGATCAGCGCCCCTTCGGTCGGCATGAAGCCGGCGATCAGCGCGATGCCCATCACCCACGCCTTGGGATTGACGAACTGGAACACCGCCGTCTGCCAGGCGGTCAGTGGTCGTGCCCCTTCTCTGGCTGCCAGGTCCGGCGGCGGCGCGGTGGCGATCTTCCATGCGAGATAGAGCAGATAGATGGCGCCGACGATCCTGAGCGCCTGCTGCACGACCGGAAAGCGCTCGAACAGCACGCCGAGACCCAGCGCCACGGCCATGAACAGCACGAAACAGCCCGCCATGATGCCGAAGATGTGCGGCAGCGTGCGGCGATAGCCGTAGAGCGCGCCGGACGCGGTCAGCATCACGTTGTTGGGACCGGGCGTGCCGGTCATCGAAATCGAGAACAGCGCCACCGAGAACCACCAGGCCAGCGAGGTCATTTGCCACCCCCTGGCGTTTCCGCCCAGGTCAGCGTGAAGCGGCGATTGCGCGCGCCGCGATTCTTGATGCTGGCGACCTGGATCGCGCCGACCTCGGCGGTCGAATTCACGTGCGTGCCGCCGCAGGGCTGGTAGTCGACATCACCGATGCGAACCATGCGGATCTCGCCGGCGCCACGCGGCGGCGTCACCGACATCGTCTTGACCAGCTCGGGACGGGCATCGAGCTCCGCTTCGCTGATCCACTCGCTGGTGACCGGATAGTCGGCAGCGATCAGGGCGTTGAGCCGCTCGGTCAGTTCGTCCTTGTCGAAGCTGGCCTCGCCCAGATCGAAGTCGAGCCGGCCACGCTCGGCGCCGATGCTGCCGCCGGTCACGCCGTGGGGCACGACCACCGAGAGCAGATGCAGCGCGGTGTGCATGCGCATGTGGGCATGGCGCCGCGCCCAGTCGATCTGCTGGGTGACGCTCTGGCCGACTTCCAGCCGGTATTCCCGTGCATCCGCCGGATCGAGCAGATGATGCACCTCGCCATTGTCGCCTTTGCGCGTATCGCGCACCGCCAGGGTACGGCCGTCGGCGGTGATGAACACACCCTGATCGCCCGGCTGGCCGCCACCGTGGGGATAGAACAGCGTGGCATCCGTGACCACCACACCGTCGTCGCCAATCGCCCCTGTCGTTGACAACACGGTCGCCAGGCTTTCCCGGGCGGTAGGCAATTCACGAAAGAGCAACGCGGTAGACATCGGACACCTCTCCAGAAAGTCGTTTTCCAAAATTGTATGGGTTCAATTTATTGACACAGCGATTAATCTTCCGAACAATTCGAGCATAAACCCACCGCTTCTTCGGTCAACTCGATTTTTGTCACCATGACAATCTGGATACCCGAACTTTCCGGCCAAGGCCCACGCTATCGCCAACTGGCCGACGCCATCGTCGCCGCCACGGCTAGCGGCGAACTGCCGACGGGCGCCAAGCTGCCGCCCCAGCGCCGGCTGGCGGACGCGCTCGGCGTCACCGTCGGTACGATCACACGCGCCTATGCGCTTGCCGAACAGCGCGGCATCGTCAGCGCACGAGTCGGCAGCGGCACCTACGTGCGCGACCGGCAGCCGCGGGTCGAGCCTTTCAATCATGTCCGGCAGAGCCCGCCCGAGAGCGACATGATCGATCTCAGCCTGTCGCTGCCGCCGGCGCACCCGGAGCGCGAAGCCGCACTGGGGCGGGCAATGCAGGCGATCCAGCACGATCCTGCCAGCCTGCGCGCGGCGATCGACTACCAGCCGGAGCAGGGCCAGACGGGCCAGCGGGAGATTTTCGCCGACTGGCTCACCCAGTCTGGCCGGCCGGTCTCGGCGGACGAGCTGCTGATCGATCAGGGCGGAATGCACGGCATCTATCTCAGCCTTAGCGCGCTGCTGGCGCCGGGCGAACGGCTGGCCGCCGAACGTCTGACCTATCCCGGCCTGATCAGCGCGCTGCAGCAGCTCTCGCTCAAGAGCGTGGCGATTCCCCATGACGCGGAAGGCATCGATGTCGACGCCCTGGCCAGAGCCTTCGACCAGCAGCCGTTTCGCGCACTCTACGTGATGCCGGATTGCCATAACCCGACCACCGCGCGGCTCAGCGAATCACGCCGTCGGGATCTCGTGACATTGGCGCGGGAACGGCAGTTCTGGCTGATCGAGGACGAGGTCTACCAGCACCCGCATATCGAACCCGCAACGCCGCTCTACCAGCTGGCGCCGGAGCGCACCGTGACGCTGTTCTCGGTCGCCAAGCTGCTGGGTGGCGGCCTGCGTGTCGGCGCCCTGCGTGCGCCCAGAGAGTTGCACGGGCGCTTGACCGCCGCCCTTCGCGCCCAGAGCTGGATGCCGCCGCCGTTGATGACCTCGCTGGTCTGCCACTGGATCGCCAGTGGCGACGCCGCCGCCCTGCTGGCGTGGCAGCGCGAGGAACTGGCATGGCGCTTCGATCACGCCATGCAGAAGCTGGGAAGGTTCAAGCCGCGCGGTCAGCGCGGCGGCTTCTATCTATGGCTGCCGTTGCCCGACGAACTGCGCACCAGCCATGTGGTCGAACAGCTCGAGGCGCGCCGGGTCAACGTCAGCAGTGCGGAAAGCTTCTGTCTCGGCAATGTCGCGGCGCCGCAGGCGATCCGCATCTGCATCAGCGCCGCCGAAAGCCGGGAGGCGCTGGACCGCGCGCTGGACATCATCGCCGAGACGCTGGGCAATCCGGACCCGATGCTGTGGCAGACGGTATGAGCGAAGCTTCGATTTCGATCAGTAGCCCAGCGCCGTATCGACCCGATTCTGCAGCGGCTCGTCATCGAGGTAGCGCTCGACATTGGCGAAGAAGAAACGCAGGCAGCGCGGCACGTAATCGGCATCGTAGAGCCCGCTGTGCGGCGTGACGATCAGGTTGCGCGTGGTCCAGTAGGGCGAGTCCGCGGCCAGCGGTTCCTGGGGGAAGACATCCAGCACGGCGCCGCGCAGTTGTCCGGCTTCCAGCCGTTTCGCCAGCGCCGCGACATCCAGCACCGGGCCGCGGCCGATGTTGATCACGCCACCACGCGCGGGCATCGCCGCCAGTTCCGCCTCGCCGACCACGTTGCGGGTCTCCGGCGTCAGCGGCAGCGTGATCAGCAGGAAGTCGGCGTCGGCCAGCGCGTCCTTCAACCGGCTCTGCGGCAGGCTGACATCGGCGAGCGGATGCGGCTTGCCCGAACGGCTGACGCCGATCACCTTCAGCTCGAGCCGCTTGGCCGCCTCGGCCGCCGCGCTGCCCAATGCGCCCATGCCCAGGATCACCACCGTCTTGCCGTCGATGGGTTCGATCGCGGTCTGCTCCCAGTGCTTCTCGCGCTGCTGGGTGACGAAATCCGGCAACCGGTTGTTGAGCATCAGCAGCGCGGTCATCGAGAACTCGCGGGCCCGCGCCTCGTGGTTGCCCTTGGCATTGGTGACCAGTACGTGGGCCGGCAGACGGTCCAGCGGCACCCGGTCCACCCCCGCGCTGGTGATATGGATCCAGCGCAGTTTGGGCGCCCGGGCGGCGACGTCGGCGATATCCAGCGCCCCGACCAGAATCAGCACCTCCGCCGTCGCCAGCGCGGCATTGAGGGCGGCCTCGTCGTGGCTGAAGCTCAGCGCGATCCGCGACGACAGCCCCGCGAACTCGTTCAGAATGCCGAAGACGCGCTCGTCGGCGAAGTCCTTGGACTGCCGGAAATCGGGGTCGGTATAGATATGGATATCGAGAGCGGTGGACATGGGGCTCCTCGCGCGCGGTTCGCGGTGATGGGATCATGGAGGGCCGGATCGCCAGTTGACCTGAGGTGATGAAATCCGGCCGTCATCCGATCCGACGGTTGTCGTGTACAGATCGTGTTGTATGACGATTGGCGAACCCGCAGTGTTACCGTAAAACCCCATAGCCGGCAAATCATCGCCCGACGAACCGACGAGAACCGCGATCCACCCATCCGGCGTCATGCCGTACCGCCCGTGCCAAAACAACCGTCATGCCAAAGGAACCGCCATGCCCGCCCTGATCCGTCGCCCCTTCGTTTTCCTCCGCCACGGCCAGAGTACCCGCAATCTCGAACGCCGGATCGGCGGCCAGCACGATGTGGCGCTGACGCCGCAGGGAGAGGAAGAAGCCCGGCGCGCGCGGGCGCTGCTGGGCGATATCGACTGGTCACTGGTAGCCGCGAGTCCGCTGCAACGCGCCTACCGCACCGCCGAACTGGCGCTGGGCCGCGCGCCGGATCGTGTCGTCGACGGGCTGATGGAGCGCCACTGGGGCGAGCTGGAAGGCCAGGCGATCCCGGAAACCATTCCCTACATGAGCACACCGGCAGGCGGCGAATCCTGGGAGGCGTTCGTCGAGCGCATCGCCGATACGCTCAACGCGCTGCTGGAAGAAGCCGATACACCGCTGATCGTCGGCCATTCGGGGCTGGTGCGCGCCGTGCGCTGGTTGACCCACGGCACGCCTGCCGGTCCGCGCTCCGCCAACGCCGTGCCGCTATGGATCGCCCCGGAAGGCACAGAGAAATGGGCGATTCGGGCGTTTACGCCCGCTGATCTTCGCCAGCCCGCTCGACCCTGATTCGCCTCGGCGCTCAGTCCACCGCCACCGACCAGGTCAGCGATTCGCCGGCCCGGTACGGTACGAAAGTGTTGTCGCCTTCGCCGACCGACTCGGCGACAGGTGTGGGTCGGCGCGTCAGCGTAGCCGTGCCTTCGTTGAGCGGCAGGCCGTAGAAGCGCGGGCCGTTCTCGGAACAGAAGGCTTCGAAGTGCTGGAGCGCACCTTCCTGCTCGAACACGTCGGCATAGACCGAGAGCGCGGCTTCGGCGTTGAACACGCCGGCGCAGCCGCAGGATGTCTCCTTGGCGGCGGTGACGTGGGGCGCGGAATCGGTGCCGAGGAAGAAGCGCGGGTGTCCGCTGGCAACGGCCTTTCGCAGCGCCTGCTGGTGCTCCTGACGCTTGAGGATCGGCAGGCAGTAGAGGTGCGGGCGGATGCCGCCGACCAGCATGTCGTTGCGGTTCTGGGCCAGGTGCTGTGGCGTCAGCGTGGCGCCCAGGAACTCGTCGCCTTCCAGTACGAACTGGGCCGCTTCCTTGGTGGTGATGTGCTCGAAGACCACCTTCAGCTCGGGGAACTGGCGGCGGATGTCGGTCATCACCTCGTCGATGAAATGCTTCTCGCGATCGAAGATGTCGATCTCGCCCCGGGTGACCTCGCCATGGATCAGCAGCGGCATGCCGATGCGCTGCATCACTTCCAGCAGCGGATAGACGTCGGTGATGCGCTTGACGCCGTGCTGGGAGTTGGTGGTGGCGTTGGCCGGATAGAGCTTGGCCGCGGTGAACAGGCCGTCGGCGTGGCCCTGTTCCAGCGTCTCGCGGGAAACGCTCTCGTTGAGATAGCAGGTCATCAGCGGGGTGAAGTCATGACCGGCTGGAATCGCCGCCAGAATCCGCTCGCGATAGGCGCTGGCAGCTTCGATCGTGGTCACCGGCGGCACCAGGTTGGGCATGACGATGGCGCGGGCGAAGGTCCGGCTGGTGTAGGGGAGCACCGTCTCGAGCACCTCGCCGTCACGCAGGTGCAGGTGCCAGTCGTCGGGGCGGCGGATGCGAAGCGTGTCGGGCGAAGCGGTCATCGGGAACTCCTGGCAGTCGGTTGAGCGAATCGGCGCTCATGATACCAGAGACCGCCTCGCTGGCATTCGCCTCGCATCACGCCTAGGCGGACGCCTGGCGGCGGTTCCGGCGCAGCAGCAGCCACAGCGCCACGCAGCACAGCACCGCGACGAGCAGGTCAAACAGCAGCCCGGTCGTCTTGAGGCTGAGAACGCTGCCGACGAGGCCAATGCCCACGACCGGCAGCGAGATGGCGATATAGGCCACAAAGAAGAAGGTGGAGACGACGGCTGCCTTGTGCTCGTCGGGGCTGGCCGCCGTCACGGCGCCCATTCCGGCACGGAAAGCGATGCCCTGGCCGATGCCGGCGACGATCGCGCCGATGATGAAACCCGCCAGCTGCGCCGCGCCGATGCCCCAGGCGACAAAAAGCACGCCGACGAACAGCACCCCGCAGCCGATCGGCAGGCGGCGCGACTCGGGCAGTCGCCCCTGCAGCATCTGGCCGACCGTGGATGCAATGAACAGAAGCCCGGCCACGAAGCCGATCAACGCGTGATTGGTATAGCCCAGCACCTTGCCCAGAAAGGCGGGGGTCACCGCGGTGAAGAAGCCGCACACCATGAAGCCGGCGAAGGCGGCGATGGCCGCCGGCACGAACACGCCCCGTACCTCGGCGGGCACCTTGAGTTTCTGCACCCGCAGGCGAATCCGCTCGGGGCGCTTCACGGTTTCCGGCGCGCGCCAGATGCAGACCACCGCCACCAGCGCGAGCACCAGGTGGACGATATAGGGCAGAGCCAGCGGCATGGGGAAGAGCACCGCCAGCACGCCGGCCAGCATCGGCCCGAGGCCCAGACCGCCCATGTTGGCCGCGGTGGCGACGAGGGTGCCGACGCGCTGCCACGAATCCGGCACCAGCTCCATCACGGCGACGGTCGCCGTGCCGGTGAAGATGCCGGCGGAGACGCCCGACAGCACTCGCCCAGCCAGGATCATTCCCAGCCCGTCGGCGTGCCAGAACACCAGGTCGCTGAGGATCGACGCCGCCAGGCCGGCAAACAGCAGCGGTCGCCGCCCGAGCTGATCGGACCAGCGTCCGGTGATCAGCAGTGCCGCGATCACGCCGGCGGCGTAGACGGCGAAGATGATCGTGATCATCAACTGCGAGAAACCCAGCTGTTGCTGGTAGATCGGATAGAGCGGCGTCGGCAGCGTGGTGCCGATCATCGTCGCCGCGAAAGCCAGGGCAACCCCCAGAAATGGGCCGGCGCGGCGGGTTTCGGTAGCGTTCGAGGCGTTCATGGACGTCCTTGTCGGTTCGGCGCGGTCGCTGGCGGGAGCGAATGTAACGAATGGGGGAAGCAGTGTAGCCGATAGGATCCGGCCAATCCGCGCTGGCACCGGCGTTTCGCCGTCGCCTTCCGGCAGCGCCCCCGGCATGGCTGGCTATCGGGGGCGTGGCGTTTCCGTGGCATAATAGGCCGCTTCATGCATTCCCGGACGGTCGTTCTGTCATGTCGTACGTTTCTCCGACGCCTCATACCCCTGCCGCCGAATACGGCGCCGGTGCCCTGGGCACGCTCTACATCGTTTCCGCGCCCTCCGGCGCCGGCAAGACCAGCCTGGTGCGCGCCCTGCTCCAGCGCAACGCGGATATCGGCGTCTCGGTGTCTCATACCACGCGGGCGATGCGCCCTGGCGAGCAGGATGGCGTCAACTATCACTTCGTCAGCCAGCCCGAATTCGAGGCGATGGTCGAGCGTGGCGAGTTCTTCGAACATGCCTGGGTCTTCGACCGCCACTACGGCACCTCGCGGGTGGAGGTCGAGAAGCGCCTCGCCGTGGGCGAGGACGTGATCCTCGAGATCGACTGGCAGGGCGCCCAGCAGGTACGCGCGCAGGCCCCCGATGCCGAATCGATCTTCATCCTGCCGCCCTCGCGGGCCGCGCTCCAGGAGCGGCTTTCCGGACGCGGCACCGACGACGAGGCGGTCATCGCGCGGCGCATGCGCGACGCGGTCAGCGAAATGTCGCATTACGACGAGTACGAGCACGTCATCATCAACGACGACTTCGAGCACGCGCTGAACGAGCTCGAGTGCATCGTCCATGCGCGCCGTTCACGGCTCGACAAGATGCAGGCACGATACGCCGCCCTGCTCGAATCGCTGCTCAACGACGTCGACTGAGTGCCGCAGGGGAAATAACGGCCGCCCTGACCCCGGTCGTCACGGCGGGGCTCTCTTTGCCGGCAACGGCGCGCTCTTGTCAGAGATCACGCAACTCCAGTAGACTGCTCGGTCCCGCAGACCCCGTATTCCGGGGCGCGTCTACCCATTTTTTGGCAGCAGGGCTACCATCATGGCACGAGTGACCGTCGAAGATTGTCTGGAACACATCGAGAACCGTTTCAAGCTGGTAATGATCTCGTCCCAGCGCGCCCGTCAGCTCGCGCGCGGCTCCCGCGATGCGCTGCTGCCGTGGGAAAACGACAAGCCGACCGTCATGGCGCTGCGCGAGATCGCCACCGGTCAAATCGACGACAGCATCCTCGACGAGCCGGTCGAAGCCGCACCGCCGCGTCCGCGCCCCGAGCCGACCCAGGAATACGATATCTGAACCAGGCTTCCGGCGTGACCTGTATTCCGTGTCGTCGTCACGACCGCCACGGACCGGTTGCCGAACGGAACGTCGATAACGGGTTGTCAATCGGACCGTTAATTACATAGGGCAGGCGCGCCGCATGTTCACCATCGATGACCTGGCCGATCGCCTCGGCGGCTATCTCCCCGACGACGAGATTCAGCAGGTCAAGCGCGCCTTCTACTACGCCGAGCAGGCCCACGACGGCCAGCAGCGTCGCTCCGGCGAGCCTTACGTTACCC
Source organism: Salinicola sp. NYA28a (assembly GCF_976982775.1). The sequence goes on from NZ_OZ334582.1 coordinate 4,083,539, forward strand.
ACCCGCTCGCCGTCGCCAATATCCTCGCCAACATGCACATGGACCATCAGAGCCTGATGGCCGCCATGCTGCACGACGTCATCGAGGACACCAGCGTCTCCCGGGAGGCGCTCGAAGCGCAGTTCGGCGAAGCCGTGGCGGAGCTGGTCGACGGCGTCTCGAAGCTGACCCAGATCACCTTCGAGGACAAGGCGGTCGCCCAGGCCGAGAATTTCCAGAAGATGGTCATGGCGATGTCCCGCGACATCCGCGTGATTATCGTCAAGCTCGCCGACCGCCTGCACAACATGCGCACGCTCGGCGCGCTGCGCCCGGACAAGAAGCGCCGGATCGCCCGCGAAACGCTCGAGATCTACGCCCGAATCGCCGGGCGGCTGGGCATCAACACCATCCGCGTCGAGCTCGAGGATCTCTCATTCCAGGCGATCCACCCGATGCGGTCCGAGCGCATCAAGCGCGCGGTAGCGAGCGCCCGCGGCAACCGCCGTTCGACCATGCGCCAGATCCAGACCAGCCTGCAGCGTCGGCTCGACGAGGATGACCTCACCGGCAGCGTGGTCGGGCGGCAGAAGCATCTGCTGTCGATCTATCGCAAGATGCACGACCAGCGCAAACCGTTCGCCGAGATCATGGACGTGTTCGGCTTCCGCATCATCACCGACAGCGTCGACAACTGCTATCGCGTGCTGGGCGCGGTGCACAATCTCTACAAGCCGGTGCCGGGGCGCTTCAAGGACTACATCGCGATCCCCAAGGCCAACGGCTACCAGAGCCTGCACACCACACTGTTCGGCCCCAGCGGTATGCCGATCGAGGTGCAGATCCGCACCCGCGAGATGGAAGCGATGGCCAACAACGGCATCGCCGCCCACTGGCTCTACAAGGCCGGCCAGACCGAACGGCCCATCGCCGCCGGCAGCCACGCCCGCGCCCGCGAATGGGTTCGCGGCCTGCTCGAGATGCAGCGCCACGCCGGCGACTCGCTGGAGTTCATCGAACACGTCAAGAACGACCTGTTCCCGGACGACGTCTACATCTTCACCCCCAAGGGCGACATCATGGAGTTGCCGCAGGGAGCGACGGCGGTCGACTTCGCCTACAGCGTGCACACCGATATTGGCAACAGCTGCATCGCCTGCCGTATCGACCGCCATCTGGCACCGCTGTCGACCCCGCTGGAAAGCGGCCAGACGCTGGAGATCATCACCGCCCCCGGCGCGCGCCCCAACCTGGCTTGGCTCAATTTCGTGATCACCGCCAAGGCCCGTTCGGCGATTCGTCACGCGCTGAAGAGCCAGCAGCGCAGCGAGGCGATCCAGCTCGGCCGCCGCCTGCTCAACCGCGCCCTGGGCAGCTTCGAGACCAGCCTGGAAAAGCTGCCACAGGAACGGCTCTCGGCGCTGCTGGACGAGCTGGATCTCAAGGCCGAAGACGACCTGCTCGAGACCATCGGCCTCGGTACCCGCCTGGCGCACACCACCGCACGACGGCTGGTCGCGAACGATCTCCCTGTCGGGGCCAATGCCGGCGAGCATGACCCGGAACGGTTACTGGTGGATTCGCCGCACAACGGCCCGATCGTCATCAACGGCTCCGAGAGCATGGCCATCAGCTTTGCCCGCTGCTGCCACCCGCTGCCGGGAGACCCGGTGATCGGCCACCTGTCGATCGGCAAGGGGATCGTCGTCCACCGTCACGAGTGTGGTAACCTCGACGAGTTGCGCGACGATCCCGACAAGCTGGTCTCGTTGACCTGGTCGAAGCAGATCGATCAGGATTTCCCGGTCCCGCTGCGTATCGAAGTCGAGACCCGGCGCGGCCTGATCGCCGAACTGGCCAGCCTGATCACCGATGCCGACGCCAATATCGAGCGCATCGGCATCGAAGAACGCGACGCCAGACTCTCGATCGTCAACCTGACCATCCTGGTCAAGGGCCGCATTCATCTGGCGCGAATCATCAAGCGCCTGCGCAACCTGAATCACATCGGCCGCATCGTTCGCGCCCGAAACTGATCCGTGACGGCTGCCCCGCCGCGTCATGCGCGGCGGGGCAGCGTTTTTTCAAGATGTCATGTCATTAGAAAAGTATTCATGAAAAGGCACTGATTCAAAGAAACTGGAGGGTACGCCATGAGCAACAAAGCCGTGATCAACACCGACAACGCCCCGGCCGCCATCGGCCCTTATTCCCAGGCCATCAAGTCGGGTAACACCGTCTATCTTTCGGGCCAGATTCCGCTCGACCCCACCACCATGGAAATGGTCTCCGACGACTTCGAAGCGCAGGCCCGCCAGGTCTTCACCAATATGGCCGCGGTGTGCCAGGAAGCCGCCGGCTCGCTGCAGGATATCGTCAAGCTCAACCTCTACCTGACCGATCTCGACAACTTCGCCGTGGTCAACAAGGTGATGGAGGAGTTCTTCCAGCCACCCTTCCCGGCCCGTGCCGCCGTCGGCGTCAAGCAGTTGCCCAAGGGTAGCCAGGTGGAAGCCGAAGCAGTCATGGTCATCGGCGACTGAGCCCGGACGATTCAGACACCGCAGGCCATGTCGCAAGGGCGCTCAGACGCGAGCGGGCTCCGGTAGCTCGCCGCGCAGCTTGCTCACGTCCGTGCGCGGCGGCACGCCGAACATTCGGCTGTATTCGCGACTGAAATGGGATGGACTTCCGTACCCCACGCGGAAGCTGGCGGTGGCCGCTTCCATCCCTTCGGATAGCATCAATCTCCGCGCTTCATGCAGCCGAAGTTTCTTCTGAAACTGCACCGGCGACATCCGCGTGACCTGCTTGAAGCTGTGGAACAGCGATGACTCGCTCATGTTGACCATGTCCGCCAGCTCGCGAACGCGCAGCGGCTCGGTGAAGCGATCCTTGAGCACCGCGATCACTTTGGAAATGCGATGCGTCTGGGTATCGGCCACCGCGAACTTGCGCATGTGCAGGCCGATCTCGCCGACCAACGCACGATAGAAGATCTCGCGCCGCACCAGCGGTGCGAGAATGCGAATGTCCTGGGGTGAGTCGAGCAGATTCACCAGCCGCAACACTGCGTCCACCAGCCCCTTTTCCGCCTGCACCCGGCTTAGACCGCAGGCGTTTTCGGGGCATTCCTGCGGCTCGACGCCAGCCAATCCTTCCCCTACGCTTTGTCTGAAAAATGATGTCTTGCTAGCCTTTCCTCCCTCAGACTTGGAGGTATTGTCATGGCAGGACGTTACGAGATTTCCGATCAGGGTTGGACATTGATTGAAGATATCGTTTCGCCTGGCACGCCCGCTGGGCGTGGACGCCCACGCCGCGATGACCGGCAGATGCTCAACGGCATCTTCTGGATCCTCTGTTCCGGCGCCAAATGGCGGGATCTGCCCGAACGCTTCGGCCCATGGAAAACGGTCTACCAGCGCTTTCGTCAGTGGCGAGATGACGGCACACTCGAACGCAGCCTGTCACGCCTTCACCTGAAGCTTCGGGAAGATGGTTACATGGATCTCGATACCTGGATGGTGGACTCCACCTCGATTCGAGCGACTCGCTCTGCCGCTGGTGGCAGTAAAAAAGGGGCTCTGGAGAACGGGTAGGCCATGCGCTTGGACGAAGCCGAGGCGGCCTGACCACCAAGATTCACCTGGTTTGCGATGCCAATGGCGTTCCCCTGAGCTTCCTGCTATCGCCTGGTCAGCATGCCGATTCACGCTATCTCGTTCCTGTCATGGAGCAGATCCGCTTGCCAGGTCATACGGGACGTCCCCGCAAGCGCTGCCGCCATCTGCTGGCCGACCGAGGTTACGATAGTGATCGATTGCGTCGCTACTGCGACCGGTACGGAATACGACCGACGATCCGGCACCGACAGATGCACCGTCGCCCCAAGCCAGGACTACCCCGCCTGTTCGAGCGCCCGCGTTATCGGCGTCGCAATGTGATAGAGCGTCTATTTGGCTGGATGAAGGAAAAGCGGCGACTTTGTACTCGCTACGACAAGCTGGCAAAAAGTTACCGTGCCATGGTCACGCTGGCCTGCATCGAGCGCTGTTTACGGGTCTATTTTTCAGACAGAGCGTAGTCGGCGTCAAGATCTCCGGCGGCGATACCAACGTCTTCGTCCAGGTGGGGCTGGTGGTGCTGATCGGGCTGGCCTGCAAGAACGCCATCTTGATCGTCGAATTCGCCCGCGAGCTCGAATTTCAGGGTCGTAGCGTGGTGGAGGCGGCGCTGGAGGCCTGCCGGTTGCGACTGCGCCCGATCATCATGACTTCGATCACCTTCACCGCCGCGGTGATACCGCTGGCGCTGGGTCACGGCGCCGGGGCCGAGGTGCGCCAGGCCCTGGGCATCGCGGTGTTCGCCGGAATGCTCGGCGTCACCCTGTTCGGCCTGTTCCTGACGCCGGTTTTCTACGTGGCGCTGCGCAAGCTGGCCGGCCCGCTCAGCCAGAATCACGGCTCGACGATGGAAGGCGAAGATCACCGGCCACACAGCGACCCCGCCTGATCGGGAGCCACGGCCACACCGGGAAACCGTTGGCAAGGAGGGATACGATGCGTCACCCTGCTGGCAACGCCACCGGGAGCCGATATCGTGACCGTTTCTCGCCGACTTTTCTTCGCCCTGTGGCCCGACGACGCCAGTCGCCGGGCGCTGGCCGCCGAAGCCCAGCGCCTGGCGCCCCTCTGCGGCGGCTACCCGTTGCCGGCAGAGAACATGCATATCACGCTGGCGTTTCTGGGTAATGTCGACGAGACCCGGCTCGCTCCCCTCGTGGCCCTCGCGCAGGGCTGGCCGGCGCTGCAGGGCGAGTGGACGCTGGATCGGCTCGGACATTTCCCCCAACCTCGCATCGTCTGGGCCGGCAGCCAGATGCCGCATGACGCGCTACTGACGCTCGATGCCGAGCTCTGGCAGGCGCTGTCCCGCCACGGCTTCACCGCGCCGCAACGTGACTTCACCCCGCATGTCAGCCTGGTACGTCAGGCCGACCGTGCGCCCCCCCCTGTCACGGCTATCCGCCCCGATCCGCTGGCGCTTCGACCGTCTCGCCCTGGTGGAATCGAAGATCGGCGGCGACGGCTCGCGCTATCGGACGCTGGCTGACAACATCGGTTGAGATCATGGCGCTGGGCGTGACTCGCCCTCGGCAACTTCGAGAAACGCCCCGGTATCGCCCTGAAACAGTGGCAACATGCGCGCCAGCCGCTCGTGGGGCCATTCCCACCAGGCCAGCGCCTCGAGGCGTGCCGCGGTTTCAGGATCCTCGAAGCGGGGCCGCAGCGGGCGAGCGGGGTTGCCGACGACGATGGTGTAGGCGTCAACGTCCTTGGTCACCACGCTACCGGCACCGACGATGGCGCCATTGCCGATGGTGACGCCGGGCAGCACGATGGCACCGTGGCCGATCCAGACATCGTGACCGATCACGACACGATCCTCGGCGCGCCAGTCGAAGATCCGGTCGTCGACGCCCTGGTCGCTGCCGGCGAAGCCGAACTTGCCGGGGCGGTAGCTGAAATGGTGCAGCGTCGGCCGCCACCAGGGGTGATTGCTGGGATTGATGCGCACGCTGGAGGCGATCGACGTGAATCTGCCGATCTCGGTGAACATCAGGTCGCAATCGCGCTCGACATAGCTGTAGTCGCCGAGCGTGACGTGGTTGAAGACGCAGCGGTCGCCCACCTCGGTCCAGGCGCCCAGGCGACTCTCGTGGAGTTTCGCCGTGGGCGCGCTGGTGGGGGCGGCGCTCAAGCGCCGGGAAACGGGCTGTGAAGACATGAATCCCTCTCAGAAAAGAATGTCGCTGCCATCGGCAGCCAACTCCACGCCTTCCGGCAGGGTTCGCGGCGTTGCCAGGAAGTCGGCGTCCAGTTCGTGACTGATGTGCGTCAGCCAGGCGCGAGACGGCTGGATTCGCTCGATGATCTCCAGCGCCATGCTGACGTTGTTGTGGTTGCGGGGCGTGGTATGCGACTCCGGGTGCGGGGAGTCACAAGAATCCGGGTGCGGGGAGTTATAAGAATCCGGATGGGTGGCATCGATCACCACGCCATGCGGCCGCCATTCGGTCAGGAAGCGCTCGGTGGCGCCGGGCAAGCCCACGGTATCGCACAACCAGGCCAGCCGATTGACGCCGTCCGAGATCGCGTAACCCAGCGTCGGCTTGCTGTGATTCAGCGGCAGCGGCGTGACCTCGAGCCGGCCCAGCTGCAAGGGCCGAAACGGCTTCAGGCCGGGCTGGAAGTCGAGAATGCCGGGGTTCTTGTGCAAATCGGCACAGCCTTGAGGATCTTTGGGACCGTAGACCGGAATCGATTCGCCTCGCCCCCAGCGCAGGTGCAACAGCCCCTGGACATGATCGGCGTGGTAATGCGTCAGCAGAATCGCGGCCGGCCGCTGACGCTCGCAGCGGGCGGCCAGATCCATGCGGCCGGCGTCGATCAGAATCAGGTCGCCATCGAGTTCGATCTCGCCGCAACAGGGCTCGCGGCGGTGGCAGCTCAGCAGCCGCGCCCGCTGGCAGGCCAGGCAGTCGCAGCCGAAGCAGGGAACCTGTCCGCTGTCACCGGTACCCGAAAAGCGCAGCTTCACGCCGGATCGTCCGCTACGGGCGTGGCGTCGAGCCAGGCTTCGAGTGCCTTCACGCCATGCGCCAGCTCGCCGCCGTTGTCGATACGCGCAATATCGCCCAGCGCATCCTCACCGCCGCCGCGCGCCAGCCGCGCCTCGATCTCGGCCAGCGTCTCGCGCCCGCGAGCGATCAGACGCCGGCGCAGCACCTCGACATCCGCCACGACCAGAACCGGCATCAGGGCCGCGCCGAAGCGTCGACGGCCGCGCTCCAGCGCTCGCCGGCTGCCGTTGAGCACCACCGTATGCCCCGCCGCCAGCCACGCTTCGATCTCGATGCCGACGCCGTAGTCGAGCTCATGTGCGCTCCAAGATAGGCAGAAAAGCCCCTGCTCGCGCCGCCAGTGGAATGCCTCGCGGGAAAGCTCGATACAATTCTCCGTCCCGCCGCTGGCCCGGGTGATATAGCGATGCGCCACCAGCGCGTCCGGACGCCGTCGTGCCAGCTCGCGCAGCAGGCTGTCCTTGCCGACGCCGCTGGCGCCCATGACGTAGATCAGACGCGACATCTCGGACCTCTCGAAAAATACGCCATCAATGGACCTGTCTACCCGCAGACCAAACTCTCTGCACCACCGGATGATCGTCGATCAATCGCACCCGCAACAGATCGGCACGGAGCCCCGGCGCCAGGCGCCCACGATCGGTCAGGCCTACCGCTTCGGCCGGTATGCGTGTCGCGGTGGCGACCGCCCGGGGCAGCGCGTAGCCGTTCTCCATCGCCGCCACCTTGAACACCGCGTCGAGCAGCGCCGCCGGGTAGTAATCCGATGACAGGATATCCAGCACGCCCAGCTCGACCAGATCGGCAGCGGCGATGTTGCCGGAGTGGGAGCCGCCGCGGACGACGTTGGGTGCGCCCATCATCACCGCCATGCCGGCACGGTGGGAGGCCTCCGCCGCTTCGCGGGTGGTGGGGAACTCCGCGACTCGGGTGCCATATTCATGGCTTTCGGCGACGTGCTCGACGGTGGCGTCGTCGTGGCTGGCGATCGCCAGGCCCCGTTCGCGACAGCTGGCCGCGATGGCGCGGCGATGCTCGGCGCTGTAGCGCTGGCTGTTGTCGATCTGGGTCGCCATGAAGGCGTTCATCGCCGCGTCATCGAGCTGGTACTTGCCCTGATAGTAGACGCGATACGCCTCGAGGCTGGCGAACTGGCGCTGGCCGGGGGCGTGATCCATCAGCGAGACCAGGCCCAGCAGCGGTGACGACGACAGCTCGCCGAAGCGCACCAGCGTGTTCGGGTGACTCACCTCACAGCGCAGGTGCAGACGATGATCGACCCGCGCCAGACCGTCGTGAACGATCTGCGACAGGGCATGGCACATCTCGTCCAGTGCCCGGTGGCGCATGCTCTGCTCGTCGACGTCACCGATCGAGACCGCATCGAACACGGTGGTGATGCCGCTGGCCGCCATCTGGGCGTCGTGGGCCAGCGCCGCCTGACGTCCCGGCCATTCGACCTTGGGTCGCGGCTGGAAATACTTTTCCATGTTGTCGGTGTGCAGCTCGACCAGCCCTGGCAGCAGCGTGTCGCCTTCGCAATCGACGGCGCCCCCGGTCTGGCTCGCGCCATGGTCGATGGCGGCGATCCGGCCGTCGCGGATCACCAGCGTGCCGTCGATCACCTCGTCGTCGAGCACCAGCCTGGCGTTGGTCAGTACCTGTTCCTGCGTGCTCATGACAGCGTCTCCTGAGTGTTCTGGGTAACGGAAGCGCGGGCGCCGAGACTATCGTCCAGCGGCAGCAGGCGATCGGCGACGCGCTCGCGCACGTCCTCGTCGTGGAAAATGCCGAGCATCGCCGCGCCGCGGGCCTTGGCCTCGCCGATCAGGGTGATCACCACGTCGCGATTGGTGGCGTCCAGCGACGCGGTGGGTTCGTCGAGCAGCAGCAGCGGATGCTCGCCGATGAAGCCGCGGGCGATGTTGACGCGCTGCTGCTCGCCGCCGGAGAAGGTGCCGGGCGGCAGCTGCCACAGTCGCTCGGGCAGGTTGAGCCGGGCCAGCAGCGTCTCGGCGCGCTGGCGGGCCTCGTTTTCGTCGGCACCACGCGCCAGCAGCGGCTCCATCACCACATCGACGGCGGCGACCCGCGGTACCACGCGCAGAAACTGGCTGACGTAGCCGATCACGTCCCGGCGCAGGCCGTGCCAGGCGTAGGCCGGCAACGTCTCGAGGTCGAGTTCGCCATCCTCGAAATGCAGCCGGATGTGCCCGCGGTCGATGCGATAGTCGCCGTGAAGCATCTTCAGCAGCGTGCTCTTGCCGATACCGCTGCGACCGGCAAGCACCAGGCATTCGCCGGCGTCGAGGGTCAGCGAGAGATCGCGCATCACGTCGATCTCGAGCCCGCCCTGGCCGTGCAGCAGGAACCGTTTGTGCAGCCCATCCACCGTGAGGCGAGGTCGGGCGCGTTTCGGGGAAGCGCTAGTCTCGGAAAGCATCGGAATTCCTCCCTCAAGGTGTCAGCACGGATGAAACCAGCAGCTGCGTATACGCGTGCTGCGGATCGTCGAGGATCTGGTCGGTAAGGCCGGCCTCGACCACCTGGCCGCGGCGCATCACCATCAGGCGGTGAGCGAGCAGGCGCGCCACGGCGAGGTCGTGGGTGACCAGCACCACCGAAAGGCCCAGTTGGCGTACCAGCGTGCGCAGCATGTCGAGCAGGCGCGCCTGCACCGAGACGTCGAGCCCGCCGGTGGGCTCGTCCATGAACACAAGACGCGGCCGGGTGACCAGGGTGCGGGCGATCTGCAGGCGCTGCTGCATGCCGCCGGAGAAGGTGCGCGGGGCGTCGTCGATACGACCGGGGTCGAGCTCGACCTGGCGCATCCACTCCTGGCCGGTGGCACGCAACTGACCGTAGTGGCGCTGGCCCTGGGCCATCAGCCGCTCGCCGATATTGGCCCCGGCGGAAACGCCCATCCGCAGGCCATCGCGGGGGTTCTGGTGCACCAGCCCCCATTCGAGACGCAGCAGTGCTCGACGCCGTGCCTCGCCGATGGCGTAGAGATCGAGCTCGGCCTCATCCCTCTCCAACTCTCCCTTATCCAGCACGTCTTCTCCGGCGCCGGCTCGAGCGGCTTCGGACTCGTGAATAGCCCTTCGATAGACCACGCGTCCCGCATCGGGCGCTTCCATCCCGGCGAGCACGCGCAACAGCGTCGACTTGCCGGAGCCGGATTCGCCGACGATGCCCAGCACCTCGCCGGCATGCAGTTGAAAATCGATCGCCTCGCAGCCCTTGCCGGGACCGTAGAGGCGGGTGATGTCCTGAACGTCCAGCAGGACCGGGCGCTCCAGTGCCGGCTTCTTCATGCCACCTCTCCCCGTCGCGTCTGGCAGTAGTCGGTATCGGAGCAGACGAACATCCGCCCGCCCTTGTCATCGGTGATCACTTCGTCGAGATAGCTGTGATCGCTGCCGCACAGCGCACAGGTGTGCTCCCAGCTCTGGACCTCGAACGGATGGTCCTCGAAGTCGAGGCTCTCGACCCGGGTGTAGGGCGGGATCGCGTAAAGCCGCTTCTCGCGACCGGCGCCGAACAGCATCAGCGCCGGGTTGCCGTCGAGCTTGGGGTTGTCGAACTTGGGGATCGGCGACGGGTCCATCACGTAGCGCCCGTCCACCTTGACCGGGTAGGCGTAGGTGGTGGCGATATGGCCGTAGCGGGCGATGTCCTCGTAGAGCTTGACGTGCATCACGCCGTACTCCTCCAGCGCGTGCATCAGCCGCGTCTCCTGCTCGCTGGGCTCGATGAAGCGCAGCGGCTCGGGAATCGGCACCTGGAACACCAGGATCTGGCCGCTTCGCAGCGGCGTCTCGGGAATCCGGTGGCGGGTCTGGATGACGTCCGCCGCGGTGGTGGCGGTGGTGGTCTCGACGCCGGCCACGCGCTGGAAGAAGTGGCGGATACTGACCGCATTGGTGGTGTCGTCGGCACCCTGGTCGATCACCTTGAGAATGTCGTAGGCACCGAGAATGCTCGCGGTGAGCTGCACACCGCCGGTGCCCCAGCCGTAGGGCATCGGCATCTCGCGTCCGCCGAACGGTACCTGATAGCCGGGAATCGCCACCCCCTTGAGCAGCGCGCGGCGGATCATCCTTTTGGTTTGTTCGTCCAAATACGCGAAGTTATAACCGTCCACGTTAGCGCTCCTCCTGCTGGGGGCTGGCGGTGTCGCGGGTGCCGTCGAGTTCAGCCTGGCGTGCGGCATGCTCGCGTCGCAGACGGCGCAGCAGATCGAGCTCGGACTGGAAGTCGACGTAGTGCGGCAGTTTCAGGTGCGAGACGAAGCCGGAGGCGTCGACGCTGTCGGCGTGGGCCAGCACGAACTCCGCCTGCTGGGCGGGGCCGATGATCGGCTCGCCCAGCTCCTCGGCGCGCAGGGCGCGATCGACCAGCGCCATCGCCATGGTCTTGCGCTCGTTGTGGCCGAAGGCGAGGCCGTAACCGCGCGTGAACTGCGGTGCGGCCTCGCGCGAGCCGCCGAACTGGTTGATCATCTGGCACTCGCTCAACGCGATCTCGCCGACGCAGATCGTCTCGTCCCACTCGTCGACGTGGATCTCGACCTCCACCTGACCCAGGCGAATCTCGCCGGCAAACGGGTGGTTGCGGCCGTAGCCGCGCTGGGTGGAGTACCCCAGCGCCAGCAGGTAGCCCTCGTCGCCGCGGGCCAGCATCTGCAGCCGGGCGGCACGGTCCATCGGGTAATCGGGCGGATCGCGGGTGATGTCCGCAGGCTCACTGCCGTCGTCGATCTCCTGCTCCACCAGGCCTTCGTCGTTGAGCAGCTCCAGAATCTGCGGGCACGCCTCGGCTTCGGTGAGTTCTTCGCGAATCTCGGCGGCCGGCACCTCGGCACCGGCCAGCTGCAGGAAGTCGAGCAGGCGGTGGGTGTAGTCGTAGGTCGGCCCCAGAATCTGGCCGCCGGGGATGTCCTTGTAGGTGGCGCTGATGCGGCGCTCGATGCGCATGCTGGCGGTGTCGAGCGGCTCGCTGACCGCCAGTCGCGGCAGCGTGGTGCGATAGGCGCGCAGCAGGAACACGGCTTCGGTGAGATCGCCGCTGGCCTGCTTGAATGCGAGCGCGGCGAGTTCGGGATCGTAGAGCGAGGCTTCGCTCATCACCCGGTCGACGGCCAGCCGCAGCTGGTCACCGACCTGGGCGACCTCCAGTTCCGGGCGATCGCGATCGCCGCGGCGGCGGTCGGCCAGCCAGCGATGGGCGTTGGCAATCGCCTGCTCGCCTCCCTTGACGGCTACGTACATCAGTTCGTCTCCTGAGAATCGGCGCGAGCCTCGACACTCGCAATTCGGGTGCTGCGGGGAATCGCCGCCAGCTGCGCGCCGCAGCCGAAGATGGCGTCCAGCCCCTGCGGAAAGCTGGCACGGTTGCCGGCCAGGCGAGTCATCAGTGCCCGGCAGCCGGCGCCGTCACCGATATCGAGCACCCGCGACTCGGCGATGCCGGGGCCGCTGAGCCGCCAGCCGTGGTCTGCGTCGTCGGCACCGTTCGAATCGTTTTCCAGCCGCTCGACGGCGACCAGCAGCGTGGTACCGCGATCGGGATAGGTGTCGCTGCCCACCGCGAAAGGTGTCTGCGGATCGAAGGACTCGTGGGTCAGCAGCGCGAAATCGGCACTCGCCGGGTCATCGGTGATTCGCGCGCCGGTGTGGAAGGTCAGCGCCTCGCGCAGGGCCGGCGAGTCGAGGTCGGCGGCGATCCAGACGCGTGTCTCGAGGTCGCAAAGCGTCAGCACCACGCCCCACAGTGCGGCGCCCAGCGCGTCACTCGGCGCCACCTGGGGCGGTGCCGGCAGTGCCAGCGTGGTCAGCGTGCCCGGCTCGGAAAGCGCGCCGAGAATCTGGCGAAACAGACGCTGACTGTCGTGGGCGGGGTCGGCCAGCCCAGGCCAGACGAGATCCCTCGTCGTTTCCGTCTTTACCGTCATTGCTTTGTCCATCGTCACTTTCTCCATCGTCATTCGCCCGTGCTCACTCGCCACGTACTCATTCACCACGTGCTCACTCGCCACGTACCTATTCACCACGTACGAGGGTGAAGAAGTCGACGCGGGTGGCGGCGGCGGTGGCGGCATCGCGGCGCTGACGCTCGGCCAGTTCCTCGGCCAGCGGCGCGAGTACGTGCGTCTCGAGCTTCTGCTGCCATTCGGCGTGCTGGGCGACGGCATCGGCCAGTGCGATCAGCTCGGCGTGGCGGTGGTCACGGCCCCGTACCCAGCCGTGGCCGAGGGTGCCGTCGTCGAGGGCGACGCTGGCGCGGGTCAGGGTCATCTCGCCGAGATGGAAGGCGTTGCCGGTACCGCCGGTGCGGCCCTTGAGCATCGCCATGCCGGCTTCCGGGCCGCGTACGCAGCGGTGTGCGGGCACTGCATCGAGCGCCGTCCAGCACGCCTCGATTCGCTCGCGGGTAGAGAGCGCCAGCAGCCGCTGACGCGCGCCTCGTGATGTGTCGTTCATGACGCAACCTCGTCGGTGTCGAAATCCATGGGGTCGATGTCGAAATCAACGTGATAGGAGAGCCGGTCGGCACGCGCCCGGCCCATCGAGATTTCCACCAGCGCGCCGTCGGCATCGGTGTTTTCGCTGGTCATCAGCAGCAGCGGTGCGTTGAGCGGACACTGCAGCCAGCGGGCGTCGTCGCGGGTGGCGGTTGCGGCATCGATGCGCACCCGGCGCCGGTGAAGCCGCAGGCCATAGTGCTGACCCAGCAGGGCGCGGGTGGAACCGCCGCGATAGCGCTCCAGCCAGCCCGGCACGCGCTCGGGATCGAACCAGTGGCGCAGCCGCATCAGCGGGGCATCGTCGACGTAGCGCACGGTATCGACCCGCAGCAGCGGCTCGTCGGCGGGGCGGCCGAAACGCAGCGCGATCGCCTCGGGGGGCGTCTCGAGCCCCTGTTCGAGACAGCAGGTATTCGAAGGCAGACCGAGGCCGGCCAGATTCTGGGTCACCTTGCTGCCGGCGCTGACGGCGTAGTCGAGGCGACGATCGACCACCTGGGTGCCGCGTCCCTGGTGGCGCGTCACCAGGCCGGCGGCGACCAGCTCGTCCAGCGCCCGGCGTACCGTGTGGCGATTGACCGCGAAGCGCTTGGCCAACTGGGCCTCGGTCGGCAGCAGATCGCCGGGGGCGTAGTCGGCGCGCACTTCGCGCACCAGCACTTCGGCCAGTTCGCGGTAGCGCGGCATCGTCAAAATTTGTCTAGACATCATCGGACCCAAAAAACCGGGGGAAGCCCCGGCATCAGATGAAGCGTTTGCGAACACGCTGCGACGCCATATCGAGCAAAGTGACGGCAACGATGATCACCAGCATGATCGTGGCGGTCTCGGTGTACTGGAATCCGCGCATGGTCTCCCACAGCGAGACGCCGATTCCGCCGCCGCCGACCATGCCGAGCACCGTGGCGGAGCGAATGTTGGACTCGAAGCGGTACAGGCTGACCGAAATCCACAGCGGCAGAACCTGGGGGATCAGGCCGAAGATAATCTCTTCCAGTCGCCCGGCGCCGGTGACGCGAACGCCTTCCATCGGCCCGGCATCGGTGGCTTCCACCGCTTCCGAGAACAGCTTGGCGAGCACGCCGGTGGTGTGGACGAACAGCGCCATGGTGCCGGCGAACGGCCCCAGGCCGACGGCGACCACGAACAGCATCGCGAACACCAGTTCGTTGATCGCGCGGCACGCATCCATCAGGCGTCGTACCGGCTGGTTGATCCACCACGGCGCTAGGTTGTCCGAGGAGAGCAGGCCGAACGGGATGGCGAACAGCACCGCCAGCAGCGTGCCCCAGATCGCGATCTGGATGGTCACCAGCATCTGGTCGATGTAGTGATCGAGACTGCCGAAGGTCGGCGGCACGAAGTCGGCGGCGAGCGTGGCCATGTTGCCGGCGTTGCTGACCAGCAGGCCCGGGGCCATTTCGGCGCCCTGCCAGGCCCAGCCGAGCACGCCTGCGGCAACCGCCCAGCCTAGCAGCGTGGTCCAGCTGCGCTTGCCGGCGCGGGCTTGCATGTCGAGGGAAGAGGCGCTTTGCATGTGCGTTGTCCTGACGAAGAGATCGATGAGGATCGGAGCTCGATCGTCGGCGGCAGGTCGAAGAGTCGATCTGCCGCCGGCCGGGAGCGGAACCTCAGTTGGCCATTGCCGTGGTGTTGTCGGCCTGCTCGGCCTGCGCGGCTTCGCGGGCGTCCATGCGCTGGTTCAGCGATTCGAGGCGAGCGTCGATATCCGCGAGTTGCTGCTGCTTCTCCTCGGCATCGATCGAATCGTCGGCGGCGAGCTGGGCGCGCTGCTTGAACAGGGCGAGCTGACGGATCGGCAGCAGTTGGTCGTTGTCGGAAGCGGCAAAACCGGACCACTGCAGCGGTTCGAGAATCTGCTTCTGCTTGTCGGTATCGCCGTAGCTCAGGAAGAACTGGCGCAGCTCGTCCTTGGTTTCCTGCGGTAGATCGGTACGCCAGACCAGCGGATCGGAGGGGATCAGCGGCGACTTCCAGATCACCTTGAGCTGGTCGGCCTTGTCGGGATGAGTGATCTCCAGGCGCTCCATGCTTTCGGTGTTGAACGTCGCGACATCGACCTGGCCGTTGGCCACGGTCAGCGCATTGGTCTCGTGATTGGAATTGAGCGTGCGCTTGAACGCGGTGGCGGGATCGACGTGGTTCTTGGCGAAGACGTAGTAGCCCGGTACCAGATATCCCGAGGTGGAGTTGGGATCGCCGTTGCCGAAGGTCAGCTCGCCGGCGTGATCCAGCACTTCGTCGACTGAGTCGTAGGGGCTCTCCTTGTTGACGATCATCAGGCTCCAGTAGCCCGGCGCGCCATTGGCGGCGACGGTCTGGGCGAAGATCTCGCCACCGGCGCGATCGACTGCTTCCATTGCCGACTTGTTGCCGTACCAGGCGAGATCGACCTTGTCGAAGCGCATCGCCTGGATCACCGCGGCGTAGTCGGTGGCGAAGAACGGCTGGACCTCGACGCCCAACGCCTCGGACATGTCATCCAGAAACGGCTGCCACTGGGTCGACTGGTTGGAACTCGATTCGGTGGAGATGATGCCGAAGCGCAGCGGCTCGTCGGCGGCCTGGGCCGAACTGACGGCCAGCGTGGTGCCGAACAGGCCGAGTCCGGCGATCAGCGGCAGGGCCGCACGGCGTAGACGGGATGAGATCATGTCGTTTCCTCGAAGCGTCGGGGTTGGTGATCGATGGTCAGGGATCGGTCGTGGGTATGTCGGTTTTCCTGCAGAGCTCGCTCGGCTCAGCCCACCGCATGCAGTGGCGCCGCCATCCGATGATCGGGCTGGCGGGATTCGAGCTCGTCGAGACCGGCGTTCTCGTAGAGCGCCTGCAGGCGGCTGTCGGTGAGGCCTTCGATCGGCCCGTCGTAGTAGAGCCGCCCCTGTTTGAGGGCGATGGCGCGGCGGCAGTAGCGGCGCGCGACGTCGACCTGATGCAGGGTGACGACGATGGTGCGGCCGTCCTCGCGATTGATGCGCTGGAGGATCTCCATCACTTCGCGGGCGCTGCGCGGATCGAGGGAGGCGATCGGCTCGTCGGCGAAGATCACTTCGGCCTCCTGGACCAGCGCCCGGGCAATGGCGACGCGCTGCATCTGGCCGCCGGAAAGGGTATTGGCGCGCTGATGGGCGAGACCGACGATGCCGACCCGCTCGAGTGCGCGCAGCGCCAGGTCCCGTTCGTGCTGGGTGAAGCGGCCCGTCAGCGCCCGCCATCGCGGCATCGCCCCGAGGTGGCCGATCAGCACGTTGGTCAGCACGCTCAGGCGGCCGACGAGATTGAACTGCTGGAAGATGTAGCCGGCACGACGGCGCTGTTCGCGACTCGCGCCGACCAGTCGCCCCTGGCGCTGCACGTCGCGATCCAGCACTCTGACATGACCGTGCGACTGGCGGTCGGCACGGGTCAGGCCGATGAGATGGCGCAGCAGGGTCGACTTGCCGGAGCCCGACGGCCCGATCAGGGTGACCATTTCGCCGCTGGCGATCTCGAAACCCACCTCGCGCAGCGCGGCGTGGTTGCCGAAGGATTTGTCGAGCCGTTCGACGCTAATGATGGCGGTCATACGATTCGTCCCGGAAAGTGTTTGGAACCCGAAAAGGTTGGACACAGTCTGGCGACGTCGTGTGACGGTTATTTATCTAGACAATTAAGAAACGGTGACAAGGACGGGGGCAAAAAACGCCACGAAAAAAGCGCCCGTGGGCGCTTTATGAGGAGTATCAGCAGGTTGGCGGCGGCCGTCATCGCGCTGACACGAATTCGTCGTCGAATCGTCACATCCGACGAGGGACGATGTCGGCCGCCGGCCGGGCGTCAGGCGCTTTCCGTGGCGGGCAGGAAACCGCCCTGTCTGAGCACGTCCTCGTAACCTTCTCGGAAGGTGGGATAGCGGAACGTGTAGCCGGAATCGAGCAGCAGCCGGTTGTTGCAGCGCTTGCTGGAACGGCGACGCAGCGGTGACTGGATGACGTCCGGCGTCTCGACCTTGAGTCGCCCGGCGATCCAGGCCATCACTTCGTGCAGCGGTGCCGAATCGCAATCGCTGGCGAGATAGACCGGCTCCAGCGGCTTGCCTTCCAGCGCCAGCTGGATCAGGTGGGCGATCACGCCCGCGCAGTCGTCGCGATGAATGCGATTGGAGTACATTGGCGGGTTGGAGGCGGCGATACGGCCTTCGCTCACCTGGCGGATCAGCCGGTCGCGACCCGGGCCGTAGATTCCCGAGAAGCGGATGGCCGTGCCGGGCAGATCGTGTGCGAGCAGCGCCTGCTCGGCCTCGCGCATCAGTACCCCCGAGAAACCGTGGGGTTCGGTCACCGAGGTCTCGTCCACCTCTTCGCCGCCCTGCTGGGCATAGACGCTGGTCGAGGAGACGAAAAGGACCCGCTCGGGCGGCTTCTCGCGGGCGCCGAACGCCTGCAGAACCGCCTTCAGGCCAGTCGGATATGCCGCCTCGTAGGCCGACTCCTCGAACCGGTCCGCCGTCACCGCGTAGACGATGATATCGGCATCCGGCAGTGCCGCCAGCGCGGCTTCGTCGGTCACGTCCAGCGCCACCGCTTCGATCCCGGTGCCGGCGAGCGCGACGACGTTGCGGCGTGCGCCGATCACGCGATGACCGGCATCGATCAACTGCTTCCCGAGCTGGGTGCCGATATCGCCACAGCCGAGAATTAGCGTAGTTTTCTTCACCTTTCCCTAGCCTCTTGGTAAAACGTCCTTGATGATTCGTCCCTGAGGACGCGAATGACCTCGAGAACCACACACTGACTTCGTGCGACAGGGAGCCTTCCGGTCCCAGCCAATGACTCTAACAGAACTCCGCTACATCGTAACCTTGGCCCAGGAGCGCCACTTCGGCCGCGCCGCCGAACGCTGCTTCGTTTCCCAGCCGACGCTGTCGGTGGCCGTCAAGAAACTCGAGGACGAGCTCGGCATCGCCCTGTTCGAACGCTCCAAATCCACCGTTCAGGTGACCCCGCTGGGCGAGCGGATCGTCGAGCAGGCGCACCGCGTGCTGGAGCAGGCCACGCTGATCCGGGAGATGGCCACCGAAGGCAAGGACCAGTTGATCAGCCCGCTGCGGATCGGTGCCATCTATACCATCGGCCCCTATCTGTTTCCGCATCTGATTCCGGCGCTGTCGCGCATCGCACCGCAGATGCCGCTCTATATCGAGGAGAGCTTCACCGGCGTGCTGCGGCGCAAGCTGCGCAGCGGCGAACTCGATGCCATCTTCGTGGCGCTGCCGTTCAACGAGTCCGACGTAGTCACCAAGACGCTCTACGAAGAGCCATTCGAGGTGCTGCTGCCGGCCGGCCATCCATGGACGGAGAAGGCGGCGATCGCCAAGGAGGATCTGCTCACCGAACGGCTGTTGTTGCTCGGCGAGGGTCACTGCTTCCGGGACCAGATTCTGGAGGCCTGCCCGGCGATCAGCGCGCAGCTCAACAACCCGTCGAACACCCTGATCGCCGAAGGCGGCTCGCTGGAGACCATCCGTCACATGGTCGCCTCCGGCCTGGGCATCACCGTGCTGCCGAAGCTGGCGATCGGCACCAATCATTATGAAAACGGCCTGCTGGAGAGTCGGCCGTTCAAGGGCAGTGCCCCCACGCGTAGCGTCGCGCTGGCATGGCGCGCCAGTTTCCCGCGGCCCAAGGCGATCGACGCACTGATTCAGGCGATCGATAAAATCCAGGGTAGCGACGTCGAGGCCGCATGAGCCTCGATGCGCCGGTAACCGACCTCTCCGGCGTCGGCGAGGCCCTGGCCGGCAAGCTGGCCCGGCTGCGCATCGAGCACGTCGTCGACCTGCTTTTCCATCTGCCGCTGCGCTATCAGGACCGGACACGAATCACGCCCATCGGCACCCTGCGTGCCGGCACCGAGGCCGTGGTCGAAGGCGAGGTCAGCGCTGCCGAGGTCGTCCGCGGCCGTCGGCGCAGCCTGCTGGTCCGCCTCAAGGACGGCACCGGCATCCTCAGCCTGCGCTTTTTCCATTTCTCGCCGGCCCAGCAGCAACAGTTCGTCAAGGGCGTACAGGTGCGCTGCTTCGGCGAGGCCCGCGCCGGCAGCACCGGGCTCGAGATCTATCACCCGGAATATCGTCTCATCCAGAGCGAAGCGACGCCGGTGGACGAACATCTCACACCGATCTACCCCGCCACCGAAGGGCTGGCGCAGCCGCGCCTGCGCGCCCTGATCCAGCAGGCGCTGAAGCGGCTCGAACAGGCGCCCGAAAGCCTGCCGGAGTGGATTCCCGAACCGCTGCGCGGTCGTTTTCGGCTGCCGGGGCTGATCGAATCGGTGCGCTATCTGCACGAACCACCGCCGGACGCGCCGCAGGAACGGCTGGCCGATGGCCGCCATCCCGCACAGCGGCGCCTGGCGCTGGAAGAGCTGCTGGCCCATCAGTTGAGCCTGCGCCAGGTCCGCCTGCGCATTCAGACCGATGGCGCGCCCCGGCTCGCGGCCAGCAGCAACCTGCAGGCGCGCTTTCTGACCCAGTTGCCGTTCTCGCTGACCCAGGCACAGCGCCGGGTGCTGGAGGAGATCGGACGGGACCTGGAGCGGGAAGTACCGATGCTGCGGCTGGTGCAGGGCGATGTCGGCTCGGGCAAGACCGTGGTCGCCGCCATGGCGGTGCTGAACGCCATCGCCGGCGGCTGTCAGGCGGCGGTGATGGCGCCCACCGAGATTCTCGCCGAGCAGCACTTTCGCCAGTTTCGGGCCTGGCTCGAACCGCTGGGGATCGAAGTGGGCTGGCTGGCCGGCAAGCTCAAGGGCAAGGCACGCCTGGATACCAAGGCCGCCATCGCCGACGGCCGCGTGCAGGTCGCCGTCGGCACTCACGCGCTGTTTCAGGACGACGTGGTCTTCCACCGCCTGGGGCTGGCGGTGATCGACGAGCAGCATCGATTCGGCGTGCATCAGCGCCTCGCACTGCGCCAGAAGGGCGAATCCGGCGGCCTGACGCCGCATCAGCTGATCATGACTGCCACGCCGATCCCGCGCACCCTGGCGATGAGCGCCTACGCCGATCTCGACCTGTCGGTGATCGACGAGTTGCCGCCGGGACGCACGCCGGTACATACCGTGGCGGTGCCGGACGAGCGTCGCCCGGAAGTGATCCAGCGTATCCGCAACGCCTGCGCCGACGGCCGCCAGGCCTACTGGGTCTGCACCCTGATCGAGGAGTCGGAAGCGCTCACCTGCCAGGCGGCGGAGGTGACCCGCGACACGCTGGTGGAAGCGCTGCCGGAGCTCAACGTGGGACTGGTTCACGGCCGCATGAAGGCGCAGGAAAAGGCCGACGTGATGGATGCCTTCAAGCGCGGCGAGCTGGACCTGCTGGTCGCCACCACGGTGATCGAGGTCGGCGTCGACGTGCCCAACGCCAGCCTGATGATCATCGAGAATCCGGAGCGGCTGGGGCTCTCCCAGCTGCATCAGCTCCGCGGCCGGGTCGGTCGCGGCAGCGTCGACAGCTACTGCGTGCTGCTCTACCACCCGCCGCTGTCGAACCATTCGCGCCAGCGGCTCGGTATCCTGCGCGACACCACCGACGGCTTCAAGGTGGCGGAAAAGGACCTCGAACTGCGCGGCCCCGGCGAAGTGCTCGGCACCCGCCAGACCGGGCTGGCGCAGATGAAGATCGCCGATCTCGAGCGCGACCGCGACCTACTGGATACCGTCACCGCCCTGGCCCAGGCGCTGCTCGAGGAAGCCCCCGACGCCGCGCCACCGCTGATCCAGCGCTGGCTGGGCGACGAAGCCGGGCGCTACGGGCAGGTGTGAAGCCGGCTTATTTGCCCGGCCGGGGAGCATCCAACCGCTCCCTCTGCGCGGCCATGTGGGCGACGAACTCCTGAATGAACGCTCGCGTCAGCAGCGAGGGTTTGCGCCCGACACGGCTGACGAGATGGAATGGCGACTCGATCACGACCTGATCCGGCATCAGCTGGCGCAGCTCCCCCCGTGCCGTCCAGTACTGCGCATAGTGGATCGGCAGGTTGCCCAGAAAGTGACCGCTCAAAATCAGTAGTGCCTGCGCTTCCATGTTCGAGGCGTGGGCGCCGACGCTGGCGCCCGGAAAAGGCGCCAGTTCACGCAGATTGGCATACGGCCTGACCACGAAGGCGTGCTCGACGATCTCCCCGACACTGATCTCCTTCTCGGGTCGCGCGAACAATGGATGCCGTTTGCCACAGTAGACCCCATGGTGTTCGGTATAGACACGCCGCTGCTGAATGTCGTCCCGCTTCGGTGACTCCGGTAACAGCGCCACCTGCATGACGCCACTTGCCACATCGTTCATCAGCCGGTCCGGTCCGGCCACGTCGATATCCAACCGAACCTGACGATATTTCTGCAGAAATCGACCGACCACCGATTTGAGATCAAGGTCGGTATCCATCACCGTGTTGTCGACGATACCAATGCGCAGGGTGCCATAAACCGTACTCTTGAGCTCGCCCATCTCACTGTCGAAGTCTTCGACCGAGGCGAGCAGTGCTCGCGCCTGGCGGTAGACCCGATGTCCCCGATCGGTCAGTTCGAAGCCCTGCCGACCGCGTTGGCAAAGCGTGAAACCGACGCGCTCCTCGAGTGCCTTGATGTGAAAGCTAATGGCCGACTGACTGAGATTCAACTCGGCCTGAGCGCCCCGAAATCCTAGATGGTCGACAACGGAAACAAAGACCACAAGACTCTTCAAGTCGGCGGTGGACGGCTTCATGAGCGCTCCATATCGGTGCAAGAAAACATCATGTTTTTTATTTTGATGATCAGAATATATCACTTTTCTTGTTGCGCAGGCGCTGCTCCAATATCCCCAACCCGGTTTTCAATCGTCATAACCACAATTACTGGAAATGCTCATGAACCGCTCCGTAACCCGTTTCTCCGGCATGATGGCTCTTGCCTTGAGCCTTTATTCCCTCACCGCCAGCGTGCAGGCGGACCTGCTCGATCAGGTGCAGCAGAAAGGCAAGCTGACCGTCGGCACCGAAGCGCGCTTCCCGCCATTCGAGTTCGTCGAGGACGGCAAGATCAAGGGCTATTCGGCCGATATGATGAAAATCATCATGGACTCTCCGGAGTTCAAGAACGTCTCGCTGGATCGTCTGGATCTGCCGTGGCAGGGCATCCTTCCCGGACTGCAGAACGGCAAGTTCGACTATGTCGTGACCTCCGTGACCGCCACGCCGGAACGCATGCAGCGTTACCACCTCAGTGCGCCAATCGCCGATGCCACCATGGCCGTACTCAAGCGAGCCGACGACGACAATATCCAGTCTGCCGACCAGCTGGGTGGCCTGAAAACGGCGTCCCAGGCCGGTTCGGCGCAGCTCGCTGCACTCGAGAAGCAGGCCAAGTCGCTGGATCAGGCCGGCACGCCTGTCGCCAGTATCAGCACCTACACCGGCTTCGACGAAGCCTACGCGGATCTCGCGGCGGGTCGCGTCGACGCGGTCGTCAACAGCCTTCCCAACCTGCTCGACGTTCAGAAGCAGCGCCCGGACATGTTCAAGGTTGTCGGCACCTTCGGCGATCCGACCTACTTCACCTGGGCCGGTCGCAACGACGACGAGAGCGCTTCGCTCAACGCCTTGATGGACAAGAAAATCCATCAGATGGAAGAGGACGGCACGCTGGAAGAGCTCCAGCAAAAGTGGTTCGGCGCACCAATGGATCTGCCGGCCGAACTGCCGGCTGCCATGCCGAACTCCTGAGACGGATGAGCGACAACGGTTAGCGGAGTATCGCGATGCTGGACATTCTGCTGAACAATGGCGATGCCTTTACCAGAGGGCTCGGCATCACGCTGATCGTGTCGCTTGCCGCGATCGGGCTGGGTGCCGCGCTCGGCATGTCGATTGCCTACGGCTTGCTGAGCCGCCATCGCGTCGTGCGACGACTGTGCGGCGTTTATCGCAGTTTCTGGCGCGGCACGCCGATCCTAATCCAGCTGCTGCTGGTGTTCTATTTACTCCCTGAAATCGGATTTGACGTGCCACCGATCCTGGCCGCCATTCTCGCGCTGTCGCTGAACACGGCAGCCTTTCAGGCCGAAATCTATCGCAGCGGCATCGCCAATGTTCCCTCCGGACAGCTAGAGGCTGCCAGAATGTGCGGCCTCTCCCGCTGGCACACCCAGCGCCATATCGTCATTCCGCAAGCCTTCAGGCTAATCCTGGCGCCATTGACCAGCGAAGTCATTACGATCATCAAGAACTCGTCGCTAGTTTCTATCATCGCAGTGACCGAACTGATACGCGTCAGCCAGCAGATCGCCTCGCGCAACTACCTGCCACTGGAGACTTATCTAGCCGCGGGCGCGATCTATCTATTGGTGACGCTGACCATCGCGCGCCTGAGCGCAAGATTCGAACGGCGAAGCGCTGGCCGCCTCGCGCAGGGGAGCTGACATGTTCGATATCGGTGTCATTCAAGACAATTGGCAGATCATCGCGTTCGGCCTGTGGAATACCCTATGGATCTGCTTTTTCGGCTGCCTGCTGGCGATCGCTCTGGGCTTGGTCCTGGCCATCGCGCAGATGAAGTTTGCCCGCGTGCTGTACTACCTCATCGCCGGCTACGTCGAAATCTGTCGCGGAGTGCCGCTGCTGATCCTACTGTTCGTGCTCTATTACGGCGGTCCCAGCATCGGTATCCGGCTGGACGCGGCCACCGCCGGCTTGATCGGCATCGGCGCCTATGGTGCCGGATACTTCTCGGAGCTTTTTCGCGGCGGCTTCAGCGCCATTCCACAAGGGCAGCTGGAAGCGGCGCGCATGCTGCGCATTCCGAGCCGTCATGTTCTCACGCAAATTCAGTTGCCACAGATGCGCAAGCTGATCGCTGCACCGACGACCAACCAGATCATCATTCTGGTCAAGGAATCCGCGCTGCTGTCGGTTATCTCCGTCGACGATCTGACCAAGAGCGCAACGACCGTCGTCAACCAGACGTTCAGTGCCACGGAGCCCTACATCGCCGCGGCACTGCTCTACTGGCTGATCATCGAAGTGATCTCCTTCGGCGGGTCGCGCGTCGAGCGTCGCTCCCTCAAAACCTCCACTTCCCGTTAACCGACTCTCGGATCGCATATGGCTACTCCACAGGAAATCGTCTCTGCCCGAGGGCTCGGCAAGCAGTTCAACGGCGTTGATATTCTCAAGGACATCGATTTCAGCCTTCACGACGGCGAGGTGACCTGCATTATCGGTCCTTCGGGATCGGGGAAAAGTACCCTGCTGCGCTGCCTGGCGTTTCTCGAGACCTATGAATCAGGCAGTGTCTACATCGACGGCAAACTGCTGGGCTATGAAGAAAAGGGCGGCAAGCGAGTCCGCGCCAGCGAGAAAACCATCGACGAAGTACGTCAACCCGTCGGCATGGTGTTTCAGCACTTCAATCTCTGGCCACATCTGACCGCGCTGGAGAACGTCAATCTGGCGCTGCGCCTGGTCAATCGCTCGTCGAGGCGGGATGCCAACTCGCGCGGGCTCGAATTGCTCGATCGCGTCGGCCTGCGGGACCGAGCGCACCATTACCCGGCCAGTCTTTCGGGTGGACAGCAGCAGCGTGTCGCCATCGCGCGGGCCATGGCGCTCGAACCCAAGGTCATGTACTTCGACGAACCCACTTCCGCGCTCGACCCGGAACTGGTAGGCGAGGTCCTCGAGGTCATCCGGGATCTGGCCGACAACGGCATGGCCATGGCGATCGTCACGCACGAGATGAGCTTTGCCGCCAAGGTTGCCGATCGTGTGGTGTTCATGGATCAGGGCAGCATCGTCGAGTCGGCTCAGCCCGACACGTTGTTCTCACGCCCCGAGAGCGAGCGCCTCAAGCAGTTTCTCGATACCTGGCGTCAGCGCCAGTTCGATTGATTCCCTTCATTCTGTACCACGCAATTTCGGAGAAGAGATGTCTCAGCACGGTTATGACTCGGGAAGACTCAATCTGCCTTTTGTGGGCATCTGCACGTTCGGCAAATATCGTTATGTCGAGAACTGGGATAATATCGACGCCGATGTCGCGGTGCTCGGCGCGCCGTTCGATTTCGGCGCCCAGTGGCGATCTGGCGCCCGCATGGGCCCGCGTGCGATCCGCGAAGCGTCTACCCTGTTCGCCTTCGGCCACTCCGGCGCCTACGACCACGAGGACGACGTCACCTATCTCGACCCGAGCGAGATCAAGGTCGTCGATATCGGCGATGCGGACATCGTCCACACCGATACCATGAAGAGCCACGCCAACATCGAGTTTGGCGTGCGCAAAATCCTCGCAGCCGGCGCGATTCCGGTCGTGATGGGCGGCGATCACTCGATCAACATTCCCTGCATCAACGCCTTCTCCGACGAGGAGCCGATTCATCTGGTCCAGGTCGATGCCCACCTCGACTTCGTCGACGAGCGCCACGGGGTGAAGTACGGCCACGGCAACCCGATGCGCCGCGCCGCCGAAAAGCCGTGGGTCGAGGGACTGAGTCAAATCGGCATTCGCAACGTCTCCTCGACCTCGAAAGAGGGCTACGACGATGCTCGCGCCATGGGCTCGGATATCCTCTCCGTCCGCCAGTTCCGCAAGCTGGGCGTCGATCAGGTACTGGCGCGAATTCCGGAAGGCAAACGTTACTATCTGACTATCGACATCGACGGTTTCGACCCCTCGATCGCACCCGGCACGGGCACGCCGAGCCACGGCGGCTTCCTCTACTACGAGGTGCTGGAGTTGATCGACGGACTCGCCAAGCGCGGCACCATCGTCGGGCTGGATCTGGTCGAGGTCGCCCCGGACTACGACCGCACCGGCTCCACCGCCATCCTTGCCGCGCAGGTTCTGCTCAACGCGATCGGTCGAATCACTCACCACAGAAACCGATAAATCTCCCGACTGCGGGTTTCCCCTACCGGCCTGGGCGTCACGCTCAGGCCGCTTCCGCGACGGCCTTCTCTTCGTGTGCCACTTGGGTCTGAGTCTCGATCAGCCGGGCCGCCGCTTCGCTCATCGGCACCAGCTGGCGGCTGATGTGCAGCAGTTGAGTCTGGATCACGCGGCGCTCGTCGTCGGCGTCGTCCTGGGCGGCGGTGGGCTCCTGCTCGAAGATCGCCACCAGCGCGTTCTGCTCGCCCCGGGGGTCGTCGATGGGCTGGCGCGACTGCAGGTTGGCGGCAATGGCGTCGAAGCGATCCGCGATCCGCCGCGCGGCGGCATAGATCTCGGCATCGCTTTCGGCATTCGACTCGTTGGCCGCCAGCGCGCCCCGATGCGCGCCCAGCGCCGAGAGATAGCCCAGCAGCGTGTGGGAGACGACCAGGAAGCGGAAACCCTCGTCGGCGTCCTTTTTGCGGTAGTGCCCCGGCTCCTGCAGCATGTTGGCCAGCACCGTGGAGAGTGCGGCATCGGCGTTGTGGGCGTTGCGGCGTGCCAGCCGGTAGGCGAGGTCGTCCTGCTTGCCGGCCTCGTACTGGTGGATGATCTCGCGCAAATAGAGTGTGCTGTTGGCCAGCGCCGTCGAGGCCACCTTGTGCAGGCGCCGCCCCTGCCAGTCCGGCAGGATGAAGAACACCGCCAGGCCGGATATCAGCGCGCCGATCAGGGTATCGATCAGCCGCGGCAGGATCAGGTCGAAACCGTCGCCGACCTGGTTGAAGCTGCTCAGCACCAGCGTGGTGATGGCGGCAGTGGCGATGACGTAATGCTTCTCGCGATTGGCGAAGAAGACGACGCCGGCCACCACGGAAATCAGCGACTGGAGCAGCGGGTTCGGGAACAGGCTGATCAGCGCCCAGCCCACCACCAGGCCGACTACCGTACCGATGATGCGCTGGCGCAGGAAGCGGCGCGTGGCACCGAAGTTGGGCCGACACACGAACAGCGTGGTCAGCAGGATCCAGTAGCCTTGGGTCGGGTGAACCAGATGCAGCACGCCATAGCCCACCAGCAGCGCGGTCGACAGGCGAAGGGCATGACGAAAGGTCGGCGATCCCGGCGTCAGGTTGAGACGAATGCGCTCCCAGGCGTCGCGAAAGCTGCGCGGCGAGCGGTCGAGGAGACTGGCGTCCTTCTGATCGACCACCGCATCCGGGTTGTGGGCGCTGGAGAGCTGGTCCTCCAGTGTCGCCAGGTTACGGCCCAGTGCCTGCAGCGAGCGCAGCAGCGGGGTCCATTCCGGATTGCGCTGCGCCCGCAGGTAGACGATCGACGCCCGCAGATCCTCCAGCGCCTGCTCGCTCTGGCCGTGCTCGAAGGGCTGGCGCAGCAGCAGCGCCTTGGCCAGCCGCTTGCACGCCCGGCCCTGCTGGTCGAGCAGCCGCTGGCAGCGAAACAGCACGTCGTGATGGAAGAAGGTCTCGGTCAATGCCGAATAGGGGTAATGGGAGGCGCTGACCCGCTCGTGGATGTCCTGGGCGATGAAATAGAGCCGCAGGTAGCGGTTGAGCTTGCGGCTGCCACGCTGGCCCTCGAGCCGGCGGAAGATCATCTCCTTGGCCTGATTGAGCGCGGTCACCACGCGGCCGTTCTGGCGCGCCAGCGCAACGCGACGGCTTTCGACATCGACCCCGCGCAGCGGCTCGAACAGTGTCGCCTTGATGATCAGATATTCGCCCAGCTCCCGGTAGAGCTGCGCCATGCTCTGCTTGACCGGCTGGCGCGAGAACAGCGCACACCAGACGACCGAAATCGCCCCGTACCAGGCCGCACCGCCGACCAGCAGTAGCGGCTGATGCCAGAAATTGCCGTCGGTGGTGCCGCCGTGCTGCTCGATATTGATCATCGAATAGACCGACAGGATCAGCGTCGCCGAGGCGATGGTGGCGTAGCGCTGCTCGATGGCCCCGAGCATGATGAAGGTAAACGCCGACAGTGCCAGACCGGGCGCGAACAGCCACGGCCAGGGGAACAGCAGCTCCACCGAGCACGAGGCGACCAGGAAACAGATCAGCGTGACCAGCAGCGCCCGAACGCGGCCTTCCCAGTTGTCATCGGTCTCGGAGAGCGCGCTGGCGATGATGCCGAGGAACAGCGGAATGGCGAGCGCGATCTGATCCTGGGACCAGCTCAGCGCAATGGCGCCACTGAACGCCAGGAACACGCGGAAGCTGTAGGCGAACTTGTCCAGCGTCCACAGCTGGCGCAGGGAGTGGGAAAACGAATCGGAAATCTCGGTCTCTCCAGGATTGTGGTCGTGCCGTCAAGATAGCGCGCCCGCGATACCGGGAACAGACGCCGCCGACCATGAACGAATAGAGAACCCCACCAGGCGTTAGACTTTAGTATAACGTCGTTACACCTATCGGCAGCAACGGCTTTACGCTTTATCCACGCTCCCACTTCATCCCTGTCCCGGAGTTCGGCATGATCGGGGTTTACCGGAAGATTGAGGCAGAGCGTGCGACCGACCAGGCATTCGCATCGAAACGCCGTGTGGCGAGCACTCGCCATCATGGGCCAGGCATTGCGGGCGCTGGTGTTGCTGGCCGTGATCGCCTGGGGCGTGCTGGCGCTGCACTTCGAACTGCCGGGACCAACGCTCGTCGTCGATTTGGTGATCGCAGCATGGGTGCTGGTCGGCCTGGCCGCGCTGCTGGCCCCCTTGGCAAAGCGCCGCCATCGCCGGGCGTCGTCGGCGCTGCGCGTCCTGTTCGCGCTGGCGCTGATCGCCGTCGTGAGCTGGTGGCAGAGCCTCGAGCCCAGCAACGAGCGGGACTGGGCGCCGGACGTGGCGCGCCAGCTCTCGGTCGAACGCGAGGGCGACCGGGTCCGGCTTCACAACGTGCGCGACTTCGAGTGGCAGACGCCGGACACCGCGACGACGCGCTGGGAGACCCGCGAGTACGATCTCTCGCAGCTCGACTCGGTGGACATGGCGGTTTCCTACTGGATGGGCCCGGCCATCGCCCACACGCTGGTCACGTTCGGCTTTGCCGACGGCCGGCATCTGACGTTTTCGGTGGAGATCCGGCGCGAGCGGGACGAGGCGTTCTCGATCAGCGGCGGCTTCTTCAAGCAGTTCGAGCTCAACCTGATCGCCGCCGACGAGAACGACATCCTGCGCCTGCGCAGCAACGTCAGAGGCGAGGACGTCTATCTCTACCAGGTCGGGCTCTCGCCGCAGGCACGCCGCGAGCTGTTCGTCGCCTATCTCGACGAAGCCGAGCGGCTGCGCCGAACGCCCGAGTTCTACAACACCCTGACCAGCAACTGCACCACCATCGTGTTCGACATGGTCGACAGGATCGTCGCCGGGCTGCCCCGGGACATCCGGCTGATTCTCTCCGGCTACCTGCCGGAATACGTCTACGAGATCGGCGGGCTGGATACGAGCCATCCGCTCGCGTTCCTGCGCCGCCGCGGCTATATCAACCCGCGCGCCCAGCAGATTCCGTACAATGCCGGGAGCGAGGCCTTTTCCCGTGCCATTCGCGACGGGGTTCCCGCCGCCGACGGCGAGATCCTTCACGCTTCGTCGCCCTGACGTGCCCTGACCCGACATTCATGCCAATGACCTCCCTGCGCGACGCCATCGAAAACCGTATCAGCCACCTGACCGGCCGCACGCTGGGCGGGGTCGACTATACCCAGCCCAAGGGCGATCCGGGCCTGTTCGGGCCGGAGACCATGGCGTGGCGGGTGCATGGGGATTTCACCTCGATGATGTGCGGCGGCATCAGCGCGCTGCTGCTGCAGATGCTGCATCCGCTGGCGCTGGCCGGCGTCTGGGACCATTCCAACTTCCGCCGCGACATGATCGGCCGGCTTCGCCGCACCAGCCAGTTCATCGCCGTCACCACCTTCGGAGCCCGCGACGACGCCGAGCGCATTCTCGAGCGGGTACGCCGAGTCCACGACAGCGTCAGCGGGTACGCCGCCGACGGCACACCCTACGCGGCCAGCGATCCGGACCTGCTG
This sequence comes from Salinicola sp. NYA28a, assembly GCF_976982775.1. The sequence continues at coordinate 4,113,643 of NZ_OZ334582.1, forward strand.
GTGTGGGTCCATGTCGCCGAGATGAGCCGCTTTCTCGCCTCCCATATTCGCTATCGCGATCCCGGCCTGAGCCTGGCCGACCAGGATCGCTACTTCGCCGAAACCGCCCGCGTGGCCGAAGCGCTGGGCGCGCGCCACGTGCCCAAGAGCCGGGCGGCCATCGATGACTATCTCGAGCACCAGCGGCGCTATCTGGTCTGCGACGCCCGCACTCGCGACGTCATCGACGTGCTGCTGCACGCGCTGCCGCTGAGCCCGGTCATCCGCCCCGTCGGCGCGCTGTTCATGCGCGCCGGCATCGATCTGCTGCCGCCCTGGGCGGCGCGGCTGCTGAGTCTCGAGATGTCCACCCTCGAGCGTCACGCCGTGCGCAGCGGCATTCGCACCATCGCTCCGGTGGTGCGCTGGGCGGTGCGCAACGGCTCCTATCGTCGCGCCATGGAGCGGATGCAGGCCCGGGAGCAGGCGGCACAGCGATGAAATGCTGAAGTGACGAAGCAGTGAAGCGCCAAACCGGTGCCGCTGCCGGTCACGCGTCTCGCGTCAGCTCCCGTTTCAGCCATTCGGCGAGACGCTCGCCGCGTCGGGCGTCGACTCCCGGAGCCAGCCACAGCCCCAGCGAGGCGGTGGTCTCGACCGCCGACCACGGTGCCATCAGGCGCTCCTGACGCAGTTCGGCGGCCACCAGCAGCTGCGGGGCAATGGCGACACCCAGGCCCGCCAGCGCGGCTTCCAGCAGATAGTAGAGATGTTCGAAGCTGCGCCCCCGGCCCCGCGCCGCTGCCAGCGTCTCGTCGTCCACACCCATGGCCGCCGCCCATTCGGGCCAGGCTTGCGGCCGCGACGCCGTGTCCAGCAGCGTGAGCCGCTCCAGCATCGCCCCGGCCGACGCCTGCGATGCCGCCGTCCAGACCGCCGGTGTCGCCACGGCGACGATTCGTTCCGGCATCAGCGGAAACACCGTCATGTCGGCGGGCCACGGCGGCGCGGCGAAGCGCAGCGTGGCATCGACATCCTCCCGGCGCGGGTCGAGTTCGTTTTCGCTGGAAACCACCCGCAGCCGCAGCTCGGGCAGATCGGCGTTGAGCCGGTCGAGCCGCGGGATCAGCCAGCGCGCCAGCAGGCTGCCCGGGCAGGCCAGCGTGAACGGCGCTTCGTCGAGACGCCGCGCGAGTCTGGCGCAGCCCTCGCTCAAGCGTGAGAAAGCCTCATGCACCGCCGGATACAGCTCCCGGCCGTGGGCCGTCGGTTCGAGCCCGCGCCCCGCCTTGTCGAACAGCGCCGTGCCGAAATGGTGCTCCAGGGTTCGCAACTGGCGGCTCACCGCGCCGTGCGTGACGTTCAGCTCCCGCGCAGCGTCGCTGACGCTGCCCAGACGAACCGTGGCTTCGAACGCGCGCAGCGCATTGAGCGAAGGTAGCGTGGCCATTCCGCCTCCGTCGATGGGTGAGTTTTACTCACAGGATGCGGAGAGTTTATCGATTTTCTCCGCCGCGCGACCAGCCTAGTCTGAGCCCATCGAATCGACTGACCGGGAACGACTGATGAGCACAAAGATGGTTGATCTCCCCGACGAGCATGGCTTTTTCGGCGGCTCGGACGACCGGGGCCAGGCAGGGCGAGGCTACGGCGGGCGCTATGTCGCGGAAACGCTGATGCCGCTGATCGACGAGATCGAGGCCGCCTACGACGAGGCGCGGGCCGACCCCGCCTTTCAGGCACGGCTGGACGAGCTGCGCCGTGACTATATCGGTCGCGCCACGCCGCTCTACTTCGCCGAGCGCCTGACCGAACACTTCGGCGGCGCGAAGCTCTACCTGAAGCGCGAGGATCTCAATCACACCGGCGCGCACAAGATCAACAACGCGCTGGGGCAGGCGCTGCTGGCGAGCCGCATGGGCCGCCGGCGTCTGATCGCCGAAACCGGCGCCGGCATGCACGGCGTCGCCGTCGCCACGGTGGCGGCGCGGCTCGACATGACCTGCGTGATCTACATGGGCGCCACCGACATCGAGCGCCAGCAGCCCAACGTGCAGCGCATGCGCCTGCTCGGCGCCGAGATCGTGCCCGTCCACGCCGGCACGGCTACGCTCAAGGACGCCATGAACGAGGCCCTGCGCGACTGGGTCGCCAATGTCGACGACACCTTCTACATCATCGGCACCGTGGCGGGACCGGCGCCCTATCCGCGCATGGTGCGGGATTTCCAGTCGGTGATCGGTCGCGAGACGCGCGAGCAGCTGCTGGCGATGCAGCATCGCCTGCCGGACTCGCTCGTCGCCTGCGTCGGCGGCGGTTCCAACGCCATGGGACTGTTCCACGCCTTTCTCGACGATACGGACGTGGCCATGATCGGCGTCGAAGCGGCCGGCGAAGGGCTGGAGAGCGGCCGCCATGCCGCCAGTCTCAACGGCGGCACGCCCGGCATCCTGCACGGCAACCGCACCTACCTGCTGCAGGACGACGACGGCCAGATTCGCGATGCCCACTCGATCTCCGCCGGGCTCGACTACCCCGGCATCGGTCCCGAGCATGCGTATCTGCACGATAGCGGCCGGGCGAGCTACGTGGCGGTGACCGACGACGAGGCGCTGGAGGCCGTCGCGCTCTGCTGCCGGCTGGAAGGCATCCTGCCGGCCTTGGAGTCGGCACACGCGCTGTACCATGCCGGACGTCTGGCGGCGACACAGGGCTCGGACCGGATCATCGTGGTCTGCCTGAGCGGCCGCGGCGACAAGGACATGGATACCATCACCCGTCACCTGATGCCCGAGGAGGCCGACTCATGAGCGCTTCGTCTTTGAATACGGATGCCCTGGATACGAACGTCCTGGATACGGATGCCCTGGATATGAATACCTCGAATACCCAGGCCTTGATCGCCGATTCGCGGCTGGCGCGCCGCTTCGCCGCGCTGAAAGCCGCCGATCGCGCCGCGCTGGTGACCTACGTCATGGCCGGCGACCCCGACCCCGAGACCAGCCGCGACCTGCTCGAGCGCCTGCCGGCAGCGGGCGCCGACATCATCGAGCTGGGCATGCCGTTCAGCGACCCGATGGCCGACGGCGTGGCAATCCAGCGCGCCGGCCAGCGGGCCCTGGCGAACAGCCAGACACTGTTTCGCACGCTGGAAAGGGTGCGCGACTTCCGCCGCCGCGACGATGACACCCCGATCGTGCTGATGGGCTATCTCAATCCGATCCAGCGCTTCGGCGAGGATCGCTTTCTGCAGGCGGCTGCCGAGGCCGGCGCCGATGGCCTGATCCTGGTCGACCTGCCGCCGGAACATGGCGCCGCGCTGACCGCCCGGGCCCGCGACCTGGGCCTGGCGCGGATTCCGCTGGTGGCACCGACCACGCCGCCGGAGCGGTTACCAAAGCTGCTCGCCCAGGGCGATGGCTTCGTCTACCGCATCGCGTTCAATGGCGTGACCGGCACTCGGCGAACCGATATCGCGGCGTCGCTGGGCGAATCGCTCATCGAGCTCAAGCGACGCTCGCCCCTGCCGGTCGCCGTCGGCTTTGGCGTACGTGATGGTGACACGGCCGCTGCCGTTGCCCGGGTTGCCGATGCCGTCGTCGTCGGTAGCGCGCTGGTCGAGCGGCTCGCCGAGACAGGCGTGGAGGGCGCGCTGGCACTGACGCGGGAGCTGGCCGAGTCGATTCACGGCGCCCGGAAAAGCGAAGCCTGAGCGCGCCCCGATCGTTCGATTTTGCGCACGTGTACGTGCGCAAAAACGCGCTTTTGTTCGATTATTTAGGCAATACACTGTCTCCATTGCGCCGTGACTGACGTTCGGCGCCCGAAACCAGGAGACAGACCATGTTGACGATTCGACGCGGTAACGAACGCGGTTATGCCGATCACGGCTGGCTCAAGAGCTACCATTCGTTCTCGTTCGCGGGCTATCACGACCCGAAACACGTGCACTTCAGCGTGCTGCGGGTCATCAACGAGGACCGCGTCGCTCCCGGGCAGGGTTTCGGCCAGCACGGCCATCAGGACATGGAGATATTCTCCTACGTGCTGAGCGGCGAGCTGGCCCACCGCGACACGCTGGGCAACGGCTCCTCGATCGGCCCCGGCCGGGTGCAGATCATGACCACCGGCACCGGCGTCGAGCACAGCGAGTTCAACCACTCCGCCAGCGAGCCGGTGCACTTCCTGCAGATCTGGCTGTTCCCGCGGGAGCGGGGGCTGACGCCGCGCTATGCCGAAAAGGATTTCACTGAAGCCGACAAGCGCGGCCGGCTGTGCCTGATCCTGTCACCGGATGGTCGCGACGGTTCGCTGGAACTGCAACAAGACGCCTTCATCTACGCGTCGCTGCTGGACGGCGACGAACGGGCAGAATTGCCACTGGCAACGGATCGCCAGAGCTACGTGCACGTGGTCAGGGGCAGTATCACGGTCAACGGTCAGGCGCTTGAAGGCGGCGATGCGCTGATGCTAGTGGATGAGCCCGGCGTGACGCTGGAAGGCGGCGAGGATGCGGAAGTACTGGTCTTCGATCTGCCGGCCGTGCAGCCGTCTTGAGATCGATGCGGTATCAGCGACCGGCGACAGGGACGTTGCCGGCTTTTATCGTCGGGTGACAGCGTTACAAGTGCTTGAGCAAACTCTGCAATCGCTCCAGATCGCGGGAGTCTCCCACCAGCCGCAGCTGGCCGTTGAACAGCCCTTCGCGAAAAGCGCGCTGGGAAGGCCTGCGCAGAAATCGCGTGGCGCTTTCCGCGTCGCGGAAGCGCAGTTCCAGCGCCAGGTCGATCGGCAGGCCGACATCGCTCTGGATCGCCTGTGGCGTCATGCGGTAGTGACGGGCGATCGTGAGGTCTTCGGTGGCAACGCCCCAATCGAATCGCTGGAGCTTTTCCAGGGCGTCGCGAAACGCCGCCTTGCGGGAACGCGCGCGCTTGAGCATCACGCCCAGCCACCAGAGCATCAACTTGAGCTTCATGCCACCTCGCACGAATCGTCCATCACGGGAATACAGCAGGGGAAGAATGCCGATCCACCCCTATTTCGTTCGGCGGATCGGCTATCGTTTCGCTCATGGCAAATGAGCGACTCAAGAATCCAGGATCCGATCTTACTTGCTGACGGCGTCCTTGAGAGCCTTGCCGGGCTTGAAGGCCACGGTCTTGCTGGCCGGAATATCCAACGGCTTGCCAGTCTGCGGGTTCTTGCCCGTCCGTGCGGCGCGCTCGCGAACCGTGAACGAACCGAAACCGATCAAAGTGACATCGCTACCCTTGGAAACCGTACCGGTGATCTCGTCGAGGATGACGTTCAACACCTGACTGGCCTTGTCCTTCGACAGATCCGCACGCTCGGCAATCGCCGCAGCGAGTTCTGGCTTACGCATAGAGCCCTCCTAGTTTGGCAATGGCGTCACCTAAAACGCCTCGCGTTTGAGACGAGTTGTTGTTCTCGATGAGGAACAACGCCCTCCGGTCGCATAATAGGCCGCTTGGGGCGCGGTTTGTCCAGCATCAGGTGACGATTCGTGGCTTATAGATCCGCAGCCACCGGGGCTAGCCTAGCAATGGGGGGGTCGCTCGCGCCAGTTCGACTTTACGACGAACGCAGTGCCCGGTCAGCGCAAAGCCCAGCAGGGCACCGTTGTCGTCCTCGGCCAGCGCAGTGAAATCGCCGCCTTCTCCCTCGATCCGCCATCGGCGGGGCGCCTTTTGCGGCGGCAGCGCGACCACCGGCAACAGCGGCGTTTTGACCACGATCGGCCAGCTTCCGTAGCTGACCTCGGTCGGCGTGCCGGTCAGCGTCGCCGCCAGTGCCTTGGCGCTGGCCTGCAGCGGCTGGACGTACATCGCGTTCAGGCCGTTACCCGGGGCGCCGAGGCCATCGACGCAGGCCACGTCTCCCAGCGCGAAGACGTTCGGGTCGCTGGTGGCGAGCCGGCGATCGGTGAGAATGCCCGCCGAAGACACCGCCAGCCCCGCGGCCTCGGCGAGCGCCGTCCGGGGCGTCAGTCCGGTTGCGATCAGCACCAGATCCGCTTCGAGGCTTTCGCCATCCTCCAGCGCCAGCGTCACGCCTTCGCCGTCGTCATGGAGCGCCGTCACCCGGCGTTCGAAAATGCTGCGGATGCCGGTCTCCTCGAACGCCTCGCCCAGCGCCCGCCCCAGCGGCGGCGGCAGCAGGCGGGCCAGCGGCGTCGCCTCGGGAGAGATCAGCGCCACCCGGTGGCCGCCGGCGTGCAGGTCGCTGGCGAATTCGCAGCCCACCAGGCCCGCGCCGATGATCGCGATGCGAGCCTGTCGCCCGGGGTGGCGATCCAGCACGCCACGCAGCCGCCGGTAGTCGTCGAGATCGTTGATCTGGAAGACCCGATCGTGCAGCGCGGGAGACACGTCGAACGGCTGCCGGGGCGCCGCGCCGGTGGCCAGTACCAGTTGGCCGTAGGGCAGGATTTCGGTGCCGATCCGAAGCTGCCGATTGGCGGTATCAATGGCGTCCACCGTAGTATGGATGCGAACCCGGGCCTGCAGCGATTCGGCCACGCCCACCGCATCGCGTATCGCCAGCCTTTCCGCCGTCTGCCGCTTGGTGAAGGCACTGGAGAGCAGCGGCTTGGCATAGTCGTCGCCGCTGTCGGCGCTGATCAGGGTGATCGGCCGCTCGGCATCGTGGCTTCGTACCGCCCGGGCCAGGCCCAGGCCGGCCATGCCGGTGCCGATGATCGTCAATGGCGCGGTGGAGTGATCGGATTGACTCATTACGGGGGCTCGTTCGGTCGGTCGTCTCGAGGCCTCATGGTACACTACGCCGCCTTCGAGCCGCGCCGCCCCGCGGTTCCCGCCATTTTCATGGCGCTTTTCATGGTACTGCTCACGGAGTCGTTTCGCATGCCCGCAACCTGCCACTGCCATGCCTTGTCATCCGCCGAACGATCCTGGCGCTGGATCCGCTGGTCCCCGGCCGCCGCTCAGCGCCCTCGCATGAGCACCGCCTGGTGGCAGTGGGTTGCCTCCACCGACTCCCTTACCGCACGGCTCATCGCGGCGTCCGAGCGCCCGTTCCGGGTCAAGCTGGTGCACCAGGGTGTCGAGCGACCGCGCCGCGACGAAGCCCAGCCCTTGGGCCTGGCTCCCACCGAGGTGGCCTGGGTGCGCGAGGTGATGCTGATGAGCGGCGAACGGCCCTGGGTCGCGGCGCGCTCGATCGCACCGCTGGATCGCATCGGTTGCCGCCGCCTGCGAACGTTGGGGGAGCGCTCGCTGGGCAGCTGGCTGTTCGCCCAGCACGATCTCCAGCGCGATCCGATCGAGATGGCGCGGGTCTCGCCCGCTGGCGCTGGCCTCTGGCTGCGCCGCTCGCGCTTTCGCCACGGCACCATCCAGTTGCTGGTCCAGGAGTGCTTCCAGCGGGAAATGGCCGAGGATCTCGGCCTTTCTCCAACCTGAACCAGGATCCGCCGAACGGGACCCAGGACTTGAACGGCGATCCCAGGCCTCGAAGCGAGGCCACAGTTGCAGTAAAGTCGTTGGCGATTTCAGGCCTTGCCGTTTCGGAGATTCGTATGTCCAGCGCCAACGATTCAGCCGCCCGACCCCGCGGCGATGGTCCCCCCGCTCTCCCCCGCGGCCTCGCCCGCCTGCCCGACTTCCTGCGCCTGACGCGCCTCGACAAGCCGATCGGCACCTGGCTGCTGATGTGGCCGACGCTGTGGGCGCTGTGGCTGGCCGCCGACGGCCTGCCGGATCGCGCCACGCTGATCATCTTCGTGCTCGGGGTCTACCTGATGCGCGCGGCCGGGTGCGTCGTCAACGACTATGCCGACCGCCATCTGGACGGCCACGTCAAACGCACCCGCGAGCGCCCCCTGGCGACCGGGCGGATCAGCGAAAAGGAAGCCAAGATCCTGTTCGCGGGCCTGGTGGTGCTGGCGTTCGTGCTGGTCTGCCTGACTAATCTGGCCACCGTGCTGCTCGCCTTCGTCGGCGTTGCGCTGGCCGCGATCTATCCGTTCATGAAGCGCTACACGCATCTGCCCCAGGTGGTGCTGGGCATGGCGTTCTCCTGGAGCATTCCCATGGCGTTCATGGCGGTGAGTCGCGAAGTCCCGCTGGATGCCTGGCTGCTGCTGGTCGCCAATGTCGCCTGGACCGTGGCCTACGACACCCAGTACGCGATGGTCGATCGCGACGACGACATCAAGATCGGGATCAAGTCCACCGCCCGGCTGTTCGGCAGTTGGGACAAGCGAATCATCGGCCTGCTGCAGCTGTCGACGCTGGCGCTGCTGGCCTGGATCGGCATCCGGACCCAGCTGGGCGGATTCTTCTGGCTGGGGCTGGCGGCGATGGCGGGCACCTTCGTCTACCAGCAGTGGCTGATCCGCGAGCGCGAGCGCGACGCCTGCTTCCGCGCCTTTCTCAACAATTTCTGGTCCGGCCTGCTGCTGTTCGCGGGGCTGGTTCTCGCCCTGTGGCCATTGGTCTGACCCAGGCGAGATCGACCCGGCTGGCGCGGTTGTCATATCGCTGTCATATTTTCACGATGTAATCGTCACCGTTCTGTCACGGCCGGAAGCGGTCCCGGTGCGCCAATCGCACATGGGGAAGTTTCCCGGCGGCTCACCCGAGGCATGCGCATGAGCTCCAAGACCGTACTCATCGTTGACGACGAAGCACCCATTCGCGAAATGATCGCCGTGGCGCTGGAGATGGCCGATTATCACGTGCTGGAGGCGGAAAACGCCCAGACCGGCCACGCCATGGCGCTGGACAAGAAACCCGATCTGATCCTGCTCGACTGGATGATGCCCGGCACCAGCGGCATCGAACTGGCCCGACGCCTGAAGCGCGAGGAAGCCACCGCCGAAATGCCGATCATCCTGCTCACCGCCAAGGGCGAGGAGGACAACAAGGTGCAGGGGCTGGAAGCCGGTGCCGATGATTACATCACCAAGCCGTTTTCGCCCCGCGAGCTGGTGGCCCGCCTCAAGGCGGTGCTGCGCCGGGCGACGCCGCCGGGCATCGAGGAAGCCGTCGAGGTCGCCGGCCTGCGCCTCGACCCTGCCAGCCATCGCGTCACCTCCCACGGCGGCGCGCTGGAGATCGGCCCCACCGAATATCGGCTGCTGCAGTTCTTCATGACCCACCAGGAGCGCGCCTACACCCGCAGCCAGCTGCTGGATCAGGTCTGGGGCGGCAACGTGTACGTGGAAGAGCGTACCGTCGATGTCCATATCCGCCGGCTGCGCAAATGCCTGGGCGAGGCGCACCAGCATCTGGTCCAGACCGTGCGCGGCACCGGTTACCGTTTCTCGACCCGGGAGTGAGATAGGACGTGCGCTACTGGATCAACGAACTGTGGCGCCTCGGCTACATGCTGTTCGGGCTCGGCGCGATAGGCTTGTTGCTCGGTGAGCTGGGCGGCGAGCTGTTCGCCGGGCTGGGATGGGGCTTGGCGGCCGGCCTCGGGCTCTATGTCTTCCTGCATCTGTGCCACGTGCGCATGCTCTACGTCTGGCTGCTGAAGAATCCCCGCGAAGCGCCGCCACCCGGTACCGGCGTCTGGGGCGACCTGTTCGACCGGCTCTACAACTATCAGAAGGCCCAGACGCAGCTGCAGCAGCGCCTGCGCGACATCCTGCGCCGTATCCAGGACTCCTGCGAGGCGATGCGCGACAGCGTGGTGATGCTCGATCCCAACGGCGATCTCGAGTGGTGGAACAGTGCCGCCTGCGACATGCTCGGCCTGCAGCCCGATCACGATCGCGGCCAGCCGATCACCAACTTCCTGCGCGATCCGCGCTTCATTGCCTATTTCGAGAACGGCGACTACAGCGAGCCCCTGCTGATTCCCTCGCCGATCCAGGCCAACCGCACCCTGCAGTTCCATCTCACCCTGTTCGGCGACAACGAACGCCTGCTGATGGCCCGCGACGTCAGCCGCCTGCACCAGCTGGAGATGATGCGCCGCGATTTCGTGGCCAATGTCTCCCACGAACTGCGCACGCCGCTGACGGTGCTGGCCGGCTATCTCGAGACCTATCTCGACCATGCCGATCAGCTCCCCGAGCGCTGGCAGCGCGGATTCGCGCAGATGCAGACCCAGACCACCCGCATGCAGAACCTGGTCGAGGACCTGCTGCTGCTGTCGCGCCTGGAGATCGACAGCCCCGACGACGATCGCGATGTGCTCGATGTGGCCTCGCTACTCGAGGAGATTGCCGCCGATGCCCGCGATCTCAGCGCCGGCCGGCATCAGGTGGCAGTGGAGGCCGAGGCCTCGGGACGGCTGCTGGCGAACACCAAGGAGATCCGCAGCGCCATCTCCAACCTCGCGTTCAACGCCGTCCGCTACACGCCCGAGGGCAGTACCATCACCCTGCGCTGGAAACCCTGGCACGACGGCGCCGCCATCGAGGTCGAGGACAACGGCGACGGCTTCGACCCGATCCATATCCCCCGCCTGACCGAGCGCTTCTATCGCGTCGACAAGGGGCGCAGTGCCGCGACCGGCGGTACGGGGCTGGGGCTGGCTATCGTCAAGCACGTGCTGCTTCGCCATGATGCCAATCTGGAGATCGTCAGCCGCCCCGGTCTCGGCGCCCGTTTCCGCTGCGTGTTTCCGGCCTCACGCCTGACACCAGCCCCCTCCCGGCCCGCCCTGGATCTGCCCGAAACGCCGGTCTGACGCGCTCTCCCTGGTTTTTCAGTTTTTTCTCAACCTTCATCGTCCGCGGCCGATAGTGGAGGCAATTCACTACTTGTTTATATGAATTGCGCTCCCACGATCAACAAGGATGGCCCTACGATGACGATGCGACAAAAACTCTGGATCACGGTTGGCCTGATGTGGCTGGGCATGCTGATTCTGGTGGGCTGGATGGCCCTGGAGAAACGCGAGACGCTGATGGCCGAACGCGTGAACAGTCTCAGAAGCTTCGTGGGCAGCGCCCAGACGATGGTCGAGCGATACGTCGAACGCGCCGATAATGGCGAGCTCTCCGCAGAAGCGGCCCAGAAATTCGCCCGCAACAACCTCTCGGCGCTGGATCTCGAAGGCAGTTATGTCTACGCCTTCGACAGCAATATCCACCTGGTCTACCACCCCAAGCGCGAGATCGGCAGCGACATGAGCGGGTTCCGCGACGACAACGGAATCTACTTCTATCGCGAGCTCAAGGCACTGGCGGACTCGCCCGACGACGGCACGCTGGAGTACACCTCCACCAATGCCGACGGCGAAGACGTATCACGCATCAACTACGTGCGCTACGTCCCCGAGTGGGACTGGTACCTCGCCGCCAACGTCTACATCAGCGACATCCAGCACGCCTTCTGGGCCGGCGTTCTCAAGATGAGCCTGATTGCCGGCGTCATCGGCGTGATCATCACGCTGATCATGGGCTGGATCATCCGCAACGTGCTGGACGATATCGGTGGCGACCCACATCAGGCCCGCGAGGCGATCAAGGGCATGGCAGAGGGCGATCTCACCACCTCGTTGAACGTGAAACCGGGCGATGAGCGCAGCCTGCTCGCGGCCATCGAGGGCATGCGCACGCGGCTGGCCGAATCGATGGCTCATATCCGTCACGCCTCGACCACCATCACCGTCGGCGTGGGCCAGATTCACAACGGCAACCAGGACCTGGCGGCACGAACCGAGCAGCAGGCCGCCTCCATCGGCGAAACCGCTTCCAGCATGGAAGAGCTGACCCAGACCGTGCGCCAGAACGCCGACAACGCCCGCCAGGCCAACGACCTGGCCGGCGAGGCGCGCACCACTGCCACGGAAGGCGGCGAGATGATGGATCAGGTCGTCTCGACCATGCAGGGCATCACCGACAGCTCGCGTCAGGTTACCGAGATCATCGAGGTGATCGACTCGATCGCCTTCCAGACCAATATTCTGGCGCTCAACGCTTCCGTCGAGGCGGCGCGAGCCGGCGAGCAGGGCCGAGGCTTTGCCGTGGTCGCCAACGAGGTGCGCACGCTGGCCAGCCGCAGCGCCGACGCCTCCCGCGAGATTCGCGAGCTGATCGACGCCTCCAACCGCAAGATCGGTGCCGGCTCCGAGATCGTCGGCCAGGCTGGCGACACCATTCGACGCGTGGTCATTGCCGTTGCCCGCATGACCGACCTGATCGAGGAAATCTCGGTCGCTTCCGGCGAGCAGTCCAACGGGATCGACCAGGTCAACGAAGCCGTGGTGCAGATGGATCAGGTGACCCAGCAGAACGCGACACTGGTACAGCAAGCATCCGCCGCCGCCTCCACGCTCAATGCTCAGGTCGCGACGCTGGAACAGGCGCTGGCCGGCTTCAGGGTCGCGAGCGTCGAATACGACGATCTGATGTCACGTTATCGCCAGCCCGCGCTCTCGAGTCAGGCGCCCGGTTCGGCATCGAATGGGCAGCCGAAGCTGGCCACGACGGCGGCAGGATCGACAAGCACGAAGAAGCAGGGCGCCGGCGACCAGGAAGATAACTGGGAGTCGTTCTAACTTCCCAGATTTCCCCGGGGATGGCTGCCAGGCGATACCCGGGATCCGAGCTGCACATCGTCAGGATTCGGGCCATAAGCCGTCCACATGAATGCCGCCACCGTTTTCCCCGACAGCTCGTCGGGTTAAGGTGGCGGCATTCTGCGATTCGGAGTCTTCCCGCCGTGGCAACTGCCCAAGCTTTCTCTCGATGGCGACTCGCCGCCTTCACGCTGATCCGCCCCGCCTTGGTCGCCTTCGCGCTCGCCGGGCTGACATCCTCACTCGTCGGTGCCGCCCGAGCGGATTCGGTGCCCATCACCTTTCCCGACAGCGTCCAGCAGGGGTCGATGGTGATCGGTCGCGTGCCGCCGGGCAGCCAGGTGACGACGGCAGGACGGGAGCTTCGCGTCACCGGCTACGGCACCGTGGTGTTCGGCGTGGGGCGCGATGCCAGCGGTGCCGAGCGCGTCGATATCGTGACCCCGGATGGCCGGCAGCGTCAGGTGTCGGTGGCGATCACGCCCCGGGACTGGCCGATCGAGCGCATCGATGGCGTGCCGCCCAAGACCGTCTCACCGCCGCCGGAAATCGCCCGGCGCATCCAGCGCGAGCAGGCCGCCGTCAGCGCCCAGCGCACCCGCAACGACGACCGGGTGGGTTTCGCCCAGACCTTCGTCTGGCCGGTCGAGGGACGTATCAGCGGGCGCTTCGGCAACCAGCGCATCTACAACGGCACGCCGGGATCGGCCCACTCGGGAATGGACATCGCCGCCGCCGAGGGCACGCCGGTCAAGGCGCCGGCCAGCGGCGTGATCACCTTCGCCGACGATCTCTACCTGACCGGCGGCACCGTACTGCTCGACCACGGCTACGGCGTCAGCTCCAACTTCCTGCATCTCTCGCGGATCGATGTGGAAGTCGGCGACAGCGTCGAACAGGGAGAAGTGATCGGCGCGGTAGGCGCGACCGGCCGCGCCACCGGCCCGCATCTGCACTGGGGCATGAACTGGTTCGATACGCGGATCGACCCGCTGCTGGTACTCGACAGGGCTCCGTGAGTCCAAGCTTCGTTTGAAAAATTGGCGAGCGATGGCAAGACCGGGGCGCGTAGCTAAGGCAAAAATTGGCGAAAACGGACCGGGCTGGCGCACCAGTTTACGTGGGTGTAAATGAGCACTTTGAGCCGATTTTTAACGCCGTATGGGCGAGCGTAGACATTTTTCGAACGAAGCTTAGCGCTTCCAGTAGCCAGTGACCAAATGCTGCCCCTTCTGCAGCCCGAACTCCTGCTTGAGCCGCTTGCGCAGGCGCTGGCTGACATCCGCCTCGCCGGCGAACCAGACGAACAGGTCGTCGCGGGTCGCGGGGATGGCCTCGGCGACCGCCGCGGCGAGCTGCTCACTGGGGCCGTAGCCGCGACAGCGATAGCGCCACTGCACGTCGCAATGAGCGGGCACCGGCAGCTCGAGGGCGTCGACCGGCGATTCGACCTCCAGCCAGGCCTCGACACGGGCGTGCCCCGGTAGCGTCTCCAGCAGACGAGAAATCGCCGGAATGGCGGTTTCGTCGCCGGCCAGCAGATAGTGGGAGGCCTCGGCGACGCCGCGTCCGTAAGGCCCGGCCATGCCGCAGAGATCCCCCGGCCTGGCACGCCGCGCAAAGTCGCCTCCCGGCCCCGGCGCCTCGTGCAGCAGAAAATCGATCTCGACCTCGCCGCGAGCGACATCCAGGCGACGAATGGTGTAGTAGCGAATCTCGGCGCGCTCCTCCTCCGGCGGCCACTGGGTCCCACCTTCCGCGGTAGGCCGCGGCCACTGCGGCTGCTCGATGCCGGCCGGCGGAAAGTGCAGGCGCACATGCCATTCTTCCGGGTGATCGAAGCGCGCCAGGTTTTCGCCGCTCAGCGTCAGCCGCCGGATGCTGGGGCTCAGGTCCTCGATCCGTGTCACCCGCATCTCGCGGAAATTGGCGAAGGTCGGAGCCGCGACGACATCGCCATGCCAGTGTAGCGGCAGTGCATTCTCTCCCGCGAAGAGCGACACGTAATGCTCGATGATGCCCCGCAGCGTCTCCAGGCCGTCCCGCGCCTCGGCGCGGGCTTCCATGTGCAACCCCACGCGGATGGCGGCGAAATACGCCTCGCCTCCGGGCAGCTCGATCACGGTCCGGGTGCCATTGTCTCGATAGGCGACATCGTACTCATCCAGAAACGCTTTCAGGCGCAATTGAAAATTATTTACATCGGTGAGCGTCAAAGTGGCGTCGCAACGAAGTGCAGTCATGATGTGGGATCGTCTTGCAGCAGTGGGAAGCGGTGGCGTGCGGAGCTTGGAATCGGCGGGAGCCGATGTCGTCAGACTATCAGAAAAGCGCTGGCGGTGGGAATCCATGCAAGATGCCCCCGCTCCGGGGTAAAACCGAAGCGGGGGCATCTCGAAACTGGCTTATGCCGTGACAGTCAGTACTGAACAATCAGTACTAGGCAGTCGGTACTAGACCGTCAGCGCCGAGTATCAGGCGGTAGCTTCGGCATAGCGACGATTGACTTCGTCCCAGTTGATGACGTCGAAGAACGCGGCGATGTAATCCGGACGCTTGTTCTGATACTTCAGGTAGTAAGCATGCTCCCAGACATCCAGGCCGAGGATCGGCGTCAGGCCTTCCATCAGCGGGCTGTCCTGGTTCAGGGTATTGATGACCTTGAGCTTCTTCTCCGGGGTCACGACCAGCCAGGCCCAGCCACTGCCGAAACGACCGGCTGCCGCTTTCTTGAACTCTTCCTTGAAGGCGTCGTAGCCGCCGAGTTCGCTGCTGATCGCTTCACCGACCTTGCCGGTCGGCTCGCCACCGCCATCCTTGGACATCACGGTCCAGAACAGCGAGTGGTTGGCATGACCGCCACCGTTGTTGATGACTGCCTGGCGCTTGTCCTGCGGAACCTTCTCGATATCGGCCATCAGCTTGTCGACCGGTACGTCTTCGAGACCCGTGCCTTCCAGCGCGGCATTGAGGTTGTTGACGTAAGTCTGATGGTGACGAGTGTGGTGAATTTCCATCGTCATTGCGTCGATCTTGGGTTCCAGCGCGTCATACGCGTAGGGAAGCGACGGTAAGCTATGAGCCATGATCAAAACTCCCTTTCATGAGGAGGCATTACCCGACGTGGGCGCCTCTCGGGTGAATCAAAATAGTGAGCAACGCATGACAGTGTCAAGCGAGCCTGGCCGTCATGCAGCGCTGCTCGGGTAAACTATCGCTTTGATTTCACTAGGATTTGTAGAAACCCCGATGCGTCTGGCCCCGGAACTTCGACAAACCCTCGTGCCGTACCCTCCTACATGGCGTGCAACGGTGCCGCTTTCAACCCCGGCCGGCGTTTTTCTCGCCGGCCGGGCAGCCGCCCGCTCACGCCCCCGCGTTCAGCGGCTCACGGCCGGCACCATGTTGCGGTAATAGCGATCCCACAGCATGACGCCACCGGCAACGCCACCGGGCAGCAGAATCAGGTTGAGCACCGGCACCCAGGTGGCCATGGACATGCAGGCGCCGTAGGTCAGCGTCGGCCACCAGCGGGCACGCAGACGACGACGCATATCGGTAAACCCGACCTGGTTGTTGTCCATCGGGTAGTCGAGATACTGGACGGCCATCATCCAGGCGGAGAACGCCGCCCACAGGAAGGGCGTGATCAGGTTGAGGCCGGGCACGAATCCCATCAGGAACAGGACCGCCATGCGCGGCAGGATATAGCCCAGCTTGACCAGTTCCCGCCCTAGCGCATCGACGCCGGCCTTCATCAGCCCGCGCTCGTCGCTTGGCGGCCGGCCGGTGACACGAGTTTCCACCTTCTCGGCCAGAAAGCCGTAGAACGGTGCCGCGATCAGGTTGGAGACCAGCGTGAAGGTGAAAAAGACGATCAGCGCCAGGGCGACGACCAGCAGCGGCCAGATCAGCCATTCCAGCCAGGTCAGCCAGGTCAGCCAGTCGGGTATCTGGCGCATGCCGTAGTCGAGCCAGCCGCCGAAGTTCTCGAAGAGATAGAAGAGGGTGCCACCGTAGAGCAGCAGATTGACCAGCACGGGGCCAATCACGAAACGACGCAGGCCGGGCTCGAACACCAGGCGCGTGCCACTGAGAATCGCTTGCAGGGAGTAGATCATGCCAAATCCGCCGAACAGACAAACCGTTGCGAGGTCGACACGCTAACACAGTCCGAACGGCGGAGCGCTAGCCCCGAGCGAGTCGACGCCCGAGGGGTTCAGCGCTGGCGGCCCTTGCCCAGGAGCTCGTGATCGAGATCGCTGACCAAGGTGTGGCGAATGTCGCGGCCCTTGACCAGATAGATGACGTGCTCGGCCAGGTTGTCGGCGTGATCGCCGATCCGTTCCAGCGCGCGCAGCACCGTCATCACGCTCAGCACGCCGCCGATGGAGCGCGAATCTTCCATCATCAGGGTCGCCAGCGAGCGCATGGCGGTGGTGTATTCGCTGTCCACCGAGGCATCTTCCGCTACCACTTTCAGCGCCAGTTCGGTGTCGAAGCGGGCGAAGGCGGTCAGCGCATCGCGCAGCATGTTGCCGACGTGTTCGCTGATGTGGCGAATCTCGACGCTACCCTGGGGAATCCGGCCGGCTTCGATCAGATCGAGGGCATTGCGCGCGATCTTGTTGGCTTCGTCGCCCATCCGCTCGAGATCGTTGGTCGCCCGGATGACCGCGATGACCAGGCGCAGGTCGGAAGCGGCCGGCTGACGCCGAGCCAGGATCCGCACGCACTCCTCGTCGATCTTGAGCTGCATCCCGTTGACGCTGGCGTCGTTGTCGCGCACGCGAATCGCCAGTTGGCTATCGCCATCCAGTAGCGCCGCCAAGGCTTCCTGGAGCTGCTTCTCGACCAGTCCACCCATCGCCATCAGCTGGGTCTTGATGGTTTCCAGGTCCTGGTTGTACTGCTGCGAGATGTGCTGACTGTGGGTATCGCTGGTGATATCCATGTGTGACTCCAAATGGGGGCGCGACGACAAACCGGGGGCGCAACAAGCGTTTTACGACTTATCTCGCCATTTTGGCACAAGAGTATTGCAAACAGATGTAAGCGTTCATTCGGGGACGTAGTAGACGCCCCCAGGCAAGCTGATCACTTCACTTCATGAAGCGGTGTCAGTAATTGCGGCGAGACTTTGTACTGTGTGGTTCCGTCTTCGGCCAGCACGATCACGCTCTTGCGGTTGATCTTGGTAACGATGCCGAACGCCCGTCCCTCCCGGGTGCTGAAGGAGACCTTGAGCCCGACACGCAGCTGGCTCAGCGCCTGCAGGGTTTCCTGTTCCTTGAGTTCATCGATGCGCTGGCAGATGACGTCATTGAGCTCCAGTAACTGATCGAGGGTCATCTCATCAATGCGCATGGCGAACGGCCTCTGGTGATTCGGGCTGTCTGTGCGGATGACGGGGATCGAGCAACGAGCGTAACGGCTTGTCCGCGAAGTGGGTCTTCCACCGTCTTGGCGTCAGTTGCGCGACCTCCCTGGCCGGGTGTTGGCTGATGCGCTGCAGCACATCCACCAGATAGGTGTACGGATTGACGTCATGCAGTTTGCAGGTGGTGATCAGGCTTTGGATGAGCCCGAGGTGTTCGGCGCCGAGTTCCGTCCAGCAAAACATCCAATTTTTCTTGCCCATTGGAATGGGGCGCAGCGCCCGCTCCAGGTGGTTGGTGTCCGGTTGTACGTCTGGATCTTCCAGGAACACGGTCAGGCTCGCTTCACGGCTGAGCATATAATTCAGGGCTTTGGTCAGCGCATCGCTGGGCAACAGCTCGCCACGTTCCAACTGATCGCGGCACCACTGGAAGAAGTCGTCGACGACTGGCTTCGAGTGCGCCAACCGGTACTGGCGCTTCGTCTCGCCAGTGAGCTGTTGAGCACGGATGTTGTCTTCGTTGTGATAGAGCTTGGCGATCTGCTGAAGCGCCTCGCCAGCCTGCTGCGGATGCTCCTTCTGGGCCTCGATGAAGTAACGCCGGCCGTGGACCCAGCACTGGGCATGGGTAACGCCGTCCTGTGCTGCGGCGTAGCGGGCATAGGCGGCGTACCCGTCGCTGATCAGCGTGCCGGTGAACTGCTCGCTCAGCACCTGCTCGATGTGGCCCCGTCCACGGCTGTTGGAGTAGGTGAACACCACCTCATCGTCATCGCCGTACAGCGGCCAGAACCAGCCGGATTTCATTTTGCCTTTTTGCGGGCCAGCCCGGCCCTGATGGCCGGCCTTGATTGGCGTTTCGTCCATGGCCAGCACCCGGCTGCGCAGCACATTATCGGTCTGGGCATCGACGATGGGGCGCAGCAGATCGATGGCGCGTTTGACCAGGTTGCTCAGCGTGCTGCGGCTGACGGTGACCCCAGCCTGCTGAATGCGCTGATGCTGGCGGTACAGCGGCAGATGGAACTGGAACTTGTCCACCAGCAGTCCGGCCAGCAGGCTGACATCGGCCAGGCTGTTGTCGAGCACGTTGGGCGGCGCCGGGGCGGTCACTGGCTTGTCGGTGCCTTTGCGGCGCAATACCGGGCGTTCGCACTGGAGTACCACATAGCTGGCCGCTCGCTGGGCTAGCCGGAAGGTAGTCTTGGTTCCGAGGATTTCATACCGATCGGCGTCCGGCCCAGTCAGCTCCGGCGGCAGCTGCTCGATGACTTCCACCGGCACATCGGCGCTGAAGCGCAGACCGGTATCGTTCAAGCAGTCATCGTCGCGCTGCTTCTTGGCGGTGCCGCGCTGATAGGCGCCGACCGTGCGCTTGTCATCCTCGGGCGCCTTGTCCGGGACGGGCGCCTGCTCCGGCTGGAACAGGCTGTCCTGTCCCGGCAGGTCAAAGACCTGCTTCTCGGACTTGGGGCCGAACAGCTGCTTCTTGAACCAATCCAGCTGGCGCTGCATCCCCTGAACCTGCTCGCGCAGCAGCGCGTTCTCCTCGACCAGGGCCGAGTGAGACGGTGCGGTGGGTTCAGGCGTGCAAGCAGTTGATTTCATGGCCGCTATTATACCGGACCCTGAGTGCTTACGCTGCTGAAAAACGCTTGAAGCGGCGAACTTTTTGCACCTCAATGCCGTCGATCAGCAGCTGCAGATCGGCCAGCGTCAACGCTCGCTGGCCAGACGCTGACGCACGCACCTGGAACTGACCCCGCTCCAGGCGCTTGGCCCACAAGCAATAACCGGTGCGGCTGAAGTACAGCATCTTCATCTGGGTCTTGCGCCGGTTGATGAACACAAAGTACTGGCCACTGAGCGGGTCGCGGTTGAGCTGGTTGCGTACCAGCGCGCTCAGTCCCCGGAAGGACTTACGCATGTCGGTGGGCTCGGTGCACAGCCAAATCCGGGCCTGGCTATCGAGCCCGATCATCCGTTCTGGCTCAGCCGCAGTTCGACGCCATTACCCAGACTCAACACAATAGTCCAACCTGGCCCGCAAGACGGCGAAGCGCCCATCAATGCCGACAGATCCAGAAAATCCGACTGCTCGGTCTCGGTCGAGTCAGAGACCGGGCTTTCGCAAAGCCGCTTGCGCCAGCTGCGAAAGCTGGCATAACCGATGCCTTGTTGCTTACAGAACTGCAGCGCGGACAGGCCGCTGTGGCGCTGCTGATCAATCAGACCCTGCCATTGGTCCGGAGTGCGGCGCTTGCTCATGAGAGTAACCTCGTGTTGATGAGTGTGAGGTTACTTTAGGGTCACGCTCGCTGGGATGGCAGGGCGTCCTGGAATGAACGCTTACAAACAGATGACGCTGCCGACTGCCGTTACAGCGGGGTCAGCTTGGCGAAGCCCAGCACCAGCCACTTGTCGCCCTCGCCCTCGAAGCTGACATGCACCCGGGCGCGGGCGCCTTCCCCTTCGGCATCGAGAATCACGCCCTCGCCGAACAGCGGATGGCTGACGCGCTGGCCGAGCGACAGCGATGGCAGGTCATCGCCGCCTTCGACGCCCTGCTGGCGTGCCGGCCCCACGTTGGGACGGGATGTCACCGGTCGCGATATCTGGCCGCGCAGACGCACTTCCTCGAGCAGCTCCTCCGGGACTTCCCGCAGGAAGCGCGAGGGGCGCGCCATGGTCTCTCGGCCGTGCAGGCGGCGGATCTCGGCGTAGGTGAGATAGAGCTTGCGCATGGCGCGGGTCATGCCGACATAGCAGAGCCGGCGCTCCTCCTCGAGGCGTCCCGGCTCTTCCAGCGACATCTTGTGCGGGAACAGGCCCTCTTCGATGCCGGCCACGAACACCACCGGGAACTCCAGCCCCTTGGCCGAGTGCAGCGTCATCATCTGCACGCAGTCCTCGAACTCGTCGGCCTCGTGATCGCCCGCGTTGAGCGCCGCCTCCGCCAGGAACGGCTCCAGCGCGGCAGCGCCTTCGCCGACCTCCTGCAGGTCGATCGGATTGGCCTGCGCATTCTGCGAGAACGCCCGCGCCGCGTTGATCAGCTCTTCCAGGTTCTCGACCCGCGCCTGACCTTTCTCGCCCTTCTCGCTGCGGTGGTGCTCGATCAGTCCGGAGATCTGGATCACGTGCTCGATGATCTCGTAGAGCGCCATGCCGGCGGTATCGTTGTCGAGCCGCTCGATCAGCTCGGCGAAGGCGTTGACCGCATTGCCCGCGCGGCCCTTGAGCGTGCCGTCACTCAGGCTGTCGTGCAGCGACTGCCACAGCGATACGTTGGTATCGCGGGCGCGGCCACGCAGGATCTCCACCGTGCGCGTGCCGATCCCGCGGGCCGGCACATTGATCACCCGTTCCAGCGAGGCGTCATCCTCGCGATTGAGCAGCAGGCGCAGGTAGGCCAGCGCATTCTTGATCTCCAGGCGTTCGTAGAAGCGCTGACCGCCGTAGATGCGATACGGCACGCCGCTGCGGATCAGCGCCTCCTCGATCACGCGGGATTGGGCGTTGGAGCGGTAGAGGATCGCCATCTCGCGCCGGGCGACGCCGTTGCGCGACTGCTCGCCGATGGTATCGACGATGAAGCGCGCCTCGTCGAGATCGTTGAAGCCGGCATAGACGGAGATCTTGTCGCCGGCATCGCCGTCGGTCCACAGCTCCTTGCCCATGCGCCCGCTGTTGTGGCTGATCAGCGCGTTGGCGGCATCCAGAATGGCGCTGGTGGAGCGATAGTTCTGCTCCAGGCGCACGGTCCGGGTGTTGGTGAACTCGCTCTCGAAGCGGCGGATGTTCTCGACCTTGGCGCCGCGCCAGCCGTAGATCGACTGGTCGTCGTCGCCGACCACGATCATGGCCGCGCTGTCGCCGTCACCCTTCCCATTGCCATCAGCGCCGGCCAGCAATTTCAGCCAGGCGTACTGCAGGGTGTTGGTGTCCTGGAATTCGTCGACCAGGATATGCCCGAAGCGCTCGCGGTAATGCTTGAGCAGCGCCGGCGTATCCCGCAAAAGCTCTAGGCTGCGCAGCAGCAGCTCGCCGAAGTCGACCAGCCCGCCGCGCTCGCAGGTCAGCTGATAGAGCTCGTAGAGTTCGACCATCCTGGCCATGTAGGCGTCGCCGTGGGTCGCCACCTGCTGCGGACGCAGCCCCTCCTCCTTGCAGCCGCCGATGAAATACTGCACCTGCTTGGGCGGATAGCGCTCGTCGTCGACGTTGTGGTCCCGCAGCAGACGCTTGACCAGCCGCAGCTGGTCGTCGCTGTCGATGATCTGGAAGTGCTGGGGCAGACGCGCGTCGTGCCAGTGGGTGCGCAGCAGGCGATGCGCGATCGAGTGGAAGGTGCCGACCCACATGTTGCGCAGCGACGCCCCCTGCAGCGCCTCGAGACGCGTGCGCATCTCGCGGGCGGCCTTGTTGGTGAAGGTCACCGCCAGAATGGCATAGGGGGAAACGCCTTCGACCTGCATCAGCCAGGCGATGCGGTGCACCAGCACTCGGGTCTTGCCCGAACCGGCGCCGGCCAGCACCAGCATATTGCCGGGCGGCGCGGCGACGGCCTCGCGCTGATTGGCGTTGAGGGAGTCGATTAGTGCCGAGACATCATCCATTGGAAACCGTGCGGGGCCTGCTGCTGGGAATGAGAAGAGCGCGCCAGCTTAACACAGCCGGCCGGCCCCGCCTGGCGTCAGGCGCTGCCTGTTGCCCTGCCCGGGGCGCTTCCGCGCCCGGTGGCGGCATCTTGGGCGGCGGCGTGAATCGCCGCATCCTGCGGGCGTCCGGTCGACGAGCCGGATTCGCCACCGGCGGCCGTTTCGGGCGATGCCTTGCCGGCCGTCGGGGAGGCGGATGGCGATGCGGAAGACTTCGCCGCCGCACCGGAAGCCGTTGGCGCCGTCGCCGACGGCTCCGCCCTGGAAGCTGTCGAGGAAGCCGACGCGTCGCGCTTCTCGTCGTCGGTGCGCAGATCCTGGGTGATCGCTTCCGGCTTGGGCGGCGGCTCGATCACCGTTTCATGGTGCATGTCCGCCAGCTTCTCGGCGCCCTTGGCGACATGGTGATACATCTCGCGATAGTCCTCGACCATCCGCGTCATGGTCGCGGAAACCTGCTCGAAGTGTTCGCGAACGTCTTCCTTGTAGGCATTGTGCTCGCGATTGAGCTCGCGCATCGGTTCGGTGTTGTGACCGCCCATCCTGGTTCCCAGCCAGTAGCCGACCAGTACCCCGATGGCACCCACGGCCACCGCGATGGCAATCCAGGGCCCTACGCCAATGCTCTCCATAAATCAGCCGCCTCTTGAGTTGTTTGAAGGAAAATCATTGCTGCGAAATACGCCACAATAAAGACCGGCAGCGCAGCACAATGGTTCCTTACCTAATCACAGGATCACGCCGTTTTGCCAGTCCGCGCCATCGCGCTCCCGGTCGTCCGCACCGCCCCACAGCGCGTGCGACGAGAGCCGGACTAATGAAAATCCCGACTGCGCGTGCTCAGCCCCTCCAGCAGGCCGGTGAGATCGACCAGTCGCCTGGCGATCACGTGGCGCACGCCCGCCTGGCTTTCGAGCTTGCCCACCACCCGCAGCAGCCGAGACTCGAGCAGGACCCGGCGATAGCGGACGGCGAGATGCGGCCAGAGCACGACATTGACCATGCCGAATTCATCCTCGAGGGTGAGAAAAGTCACCCCCTTGGCGGAGCCGGGGCGCTGGCGCCCGACCACCAGCCCGGCGATCGCCACGCCGATATCCCCCGGCAGCTCGGCGAGACGCCTGGAATCCACCACCCCGCCCAGACCACGAATACCCTCCACCCGGCAGCGCTGGCGCAGCAGCGACATCGGATGCGGCCCCAGCGTGGTACCGAGCGTGGCGTAATCCGCCTTGATCGCCTCGCCGACCTCGATGGCAGGCAGCGCGAGCGACGCCTCTTCGCTATCGACCTCGGAAAACAGCGGCAGCGAAGCCTCGACACCGGCCGTGGCCCAGCGCGCCCGATGGCGATCTCCGGCCAGCCCCTCCAGCGCCCCGGCATCGGCGAGCCGTGACAGCACCGCCCGCTTGACCCCGGACCGTGCCGCCAGGCGTTCGACGCTATCGCAACCCGGCGTGTCGCGCGCCGCCAGCAGCCGTTGGCCGTCGCTCTCGGCGAGCCCCTTGATCATGTGCAGCCCGAGCCGAATCGCCAACTCGCCGGTACTGGTAGAGGCAACCTCCAGCGTGCTCTCCCACTGGCTCTGGCGGATATCGACCGGCCGCACCTCGACGCCGTGGCGGCGGGCATCCTGCAGTACCTGATCCGGCGAATAGAAGCCCATCGGCCAGCTGTTGATCAGCGCGCAGGCGAAGATCGCCTGTTCGTGGCACTTGAGCCAGCAGCTGGCGTAGGTCAGCAAGGCAAAGCTGGCGGCGTGGGATTCGGGAAAGCCGTAGCTGCCGAAGCCCTTGATCTGCTCGAAGATGCGTTCGGCGAAGCTCAGCTCGTAGCCGCGCTCGAGCATGCCCTCGACGATTCGCTGGCGGTGATGCTCGAGCCCGCCGTGGCGCTTCCAGGCCGCCATCGAGCGCCGCAGCTGGTCCGCCTCGCCGGGGCTGTAACCCGCCGCCTCCACTGCCAGCGCCATTACCTGTTCCTGGAAAAGCGGCACGCCGAGAGTGCGTTCGAAGGCATCTTTGAATGCCTGTGACGGATAGGTGATCGGCTCCTCGCCATTACGCCGCTTGAGATAGGGGTGCACCATGTCGCCCTGGATCGGCCCGGGGCGCACGATCGCCACTTCGATCACCAGGTCGTAGAACTTGGCCGGCTTGAGCCGGGGCAGCATCGCCATCTGGGCACGGGATTCGATCTGGAACACGCCGAGGGTATCGGCGCGCTGGATCATGGCGTAGGTCTCGGCGCACTCCTTGGGAATCGTCGCCAACGCGTAGTCGATACCGCGGTGAAGGCGCACCAGATCCAGACTGCGTCGCAGCACCGTCAACATGCCCAGCGACAGCACGTCGACCTTGAGCAGCCCGACCAGATCGAGATCGTCCTTGTCCCACTGGATCACCGTGCGCTCCGCCATGGCGGCGTTTTCCACCGGCACCAGCGTCTGCAGCGGCGCATCCGAGATCACGAACCCGCCCGGATGCTGGGAGAGATGGCGCGGAAAGCCAACCAGCGTACCGGCCAGCACCAGCAGACGCTGGAGCATGGGCTCTTCCGGCTCGAAACCCTGCTCTCTGAGCCGTGCTTCGTCGGGAATATGATCGGTCCAGCGCCCGGCACAGCGGGCGAGCCGGTCGATACGCTCCGGCGCGAAGCCCAGTGCCCGGCCGATATCGCGGATCGCTCCAGCGGCGTGGTAATGGCTGACCACGGCGGTCAGCGCCGCGCGATGGCGGCCGTAGCGGCTGAAGACGTACTGGATCACCTCCTCGCGGCGCTCATGCTCGAAATCGACATCGATATCCGGCGGCTCGTCGCGTTCGCGGGAGATGAAGCGCTCGAACAGCAGCGCCGTGCGCGACGGATCGATCTCGGTGATTCCCAGCGCGTAGCAGACCGCCGAGTTGGCCGCCGAGCCGCGCCCCTGGCACAGGATGTGCTGCCGCCGCGCGAAGTCGACGATGTCATGCACGGTGAGGAAATAGTGCTCGTAGCCGAGCTCCTCGATCAGTGCGAGCTCGTAGTCGATCTGCGCGGCCGTCTTCTCGGGCACACCATTCAGCCAGCGTCGCGCGCAGCCTTGAGCCGTCAACTCGCGCAGCCACTCGGCCGGCGTCTTGCCCTCCGGCACCACCTCGTGGGGATAGGTGTAGTGCAGCTCGCCGAGATCGAAGTCACAGCGCGCCGCCAACGCCACGCTCTCGGCCATCAGCTCAACGGGATAGATCGCGGATAGCGCATCCCGGCTGCGCAGATGGCGCTCGCCGTTGGGGAACAGCGTGTCTCCCGCCTCGAACACGCTCAGGTGGTGACGAATCGCGGTGAGGCAGTCCTGCAGCGCCCGCCGGCCCCGGGCATGCATGTGAACGTCTCCCGCCGCCAGTACAGGAATGCCCAGCTCGGCGGCCAGCGCCTGCAGTCGGGCCAGACGCGCCGCGTTATCGCAGCCGTTCTCGAAGCCGTAGTGAAGCTCCACCGCCAGCCACAGCCGATCGGGGAAGGCACGTGCCAGCCGCTCGCCCACCTCATTATCACTTACCTCACGATCATCCATCTCATGGCCCGGCACTGCCTCCGGAATCCACAGCGCGAACAGGCCGTCACCGCCGTCGAGTTCGTCGAGATCCGAGGCGAGCAGCCGATACTCGCCCTTGGGCGCACGCCCGCGAACGCGGGTGATCAATCCGCAGAGCGCCTCGTAGCCACGCCGGTTCTCCACCAGCAGCACCAGCTTGATGCCGCACTGGGTACGAAACTCGGCACCGACGATTAGCGCGACGCCATGCTCCCGTGCCGCCTGCCAGCCGCGTACGATGCCGGCCAGCGTGGCCTCGTCGGTGATCGCCAGGGCACGGTAGCCGAGCCGTGCGGCGCGCTCGAAAAGCTCATCCGCGGTCGACGCGCCGCGCTGAAAGCTGAAGGCGGAAAGACAGTGCAGCTCGGCGTAGGGCTCTCTAAAGGCACCCGAAGCTGTGCCTAGGCTACAGGCGTCCGGTGCCGCGCCCAGGCTTTGTCGGGCGTCCGAAGCGGCAGCGTCGGGCCGCGATGAGGCGGCAGCGTCGGGCCGCTGTAAAAAGCCATCGCTCATCCGAACCACCCGTGCAGATACCAGCCCTGCCGCCCCGGCTCGCACCAGACCCAGGCGTGGCGGCCGTCGGCCCACTGGGCCAGATAGTAGTCGCGCCGGATGTCGCCGCCGTCCCACCAGCCGCTTTCGATCCGCTCCGGCCCCGCCAGCAGCTGCGCCACGTCGCCATCGCAGCGCTGGGGCGTGGGGGTCAACCAACCGGGACGCGCCGGGCCGACGCTGGCGTCACGCGCCCGTGGCCCAGCGCCGTCGATCACCGCCATTTCCGGGCGATGCTCGCGGTACTCGACCAGCGGCTTGAGTACCGGCTCGCCCAGCCGCGCGACCAGCCGCTGATGCAGCGCCGCCCAGGCCTGGGCCTGGCGGGCTGGCCCTTCCAGCAGCTCCCGCCGGACCGGCGCGTAGGCCGACAGGCGTGGCGCGGAAAGCGTCAGGGCAACGACGGGCCCGTCGAGACGAACGCGCTCCAGATGCGCACGGGTCAGTTCGAGCAGGGTATCGGGGTCGCGCTGTACCGCCAGCAGCCCGATCTCGACGGCCTGCGCCGGCCCGTCCTCCAGTTCGAACGTCAGGCGGAACCGCTCGACGCCCGCATCCTGACCCATCAAAAACGCGGCCAGCTCCTGCAACAGGCGCTTGAGCGGAAAGGCCAGCCCCGCCAGAGCATGCACCGGCTGGTCGAATTCGAAGGTACGGGAAAAACGCGGCGTGGGCCGATGGTAATCCAGCGCCAGCGGCCACTCCCCGCGCAGCTCGCTCAGATGGCGCAGCAGGCCGCCACCGAAACGTCGGGCCAGGGCGCTGCGCGGCAGCCCGAACAGCTCGCCCAGGCGCTGGAAACCGCTGCGTTTGAGGGTCTGCACGATGTCCTGAGCGGCATCGATGTTCGCCAGCCCGGCACGGTCGAGGCGCAACGCGGCCAGCGCCGGCTCCAGCCCGGCGTCGTCCACCGCCAGTCCGTCGTGGACATTGACCAGCACCCGCGCCGCCGCCGGATTGGGCGCGATCACCAGCCGATGCGAAAAGCCGAGTTCGGCGAGCTCCGCCCGCAGCCGCGTCTCCAGCCGAGGCCAGGGGCCCAGCAGATCGAGGCTGCTGGCGACCTCGAACACCAGCGCGTGCGGATAGTGCAGGCTGACCTGGGCGCTGAAACCGTAGGCCCAGCTCGCCAGACGCCGCCGCCAGCGCTCGACGGCCTCGGCATCGAACGGTGCCGTCTCGAGCCGCTGACTCGAACCGGATCGAGAACCCCTATCTGGCGCGGAGTTGGGCGCCTTGGAAAGCGGCGCGGCGTCGGGCGCCTTAAAAAGCGGCGCGTTAAACAGCGCTTCGGCGAAGCCTCTCGCCTGGCCAGGTCTGACGCCCCGCTCGCGGGCGGCGCGATTGGCAGCGCGAATGCATTGGCGCTGCGCCGGGCCGTCGACCAGCGCGAAGGGCGCCTTGGGGTCGGCACGACGACGCAGCGCCCCCTCCAGTGCCAGACGCGGAAGCAGCAGGCAGACCCAGCGCATGGCGTCACGCTCCGGCGCCGAAGGCGATCCGCCGCGCGGGCGGAAAGCCGCCACGGCACTTGAGGATCTCCAGCTCGGCATGGCGGTGCAGCCGCAACCGGAGCGGCGCCGGCGACGCCTCGGACACCTTCGCCAGCGGCCGGTGGACGAAGGCCAGCGTGTTGCCGCTCGCCGCCGCCACCTGCAATCGCCGCATGAGACGGCTATCGGCCTGCGGTAGCCAGGCGACGACGGCCGCGCAGCAGCCGGCGCGCAGGCACTGCTCCGTCGCCCACAACGCTTCGCGACCCTGCACGTCGAGCCAGTGACACTGCTCCAGCGCCACGCCCGCCTGCCGCCACGCCGCCGGATACGGCACGCCCGGTGGCGAGACCAGCACCACCGGCCGGCCTTCCCGGGTCATCCGCGAGATCACCGGCCACAGCAGGGCCAGTTCCCCGTTGCCGGCGCCCGCCGACAGCAGCTCACTGACCGCGGCCGACGGCCAGCCGCCCCCCGGCAGGATCGCATCGAGCGCCGCATGCCCGCTGGCGATCGCCTCGCCGCCCTGGCTATCGGCACCGGCCTGGGCGCGCCAGACCTGACGGCTATCGAGCAGGGATTCCAGGCTGCTCATCGGCCACCCCTCGTATCGGGCAGCGGCAGCGATATCCATCGGAAGCAGCGAGAAGCGAGTAACGACATGACGGTAGCCGGGACGGTTGAAACGTTGCCACCAGTGTCACTCAGAACAAGATAACTGTCTATATATACAGTACTAGAGACACAAAAAACGCCGAGCGAAGTCGGCGTTTTCCCGGCCATGAAGCCGTCACGACACGTTGTTGGACACCCGCAGCGACCCCAGGCTGCGCTTGATCGCCTTGAGCTGATCGGTGATCTGTGGGCCGCGATTCTTGGCCACGCCCACGGCGAGCACGTCGATGGTCAACAGGTGGGCGATACGCGAGGTCATGGGGATGTAGACCTCGGTGTCTTCCTGCACGTCGATCGGCAGCGTCAGGGTCACCTCGCGGGCCAGCGGCGAATCGCTGGGGCACAGGCCGATCACGGTCGCGCCGGCCTTGACCGCCGTCTTGGCGCTGGCGAGCAGCGCCCGGGTGCGGCCAGTCTGGGAGATCGCCACCACCACGTCCCCCGCTTTCAGGGTCGCGGCGGACATCGCCTGCAGGTGCGGGTCGGAGTAGGCCGAAGTCTGGATCTGCAGTCGGAAGAACTTGTGCTGGGCATCGGCGGCGACGATCCCCGAGGCGCCGTAACCGTAGAACTCGACCCGGTTGGCCACCGCCAGCGCCGCGATCGCCTTGCCCAGCGCCTCGTTGTCCAGTTGATCGCGCACCTGTTCGAGCGTCTCGATGGTGCTGTCGAAGATCCCGTGGGAGAACTCGGCCACGCTGTCGCCGTCGTTCATGGTGAACTGCGCGTACTGGCTTCCCCGCGCCATCATCTGCGCCAGCTTGAGCTTGAACTCCTGGAACCCCGCCATGCCCATGGCGCGGCAGAAGCGCACCACCGTCGGCTCGCTGACCTGCGCCTCGCTGGCCAGGTCGGTGATTCGCATCAGGATCACCTCTTCCGGATTGCGCAGCACGAAGCGCGCCACCTTCTGCTCGGAGCGGCGCAGGCGATCCATGTGCACACGCAATTCATCGAACAGCGAACGGCTCATGGCTGGCCCTCGGATGACGACATCGGATCTTCTCGGTCGGGAATCAGGCGCCCAGTATGCCCGAGTCACGCGGGCGGGAACACGCCATCACGGCGCGTTGAAAGCATGAAAAAAGTGGATCGTCATCGTCTTGTAAAGTTGAGTATAGTATGCATGTCGGGCGCAAACCGACAGATCTTAGGATGCCAGGAGATTCGATCATGAAGAGCGTCGAACACCTTCATGCCCTCAAGAGCGACATTCTCGAGATTTTCATGACGCTGGAAGTCAGCGAACACGAACAACGCAAGCGCAAGGCCGCCATTCGCTATCTCAAGGCCCGGCGCGGTATCGAACAGCGCCAGGAAAAGCGCCAGCTGGCGGAAGAGATCGCCGAACTGCCCAAATAGCACGAGCAGCCGCCGGCCACCGCCACCCGCCGTTCGCCGGCCCTCAACGACCAGCGGCCGCGCCCTCGAAGAGGACCGCGGCCGCTGCCTGACCGTCAGATTCATCCCGGCGGGTGAATACCTGTCACGCGATGCTCTGCGACATATGCCTTCCAAGAGAAGACGATGAGAGCCGTTACGAGCGACGGCTCAGCAAGGCGAGATTAACCGAGGAAGCGCAGTTTACGAGGTTGTAAATGAGCATTCCAAGGTTGATCTCAACACCGCTGAGCCTAGCGCAGTCGGCTATCGCGTTTTCTCAAAGACTGTTGAGGAACACCACGATCACCCCGATCGGCGCCACATAGCGCGACACGTAGTGCCACAGCACCCGGCCCTTCGGCCCCAGGCCCAGCTCCTGCTTCACGCCTTCGCTATCCAGGAACCACGCCGTGAAGACGATGGCGGCCAGCCCCGTCAGCGGCAGCATCAGCTTGCTGGTGAGCGCGTCCAGCAGATCGAAGACATTGAAACCGAACGGCTGGAAGCCGGACCAGACGTTGAACGCCAGCAGCGCGGCGATGCCCAGCGACCAGGTCGCCAGTGCCGCGACGAAGGCCGAGCCCAGGCGCGACAGCGGCGTGCGCTCTTCCAGGAACTCCGTCACCGGCTCCAGCAGCGAGATCGCCGAGGTCAGCGCGGCCACCGTCAACAGCGCGAAGAAGATCGTGCCGAACGCCAGCCCCCACGGCATGTCGATGAAGGCCAGAGGCAGGGTGACGAACAGCAGCCCCGGGCCGGCGCTCGGGTCCAGACCGTTGGCGAACACCACCGGGAAGATCGCCATGCCGGCGCCCAGCGCAATCACCGTATCCAGGATCACCACCGTGCGCGCCGTCTTGATCAGGTTGACCTCCTGTCCCAGGTAGGAGCCGTAGGCCATCATGATCCCCATCCCCAGCGACAGCGTGAAGAACGCATGCCCCAGCGCGGCGAGCACGACGCCGCCGTTGAGCTTGCTCCAGTCGGGCGAGAACATGAACGCGGCCGCCTCGCCGAAGCCGGCAGTGGTCGCGCCGAAGCCGATCAGCAGGACCAGCGCCACGATCAGCAGCGGCATCAGCCACTTGGCCGCCCGCTCCAGGCCGCCCTTGACGCCGCCGGCGACGATGCCGAACGTCAGCAGCATGAAGATCGTGTGCCAGAACAGCAGCGTGCCCGGCTGGCCCAGCAGCGTGGTGAAGTAGTCACCGACATCGACCCCGCTCGACTGGCCCAGATCGCCGGTCAGCGTGCTCCAGGTGTAGTTGAGCGACCAACCGCCGACGACGCTGTAGAACGAGAGGATCAGAAACGACCCCAGCACACCGGCGATGCCCACCAGCACCCAGTCCGGCGAGAGCTTCGAATCGCGGCTGAGCTTCTGCATGGTATTGATCGGGTTGGACTGCCCGCGCCGGCCCAGCAGCCACTCGGACACCAGGATCGGCAGGCCGATCAGCGCGATACACACCAGGTAGACGAGCACGAACACGGCGCCGCCGCTGTCGCCCACCATGTAGGGAAACTTCCAGATATTGCCGAGACCCACGGCAGAACCGGTCGCCGCCAGAACGAAGGCCGTTCGCGAGGACCACTGCGCATGGGTATGGGATTGCTTGGCCATGAATTCACCATCGAGTATTGCTGTTGTCGGAAACCCGCAGCGCTCCATGACGGGCGTCGGTCACGCGAGGGGATTCTCATGTCGGCGCGGATTATAACGACTCAGGTCCGTTTCATCCCCGTTTGCCCCATGAAATCGGCCAAAAGGGGTAAAAAGCGTCCTGAAATCGCAACGAACACACACGATGCACTGCGACGCGCGAGCCCCGGAAAACTCACATGCCGGTATCGGCCGGCCGTGAACGATGCGCGAAATGTCGCGTGTTCTTGTAGGGCATCTTCATGTAGCCGGACACGCCGAGCCCGTCGATCTGCGGCACCGCCGCCAGCAGCGTCTCCAGACAGCCGCGGAATTCTTGCTCCCGGGCCGGATCGAGCAGGCGGTAGTAGCTATGGATCTTCAGGTGCGTCGGCAACGCCTCGAAGATGATCATGCCGGTGTGATGAATGGCGTTGAGTCGCGACAGCGCCTCGATCATCACCGGCGGCAGGCGCAGGAACTCCTCGGGATCCGGGCCATCTTCGAAGTAGGAGTGCTCGCGGCTGGCGTCCTCCAGCTCCGGCGTCGGGCTGACCTCGTAGGGAATCGCGCAGTCGGGATCGGGCACGAACGGTCGGGAAGCGTCGTCGCGATCGATGTGCAGGGTGCGTCGGGCGTTGAACAGACAAGCCTTGAACACGCCATCGCGGCGGCGGATCGCCCGGGCCAGGGTGACCATGTTGTTCACCGCCGCGACGAAGGCCGTCCGGAGCGACGGTTCGTTGAGACTCAGGGTCGTATCGAATTCGACCCCCGCCTCGCTCCAGCGCACCGCCAGGCCGCCCACCACCGGATACTTCCCCAGCCGCCCCACCGCCACCAGAAAGGCCTTTTCGAGATCGCCCATGCCCTGCATGAAATGCTTGTAGTAGCGATCGAACTGGACGTCATTGATTGCGCTCAAGGTGTCGTCGCGGTCCCGCCCGCGCAGTGACGTATCGTGCAGCACGTCCTCGCGCAGAAACGCCTTGCGCGAGCTGTAGACCACCGTCTCGATCTCCTGCTCCAGCGAGCGCACCCACACCGGCACCAGCGGGATTTCCGGCGCCGCCTGCGGCTCACGGATGATGGTGCGGGCGATGCGCGGCATATGCTCGAGAAAGTAGTCCCCGGCCCGACGGCGCAGCGCGGCGTCTTCGCTGAGCATGGCATCCAGCATCCGGGCGAACTCGATCGGCAGGCCCAGCGAGGTTGCCGGGATCGTCCCGTGGCCGAAGCGGCTGGACTGCGCGGTCGCCAGCGCATAGAGGGTCGCGGCGGCGCCCTGCTCATCGAAGCGTGGCGACGACAACGCACCGTTCAACTGTTCGTCGCCGATATAGTAGACGTCGCCCATGCGGGCGTTGGTGTGCTGGAGATCGGCGGACATCAGCTCCATCACGTTACGCGACAGGAACTGGCCTTCGGCATCGAGCTGGGCGAAGACCGAGGAGCCCCAGTCGATCAGCGCGATCTGCTCGGTCCGCGCATCGAACATCAGATTCGAGGGTTTGATGTCTCCGTGCACGACCACGCGCCCCTCGGCGGATTCACGGCGTAGCGTGCGCAGGATGTCCGCCAGCTGCGCCGCGATCCTGATCAACAGGCGTGGCGCCAGCCGCCCCTCGCGCAGCGAGAACTCCTCCAGATTGATGCCCGGCGCGCGCGCCATCACCAGCATCGCCTGATGGCGCAGGGTGCGATAGGCGATCAGTCTGGGAACGAGGGGATGATCGACCTGTTCGAGCATGAACGCCTCCTCCTCGAGGCGCTCGTGAAAAGACTGCGGCAGGTTCTGGCGGGTGAACTTGAACACATGGCTGTCGCCGGCGCCGTCGATGCCCGCGAAGACGAACCCGTAGGCACCCTTGCCGATCAGTTCGACCTCCCGGTAGCCGACCTGGGCGAGCTGATGCCGACAGCGCTCGATCCACTCCCGCAACTGCCGCGCCTGGCTCTGGCTGAGCAGATAGACCGACTGCTCCTCGGGGATGTAGAACTGCTGCAGCTCCGTCGATTCCGCCCCCATAGGCTATGGCACTCATGGTTTAGGTTCAGTCATTGGCTGTGTCGTCCGATGAAAGGGGCCGCTAGCGCAACTCGGCCAGCATCGTCTCGGGCGCCTCCAGGTAGCCCTTCCAACGATTGCAGAAACGCGCCATGGTGCCGCCATCCAGTACCCGATGGTCGCCGGACCAGGTCACGGTCATGATCGATCGCGCCACCACGTTGCCGTCGGCATCGAAGCGCGGCAATCGCTGAACCCGGCCGAGCGCGACGATCGCCACCTCCGGCGCGTTGATGATCGGCATGGCGTAGGTGCCGCCCAGCACGCCGATGTTGGAGATGCTGATGGTGCCGCCCTTGAGATCGCCGGGTTCGACCCGCCCGTCGCGAGCCGCGCGGGTCAGGCGCTCCACCTCGCTCGCCACCTCGCGCAGGCTCAGCCGCTCGACGTGCTTGACGTTGGGCACCAGCAGGCCGCTAGCGCTGTCCACCGCCATGCCGATATGACAGGCAGCCTGGTAGTGAATGGTATCGGCTGCCGGATTGAGCCGGCAGTTGAGCAGCGGAAACTCCGCCACCGCCAGGGCCAGCGCCTTCATCAGCAGCGGCATCAGCGTCAACCGCTCGCCGCGCGACTCGAAATCGCCCTTGAGGCGTTCCCGCAGCGCCAGCAGCTCGGTAACGTCGAACTCGTCGCCGTAGGCAAAATGCGGAATCGTGGAGGCCGCTTCGCTCATTCGTCGCGCCATCACCGCACGCACACCGCGCAGCGGCTCGATCCGCTCGTCGGAGGCAGCGTCCGGCGCTGGCGTTCCACGTCCCGGCGTTGCGGCTCTCGGCTGTGAATCCTGCGGTTCCGCGCGCTGCTGTTCCTGGCGCTTTTCCTGTTGCTGCTGAAATGCCAGCACGTCCTCCTTGAGCACCCGGCCATCCTTGCCGCTGCCGGGAATCTCCTCGAGGCGTACGCCAAGCTCGCGCACCCGGCGACGTACCGCCGGGCTGGCGGGAATGCGTCGCTGGCCGGCGCCGGCCCTGCTCTCCGCTGCCGCACCGGCATCGCCCGAATCATGCCCCGCGTCACCGTCGCCATCGCCGTCGCCGGCCCGAGGCACGTACGCGAACAACGGCGAATGCACCCTGGCGACCTCATCGAGCTGGCAATACCGGCGCACCAGCCGGCCCGTTTCCGGCGCGGTGATCTCCATCACCGCCTTGTCGGTGCTGACCTCGACCACCGGCTGATCCTCGGCGATCTCGTCGCCCTCCTCGACCCGCCAGGCCACCACCTCGCACTCGACGATCCCTTCACCCAGATCGGGCAGAATGAAATCCTTCGACGCCGCCGATTCTGTCTTGTCCGCATTCGGTCCGGGCGGCTGTGGGGATTCGTCTTCGGGGGTCGCGGCGATCGGCTCGGGTGGCCGAGCCTCGTGATTGGATAGAGTACCGGGGTCGGATCGAGCGCCGGAATCGGATCGGGCGCTCTCGTCGAGGCTTTCGATGGCAAATAGCGGCGCGTGAACCCGGGCCGTTTCGCCTTCGCGAACGTAGAGCCGCGTGACGCGCCCGGCCTCGGGGGCGGGAATCTCCACCAGCGCCTTGTCGGTGGTGACCTCGGCGACGGGCTGATCCTCGGCGATGGTATCGCCCTCGCTGACCAGCCACTTCACCACTTCGCACTCGACGATGCCCTCGCCGATATCGGGTAGTAGGAAATCGCTCATCTCACCCTCCTCGGCTTTGTACGAAAACTGCCTGTGCTCGGCCATACGGCGTTAAAAACCAGCTCAAAGTACTCATTTACATCCCGTAAACTCCGTCTTTTCGCTGATTTTTGCCTTGTCTGGTCATCGCTCGCCGACTTTTCGTACATAGCCTAAAAGTCCATCGTGCGGTGGATGGCATCGAGCACCTTCAGCGGCCCCGGCATGTACTCTTTCTCGAGCGTCAGCGGGAACGGCGTGTCGAGCCCGGTGACGCGCTCGATCGGCGACTCCAGATAGAGAAAGCAGCGTTGCTGGATGGTAGCGGCGATCTCGGCGGCAAATCCCCCGGTCAGCGGCGCCTCGTGGCTGACGATCAACCGCCCGGTCTTGAATACCGATGCCGCCACCGTCTCGATATCCCACGGCACGATGGTTCGCAGGTCGATCAGCTCGCAGGAGATACCTGCCTTCTCGGCCATCTCGGCGGCCTGTTCGATCACTTCCATCTGCGCGCCCCAGGCCAGCAGCGTGATGTCGCTGCCCTCCTTGACGACTTCCGCCTGACGCAGCGGCAACTCGTAGTCGTCGTCCGGCACCTCGCCCACCGAGGCGCGATAGAGCCGCTTGGGTTCGAAGAAGATCACCGGATCCGGCGAGCGGATCGAGGCCAGCAACAACCCCTTGGCCTGGTACGGGTTGCGCGGCACCACCACCGTCAGCCCCGGCGTGTGAGCGAAATACGCCTCCGGCGACTGGGAGTGATAGTGACCGCCGGCGATCCCGCCGCCGTAGGGCGCCCGCACGGTCAGGCCACCGACATCGAACAGGCTGCCGGAGCGATAGCGGAACTTGGCGGTCTCGTTCACCAGTTGATCGAAAGCAGGAAAGATATAGTCGGCGAACTGGATCTCGGCCACCGGCACCGAGCCCTGCGCCGCCAGGCCGTTGGCGAAGCCGACGATGCCCTGCTCCACCAGCGGCGTATTGAAGCAGCGCTCGCGACCGTATTTTTCCTGCAGGTGACTGGTGGCACGGAACACGCCACCGAACACGCCGACATCCTCGCCGAAGCAGAGCACGCGTTCATCCAGAGCCATGGCGGTATCCAGCGCGTTGTTGACGGCCTGGAGCAGATTCATCCGGCTCATGGCTGGCCCTCCTTTCCGGTACTGCCATCCAGCCACGGCGCGCTTCTGGGATAAGCCTCGGGATGGCGCCGAATATGCGCTTCCAGCGTTTCGAGCTGCTCACGCAATAGCGGCGGTGTCTCGGCATAGACATCGCTGACCAGCGTCTCGAGTGCCGGCGGGCGGCGCTTTTCGGCCTGCTTCATGGTTTCCAGCACCTCGCGGCGCAGCGACTCAATCAGTTCGCGCTCTTCGTCCTCGTTCCACCAGCCGCGATCGAGCAGCCAGCGCTGCATCCGGCGCAGCGGGTCTTTCTTGTGCCAAGCTTCCTCTTCCTTCTTGCTGCGATAGCCGGACGGATCGTCGGAGGAGGAGTGGGCGGCCAGGCGATAGGTCATCGCCTCGATCAGCACCGGCTCGTTCTCTTCGACCGCCAGCCGTCGCGCCTCGCGGGTCGCCTCGTACACGGCAAGGATGTCGTTGCCATCGACGCGGATCGACTGCATGCGATAGCCGAAGGCGCGAGCCGCAACACCATCGCCGGCGAACTGCTCGGTGACCGGCGTGGAGATGGCGTAGCCGTTGTTCCGGCACAGAAAGATCACCGGCACCTTGTGTACCGATGCCATGTTGAGCGCGGCGTGGAAGTCCCCTTCCGAGGCCGCGCCTTCGCCGAAGATCGTCAGCGTGCAGTGGCCCTTGCCGGCCAGCTTCTGGCCGTAGGCGTAGCCGGTGGCCTGGGGAATCTGGGTCGCCAGCGGCGAGGAGATCGTCAAATAGTGGAGATCCCGCGAGCCGTAGTGGATCGGCATCTGGCGGCCGTGGGCGGTGTCGCGCTCGTTGCCGAACAGCTGGTTCATGAACTCGTCGGTGGTGAAGCCGCGATAGGCCAGCGCCCCCTGCTCGCGGTACTGGGCCATGATCATGTCGGTGTCGTCCAGCGCCGCCGTGCTGCCGATCACGGCCGCCTCCTCGCCGGTACACTGCATGTAGAAGCTGAGCCGCCCCTGACGCTGGGCCGCCATCATGCGCTCGTCGAGCACCCGGGTGTAGAGCATGGCGCGATAGATGCGCCGCGCGGTGGTTTCGTCGAGAGAGGTCGACCCGGCGCCTGCATAGACGGTGCCATCGGGTTTGAGCAGGGTAAAAACGGGGATCTGGATGTCGTCGCCGTTGGCGAAGGTTGGTTTGTGCACCGGTTTCGCCGTGGATCGGTTCGTCTTCATCTGATGCTTCCTGAGATCGATGACCGAGGTTCGAGCCGCCTCGTGAGCCGCTCTTTCCCGTGAGCCCGACAAGTCGGGAAACGACCGGTTTCAACGGCCGATTCGATCTATGACCTTGACGTTAATGTCAACTTGTCGCCATCCGACCTTGGTCTTTCAGCACTAGGTCCTATTTCCCGGTCGCGTTGCCATCGCTAGAACAGGTCAAGATTCCACTCGGGAGATCCCCATGCAACTGGCTGAGCGCACCTTCATCGTCACCGGCGGCGGCTCCGGGCTGGGCGCCGCCACGGCGCGGATGCTGGTCGAGGCCGGTGGCAACGTGGCGCTGGTCGATCACGATGCCGCAGCAGCCACGGCGATGACCCGGACACTGGGTGACCACGCGCAGGCGATAGACGCGGACGTCACCCGCGAAGCGGACGGCGAACGGGCGATCACCGCTACGCGAGAGCGCTTCGGCGCCATTCACGGTTTGATCAACTGCGCCGGTGTCGCGCCGGCGGAGAAGATCCACGGCAAGCGCGGCGTGCATGGCCTCGACAGCTTCCGCCGCGCGATCGACATCAACCTGATCGGCACCTTCAACATGCTGCGCCTGGCGGTCGCGGCAATGCTCGAACATCCGGCGGAAGACGACGACGGCGAGCGCGGCGTGGTGATCAACACCGCCTCGGTGGCCGCGTTCGAGGGCCAGATCGGCCAGGCCGCCTATGCGGCCTCCAAGGCCGGCGTGGTCGGGATGACGCTGCCCGCCGCCCGCGAACTGGCCTCGTCCGGCATCCGTGTCATGGCGATCGCTCCCGGCATCTTCGACACCGCGATGATGCAAGGCATGCCCGCCGAGGTGCGCGACGGCCTCAACGCCAAGGTACCGTTTCCCAGGCGCATGGGTCACGCCGAGGAATACGCCTCGCTGGTGCGCCAGATCCTCGAGAACCGCTACCTCAACGGGGAGGTGATCAGGCTCGACGGCGGCATTCGCATGTCGGCTACGTAGAACAGGGCTGCGAGAGCGGGCGGTGCGTGAAACCGATCCAGGCAAAACACCGCCGGGGCAATCGGGACCGCCTGTCGAAACGACGCCGTGCGGAGAGCGGCGAATAGGGTCTTGCGACAGGGATGTCGCAAGAGGCGCACCAGGACAAGGATGTCCGTGTGCACCGACCCGATCATTCGCCGATCGAACGAACGGGGCTTCGTCGTTTTGTGGCGGCATTAGAGGGGGAGCGGCGAGGGGGTGAGCGTTAAACCCCATCGTCATCAGGGTCTGAAGTTGAATAAGCGGCAGCCGGTACGCTATCAGGAGTCATTGTCATGAATATCGAAGACCCGATTGTCATCGTCGGCGCCAAACGCACGCCGATGGGCGCTTTTCAGGGCGCGCTCGGCGGACTGAGCTGCCCGCAACTGGGCGCGGCGGCGATCCGTGGCGCCCTCGAACAGTCCAGCCTGCCGCCGGACGCCGTCGACGAGCTAGTCATCAATGAAGTGCTCATGGGCTGCGTGCTGCCGGCGGGCCTCGGCCAGGCGCCGGCCCGCCAGGCGGCACTCGGCGCAGGGCTCGCCGAATCGACGCCCTGCACCACCGTCAACAAGATGTGTGGCTCCGGCATGAAGGCGATCATGCAGGCGTTCGATGCGCTGCGCCTGGAGAGCGCCACGCACGCCCTCGCCGGCGGCATGGAGAGCATGAGCAACGCCCCCTACCTGCTGCCCAAGGCGCGTGCCGGGCTACGTATGGGGCATGCCCAGGTGCTCGATCACATGTTTCTCGATGGGCTCGAGGACGCCTACGAGCCGGGCCGGCTGATGGGCACCTACGCCGAAGCGTGCGCCGAAGCGTTCGGCTTCACCCGCGAAGCCCAGGACGACTACGCCATCGCCTCGCTGACCCGGGCCAGACGGGCGATCGAATCCGGCGTGTTCGCCAGCGAGATCGTGGCGCTGGAGGCGCCGGCCGGGCGCGGTACGGATCGCGTCGAGCACGACGAGGCGCCGTACAAGGCCAATATCGACCGCATCGCGCAATTGAAACCGGCCTTTCGCGACGGCGGCACGGTCACCGCCGCCAACTCGAGCTCGATCTCCGACGGCGCCGCGGCGCTGGTGCTGATGCGCCAGCGCGAGGCCGAGCGGCTGGGACTGAAGCCGCTGGCCCGGCTCCACGGCCATGTCAGCCACGCCATGCGCCCCGGCGACTTCCCGGTGGCCCCGATCCACGCCATCCGCAAGCTGCACGAACGGCTCGGCTGGTCGCGGGAGAACGTCGATCTCTACGAGATCAACGAAGCCTTCGCGGTGGTGGCCATGGCGGCGATGCATGAACTCGGCCTCGATCACGCGCGAGTCAACGTTCACGGCGGCGCCTGCGCGCTGGGCCATCCCATCGGCGCCTCTGGTGCGCGGATCGTGGTCACGCTGCTCAACGCGCTGACGCATCACGGCATGACACGCGGCGTGGCGGCGATCTGCATCGGCGGTGGAGAGGCCACGGCTGTGGGGATCGAGAGGTTGAGATAGAGCTATGAACGAGTAAGGCCCGCGCACCTCTTGCCGCGATCGCATCGCCCACCACAAGATTCCACACTACGTCAGATTCGTTGACGCGTTTCCGATAACCGTCAGCGGCAAGGTACAGAAATTTGGCATGCGACGAGTCAGGAGCTGGGGCTCGGCGACTAGCCGTTTCTTGTCTGAATCAAAATGATGAGCCCGAATATCTCCGGCTTGTTCATAGGCCAGTTTTGGGTCTCCCTCTCGCCAGCGAAAATCTGCTCTAACCAGACTCCCTAGCAAAAACTAAAGAAGACTAGTATTTTTCCTTAGTTTTCACTATCCATCGCTAGAGTCTCTTTAGGAACCTTAAATGGACCCATATGGAAATCCATTCGCACCTGGCGCCGGTAGCCGTCCGCCCGAGCTTGCTGGCCGCGATGCGATTCTGCAGGCTGCCAAGATATCGTGTGGGCGCGCAATCAAAGGACGGTCTGCTCGTTCGATTATGCTGCTAGGCCTCCGCGGTACCGGTAAAACGGTTCTACTAAGCGAGATCGGTCGCATCGCTGATGCTGAGGGATTCCTTGTTTCCAGAGTTGAAGCTCCCGAAGAAACCAATCTGGCAAGCCTTCTCTACCCCGAGATGCGTAAGGTGTCTCGCTCCCTATCAGGAGTCGAAACAGCCAAACACCATG
This sequence comes from Salinicola sp. NYA28a, assembly GCF_976982775.1. The sequence continues at coordinate 4,154,767 of NZ_OZ334582.1, forward strand.
CTTCACGTGCTCTAGGCGGGCTACGCAATTTCGCCTCCGTGTTCAACATCGAAGTTTCAGGCGTGAACATTGGCGTCGAACCACCTCCAGAGCCAGGCTTGGCCGAGAGCGGTGATATGCAACATGATCTACCCGACCTCTTTGACCAAATCGGTCGCGCTGCCCAAGCTGCGAATAAAGGCTGGGTTCTTCTAATTGATGAGGTTCAATATCTCTCTCAGCAAGATCTCTCTGCTCTGATCGTTGCCCTTCACCGTATATCTCAAGATGGGAGGCCTATCGTTTTCATAGGTGCCGGACTGCCTCAAGTAGCCCGACTCGCGGGCGAAGCTAAATCCTATGCAGAAAGATTATTCAATTATCCTGTCGTTGGCGCACTTGATCAGGAAGCCGCTGCGAAAGCTATAGAAAAGCCGATCATTGACGAAGACGCATCCATCTCTCACGAAGCGCTATCGACAATTTTCGATGTAACGAAGGGCTATCCATTCTTCTTGCAGGAGCTTGCCTCCTTTTCTTGGGACAACGCACCGGGACCCGAAATCAACGAAAGCGATGTTCTTAAATCCTATGCAGAAACGATCAGTTCTCTAGACAACGGTTTCTTCAGAGTCCGCTTGGACCGTTTAACCAAAGCGGAGGTGGGATTCGTCAAGGCGATGGCGGCTCTTGGCGACGGTCCGTATCAAGTTGCCGATATCGCTAGAGCAATGAATCGCACGCAGAAATCAATCGGCCCGGCGCGCGCGAGCATAATTTATAAAGGAATGATTTATAGCACCGACCATGGCTACCTTGATTTTACAGTTCCGCTTTTCGCTGATTTCATCAGCCCGCCTCATTCACGAGGGTGCTGATTGAGCGGTCTGAAGGTACTGACTGGTGGCATCGCTTATCAGGATCGGCTTCTTCAGCGCGAATAGCTGTTGAGTAATGCCAAAACGCTGAAATTTCCCCGCTTCCTTATAGCTCTTTGGAATCAATGGCGACCGTCCAAGCAGCCGTGATCGCCGCCCGCCGCTCCGGTCGCTCGCTTTCTGATGCTGTGGTGGTCTCGCAGAAGCGTCAGCTCAGTGCGGTCAGCTTCGGCAGCCCCTTCAGCAGCGTCGGCCACCACTTGTCGGCGGCGGCACCCAGATGAACGGTGATTCGCCGAGCGTGCAGTCTCAGCGTGGCGGCGACCTTCAGCACCTGCTCGCGCATCCGGCTGAGGCTCCAGCCTTGCCGGGTCTGCCGCTCCAGCAGGCAGCGCAGGCCATGCAGGACCTGGTAGGCGTAGAGGCTGAGCAGCAGGCTCACCTCGTTGCGTGCCATCACGTCCTGAACGGTGGAGGCGCCGCGATCGGTCGACGAGAGGTGCACGTCGAGCGCCGACTTCACCTCGCCCATGTGCGCCTCGGCGCTGCCGCGCTTGCGGTAGAGCGCCAGGACCTTCTCCGGCGGCCAGTCGAACTTGCCGAGGTTGGTGACCAGGAAGAAGGCATGCAGCAGCAGGTCATCGGGGCGTTCCTGCACCACCAGCACCACGCGACGCGGTGCCGACCAAGAGCCCGCTTGATACTCCAGATCGTGGCACCACTCGCGAGGCTGCTCGGGTGGCCGGCCAGGTGGCCGCTTCAGAAGTGGCGCTGCCAACTTCTGCAGGCCAGTGTGACTGCGCAGCCGGCCCAGGTACTCGATGCCGCGATCTTCCAGCGCCTCCAGCGTATCGTTGTCGGTGAAACCGGCGTCGATGCGCACCCGTACCTGAGCGCCGGTGCTCTCGTTGAGTCGCCGCACCAGATGCGGGATCCAGGTATCAGCGTTCTCGGCCGGGCCGGCGTTGCCCTCGCGCAGCAGGCCGCCCACCATGTCGCCGGTTTCTGCCAGCGAGGCGACCAGCGGTGAATAGATCCGCGCGCCGTACAGGCCATGATAGGCCGAGCCGCCCTGGTGGCCGTGGACCTCGATCGGCAGGCCGTCGATGTCCAGCGTCAGCTGCTTGGGGCGCTCGCCGTTCTTCAGCGCGGTCAGGCGCCAGATCACCAGTCGCAGCAGGCCTTCGTGCACGGCATCGATATTGTCGCAGCGCCCGAGGCAGGTCAGCAGCCGCGACAGCGTGGCTTGAGAGGGCCGGTCCTGGGCCAGGGGCGTTGTCCCGCGCGCATCGCTGCAGGCCAGCTGCCAGAGCGGATCACGGCGCAGCGTGTCGGTATCGCTGAGGTCGATCCAGCCCATCGCACGCTGCAGCACCAGGGTACGCAACTGGCTGGCCAGCGAATGAAGGATGCGCAGCGGGTGGCGTCGATCGACCAGATTGTCTTCCAGCGCCTCAATCACGCCGCTGTTGTCGAGGGCCTCACGCAACAGCAGAGCGCCGCTGTCGCTGGTAGTGCGCTGGCCGCTCAGCTCAACACGGACAGCGCCGTTGCATGAGGGCGACCATGTCGTTAGGGTTTCACCCATAGCGGATGGCTCTCTTGGTTCAGATTCTTGGCGGAACACACTGAATTTTCAAGAGAATACCATCCGCTATCTTCGTTTTCGGGCCGGCCTCATGAATAAGCCGGGTTGAAGGGTGCTCGGTCCAGCGACCGATTTCTTGAGCACCTCGGCGTAGACTTCCAGCGGCGTGCGCCAGTCGAGCGTCTTGCGCGGCCGCGTGTTCAGTGAGTCGGCGATCTCATCGAGTTCTTCCTGGCTGTAGACCGACAGATCCGTGCCCTTCGGCAGATACTGCCGCAGCAGCCCGTTCGTATTCTCATTGGAGCCGCGCTGCCACGGGCTATGCGGGTCAGCGAAGTAGATCGCCGTCCCGGTCTTCTGCGTGATCTCGGCATGCTTCATCATCTCTCTGCCCTGGTCGTACGTCATGGACAGCCGCAGGGCTCGCGGCACTTCATTGAGCTTGTCGCTGAAGCCAACGGCCGCCGCCGTGGCCGTGGTGTCATCCACTTTCGCCAAGATCACCAAGCGTGTGGTGCGCTCCACCAGCGTACCGACGGCGGAGCGATTGTTGGCACCCATGATGAGATCACCCTCCCAGTGGCCAGGCATCAGGCGGTCTTCGATCTCAGGCGGGCGCATGTGGATGCTGACCAGATCGGGAATCTGCTGGCGTCGATCCTTGCCACGACTGCGTGAGCGACGCTTGCCGTTGCCCTGCCGAAGGCAGGCGATGAGCTCTTTCTTGAGACTGCCGCGGGGCATCACATAGAGCGCGTTGTAGATGGCCTCATGCGAGACCTGCCGACGTGAATCGTTGGGAGACATGCGCTTCAGTGTGCGGGCTATCTGTTGCGGTGACCAGCACTTGCGCAGCAAGTGGACCACTACCTCGAAGAGCTCCCCGTCGGGATGCAGCTTGGGGCGCTGGCGTGGCCGATGTCGCGTCAGACGAGCCCGATAGCCCGCCAGGCCGGCATCGTAGCCCTTGATGGGGTCGACCGTATGGCGAGCAATTTCTCGCGACACGGTGCTCGGCGCACGCCCCAGGTGAGTGGCAATGGCCCGGATCGAATGCGTGGCTCGCATCATCATGATGGCGGCTCGGTCTTCAGCAGAGAGATGGCGATAGCAGTAAGTCATGGCAACACCGTACCTGATGGCTCACGTGTTGCACTTGGTCATTGAGACCGCCAATTGCCACTTGGAGTGGAAGTGATGCTTTTATATAACAAAGCTCTGGATGCAAACCATACACTGCTGCGTATGACGGCATTACTAATTTCTTGGAAGGTGGAAAGTTTAGACAGGGATGCACTGCGATTATTTGACTTCTTAATCGCAAACCCTGCACATATTCAAAAACTGGCTGTACCAAAAAATAAATTTATCGATGAAAAAGAGTTTAAATATTATAAAAGCCGATATCAAAACTTTGATCCAAAAAGCCTTTTCAATGCAATGAAAGAGATACATTTCCTTGCTATTGAACGTTTTGTTGATCTGGGGGTTTTGCAAACAGATAACAATTCTTCGGAATATAATGTCTTTCTCGAAAATATTCCAAAAGGATTAAAGAACTTAGCCGAATCAAAAGAAAATAGCATATCCAGTCAGGCAATTGATTTCATCGTAGAAAATTTAGCATCGATTTCAGTTGTGGGTTCTGATGGGTTAAAAAAAATAACGAGCTTAATGGATTATAAATACGATGTTAATTAAACCTACTTTGAAGGTTGAAAGGCTTCATGTAAAAAGAGGCTCTATAACTGCTTTTGATGAAAACTTTCATCATGGCGTTAATGTGTTATTCGGAAAAAATGGTTCTGGCAAAACTTCAGTAATTCAATTGTTAATGTATGGACTAGGATATGAAGTCCCGAACTGGAAAGAGGAAGCTGGTCTTTGTGACAATATCTATGTGGAGGTAAAAGTCAATGGCAGCCCCGTTACCATTAGACGTAAAAATAATGGTTCAGATAAGCAGTCAATGGATTTTTGTTTTTCTGAAATGAATACGGCATTAGCCTCCCCTCTTACAAATTGGTTTAATTATCCCTATGCAATAGGAAGCAAACCTAGTTTTTCTCAACAAATGTTTGATTTACTTGGCTTGCCCGAAGTAAAAGCAGATGCTAACAATAATAATGTAACCTTGCATCAAATGTATCGACTTATTTATTCAGATCAATCAAACACCTCTAGTGCCATATTTAATACTGAGCCGTTTGATTCAGCATTCAAAAGGGAATCTGTAGGCAAATACTTATTAGGTTTATATGACAACGAGCTTTATGACGCAAAGATAAAGCTTGTTGAAGAAGAAAAAAACCTACAAAAGATAATTGCAAAGCTTCAGGCAATTCAGTCGGTTCTTGGAAAGACTTCTTTTGGCGAGAATGTCGGTACTATTGAAGAGCAGAAGGAAAATATATTAAATAAAATAGCCTCTATTAATGTCGAAATTATAGAGGTTAAAGAGGAATCTTTGATTTCATACAGCTCTGATAAAAAAGAAACAGAATCCTCAGCAAAAGATAGTGTGGCAATACGGAATAAATTACTAGAAGTAGAGACTCAAATTCAACAACTTAATTACAATATACTTGATTCTGAAGAGTTTGTGTCCGAGCTTATTGACAAGCAGTGTGCATTAAGAGACTCAATTAAAGTTGGCAGTTTGATTGATGGGTTTAAGTTTTCATCGTGCCCAAGTTGCCATAAGCCACTCAAAGAAAAAGCCAAGGACTGCTGTGGCTTATGTGGTGAGCCGAGAGAGTCAAAAGACAGTTCAAATAGTCTCCTAAGAATGAAGAACGAAATAGAAATCCAGCTTCGTGAATCTAAAAAGCTATTGGAAAAGAAAAAGCAAAAGCTAATGGAGCTCACCGCTAAACGAAAGGAATTAAGAACTTCATTCAGAAAACAAGTTAGTAAAGTTACTGCAGCCATGAGCTCTGTCGACGCCAGTAAAGAAAAGCAGATTTTTGATCTTTACCGACAAACAGGCGAGCTTGAAGAAAAACTTCAAATATTAGATAAAATTGCTGAACTCCATCGGTCTTTACTCGAATTGCGAGATGGAAGAGACACTGCTCAGTCTGAAGTTAACAGGCTTAATGATAAAATCGAATTGATAGGAAAACAAAGAGTTAAGCGTGAGCCTGAAATTAAGGCGCTTATATCCGAGAAGCTTTGTGAGCTGCTTCGAAAAGATAATGGCTCAGAAAAAGAATTCAAAAATGCAGAGTATGCAGAGTTCGATTTTGCTGCCAATAGTGTATCAGTGAACGGAAAAACAGCTTTCTCAGAAAGTGGAATTGTCCTGTTAAATAACGCGTTTCATGTAGCTTTATTGATGGCCGCACTTGAAAAAACATATGTACGTCTCCCCAGGTTATTGGTTCTCGATGGTATTGAAAATGGCGGGATGGAAGATGACCGCTCGAAGAACTTTCAAAAGGTCATAGTCGAGGCTCTATCCAGTTATGAAGTAGATTTTCAATTAATCTTTGCGACAAAAAATATTGATGAAAGTTTAAAGTCAAAGAATTATATAGTTGGTGAGGAATATAGTGAGTCAAACATGAGCCTAAAATCTTTCGGTTGATTTTCTATGTATGGATGTAGAGGAAAAGGGGTTGTAAAAAGTTGCTGCACTCGGAAAAATCACTCGCTGCGCTCCCAATTTTCCGGTGAGCAAGGCGTTGGGTATTTTAAGGAAATACCGGATGGATGAGAATTATTTGTCTAAAAAATTGAAAGAAATGTATTTCAATTCAAAAAAAGGGGAGACGGCAACAATGGTACATTTGTTTGGTGTGAAATATGCCAAAGAAATTGCACAGTGTGGATGTTCTCCAAAAGAAATTGCAAGGTTGGCTGGTATTCCTGAAACCTATGGTACTGAGATTAACAAAGGTCGCAATTTATCACGATACGTAGTGGTAAAATAGTTTACTTAGAGTGTTGGGCTAGTGGAGGAGGTAGGTCAAGGTTCTATTTTTTGGCACTTGCTTTTTTATTAATTCGATATGCAAGCATCTAGGTGGTTCTATCAACTCCAGCAAACAAAGATGAGGAAGCATCTATAGTAAACACCAAAATTTCATGCTAGTACTCTTTCAGCTCAGTGATCGATATATCGTTGCGATAAGGGGGCTGTCTAATAATAACCACTGGGTGTTAAACCCTGAACTCCTTGGGTGCGCGTTGTGAACCGAAGGCCCGAAAGTCGGCCGATTCTGCTCAAACATTGGCAAGCCGTGCAGCTTTTCCTCGAAGATAATGCCCTAGGCTAGAATCTCTAGAGCTCTGGCGTGGTCATGTGATTACTTCGCTGCCAGCGCCACGCCCACCTTGGACCGATTCGGCTTGCCGATAGTCTGCGTTATCCACACCCCTGTCTCCGCCAATGTATCCAGATCCACATTGCCATCGATGCCAAAGCCGTTGGGCGGATAGATCACGTCTTCCGTCGCGACGTTGCCGGAGCCGCCATTGGCATAGGGGCAGCCGCCGATGGTGTCGTCGCTCGATGCTTTGTATGGATCTTCATGTCCAGTCTTGATATCTATACGGCATAGCCGTATATTTTTTCCGATGCTTTTCATCGAAACCTCCACATTCACCAAGCTGTTGCCAAGCTACCTCACGGACGAAGAGTACCGTGGGCTGCAGACGTATCTTTTGCAGAAGCCGGATGCGGGCGATCTCATCAAAGGCTCGGCTGGTGTTCGTAAGGTTCGGTGGGCGCCGACCGGTTCCGGCAAGAGCGGCGGTATCAGGGCGATTTACTACTGGAAGAAATCCGATCACGAGATATGGATGCTGACGCTTTATGGTAAATCGGAGCGTGCCAGTATTCCTGGGCATATGCTCAAGCAGATAGCGGAGGCGATCAAAAATGGGTGAGAGAAATATTGGGGCCGAGATCCTCGACGGCATCCAGGAAATCAAACAGTTCAAGAAAGGCAAGCTGGCGCTGCGAAAGCAGGAGCTCTCAGAGCCCTCGCCGCCCAAAATGATCCGATTGAAGCTGAAACTGTCGCAATCCGCCTTTGCCGGCTTGATGGGCGTCAGCGTGCGAACGCTTCAGGATTGGGAGCAGGGGCGTCGGGAGCCGCAAGGGCCGGCAGTAGCGCTTTTGCGCATCGCTGAGCAGCACCCGGAAGTCTTCGAGCAGCTGCATTGAACGAAGTGATGTGTCACTCCAACGGATAATCTCAGGCCCGAGGCAAGTCATTGTCTCTGAAGTGACCCCCTCCAGAACTGCACAGGGTATAGTGCAGCCATCAGGAGGACAGGATGAGCGACGACAACCCCATCAAGCGATGGACCGCGAAGCGCAAGGCCGCCGTGGTCATGGATATCTTCAAGGGCAAGACCACGGCTGCTGAGGTAGCCCGCCAGTACGATCTCACTGTCTCCGAGGTCGAGGGCTGGATCGATGAAGCCCAGCGCAGCATGGAAAACGGGTTCAAGGCCCGCCCCAAGGACATCCGTGAGCAGTACGAGTCCGAGCTCCGAGAGACCAGGGAGGCACTGGGCGAAGCCCATCTGCAGATCTATGCGCTAAAAAAATTCAAGCGCCTGCTCGACGAGGACGAGAACTCATAAGGTCGCTGCAGGCGCAACTGGCCGAGGAAGGCCATGTGGTATCGCTCGTCAAGCTCTGCCGCTGGCTGGGGTTCCCCCGGCGGAGCCTGTATTACCGGCCCAAGCTGCGGCAGCGTGTCATCAATGCCGATCTGGCGGCACGGGTGAAGCTGACCCTGGAGCGGTTCCCCACCTATGGCTATCGCCGCCTGGCGTGTGTTCTGGATGAGAACCGCAAGCCAATACAGCGCATCCTGCAGTTGAAAGGCTGGCAGGTGCGCAAGCGGCCACAGGGCTTCCGCCCGCGTGCCAAGAGCCTCCCGTCTGTCGCGTCACGGCCTGATGAACGCTGGGCAACGGATCTTACGCACGTGTGGTGCGGCAAGGATCGGCGGGCCAGCCTGGCGGTGATCATCGATTGCTGTACGCGAGAGATCCTCGGCTGGCGATTATCGGACAATGGCAGCAGCAAGACCGCTGAGGCCGCGCTGGAGGAAGCGCTGATCTATCGATTGGGGGCACTGGGACGTGTTCAGCAACCGCTGGCACTACGCTCCGACAACGGCCTGGTCTTCTGCAGCCGGCACTACAAGGGCACGGTGAAGGCCTATGGTCTCATCCAGGAGTTCACGACGCCGTATACACCGGAACAGAACGGGCTCGTGGAGCGCTTCTTCCGATCCTTGAAGGAGGAGTGCATCTGGCTCCATCGCTTCGAGTCGCTGGGCCAAGCCAGGGCCGTGATCGACCGTTGGATCCGATACTACAACGAAGCGCGGCCACATCAGTCGCTGGACTATGTGGCACCCAAGGCATACCCCGCATTAGCTGCGTAGGGTGTGCAGAAACCAGGGGGTCATTACATCTCGGGCCTTTTGTTTTTAATCGTTCGATCACTTCGCCGACAGCGCCACGCCCACCTTCGACCGATTCGGCTTGCCGATGGTCTGCGTTATCCACCCCCCTGTCTCTGCCAACTTATCCAGGTCCACGCCACTCTCGATACCCAGGCCTTTGAGCAGGTAGATCACGTCCTCGCTGGCGACGTTGCCGGAGGCGCCCTTGGCGTAGGGGCAGCCGCCGAGGCCGGCGACGGCGCTGTCGATCACACTGATGCCTTCCTCCAGCACGGCGTAGAGGTTGGCGAGCGCCTGGCCGTAGGTGTCGTGGAAGTGAGCGGCGAGCTTGTCCATCGGGATGTCACGGCTGATTGCTTCGAGCATGCGTTTGGCCTTGAGCGGGGTGCCGGTGCCGATGGTGTCGCCGAGCGAAACCTCGTAACAGCCCATCTCATACAGCGCTTTCGAAACCTCGGCGACCCGAGCTGGGGCGATCTCGCCTTCGTAGGGGCAGCCGAGCACGCAGGAGACATAGCCGCGCACGCGCACGTTCGACTCGCGGGCGCGTGCGATCATCGGGGCGAAGCGCTCCAGCGACTCGGCGATGGAGCAGTTGATGTTCTTGTGCGAGAACGCTTCGCTGGCCGCCGCAAAGACGGCTACCTCCTCGGCGCCGCACGCCAGCGCGGCTTCCAGCCCTCTCAGGTTCGGCGTGAGCGCGGAATAGACCACGCCCGGCCGGCGTCGAAGGCCGGTCATCACCTCGCGGTGATCCGCCATCTGCGGCACCCACTTGGGCGAGACGAAACTGGCCGCTTCGATCCGCTTGAGCCCCGCTGCGCCGAGCCGGTCTATCAGTTCCAGCTTGGTGGCTGTGGCGATGGGTTCGGCTTCGTTCTGTAGCCCGTCCCGCGGGCCGACCTCGACGATACTCACCCGTTTCGGTATGCCCATTTATGCGCTCTCCTTGAGGGAAGCATCCTGGAAGCGTAACAACTCATCCCCCTGCGCTACCGCATCGCCGACCTTGAAGTGAAACGCTTCCACCGCGCCGGCGGCGGGGGCGCTCAGGGTGTGCTCCATCTTCATCGCTTCCACCACCACCAGCGGCGTGCCTTTCTCGACCGGTTGGCCGGGTTCGACCAGCAGCGCGACCACGGTGCCGTGCATGGGCGCGCTCAGTTTGGCCTCGACCTCATGCGATAGGTGATCGACCCGGTCCGAGCGCCGCCAGATCAGGCGGGATTCGAAGCCGGCGGTAGTGAGGATGATCGTTTCGCCATCCAGAGCGGGATCGGTGCGCGCCAGCAGGCGACGGCGATGGCCATCCAGCGTGATCGCCACGGCGTCGCCGTCGAGCTGCTGCAACTTCCCCTCGTAGTGATCCGGCTCTTCTCCATCCCGATTCACGGCCAGATGCCAGGAGTCGTGCGGTGTGGATCGCGTGGCGATCACGGGGATCGGTGGCACGCCTTCGGCTTCGGCAAACGCCAGTCGAACGTGCTGCGGGGCATTGAGCCGCCAGCCGTCACCGCGCTCCCACGGTGAACGTTCATCGCTGGCTCGATCCAACTGATCGAGCGCCACCAGCGCGGCGCAGGCGAACTCCGCGTCGGAGACCGGTTCACTCGCGAACAGCGAGTCGTGGTGGTGTTCGATAAAGCGGGTATCGAGTCGGGCGGCGATGAAATCCGGATGCGTCACCAGGCGCTGTAGAAAACGGCGATTGGTGGTCACGCCGGAGATATCCAGCGCTGCCAGCGCGCGATCCATCTCCGCCAGGGCCTGGCCGCGATCCTCGCCGTGGACGATCAGCTTGGCCAGCATCGGGTCATAGTGCATCGAGACTTCGTCGCCGGCTTCGACGCCGCTATCCAGACGCACGCAATCCGGCGCCAGACCGCCGGCGTTCAGGTCGAGTCGGAAGCGTTCGAGCGTGCCGGTGGCGGGCAAAAAGTCGTTGTCCGGGTCTTCGGCGTAGAGCCGCGCTTCGATGGCGTGGCCGGTCAGCGTCAGCTCGCTCTGGTTTTTGGGCAGCGGCAGCCCAGCGGCTACGCGCAGCTGCCACTCGACCAGATCCTCGCCGGTGATCATCTCGGTCACCGGATGCTCGACCTGCAGCCGAGTGTTCATCTCCATGAAGTAGAAATGCGCCGCTTCGCTCGTCTCGGTGTTTGAGACAGCTTCAGAGGCGGCATCCAGCAGGAACTCCACCGTCCCGGCGCCGACGTAGCCGATCTCCTGGGCGGCGCGCACGGCGGCCTCGCCCATTGCCTGGCGCAGCGCGGGGGACAGGTTGGGCGCAGGAGCTTCTTCCAGCACCTTCTGGTGGCGGCGCTGCACGGAGCAGTCGCGCTCGAACAGGTAGACGCCAGCCCCAAAGCTATCGCAGAACACCTGCACCTCGACATGGCGCGGCTGGGTCAGGTACTTCTCGATCAGCATGCGCTCGTCACCGAACGCGGCGCGAGACTCGCGGCGGCAGCCGTCGAGAGCGGCCTGGAACTCGCTGTCGGACTCCACCACTCGCATGCCCTTGCCACCGCCGCCGGCGCTGGCTTTCAGCAGCACCGGGTAACCGATCTTGCCGGCTTCCTCCCGGAGCAGTTCGTCCTCCTGCGCCTCGCCGTGATAGCCGGGCACCAGCGGTACGCCGGCGTTGGCCATGCGCGCCTTGGCCGAGGCCTTGTCGCCCATGGCAGCGATGGCGCTGGCCGGCGGCCCGACGAAGACGATGCCGGCGGCCTCGCAGGCGGCGACGAACTCGGCGTTCTCGGAGAGAAACCCGTAGCCCGGATGAATGGCGTCGGCGCCGCTAAGCCGGGCGGCCTGGATGACCTTGTCGATATCGAGATAGCTCTCCCGCGCAGGGGCGGGGCCCAGACGCACGGCCTCGTCGGCCTCGCGCACGTGGAGCGCATTGGTGTCGGCATCGGAATAGACGGCGATGGTGCGAAGCCCCAGGCGGCGGGCGGTGCGCATCACGCGGCAAGCGATCTCGCCGCGATTGGCGATCAGCACCGAGCGTAGCGGACGGGGAGCATTGGTCAGGCTCATGAGCGCGGTTCCTTGTTATTCCTATCGCCGTCGTTATTCCCGTTGGTGCCACCTGCGCTTTGCCACGCGGGCGGGCGCTTGTCGAAGAAGGCGGCCAGACCTTCCTGCCCTTCGCGGCTGACCCGCAGCTCGCTGATGGTGCGGCAGGTGCTCTCGCGGGTGGCGTCGCTGTCGGGCTCGCGGGCCACTTCGGCGAGCAGGGCCTTGGTGGCGCGCTGGGCCTGGGGCGAGGCGGCAAGCAGTTGGTCGATCATCTGGTCGATGTGGACGTCCAGTGCTTCCCCATCGGCCACCTCATGTACGAGCCCCAACGCCTGCGCGGTGGCGGCGTCGATCACCTCGGCGGTCAGCGCGTAGCGGCGCATCTGGCGGGGGCCGATGGCGCGTTGCACGTAGGGGCTGATCACCGCCGGCGAGAGGCCGATCTTGACCTCGGAGAGGCAAAAGCGCGCGGCTTCGGAGGCGACGACGATGTCGCAGCAGGCCGCAAGCCCCACCGCGCCGCCGTAGGCCGCGCCCTGCACGCGGCACAGCGTCGGGCAGGGCAGGCTGTCGAGACGCTGCATCAGCCGCGACAGCTCGCGGGAATCAGCGAGATTGTCCTCGACGCTGTAGTCGACCATGCGCTTCATCCAGTGCAGATCCGCCCCGGCGGAGAAGTGCTTGCCTTCGGAGCCCAGCACCACCACCCGCACCTCGCCGCGTTCGGCCAATTCGTGCAAGTGGTCGAGATGGGCGTTGAGCTCTTTGATCAACGCATCGTCGAAAGCGTTGTGCACCGCGGGGCGGTCCAGCGTCAGCCGCGCGACGCCGCGGGAGTCGACGGCAAGTCGAGTGAAACTATCAGGTATGGCTGCCATGGCGGCCTCTTTAATCATGTTGGCTTCGAGCTTCGAGCTTCGAGCTTCGAGCTTCGAGCTTCGAGCTGCTCGTGGCTCGCTGCCCGTCGCTCGTGGCTGGCGCGCAGCGCCCTACATCCTGAACACGCCGAAGCGCGTCTCTTCGATCTCCGCATTCATCGCGGCTGACAGCGCCAATCCGATCACGTCGCGGGTCTGCAGCGGGTCGATCACGCCGTCGTCCCATAGCCGGGCGCTGGCGTAGTAGGGGTGGCCCTGGCGTTCGTACTGTTCGCGAATCGGCGCCTTGAACGCGGCTTCCTCGGCTGCCGGCCAGTCGCTGCCGTCGCGTTCGAGCTGCTCGCGCTTCACCTGGGCCAGCACGTTGGCGGCCTGCTCGCCGCCCATCACCGAGATGCGCGCGTTGGGCCACATGAACAACAGGTTCGGATCATAGGCGCGGCCGCACATGCCGTAGTTGCCGGCGCCGAAGCTGCCGCCGATCAGCACGGTGAACTTGGGCACCTTGGCACAGGCCACGGCGGTGACCAGCTTGGCGCCGTGCTTGGCGATGCCCTCCTGCTCGTACTTGGAGCCGACCATGAAGCCGGTGATGTTCTGCAGAAAGATCAGCGGGATCTTTCTCTGGGCACAGAGTTCGATGAAGTGCGCGCCTTTCTGGGCGGATTCCGAGAACAGCACCCCGTTGTTGGCGACGATCCCCACCGGATGGCCGCACCAGTGGGCGAAGCCGGTGACCAGGGTGTCGCCGTAGTAGCGCTTGAACTCGTCGAAGTCGGAGTCGTCCACCAGCCGTGCGATCACCTCGCGGACGTCATACGGCTTGCGCAGGTCGGTGCCGACGATGCCGTAGAGCTCCGTTGGGTCGAGCCGCGGCGGGCGGGATTCGCGCATCGCCAACCGGCCGCGCTTGCGCCAGTTGAGCCGGGAGACCGCGCGGCGGGCGAGCTGCAGCGCATGGGCATCATTCTCGGCGTAATGGTCGACCACACCGCTGATCTTGGCGTGCACGTCGGCGCCGCCCAGCTCCTCGGCGCTGATGGTCTCGCCGGTGGCGGCCTTCACCAGCGGCGGGCCGCCGAGAAAGATCGTCCCCTGGCCGCGCACGATGATCGATTCGTCGGCCATCGCCGGTACGTAGGCGCCGCCGGCGGTGCAGGAGCCCATCACCACCGCGATCTGCGGAATGCCGGCGGCGGAGAGCGTGGCCTGGTTGTAGAAGATGCGGCCGAAGTCGTCGTGATCGGGAAAGACCTCGTCCTGCTCGGGCAGGTAGGCGCCGCCGGAGTCGACCAGGTAGACGCAAGGCAGCCGGTGCTTGCGCGCGATCTCCTGGGCGCGGAGGTGTTTCTTCACCGTCAGCGGAAAATAGGTGCCGCCCTTGACCGTGGCATCGTTGGCGACGATCACGCACTCCACGCCGCTGATGCGCCCGATCCCCGCCACCACGCCAGCGGCGGGCACGGGGGAGTCGTAGACCTCGTGCGCCGCCAGCGCGCCGATCTCCAGAAATGGCGAGCCCTCGTCGAGCAGATGGTCGATCCGGTCGCGCACGAACAGCTTGCCGCGAGATTCATGCCGCGCACGGGCCTTGTCGCCACCGCCCTGGGCGATGGCGGCGGTCAGTTCGCGCAGCTTGTCGACTTCGCCCCGCAGCGCCGCCTCGTTGGCCTGGAAGGTGTCCGTGCGGGGGTTGATCTGGGTGGTTAGCACTGCCATGGAATATCCTCTGACGAGCTTCGAGCTTCGAGCTTCGAGCTTCGAGCTTCGAGCTTCGAGCTTCGAGCTTCGAGCTTCGAGCTTCGAGCTTCGAGCTTCGAGCTTCGAGCTTCGAGCTTCGAGCTACGAGCTACGAGCTACGAGCTACGAGCAGTTCGAGGCCCGAAGCCCGAAGCCCGATGCTGATTTATGCCGATTCATTGAAGAGCTCACGCCCAATCAACATCCGCCGAATCTCGCTGGTCCCGGCGCCGATCTCGTAGAGCTTGGCGTCGCGCAGCAGCCGCCCGGTGGGGTACTCGTTGATATAGCCGTTGCCGCCGAGCAGTTGGATCGCGTCGAGCGCCATCTGGGTGGCTTTTTCGGCGCAGTAGAGAATCACGCCAGCGGCGTCCTTGCGGCTGACCCGACCCCGGTCGCAGGCACCAGCGACGGCATACAGATAGGCGCGACAGGCGTTGAGGGTGGTGTACATGTCGGCGAGCTTGCCCTGCACCAGCTGGAACTCGCCGATCGACTGGCCGAACTGCTTGCGCTCGTGAACGTAGGGCACCACCACGTCCAGGCACGCCTGCATGATGCCCACCGGGCCGGCGGCGAGCACGGTGCGCTCGTAATCGAGCCCGCTCATCAGCACGCGAACGCCGCGGTTCTCCTCGCCCAGCACGTTTTCCGCCGGCACTTCACAATCCCGGAACACCAGCTCGCAGGTGTTGGAGCCGCGCATGCCCAGCTTGTCGAGCTTCTGCGCGGTGGAAAAGCCGGCAAAATCCTTCTCGATCAGAAACGCGGTGATGCCCTTGGCGCCGGCGTCCGGGTCGGTCTTGGCATAGACCACCAGTACGTCGGCATCCGGGCCGTTGGTGATCCACATCTTGTTGCCGTTGAGCACGTAGCTGTCGCCGCGCTTCTCGGCGCGCAGGCTCATCGAGACCACGTCCGACCCCGCGCCGGGCTCGGACATCGCCAAGGCGCCGACATGCTCGCCGCTGATCAGCTTGGGCAGGTATTTGGATTTCTGCTCCGCGCTGCCGTTGAGCTTGATCTGATTGACGCAGAGATTGGCGTGAGCGCCATAGGAAAGCCCCACCGAGGCGCTGGCTCGCGAGATCTCTTCCATGGCGATGCAGTGCGCCAGATAACCCATGCCGCTGCCGCCGTCTTCCTCGCCGACGGTGATGCCGAGCAGGCCCATGTCGCCGAACTTTTGCCACAGATCCGCTGGGAAGGCGTTGCCATGGTCGATCTGGGCCGCGCGCGGGGCGATCTCGTCCCGGGCAAAGGCGTTGACCTGTTCGCGCAGCATGTTGAGCGTGTCGTCGAGGCCGAAATCGAGCTCGGTATAGGGGGCGTACATGGTGGAATCCTCGCTGTCGGGTACAGCTTCTACGTCTTAGTACGTTGACGTTAACGTCAATTTACGGGGGCGGCTAGAGCCCCTCGACCATGGTCTAGGGTGGAATGGCGAACCGAATTCGCTCGTTCTGGAGGCCAACAATTCGAGTGGACTGACGTTAGCGTCAATGTGGTAAGACAGGCGTCTGGAAACGTTCACTTCTACTTGGGAAAACCGGGGCCCCTATGTCGATCTGGAAACGCGAGTCATCCTTGAACGCGCTCACCGCCGAGTGCCGGAACACGTTGGTCAGCCATGTCGGCATCGAATTCACCGAGCTGGGCGAAGACTGCCTGCGCGGGCGAATGCCGGTGGATGATCGAACCCGCCAACCCTACGGGCTGCTCCACGGCGGCGGTTCGGTGGTGCTGGCGGAAACGCTGGGCAGCATCGCCGCCAATCTTTGCCTGGCGGACCCGAACAAGATGGCGGTGGGGCTCGAGATCAACGCCAACCACGTTCGCGCGATGCGCGAGGGCTGGGTCGAAGGCTGCGCCCGACCGCTGCATCTCGGCGCCACCACTCAGCTATGGGAAATCCGCATCGAAGACGAACGCGGCCGGCTGGTGTGCATGTCGCGGTTGACCATGGCGGTGGTCAACCGTGGATGAGTTCAGCGTCTGGCTTCGCTTCACTGAAGCTTCGACGTGCCGGCTTTACTAAAATACGTAGGCTGAAAAATCAGTCTTCAGAGATGTGCTTTCGCCTGATCCCGGCTTATTCATGAGGCCGGCCCGAAAACGAAGATAGCGGATGGTATTCTCTTGAAAATTCAGTGTGTTCCGCCAAGAATCTGAACCAAGAGAGCCATCCGCTATGGGTGAAAGCCTATCCACCTGGACGCCCTCATGCAACGGCGCTGTCCGTGTTGAGCTGAGCGGCCAGCGCACTACCAGCGACAGCGGCGCTCTGCTGTTGCGTGAGGCCCTCGACAACAGCGGCGTGATTGAGGCGCTGGAAGACAATCTGGTCGATCGACGCCACCCGCTGCGCATCCTTCATTCGCTGGCCAGCCAGTTGCGTACCCTGGTGCTGCAGCGTGCGATGGGCTGGATCGACCTCAGCGATACCGACACGCTGCGCCGTGATCCGCTCTGGCAGCTGGCCTGCAGCGATGCGCGCGGGACAACGCCCCTGGCCCAGGACCGGCCCTCTCAAGCCACGCTGTCGCGGCTGCTGACCTGCCTCGGGCGCTGCGACAATATCGATGCCGTGCACGAAGGCCTGCTGCGACTGGTGATCTGGCGCCTGACCGCGCTGAAGAACGGCGAGCGCCCCAAGCAGCTGACGCTGGACATCGACGGCCTGCCGATCGAGGTCCACGGCCACCAGGGCGGCTCGGCCTATCATGGCCTGTACGGCGCGCGGATCTATTCACCGCTGGTCGCCTCGCTGGCAGAAACCGGCGACATGGTGGGCGGCCTGCTGCGCGAGGGCAACGCCGGCCCGGCCGAGAACGCTGATACCTGGATCCCGCATCTGGTGCGGCGACTCAACGAGAGCACCGGCGCTCAGGTACGGGTGCGCATCGACGCCGGTTTCACCGACAACGATACGCTGGAGGCGCTGGAAGATCGCGGCATCGAGTACCTGGGCCGGCTGCGCAGTCACACTGGCCTGCAGAAGTTGGCAGCGCCACTTCTGAAGCGGCCACCTGGCCGGCCACCCGAGCAGCCTCGCGAGTGGTGCCACGATCTGGAGTATCAAGCGGGCTCTTGGTCGGCACCGCGTCGCGTGGTGCTGGTGGTGCAGGAACGCCCCGATGACCTGCTGCTGCATGCCTTCTTCCTGGTCACCAACCTCGGCAAGTTCGACTGGCCGCCGGAGAAGGTCCTGGCGCTCTACCGCAAGCGCGGCAGCGCCGAGGCGCACATGGGCGAGGTGAAGTCGGCGCTCGACGTGCACCTCTCGTCGACCGATCGCGGCGCCTCCACCGTTCAGGACGTGATGGCACGCAACGAGGTGAGCCTGCTGCTCAGCCTCTACGCCTACCAGGTCCTGCATGGCCTGCGCTGCCTGCTGGAGCGGCAGACCCGGCAAGGCTGGAGCCTCAGCCGGATGCGCGAGCAGGTGCTGAAGGTCGCCGCCACGCTGAGACTGCACGCTCGGCGAATCACCGTTCATCTGGGTGCCGCCGCCGACAAGTGGTGGCCGACGCTGCTGAAGGGGCTGCCGAAGCTGACCGCACTGAGCTGACGCTTCTGCGAGACCACCACAGCATCAGAAAGCGAGCGACCGGAGCGGCGGGCGGCGATCACGGCTGCTTGGACGGTCGCCATTGATTCCAAAGAGCTATAAGGAAGCGGGGAAATTTCAGCGTTTTGGCATTACTCAACAGCTATTCGCGCTGAAGAAGCCGATCCTGATAAGCGATGCCACCAGTCAGTACCTTCAGACCGCTCAATCAGCACCCTCGTGAATGAGGCGGGAGTATTACTGCATGGTAGGCCATCAGCGTAACTGATGATAAAAACAGGAACGCTTTGCGGAGTCCTAAGATCTGTGTACCGCCGCCTATCCTCGGATTTCGAGGGCAATTTCCGCCAATACCGTTAAAAGCTCAATGCGGCAAGCATCTGAGCAGCTTCTAGCCTCTCTGCGGGCCGAGCTGGAAGAAAGTAAGAGGCGCGGACCCAGTCGGTGGTAAACGAACAAACCATTTCGTAAGAAGAGTAGCTAAGCCGAGAGGGGATGCGCTAAGAATGGAGCTACGCAATCCTCTGCTCGCTGATTAGCCTAAACAGATATTGAGCAAGGCGTAGCAAGGCAATGGACAGCAGGAGGCTACATGAAAAAAAACCTGAATATCGGGTTGACAAAATATAATTTATCGCCTGTACTTGGCTAACATAACTATAAAAATTCTAATATGTCAAATAAACATACAACTTTAAGCTCAAGGATAGAGGTATGGATACGCTTAGTGTTAGTAGTATATGTGACTCTGTCTCGTCATTTCTACACAATCAAGGCTTTATCCATGAACCTCCAAAAGTGTTTAATACGTCATTAACCTATTCTGATGAAATTAGGACTAAAGAGCTTCTTCTAGGCGAAGAACATTTCGTCTTCGTAAAGCCAGAGCTGCTTGATTATCAACATGGAGCAATAGTAAAGGATACTCTAGAAATAGTCTTAAGCAAGCTGTCTGAAGTTGGAATCGTGGACCTAATGGTGTTGATAAGTAGTCCATCCGTGCAGGCAGAGAGAATACTCCATGCGCAGTATAAAGTGCTACATGCTCTCTCTAGTGAACCTCCAGATTGGCTAAGAAAAAAAACAAGGGACGCGATAAGAAACCAGCTTAGCTTGAAGTGTGCTGCACAAGAAATATTAACTGCATCAGAGGCAGTTGAAAGATTTTGGCATGGAGATATCGAAGCACTCCGTAAAGAATGGGATAGTCAGGCTAGTGTCAAAGTTGGCCCGGGATTTTATGTAAGCCAATTCCAACACAGCAGTGAAACTTTCGCAGTAGTAAATGGTTTTTATCCTTCGCAACATGCTTGGCTTACGCGTACAGGGGGACATTTATTGTGTCTTCGCTTGAATACATCTTTACCTATGCACCATCTAAGGGAGCAGGTCATAGGGGCAGTGCGTCCAGAGGAAGCAAAGCGCGGTTCAATTAGGCAAGCTATATTTGAACGTAAGGAGTCTCTTGGCTTATCTGAAGTTTCATTATCTAAAAATGGGGTTCATATATCGCCTAACCCATTTGATGCTATGCTAGGGATCACTCACCTGCATTCTTTACATGGTGCCGACATTACTAAATGCTCATTTTATCAGCATGCGCTGAGGGAGTCACCAGACCTAGCTCATTATTTGGAAGACTATGTATACAGAGAACAGCTAACAGAATTACAGTACGACATACATAGCCAGTGTGAAGATCTCTCTTATAAGGACTGTATTGACATGCTAAAGGACTGGCATAATGAAAAATCTGCGCTTAATTATTGATTATAGCTCGCTTACCCATGCTAATTTTATATTATGGCATTATTAAACATCCATTGCAAAGAGGGGGGAAGCAAAGATAATTTAGGTAACTTCCCAAATTAATACTTATATTTATTGCGAGCATCAACACAGAGCAAGGGAATACAAAATGGCTGATAACGGCCTAGGTACATATTTAGCTACTACAGAAGATGTAACTGTTATGCTACATATTCCTTTGAATGCAGCCGAACAGGTTAAACAGTTACTTTCCCCTTTTGTTTCGCTGCGCAACTGCGATTCAAAGAGGCCAGAGGGCATGTGGGAAATACAATGTGTAAGCCATGCAGCCCATAGCGGTAGTAGCCTTAACTTAACAGGAGCACTATGTGAGCCTAAGCACGAGGTAGCTCTGTTTGAAAAGACGCACAAAGTAACTCTTTCATGTGAGGAGCCTGCATTTTTACCCTTGGCCATTACGCGCTTGGCAACGCACTTACTAAGAATAGAAAGCTTAAATAAAGGACATTGCTTTTTCCATGGAAGTGCAGTTTCAAAACATGAGCGTAGTATTATTTTGGCGGGAAGGAAGAAAAGTGGTAAGACGACACTGGCAATAGAGATGATGCGGAATCACAACGCTGATTTTATCAGTAACGATAACCCTTCAGTAAAATATATTAATGACACCTGGCATTGTATTGGGTGGCCTCGCTCGATTCGGATTCGACAGAATATGATGTACGCATCCGGGTTGCTGAGCGACGAAGTAATCGGCGGACCTAGAAGAGTTACCCTTTCTCACCCGCTCAGCTTAGGCTTGACCCTACCAAGAGCCCCTAACGAAACTATGCTCGACGTTACGCATATTTTCCCTTTCGAGCTAAAAGCATTGTTACAAACAAACCTGCGTGCCAAAGCCCGGCTAAAAGCTGTCGTATTCCTGCAGAGCGATAATAAAATAGGTGAGCCAAAGCTGGAGCGTTTATCAAAGTCAGCAGCATCAAGCTTCTTTGAGGAAAACACTTTTCCACATATACAATTGCCGGGTCTGGAGCATGCGCCCTATCTTTATAAACTTGTCACAAGAAACCATAAATTCCATCTAGCAGAAAGATTAATTGAGGAGGTGCCATGCTACACCCTAAATAATTGCTTAAATTTTATTAATAAATCTGCAGCAATATTGGAAGCAAAACTCCTTAACAATTAACAATGAGACATTATACTCAGAACCGGAATAATATTTATGCGTTATACGTCACCCTATGACCGAGAGACAACAATCGCTTATATTTTATCGGCCCGCAGACTGCCGAATTTACAAAATGCGTTTTCGTTAAATCATAGACACCATTCCCTTTTATATTTTTAGCAACGAGAAATTAGGATAATATTCATGAACGGCCTTCTACCACACCCTACCACCATACTTTACACCACGAGCAAAAGATCCCACTAATGCTAAGAGCGTATAACATGAAAATACTTATTATGGGTGCTCCTGGCTCTGGAGTAACAACATTAGGTGCTGCTTTGTCAAAAGCTTGGGCATGGCCTCATTTGGACACTGATGACTATGAATGGGTTAGTTCAGCGCCACCGTTCGTGCATAAAACAAACCCTGAAGAGCGTAGGAAAAAACTTCTGGTAGATATGGACCAGGCAAATGTTGTTGTTTCCGGCTCTGTCATGGAGTGGGGGAAGGAGGTTGAGAATGCCTTCAGTCTAATTGTATTCCTAAATCTCGAAACAAATCTGCGTATAAAGCGCATAAAATCTCGAGACGATAGCCTTTATGGAGGAACTGACCCCCATTTTTTAGAGTGGGCAGCTTCTTATGAAACTGGCCATAGGCCTGGCCGATCTCGGTATACTCACGAAGCTTGGTTGAGAGAATGTTGTTGTCAAGTCTTAAGACTAGAGGGTGAATTACCCCTTGACCAGCAATTGTCGACGATTAATTCAGTTATCACAAAGATGTTAGAAGATGGGATTGTATAAAACGACAGATCTCTTTTAATATGGCAGAGGGCTAATTACCGCATGGTTACTCACCCCCTCCCGGAAACATTAATCTTACAATAGCACTGGAGATTGTAATGACTAAAATATCAATACAAATGGACTCTGCCGAATATGCTCGTCAGGATGCTGTTGAAGTGGTAGAGAGAAAAGGTTACGGGCATCCTGACACACTATGTGATCGAATCTCTGAGTTAACATCAGTTTTATATTCACAATATTGCATAGAGAATTTTGGAAAAATCGGTCACCATTGGTTTGATAAGGTAATGCTTATTGGCGGCGAAGCGAATTTAGGTTTTGGGGTCGGAGAGCTCACCTCTCCTTATGAGGTCATCCTAGCTGGAAAAGCTGCGACTAGTATTGGAGAGGTAGAAATTCCTTTAACAAGGATATTTGAAAATGCAGCACGTAAAGTTCTTCTGGATACGTTGCATTATTTCAACCCATCAACAGACCTGTTGATAACCAACCGGATAAAGTCTGGGCGAGGTCCTGGTCAGCCTGTGTCTCGATACAGGCCAATTAGTGCGAATGAAATGGCAGCAATAGATGAACCTGAATTGGTATCTAATGATTGCAATCTTTGTACAGCTTACTATCCTTTATCTACTTTAGAAGAAGTAGTTTTATCTATTGACCATGAGTTTCTTAAAGAGAACGAAGCTCGCTGGTTTGGCTTAATAGGTTCAGATATAAAAACAGTTGGTTGGAGAAGATATAGCAACTACACCTTAGCTGTCAATGCACCCTTCCTTGCAAAGAAGGTATACTCCCGTACTGACTACATTAAACACTGCGAAGACCTTGAAAAAAATATTCATGATTGGGTGTCGTCACGGTGGGAAATCGATATAACAGTAACAGTTAACCCCGAACGAAAATGGAAAAGATCATATCTAACATTAACCGGAACTGTCGCAGACACCGGAGATGTAGGTGTGACTGGACGTGGTAACCGAATGAACGGCCTTATCACTCCGGGCAGGAATATGAGCATTGAGGCTGTGGCTGGTAAAAACCCTTTAGACCACACAGGTAAATTATATAACGCCCTCGCTTACGATCTTGCTAAAGCCATATATTATAAAATCAGCTCACCATGTAAAGTTTCGATCTCTACCCTAAAAGGAGTTCCCCTTAACCCGGCTTATTCATGAGGCCGGCCTGAAAACGAAGATAGCGGATGGTATTCTCTTGAAAATTCAGTGTGTTCCGCCAAGAACCTGAACCAAGAGAGCCATCCGCTATGGGTGAAAGCCTATCCACCTGGACGCCCTCATGCAACGGCGCTGTCCGTGTTGAGCTGAGCGGCCAGCGCACCACCAGCGACAGCGGCGCTCTGCTGTTGCGTGAGGCCCTCGACAACAGCGGCGTGATCGAGGCGCTGGAAGACAATCTGGTCGATCGACGCCACCCGCTGCGCATCCGTCATTCGCTGGCCAGCCAGTTGCGTACCCTGGTGCTGCAGCGTGCGATGGGCTGGATCGATCTCAGCGATACCGACACGCTGCGCCGTGACCCGCTCTGGCAGTTGGCCTGCAGCGACGCGCGCGGGATGACGCCCCTGGCCCAAGACAGGCCGTCTCAAGCCACGTTGTCGCGGCTGCTGAGCTGCCTCGGGCGCAACGACAATATCGATGCCGTGCACGAAGGCCTGCTGCGGCTGGTGGTCTGGCGCCTGAGCTCGCTGCAGAACGGCGAGCGTCCCAAGCAGCTGACGCTGGACATCGACGGCCTGCCGATCGAAGTCCACGGCCACCAAGGAGGGTCCGCATTTCACGGACTTTACGGTGCCCGCATCTACTCGCCGCTGGTCGCCTCGCTGGCCGAGACCGGCGACATGGTGGGTGGGCTCCTGCGCGAGGGCAACGCTGGCCCGGCTGAGAACGCCGATACTTGGATCCCGCATCTGGTGCGGCGACTCAACGAGAGTACCGGCGCTCAGGTACGGGTGCGCATCGACGCCGGTTTCACTGACAACGCGACGCTGGAGGCCTTGGAAGATCGCGGCATCGAGTACCTGGGCAGGCTGCGCAGCCACACGGGCCTGCAGAAGCTGGCGGCACCGCACCTGAAGCGGCCACCAGGCCGGCCACCCGAGCAGCCTCGCGAGTGGAGCCACGATCTGGAGTATCAAGCGGGCTCTTGGTCGGCACCGCGTCGCGTCGTGCTGGTGGTGCAGGAACGCCCCGATGACCTGCTGCTGCATGCCTTCTTCCTGGTCACCAACCTCGGCAAGTTCGACTGGCCGCCGGAGAAGGTCCTGGCGCTCTACCGCAAGCGCGGCAGCGCCGAGGCGCACATGGGCGAGGTGAAGTCGGCGCTCGACTTGCACCTCTCGTCGACCGATCGCGGCGCCTCTACCGTCCAGGACGTGATGGCCCGCAACGAGATGAGCCTGCTGCTGAACCTCTACGCCTACCAGGTGCTGCATGGGCTGCGCTGCCTGCTGGAGCGGCAGACCCGGCAAGGCTGGAGCCTCAGCCGGATGCGCGAGCAGGTGCTGAAGGTCGCCGCCACGCTGAGACTGCACGCTCGGCGAATCACCGTTCATCTGGGTGCCGCCGCCGACAAGTGGTGGCCGACGCTGCTGAAGGGGCTGCCGAAGCTGACCGCACTGAGCTGACGCTTCTGCGAGACCACCACAGCATCAGAAAGCGAGCGACCGGAGCGGCGGGCGGCGATCACGGCTGCTTGGACGGTCGCAATTGATTCCAAAGAGCTATAAGGAAGCGGGGAAATTTCAGCGTTTTGGCATTACTCAACAGCTATTCGCGCTGAAGAAGCCGATCCTGATAAGCGATGCCACCAGTCAGTACCTTCAGACCGCTCAATCAGCACCCTCGTGAATGAGGCGGGCTTAACTGCCCTATAGAGATAACTGTATCAGTCTCTAACAGTATACATACCCATGAAGAAGTTGAGAAAATAGTCCACAGCCTAGTTCATGAGGGCCTGCTGTCTATCAAAGAAATATCGCGCCGATTTATAAGCGGTAATCAAATCAGAGTTTGTTAAAAACAGTTAAATAAAGTTAAGAGGGAGGTAGCCAAAGGCTTAAGCCCGCCTCATTCACGAGGGTGCTGATTGAGCGGTCTGAAGGTACTGACTGGTGGCATCGCTTATCAGGATCGGCTTCTTCAGCGCGAATAGCTGTTGAGTAATGCCAAAACGCTGAAATTTCCCCGCTTCCTTATAGCTCTTTGGAATCAATGGCGACCGTCCAAGCAGCCGTGATCGCCGCCCGCCGCTCCGGTCGCTCGCTTTCTGATGCTGTGGTGGTCTCGCAGAAGCGTCAGCTCAGTGCGGTCAGCTTCGGCAGCCCCTTCAGCAGCGTCGGCCACCACTTGTCGGCGGCGGCACCCAGATGAACGGTGATTCGCCGAGCGTGCAGTCTCAGCGTGGCGGCGACCTTCAGCACCTGCTCGCGCATCCGGCTGAGGCTCCAGCCTTGCCGGGTCTGCCGCTCCAGCAGGCAGCGCAGGCCATGCAGGACCTGGTAGGCGTAGAGGCTGAGCAGCAGGCTCACCTCGTTGCGTGCCATCACGTCCTGAACGGTGGAGGCGCCGCGATCGGTCGACGAGAGGTGCACGTCGAGCGCCGACTTCACCTCGCCCATGTGCGCCTCGGCGCTGCCGCGCTTGCGGTAGAGCGCCAGGACCTTCTCCGGCGGCCAGTCGAACTTGCCGAGGTTGGTGACCAGGAAGAAGGCATGCAGCAGCAGGTCATCGGGGCGTTCCTGCACCACCAGCACCACGCGACGCGGTGCCGACCAAGAGCCCGCTTGATACTCCAGATCGTGGCACCACTCGCGAGGCTGCTCGGGTGGCCGGCCGGGTGGCCGCTTCAGGTGCGGTGCCGCCAGTTTCTGCAGGCCGGAGTGACTGCGCAGTCGGCCCAGGTACTCGATGTCGCACTCTTCCAGGGCCTCCAGCGTCGCGTTGTCGGTGAAACCGGCGTCGATGCGCACCCGAACCTGGGCGCCGGTGCTCTCGTTGAGTCGCCGCACCAGATGCGGGATCCAGGTGTCGGCGTTCTCGGCCGGGCCGGCGTTGCCCTCGCGCAGCAGGCCGCCCACCATGTCGCCGGTTTCTGCCAGCGAGGCGACCAGCGGTGAATAGATCCGCGCGCCGTACAGGCCATGATAGGCCGAGCCGCCCTGGTGGCCGTGGACCTCGATCGGCAGGCCGTCGATGTCCAGCGTCAGCTGCTTGGGGCGCTCGCCGTTCTTCAGCGCGGTCAGGCGCCAGATCACCAGTCGCAGCAGGCCTTCGTGCACGGCATCGATATTGTCGCAGCGCCCGAGGCAGGTCAGCAGCCGCGACAGCGTGGCTTGAGAGGGCCGGTCCTGGGCCAGGGGCGTTGTCCCGCGCGCATCGCTGCAGGCCAGCTGCCAGAGCGGATCACGGCGCAGCGTGTCGGTATCGCTGAGGTCGATCCAGCCCATCGCACGCTGCAGCACCAGGGTACGCAACTGGCTGGCCAGCGAATGAAGGATGCGCAGCGGGTGGCGTCGATCGACCAGATTGTCTTCCAGCGCCTCAATCACGCCGCTGTTGTCGAGGGCCTCACGCAACAGCAGAGCGCCGCTGTCGCTGGTAGTGCGCTGGCCGCTCAGCTCAACACGGACAGCGCCGTTGCATGAGGGCGTCCAGGTGGATAGGCTTTCACCCATAGCGGATGGCTCTCTTGGTTCAGATTCTTGGCGGAACACACTGAATTTTCAAGAGAATACCATCCGCTATCTTCGTTTTCGGGCCGGCCTCATGAATAAGCCGGGTTAAGTTGTTTAATATCTCCACAATCTACCAAAGCACCCCTTGAGGATATAGTCTATCCTGCAAGCAGGGTATGAGATTTACTATTTAGGCGAATAAAAAAATCAAAGGTGCTTATATTTGAGATAAGTTATCCGTCTATAGAGACACCCTCAGTTACTGCGCCCCCTTTTCGCTAACTTTATAGAGATATAACTATGACTGGCCTTCAAACTGATATTAATTCTGTTACCTCGTTAGCAGGCCGAATTGCGTTGGTTTCTGGCGGCACTCGTGGCCTTGGCTTGGAAATCAGCCGGCAACTCGCGGGCCTTGGGGCTTTGGTGGTCATCGGTGGGCGGCTAAAGCCTGGAACAGCTGAATCTACTGAAAAAATCTCTTCATTCCCAGAGGGAGCAGATTACGTCAATCTCGATGTAACTTCCTCACAGTCAATATCAAACTGCTGTGATTTTATACTAGGAAAGTATGGTCGTCTCGATATATTAATAAACAATGCAGGTGTTTTTCTGGATAAACCACTGGAGGGGGGGGTTATAAATTGCTCTCCTGATGAGTTTTTTGAAACTCTTGCAGTAAATTTGGTAGGCGCCTATGCTCTGATTGATGCTTTTATCTTGAACATGAGAAAAAATAATTATGGTCGGATAGTCAATATCTCGAGTGGCATGGGGCGTTGTGTCGAGCTTGACGGTACTGCGTTAGCATATCGAACCTCTAAAGCAGCACTGAATACTATGACCGCTATTTTGGCAAAGCGTGAAATTGACTATGATATCAAGGTAAATGCAGTATGCCCTGGATGGGTGCGTACGCAAATGGGAGGGCCGAATGCAACCCGCTCCGCAACTCAGGGGGCAGCAGGAGTAGTCCATGCTGCGTCTTTGCCTTCAGAAGGCTTTACCGGCTATTTGCTTAGAGATGGGGAAAGGTTTGGGTGTGCTTGAGATTTTAACCCTTGAGGCTGGACTGGACGTCACTGAATATTTCAGCCAGCCCCTTAGGCAGGCTGACGAGTTCCAACATAAAGACGTTGGCTTAATTGGTTGCCTGCGTGCAGTCTTCCAGAGACGCATTAACCATACAGTGTCATATAGAGAGGGTCTACTGGGCCGCAGTCTACGTGTTCGATCCCGAAGAGTAATGGTTCCTCTCACGCACCATCATCAAGGGACGTCTTATGATTCATATTACACATATACGCGCCACGACCACGCATGCCCAAAGCGAAAGCATTGAATGAAAGGGAGGAGTTTAACATGCCGCATACTCAATGGAGTGAAGATTATGGTTTCCCTCTTCAAGTGGCAAGACAATTTTTAAAGGAGCCTGTAAAAGTATTAAGACTGGTCAGGCAAGGGAAAAAAGTTATCCATCACAGCAAAGGTTCTGGAATATCGAAAAAATTCTTTCTCCAAACAGAAGATGGCGAAGGTTTTGTTTTGAAGGAGTTCCCTCCATATGCTTCTAACGTATCGTTTTGCATAAAAGCCATTGCTTTCCAAAGTGAATTACGTAGACAGGGATTGCCATTACCTCCACATGTCCCACTATGCGTCAACCCAAGAAAATTTCATCATGTTTGCTATTATAACGGAAATCAGAAGATATTTACATTACAAGAAATGGCGAGCTGTGCCAGCGTTTCTCTCGACCAAGCAATTCCATCTGCCATCTCCTTACTCCGCAGGTTTCACAACCTCGGTAAAGAGTTACACTACCTAGCTCTTCCTAAAAATAACATCTTTTTTTGCGTGCTTGAATTATTCACATATGGCTACAATGAAATTGAACAAAAACACCCTAAAGAATGGCCCTCAAATCGACTGGCAGTACGTCGCTTAGTTGATTATTATGGCTTGTGTGTCACTCAATATTTCCGTACTGCTAAAAATTGCGGATACTTTCTTCATACCCAGCCTGTACATGGCGACTTCCATATTAATAATTTACTTTTTTCTTCATCCGGCAAGGTCACTGCCTTACTTGATTTTGATGATACTAAAATCGACAATCCGATTCAGGATATTGCCAGGATTGCTGCAAGCTTGGCTGTTTTTGATTTTTTTAACTCCCCTAATAATCCTTTAAGAAACATACCTACAGATGTTGACTTGGCGCTGCTTCGCTATATCATGGGTTTATATTTTCATGGCAGACCAATACAAAAAGACCTGCTAAACACATTTATACCAACATTGAAATGCATCAGCCTTCAAATGGGATTCATTGGCATTCTTTCCGGTTCACTTGGATTGGATAAGATTAATGAACTAATGCTGCTTCCCCAAATGTTAGAGGATCGCCTAGGAGATTTGTCATGAGAAAATGCAGCACATCCAAGATCCGCCGGACCGTTCGCATCGTTTTGTTGAACAATAAGAGTGAGATACTGCTTATGAAAGTCGTACTACCAGATAGAACTATCTGGTGTACCTTGGGGGGAGGGATTGAAGAGGATGAAAGTATAGAGCAAGCTGCTAAACGTGAATTATTTGAAGAAACGGGTCTCCGCGACGAAAGTGTTCTTTTTGGCCCCTTAATTTGGTCAGGTGAGCATATGCTCCGCCATGAGGGTACTCTTAAACTTCACCAAGAGTCTTTTCTTTTACTCAGAACCTCGGAACAAAAAATTACAACCAACAACATGACTGAAGAAGAAAAATCGGTCGTGAAGGAACTAAAGTGGTGGTCACTCCAAGAACTAAAAAACAGCAGTGAATTCATAGTCCCACCTGTTTTGGTTGAGAAACTATCTGAGCTGCTAGTACACGGGGCTCCTTCGTCTATAGAGACTATTTTTTTAGGTGATCCTTAAACAAAATGAAAAATTTTCCTCGTCAGTTGACACGCAAGACGTAACCACCAAGACCTTTCCCCAGCGAGTAGGGCTCTCTATGCAACACTTGACAGTGCAAAGTCACTTAGACGAGGAAGTCGTCCTACGTTAGCACGCTCCTTCCTTCCAACAGGGAAACTCATAAGATATCCTGATTCCGTGAAGCCAGCGCCGACACTTCCCCTATCACCGCCAGCGAGCATTTTCTGACCGCCGATTCCGTCTCAACCGCTGAACGCATACCGGGGAGGACCAACCATGGCGACGCTGACCGACGAGAGCAGCCCATTTTGACAGGCATTTCTACCCGCTGGACACGCTGATACTGGCTGCCGATGACCGTCAGCTCTCTGCGTGGTGCCTTTGTCCGACAGACGATCAGCATGGCGTGCCTCGGGGATAGCGCAGGCGGCTTCGCAGGGTGTTCAACACCGTCATGCGTCCGATGTCCTGCCCGAAGTCGAGGATGATCTGCCGCGCCTTTTGAACCACGAGCGCCGCACGATGCACCAGCTCTTGTAGCACGGTGCGGATCCGGCGCCGCTTGGCGGGATGGCGCACCGGGCTCAGCTCGCCGGTCATGCCCAGCTGCCCCATCAGCCGCAGGATGTTGTAGGCCAGCTGGGCGAGGTGCAGGATCAGATCGTTGGTGGCGAACTTGCCCGACGGCAGCCGCTCCAGGTCGAGATCGGTCTTGATCTCACTGTGGAATTGCTCGTGGGTGGCATGCGCCTGGTAGCGTTTGATCACCGCCTCCGGCGCCTCGTCCAGGCTGGTCCACCAGCCTTCCAACTCATAGTCCGGTTCGAGCAGCAACTGGCCATCGCGATCGGCGGTGCGCTCTACCAGGCGCATCACGCGTTGGACGACGTATTCGGTCTTGTTGTCGTCGTGGATCGAGACGGTCTGCGTCCACAGCGCCTGGCGCTTGCCAGGACGCAGCTCTTCCCAGTAGTCCGCCGCCACAGCCAACCAGGTATCCTGATCCGCCGTGGCCGAGCCGCGCGGGTTCCATTTGACGACATAGTCGAGCCGGCGCCCCTCGTCGGCAAAGACCTGGCGCTGCTGTTCGAGAAGCGCCAGGTGCGCCTGGCTGTCGAAGCCGCTGTCCTCGCGTAACAGGATCGGTTGCTTGGTCAGGCCTTGGGCGCGAGGCAGTACCCGCTCCAGGAAGGCGTTGCTCTCCTTCATGGTGTGCTGCTTGCCAGGCCGCAGTTCCAGACCCAGGCACCACCCTTCGTTGCCCAGATAGGCGGCGATCGGGGTGTAGCCATCGACCTTCTGGTAGGTCCGCGAGACGCCTTCCTTCTTCGAGTTGCTGTTGTCCATGACGAAGGTGTCGATGTCCAGGCAGACGTGCGTCGTCTCGGCGGTGATCGGTGCTTCGATCAGTGACAGCAGGGTCGTGGACCAGGTGGCGGTGCGCGCCTGCAGGTCGTTGGCGGCAAGTTTCTCCAGCCGCTGTCGCAGCGTCGCCGCGCTCGGCACCTTCTGCAGGGTCAGCAGTTGTTGGAAGGGCTTGTCGCGGCGGAAGTTCTCGACAGCGTCATAGTCGCTCATGCCCAGACACAGCAGGCCCAGGTAGCTCTTGATCACGTCACTGGTGCGCATGCCCAGCGTGGTGGGGAAGCGGCTGTCGATGCTGTCGACGCCAGCGATCTCGAAGCATTGCCCGATGATGGACAGCCCGGCGTGGCTGGTGAGGGTGCGGCGACTGGCGCGGAATTTGACGTTGGGCATGGCACTGTCTGGGTGAATGGCGATATTCGCTATATTGCCATGCAGTTCAGTAGGTTAGAAGCATTCCTGGGGGCCGGTCTCACGGATTCAGGATCTACTTTTGAACCTTATCTCGACCCACAACGTCGCCGCCAGCTTGTACATTTTTAAAGTAGCTTTTACTGCCAGATTTAAAACTAATCACAACTTTTATTCCAAGCCCTAATACAGCCAGAATAGCTACAGCTATTAATCCAATTGTTATTAAATTATCCATTCCAGTACCTTTTAAACTTAGTCATGTGATCGTACAACCAGCCAAACCCGGTTTTGGATTTAGCGATAGTGCTGCTGATTATGAACCCAGACTTATAACAGGTATTAAATAGCGAGCTCGTTTTGCCACTTGAAAAAGCGCGCACGTTCAACAACCTTATGTAGTCCGCCTTTTAGTATCTAACCCATTGATTTTAATTCATATTCAGGATAATTCGGCGCACCACACAGGATCGGATGCTGCGCATTTGCTGGGTCTGATGAAACTGTATATAAATACATAATCCCATAAATGAGCGCATGGACACACATAGCCACCCACCAAAGCAAATCGATCGCGTGAAAGCCATCATGAGAGTGAAACGATTAAGCCCTCAACTATGAAGATCGTCTGCTTAGTAGGTCGGTTGCAATTTAGCAAAACAGGCACGCTACCGCCCGCCATGCAGCATGATGCGGGTTCGCATCATCTCCGCGGGCAGTTTCTGAGCCTTTTTGACTATGTAAGCCATCTTTTGCGAATTTCCGTTCACAGTAACCAAGCGTTACATGGCAGGCAATGCCAACGAAAGCATTAGCCAAGCTGCCATGGCTTCAGGTGCAGATTCGCTGTTTCGTCGAGGAATCGATAGGGGAGGCCCAGCATCATGCCGTGGCACGCCATACTTAGGAACGCTTTTCCGCCGCCTTCAACTCTCCCAACGCGCCCTTGCACCGCTCTTCGACCTGGTCGAGTTCACGCTGCATGATGCGGATGTCTTCCAGTTGGCGTTCGAGGTTGGCGCGTTTGTCGGCGAGGATCTCGAGCAGGCGCTCAAGTTGGCGGACGCTGCCGTCATGGCGGGTGGCGTAGAGGCCGAGCACTTCACGGATCTCGATCAGCGAGAAACCCAGCCGTTTGCCGCGCAGGGCTAGCTTGAGGCGAACGCGGTCCTTCTCGTGGTAGACGCGGGTCTTTTTGCTGCTCCGTTAAAGGGAACGCCACTTGCGTGAGATGTATATTATGGCAATATACAAAATATGATCGATTTGGCGCAGATAACCGGTTTCGACTGGGACAAGGGCAATGCCCGCAAAAGTGCGGATAAGCACGGCGTGCGCCAATCCGAGGCCGAACAGGTGTTTTTTAATCAGCCACTGCTGCTGATCGAAGACATTAAGCACAGCCAGGATGAACCTCGATATCATGCCCTCGGCATCGCGGACGATCATCGGCAGCTACACATCACGTTCACCTTACGCGCGGCCGGTACGTTGATCCGAGTTATCTCGGCCCGAGACATGCACCGTAAGGAGCGGAGGATTTATGAGCAAAACCAAGACGACGCCTGAATTCAAGAGTGAAGCGGAAGAGCGCGCGTTCTGGGAAAGCCATGACTCCACGGACTATGTGGACTGGAACCAGGCCAAGCGTGCCGCGCTCCCCAATCTGAAGCCATCGACCAAGACGATCTCGCTGAGGTTGCCGGAATCGTTGCTGGATCGCATCAAGATCGAAGCCAACAAGCGGGATATGCCGTATCAGTCGCTGATCAAGGCCTGGTTGGCTGACGATGTCGAGGAAAATCGACGGTCTTGATGGTGAGATTTCAGGTGTAAGCCGTGCTCAAGAGCGCTTTTCAGCCGCCTTCAACTCTCCCAGCGCACCCTTGCACCGCTCTTCGACCTGGTCGAGTTCGCGCTGCATGATGCGGATGTCTTCGAGCTGGCGTTCGAGGTTGGCGCGTTTGTCGGCGAGGATCTCGAGCAGGCGCTCAAGTTGGCGAACACTGCCGTCGTGGCGGGTGTCATAGAGATCGAGCACTTCACGGATTTCGATCAGCGAGAAGCCGAGACGCTTGCCGCGCAGGGCGAGCTTGAGGCGGACACGATCCTTCTCATGGTAGACGCGGGTCTTGCCGCGCCGCTCGGGGGAGAGCAAGCCTTCCTGCTCATAGAAGCGGATGGTGCGGGTGGTGACGTCGAAGTGCTGTGCGAGTTCGCCAATGGCGTAAGTCTGGCCGGACACGGCGCTGTTCTCTTTTCTGATTTGCCCCCACCCTAGCGCTATTTGACCTTTACGTGAAGATCAACTTTAAACGTTGTTTTCTACACACATCGGCGCCCGGGGCAGGCGCTCGGCAATGAATGGACGGGTGAAATCGCGGCGAAGAATGGCGCTCGAGTTATCAACAGTCTGTTTCAGATTTGGCTAAAACAGCGATTCCTGTCGCTCACCGGGAAACTCCGTCAACGGAGGCAATTCGAGCCGCTCGGCGAGCCGGTTGTAGAAGTTTCGTGCCAGTTCCGGCGCCTGGCGATTGTCCGGTGTATGCACAAAGAGAAAAGGGGTTTTCCCCTGTTTTATCCACAGGATGAGGCGTTCTATCCACGGTTCGAAACGGGCGTGATTAATGGCTTCGTCGAAGTGTCCGATAAAGCGAATAACGGGATTGACCGCCGTGCAGAGCACGTGTAATGGGACTTTGGGCTTTTCGCCCTGCGCCTTGGCGAGCCGGTTGTCAAGCCCTGGGGGTGTGGCAAAAAGCGCACGCACGTCGAGCATTACACGATTGGCGTCTTGACTTATCAACAAGCGGTTGAATGCCTGTTCCGCGACCCCCTTGTGGAAAAAATCACTATGCCGGACCTCGACTGCACGGGGTATCTCCCGTGGCCAGTGAGTGAGCAATCGCTCCAGCGCAGGCAGCTCTGCCTGGCCGAAATCCCGTGGTAGCTGAACCATGATCGGACCGAGCCGATCCTTCAGTGGCGAGAGCCGCTCGATGAAGCGTTCGAACTCCTCAATGATATCGCGCAGGCGTTTGGCATGGGTCAGCTGGCTGGGCAGCTTGAAGCAGAAGCGGAAGGTCTCGGGAGCCTGTTCGGCCCAGGCGGCGACGGTTTCCGCCTTGGGAATGCCGCTGTAGAAGGTGGTGTTGCCTTCCACGGCGTTGAACACGCTGGCGTAGTCGCGCAGGTCCACATCGCCATGAGCGGGCAGCAGGGAGCCTTGCCAGTCGGCGTTGGCCCACATTGCCATGCCCAGGTAGAGCGACGGTGCAGACTCATCAATCAACATAGTTTTGCTTCCATGCAGTCATAGACTCCGAAAAGTCGGCGAGCGATGGTCAGACAAGGCAAAAATCGGCGCAACAGCGGAGTTTACGAGTTTGTAAATGAGCATGTTAAGCCGATTTTTAACGCCGTATGACTGAGCACAGCCAGTTTTCGGTTTAGCGGAGGCGTTCGGCATGCAAGGTCACCGTCGGCGAAACAATATCCTGCTGCGCGGAGATCACGGCCAGTTCGCGGGTGCCAGCGCGGCGGGTGTGTTCGAACAGCATCTGCACGGCGGCGGCAGTCTGTTCCAGGGCGCGGGCGGGGCCTTCTTCGACGAGGCCGGCGCGCAGGCTGTGGGCGAGGAACATGGCGGCAGTGAAGTCGCCGGCGCCGTTGGGCGGAATCGCGAAATCCACCTTGGGGGTGGCGATCCGCCAGCTGCCGCTTTCGGCATCGACCAGCATGCCGATATGGCCTTCGTCGTCCCCGGCGACTTCCAGCGAGGTAATCAACACGACCTTCGGCCCCTTGGCACGCAGCGCGGCGGCGGCGTCTAGGGCGTCTTCCAGCGTGTCGATCTGGCGCCCGGCGAGAAAGGCGAGCTCGAACTGGTTGGGGGTGACGATATCGGCACGGGCGATGGCATGGTCGCGCATCCATTCGGGAATGCCTTCGCGGACGAAGAAGCCGCGACCGATATCGCCCATCACCGGGTCGCAGCAGTAGAGCGCGTCCGGATTGGCCTGCTTGACGCGGTCGACGCTATCCAGCACGGCGCGGCCGATGCCTTCGTCACCCATGTAGCCGGAAAGCACGGCATCGACGCCATCGAGCCCGACCAGCGATGCGACGCCGTCCAGCACGTTCCTGAGGTGATCGGGGCTGAAGACATCGCCGGTGAAGGCGCCGTAGCCGGTGTGGTTGGAGAACTGGACGGTGTTGATGGCGGTGACTTCCAGCCCCAGCCGCTGCAGCGGGAACACTGCGGCACGATTGCCGACGTAGCCATAGGCGACGTGGCTCTGAATGGAGATGACGTGGGTCATGGGACGATCCTGCGGCGAAGGCAAAGGGCACAGTGTAATGCGCCGGCGAGCGAACTTGCAGGGATTTGGCGGATCGAACCGCCGACTCGACGCCATCGAGCGGCGGCGATATGCTCGCTTCAGTTTTCACTCGACGGTTTGTCACTCTTTCCGACTGCATCGTGTTCAAGGATCGAATCTGCATGCTCTCCAGCGTTCCGCGCCCGTTCGCGTCATCACGCCACTTCCCTTCGCTGCTGGCCTGTCTCTTTTTCGCCGTGCTCGTGGCCGGCTGTTCCAGCGGCCCGGTGGTAACCACCGCCCCGAGCGGCAGCCCGGAGGCGCGAGTGGAACAGCCGGCGCGCAAGACCAACTGGCACAACCTGCCGGGCTGGAGCCGTGACCAGCCGATGGCGGCATGGAGCGCATTCCGGGAGAGCTGCAAGCGGCTCGAGCGCAAGCCGGTGTGGGCGGGCGTATGCCGCGATTCGCAATCGGTGGATCCGCTCAACGCCCAGGCGATTCAGAACTTCTTCGAATCCCGCTTCGTGCCCTACCGGGTGACCAACAGCGACGGCAGCGCCACCGGGCTGATCACCGGCTACTACGAGCCGATCCTGCGCGGTTCCCGCGTGCGTGGCGGGCCGTACCAGACGCCGCTCTATCAGTATCCGAAGTACTGGAAGAAGCACACCCATGTCGGCCCCACTCGCGCCGAGCTGATGCGCAGCGGCGATCTCGACGGCACGGAGCTGGTGTGGGTCGACGATCCGGTGGAAGCAGCCTACCTGCAGATTCAGGGCTCCGGCCGCGTGGAGCTGACCGATGGCACCACCATGCGCGTGGCCTATGCCGGCACCAACAACCAGCCGTTCAAGTCTTTCGCCAGACGTCTGATCGACCGAGGCGAGATTACCCCGGCCCAGGCCACGCTGCCCGGTGTGCGGGACTGGGCGCGCCGGCATCCGGGCGAGGTCGAGGCGATGCTCAACGTCAATCCGCGCATGGTGTTCTTCCACGAGCTCAAGGGTGACGAGGCGCTGGCCGATACCAGCGGCCCGGTGGGGGCGCTGGGCGTACCGCTGACCTCCGAGCGCAGCATCGCGGTCGATCCCGATGAGATTCCGCTGGGCGCGCCGGTGTTCCTCTCCACGACCCAGCCGCTCTCCAACCAGCCGCTGCAGCGGCTGATGGTGGCGCAGGATACCGGCAGCGCGGTGAAGGGCGCGGTCAGGGCGGACTTCTACTGGGGCCACGGCGATGCCGCCGGGGAAGCCGCCAGCCGGATGAAGCAGCGCGGCGAGATGTGGGTATTGATGCCGAAAACGGACTGAGCCTGGCGGGATTTGCCGGCCTCGATATCGCAAAAAACCGGGAGCCAATGAGCTCCCGGTTCCGGTTCTGCCGGCGAATTTGCGATTCACCGCCTCGATTCAGGCACGAAGGCGCACCCTATCGAGACGTGTCGAACTCGCGCATCAACGGTCGTTGCCGTCCGAGCGCGGATCATCACTGTGCATTCCGCCGCCTTTGAGGGGAGTGGGGCGAGGATTCGAATCGGTGGCTTCTTTCGCGGAACCGGGCGTCGTGGCCGTGGGCGGCACGGCAGTCTGCCCCTTGTCGATCTCCTCCGCGGTGACGCCGGGCATGCCCGTCGCCGCCGAACCCAAGGTGCCGCGAGAGCCGGACGTCTCGTGCGAACCCGCTTCATGAGAGTTCGATCCGGGCGAACCCGCTCCGTGCGGGCCCGTTCCGCGTGAACCTGTTTCGTGTGAATCCGTCTCGTGCGAGCCCGTGCCACCCTGGCGCGAATCCTGACCGGCGCTGTTCTGCTGTTCGGTCTTCTCATGGACCTTGCCACGCGCTTCGTCGGCGTAGCGCTCGCCTTCTTGGGAGGCGCGGTCGATGGCCTTGTCACGCAGCCCGCCGAGGCGCTGATCCTCGGTGCGGGTCGACGGCAGAATCCCGCCCAGCGCGGCGCCGATGGCGATGCCGATCGCACCGGCCATTACCGGATGCTCCCGGATGAACTCCGCGGTCTGGTGGCTGGCGTTGTGCGCACGGTCGGAAGCGCCATGCATGGTATCGCGGGAACCGTGACTGAAGCGCGAGGCCCGGTCGTGTAACCCGTGGGACATGGAGTGGGTGCGATCCTTCATGCTATCCGACATGTGGCGCGCCTTGCCGCCGGCGCCAGCGTTGTGCCCCGAGGCTTGAGACTGGGCGTAAGACTGATCGGTGCCCTGGCTGCCGTTCGGCATGCCGGATGTCAGGTCGTCAGCCGCCATCGCTTCGCCGGCCGTCGATGTCGCGTAGGGATCGTAACGGCGGTTGGGCATGTTCGATGACGAGGCGTGCTGGCCACCGTTGCGCTGGGACCAGAATAGCCAGCCAAGCCCGATGCTCGCGACGAGAAACGGCGTCGGGTTGTTCTTGATCGTGCCGCTCAGGTTGGAAGCGAACTCGTTAGCGCCCCCGTGGCGAACATAGTCGAAGGCGCTGTTGACCAGCTTCTCGGGAGAGAAACGCTCTTCCATCTGCCCCAGCGTGTCGTCGAGACGTTCGCGATGCTGCTTGATGTCGGATTCGATCTCTTCGGGTTTGCGCTGTTCGTGTTGGTCGCTCATTTCAACTCCTCCTTGACCTGACCTTCATGCTTCTTCGCCATGTCCTGATCCTTCCTGAAACTGGCCATGGTGCGGTTGGGTGCCAGATTGGCGCTCTTCAGCTTCTTCTTGGCGCTCTGCAGCATGATGAAACCGATGACGACCACGATGGCACCGACGATCAGCGCGGAAAGCCAGGGCCGTTGCAGGAAGGTATCCAGCCCGAAGACGGCCGCGGCCAGCAGGACGAGAAAGCCGCTCAGCAGTACGCCGCCCGCTACCGCCATTGAGGTGACGCTCGTCGTTACCTGCGACACCTTCTCCCGCATTTCCGCCTTGGCGAGTTCGACCTCATCGCGGACGAGCGCCGTCACTTCGTGCGTCACGCTGGAAATCAGCGAGCCGAACGAGCCGCTTTCTCCCGAATTGCGATTATCAGTATCCATACTTAGCCTCCCTGGCTTTTGAAGGAATCAAGGCGTGTCGAATTGATTCTGCGTGCGCTCATTCAAGGAGCGCATCCAATGGATCACTTTCAATGAGCGCTTCCAAATGAAGCACTTCCAACAGCCGCTTCCTGCGAATCACGCTCGATGGTTATCCATCAGTGAAAACCGCTGGCGAGAAATATCGGCTGCCCGCCAACTTCAGGATTACTTTCGGTTGCGTTAAAAGACGCTGCAATGAGTCGAAGTATCCATTCGATAATCAATAAAGCCCTTTGTCGGCACGATCGCTCGAATGTCTCGAGTCGGTCGTGGAGGACATGCTCGCCGACGTGGTGTTTCCGCTGCCTTGCGGCGATGACGTCTCGTCGCGTTTCTGGGAGCTGTTCAGAAACCGCGCCAGCACAAACCCCGCCGCGACCGCGCCCCCCATGAAGAGTGCCGGCTGCTGGCGGCTGTAGTCCCGCACCTGCCCCATCAACCCGTTCATGTCCTGGTCTCGCAAGCGCTCGGAGGCGGTATCGGTACAGTCGGCCATGCGCTTGGCGTAACCGGACAGATAGCCCTGCTTCTGATCGTCCAGCTCCTCCGCCATCTTGCGGAAGGCTGAAGAAAGGCTCTTCGCCTGATCGGCAGCGACGCCCTTCTGCTGGTCGAAGACGCCCTCGGCCTTGTGCTGCGCCGTCTGCCGGATCTCGTCAGCCGTTTCGCGACCCTTGTCGCGCATGTCATCCTGCGGCGAACGATCGGCGGAACCCGTCGTGGCACCCGGCTCGCTGCCCGACAAGGACACACCGGATGCCGTGCGAGGGTTCGTCTGCTCTTCTGAATTGGCCATGACAGGTGACTCCCTGATTTGATCAAAGTTAAATAACATTTTAACCTTTGACGCATTGGAAACGCGTATTCTCAAAGTAGCCCCCACCGACTCGACGTCAATTAAATTATTAATGTCGAATGTAACCCGATTGAAGATAAAGCCGCATAGACTATATATATAAAAGTAAAAACCACGATTGGTGATAATATTTAATTTCAATTAATAATCTGGCTGTCTTGTCTTTATCCGCTATCCTGGGTGGACCGCTTCGATGAACAGCTTCTCTTCATCGCGATCCGCCGCCGGCAGTTGCCCTGGCCAGCCGAGGCAGACGGGGGACGGGAATAAGAGTCATGAGAAGACCGATGAGAGGCCTGGGTGAAGAGCTTGATGACAAGCTTGATGAAAGGCTTGGTGAGCAAACGTTGATGAGAGGTTCCATGAGTGACGCTGAATCGCCGCCGCTGGCCATTGTCACTGGCGCCACCGCCGGCCTCGGCCTGGAAACCGCCAAGGGTCTGGCAAGCGCGGGATATCGGGTCGTCATCGCCGGCCGCCACCCCGACAAGGGCAAGCTCGCCTGTCACGCGGTTCGCCAGCATCGGTCCGGTGCCGCCGTTCGCTTCGAGCTGCTCGATCTCGATAGTCTCGAGTCCGTGCGTCAGTTCGCGGCCCGTCTATGGAAAAGCGAAACCACGCTGGAACGGCTGATCAACAATGCCGGCATCATGGCGCCGCCGAAGCTGGAGCGTACCGAAGACGGCTTCGAGCGCCAGTTCGGCGTCAACTATCTCGGCCACTTTCTGCTGACAAGCCTGCTGCTGCCGCTGCTGGTGGCTTCTTCCCGCCACGGCCGAGCGCCACGCGTCGTCCAGCTTTCCAGCCTCGCCCATCGCAGCGGCAGGATCGATTTCGACAATCTCGGTTCTGACTCCAAAGCCGACACGCACTACGACCCGTGGCGCGCCTATCGGCAGTCCAAGCTCGCCATGCTGCTGTTTGCCCAGGCGCTGCAGAAGCAGAGCGACCGCCACGGCTGGGGGCTGTCGAGCCTCGCCGCGCATCCGGGGCTTTCACGCACCGCGCTGTTCGATGCCGGCGTGAAGAGCCGCGCACTGGCCGGCCAGGTCTTCAAGCTGGTAATGCCGCTGCTCAGCCAATCCGCCACCGAAGGCGCCAAACCCACCCTTCATGCGGCGCTCGCCGACGGCGCCAATGGCGGCGATTACTTCGGCCCCGACGGCTTCAGCGAAACCCGCGGCGAACCGAAGCGCGCTCATCGCAGCAAGGCAGCCAGGGACCCAGCGGTGGAAGAGCGGCTGTGGACAGTATCGTGTGAGTTGACCGGCGCGGTGTGGTCGGCGGCGGCCGGTTGAACGACCGATACAACCGATACGGCTAACGCCTGGCCGGATGAAGACCGCCGCTCTTGGCGGGTCTTCATCGATCGCGGCATTCCATCACCACGCGTTATTCGCAACGCATTCTTCCACCGTGACTTGCTATTCCACCGTGACGCTTTTGGCCAGGTTGCGCGGCTGGTCGACGTCGGTGCCCTTGAGCACGGCGACGTGATAGGAGAGCAGCTGCAGCGGGAGGGTGTAGACGATGGGGGCGAGCAATTCATCCACAGGCGGTACGTGGAGCACGCGCAGGTTGTCGGCGGCGGTCAACGCGACGCCTTCGTCGGCGAATACGAACAGCTCGCCGCCCCGGGCGCGAACTTCCTGCAGGTTGGATTTGAGCTTCTCCAGCAGTTCGTCGTTGGGGGCGACGGCGACCACCGGCATGTCGGCGTCGACCAGCGCCAGCGGGCCGTGCTTGAGCTCGCCTGCGGGGTACGCCTCGGCGTGGATGTAGGAGATTTCCTTCAACTTGAGCGCGCCTTCCAGGGCAATCGGGAACTGGGTGCCGCGACCCAGGAACAGCGCATGGTGCTTCTCGGCGAACGCTTCCGACAGCTCGGCAATCGGCCCGTCCATGGCCAGCGCGCTGTCGAGAACCGCCGGCAGGCCGCGCAGCGCCTGGACCAGCGCCGTTTCCCGTTCGTCACCCCGCTGTTTACGCAGCGAGAGCGTCAACAGCATCAGCCCGACGAGCTGGGTGGTGAAGGCCTTGGTGGAGGCGACGCCGATCTCGGGCCCGGCCTGGGTCATCAGCGACAGGTCGGATTCCCGGGTCAGCGAGCTGCCGGGCACGTTGCAGATCGCCAGCGAGCCGAGATAACCCTGGCCGCCGTGCTCGTCGAGACTGTCGGCGCGGCTCTTCGCGTAGCGCAGTGCCGCCAGCGTGTCGGCGGTCTCGCCGGACTGGGAGAGCGTGACGAACAGGGTGTTTTCCGGCACGACGACTTCGCGGTAGCGATACTCGGAGGCGACTTCGACCGTGGTCGGCAGGCCGGCGAGCTTCTCGAGCCAGTAGCGTGCCACCATGCCGGCATGGTAACTGGTACCACAGGCGACGATATGCACCTGCTTGACCTGGTCGAACAGCGCCTTGGCGCCGACGCCGAAGCTGCTTTCGAGCACGTGGGAACCGCTCA
This sequence comes from Salinicola sp. NYA28a, assembly GCF_976982775.1. Next base: position 4,196,726 of record NZ_OZ334582.1, read on the forward strand.
GCCGGCCCTCCAGCGTGGCGGCGATCACGGCGGGCTGCTCGTGAATCTCCTTGAGCATGAAGTGGCGATACTCGCCACGACTGGCGGCGCTGTCGCCGTGTTCGTAGGTGTGCACCGGGCGTTCGGCCGGCTGGCCGTCGGCGGCGAAGATCTCGATGCCGTTGACATCAGACAGGCGCACCACGTCGCCTTCCTGCAGATAGATGAAGCGGTCGGTGACCTGCAGCAGCGCCAGCGCATCGGAGGCCAGGAAGTTCTCGTCGATGCCGACGCCGACCACCAACGGGCTACCCTTGCGGGCGCCGACGATCTCCCGCGGCGCATCGGCATGCATCACCGCCAGCGCGTAGGCGCCATCGATCCTGTCGAGGGTGGCCTGCACCGCCGCCAGCAGGTCGCCGGTCTCGCCACCGTCCTGATTGGCGCTGTCCCGATGTCGAAAGGCGCGGTCGATCAGGTGGGCGACGACTTCGGTATCGGTCTCCGATTCGAACACCACGCCGTCAGCTTCCAGTTCGCGCTTGAGCGGCTCGAAGTTTTCGATGATGCCGTTGTGGACGATCGCCAGCCGCTCGCGTGCCAAGTGTGGGTGAGCGTTCACTTCGGACGGTTTGCCGTGGGTCGCCCAGCGAGTGTGCGCGATGCCGATCCTGCCCGTCAGTGCACCCTGTTCGAGCTTCTCCTCGAGCGCGGCGACCTTGCCCTTGGCACGCTGGCGGGCCAGCTCGCCGTCGGCGTTCAGCACGGCCATGCCGGCGCTATCGTAGCCGCGATATTCGAGTCGCTTCAGCCCTTCCAGCAGGATGCCCTGTACGTTGCGCGCAGCCAGCGCGGCGACGATTCCACACATAGTCGATTCCTTTCTGAGTCCGTTTTGTCTTACCGCTCGGCGGGCGATTCGGCGACCACCAGCGTCACGTCCTGGCGTTCGATGGCCGCCGCCGCGTCATCGCCGATTCGCCAGTCGGTGACCAGCGTGTCGATGCGCGCCCAGGGCAGTTCCAGATTGGGGATACGGCGGCCGATCTTGTCGGCCTCCACCATCACCACCACCTCGCGGGCGACCTCGGCCATGACGCGGGTCAGGCCGAACAGTTCGTTGTAGGTGGTGGTGCCGCGTTCGAGATCGATGCCGTCGGCCCCGACGAAGAGTTGGTCGAAGTCGTAGGCTCGCAGTACCTGTTCGGCGACCTGGCCCTGGAAGGATTCCGAATGCGGGTCCCAGGTGCCGCCGGTCATCAGCAGCGCGGGTTCCGACTCCAGCTCGCGCAGCGCACCGGCCACGGCGAGCGAGTTAGTCATCACTACCAGCCCGCGCAGGCCGCCCAGCTCGCCGATCAGCGCGGCGGTGGTGGTGCCGCTGTCGACGATGATTCGGTTGTGCTCGCGAATGCGCGCTCGCGCCGCCTGGGCGATAGCCTGCTTGTACGGTGACAGCATCTGCGCCGGCTCGCTCAGCATCTCCTGGGGCAGTGGCGCCGCGCCGCCGTAGCGCCGTAGCAGCAGGCCGCTGCGCTCGAGCGTGTTGAGATCCTTGCGGACGGTGACTTCGGAGATCGCGAAGCGGCTCGCCAACGTCTCGACCGGGGTTTCCCCATGTTCGTTGACGTAGGCAAGAATGGCATGACGGCGCTGGGCAGTATCGCGTTTGGGCATGATTCAGGTTTCGAGACTCGGCCTTTATCTTTCGATTCGAAAGTTAACAGGTTCGAATCAAAGCTTATTGAGGCAAACTCGTCAAGTCCTGCGATACTCGGGATGACGAGGTAGCCACCATTGGGCAGGCTCGGCATCATGGTCGCCATCGGAAACAACCATAAAAGGCCTCCAGACATGACCAGTCAGGAACTCCTCGGGAAACTCATCGGCTTCGATACCGTCAGCCGCGAGTCCAACCTCGCGCTGATCGAATTCGTGCGTGATTATCTCGCCCAAAACGGCGTCGATAGCGAGCTGATTCACAACGACGATGGCAGCAAGGCCAACCTGTGGGCGACGATCGGCCCGACCGATCGCGGCGGCGTGGTGCTTTCCGGCCATACCGACGTGGTACCGGTGGATGGCCAGCCGTGGACGGTGCCGGCGTTCGAGATGACCGAGCACGACGGCAAGCTCTACGGCCGTGGCACCGCCGATATGAAAGGCTATCTCGCCTGCGTGCTGGCGGCCGTACCAAGCCTCAAAGCGACCGAGCTGAAGACGCCGATCCATCTGGCGTTTTCGTATGACGAAGAAGTGGGCTGTCTCGGCGTGCGTTCGATCATTTCGATGCTGGAAGGCAGACCGCACAAGCCGCTGGCCTGCATCATCGGCGAGCCCACCGAGCTCAGGCCGGTGCTGGGCCATAAGGGCAAGCTCGGCGTGCGCTGTCGGGTGCATGGCGCGCCCTGCCACTCCGCCTACGCGCCGGAAGGCGTCAACGCCATCGAGTACGCCGCCAGGATGATTACTCGGCTCAACCAGATTGGCGAGCGGCTGGCCGATCCGGCGCGTCACGACAACCGCTTCTACCCGCCTTTTTCCACCATTCAGACCGGCGTGATCGAGGGTGGCCGCGCGCTCAACATCGTGCCGTCGGAATGCCGCTTCGACTGGGAAGTGCGCTCGCTGCCGGGCTTCGATGCCGGCGAGGTGGAGCGCGAGATGCGCAGCTACGCCGATAACGAGCTGCTCCCCCGGATGCGTGCGGTCGAGCCGAACACCGATATCGTGTTCGAACCGCTGCAGGCCTACCCGGGGCTGACCACCGAGGCCTCGAGCGAGGTGGCGCGCTTGATCGCCGCCCTGTCGGGCCGCGATGACTTCGGCACCGTCGCCTACGGCACCGAGGGCGGGCTGTTCCACGAAGCCGGCATTCCCACCGTGGTCTGCGGCCCCGGTTGCATGGATCAGGGCCACAAGCCGGACGAGTTCATCGCTATCGAGCAGCTCGATCGCTGCGATGCGATGATGCAGAGACTGAAGGAGCATTTGAGCGCATGAAGGGATTCACACGCCTTTCCAGGCTTCGCTGGGCGCCGGCGTTTGCTCTGACCCTGCTGGCCGGCTGTAGCACCCAGGCGCCTCAGCCCGGCTTCGAGCAGCGCCCGGCGAGCGTGAAGAACGAACTGGTCTCGCTGATTCCCGCCTCCGCCGAGGATCGCGATGGCTGGGCGACGGACATTACCGCCGCGTTCTCGGCTCAGAATCTGCCCGCGACCCGGGACAATCTCTGCTCGGTGCTGGCGGTGATCGAGCAGGAGTCGACCTATACGGCCGACCCCAGCGTGCCCAATCTTTCGACCATCGCCCGGGAAGAGATCGAGCGTCGCGCCAGCGCGCTGCACATTCCCGGCTTTCTGGTCGAGGCGGGCCTGAATCTCGAGTCGCCCACCGGCGAGACCTACAGCGAGCGGCTCGACCACATCACCACCGAGCGGGAGATGAGCGAGATCTTCGAGGATTTCATCGGCATGGCGCCGCTGGGCCGCCAGCTCTTCGGTAGCCTCAACCCGGTGCATACCGGCGGCCCGATGCAGGTCAGCGTCGATTTCGCCGAGGACTATCTCAAAAACGACGCCGAGCACTACCCGTACCCGATCGACGACTCGATTCGTCACGAGGTGTTCACGCGGCGCGGCGGGCTCTATTTCGGGATTGCCCACCTGCTCGACTATCCCGCGAATTACGACGAGCCGATCTATCATTTCGCCGACTTCAACGCCGGCTGGTACGCCAGCCGCAACGCCGCATTCCAGGCCGCGGTGAGCCAGCTTTCCGGCATTCCGCTGGCGCTCGACGGCGACCTGATCATTCCCGGCTCCCGCCAGGCCGGGCAGACCGAACTGGCGGTTCGCACGCTGAAACGCCAGCTGGAGATGGACGACGGCGAGATCCGGGACGCGCTCGAGCAGGAGAATTCCCTCGACTTCGAATCGACCGAGCTCTATGAAAAGGTCTATTCGCTGGCGGCCCGACAGGAAAACCAGCCGATCCCCTACGCACGGCTACCGGGTATCAAGCTCGAAAGCCCCAAGATCACCCGCAACCTGACCACGGCATGGTTCGCCAATCGGGTCGACGACCGCTGGCAGCAGTGCATGAGGCGGTGATGTCCAATATTGAAGGCTGAACAGCAAGTTTCCCCAGTTGCTGGAAAGAAACCGCCCTATAGCGCCTTCCAGGCTCAGCCCGAGCGACCTTCGGCGAGCCGGGTCTAGCGACATGGGTGAGGCGAACCAGATATCTGAGTGATGTCTGGTTCGCCGAACGGGTTGGCCATGGATGGCCAACCCCGGCCCTGCAAGCGGGACAGGATGTTTTAGCGAAGCAGGACGCTAGAGGCGCGCCGGGACAGAGCAGAAAATAGCTCCTGCATTTTCTGCATTTCCGCCATCCATGGCGGTCAGATGTCCTTACGCGCCGACCCGAAGCACAGACGAAGATCGACTCGGGGTTTCCTGAGCCTGTGGCGCGAAAAAGGGGAGCGCGAGGGGCTTGCCCCTCGCAATAACGACGACGACAGTCGTAAAGCTCTCGTCAGTAGTGATCTCGTTTGAATTGAATAAGTCCCGAGCGAGGACCCGAACATATCAAGTCTTCGGCGTCTTCACCGGCCGCTGCCAGCCAGGCTTGGCCACCTGACGGCTGCGGGCCAGCGCCAGTTCGCCCTGCGCCACCTCGCGGGTGATGGTGGAGCCGGCGGCGATGGTGGCGTCGTCGGCGATCGCCAGCGGCGCGACCAGGGCAGTGTTGGAGCCGACGAAGACCCGCTCGCCGATCCGGGTGAGGTGCTTGTTGGCGCCGTCGTAGTTGCAGGTGATGGTGCCGGCGCCAATGTTGGTGTCGCGGCCGATCTCGGTGTCGCCCAGGTAGCTCAGGTGCCCGGCCTTGACGCCGTCGCCCAGCGTGGCGTTCTTGGTCTCGACGAAGTTACCCACATGCGCCTTGGCGCCGAGACGAGTGCCGGGGCGCAGCCGGGCGAACGGGCCGCAGTCGCTGCCTTCGCCCATTTCGGCGCCTTCCAGATGGCTGTTGGCCTTCACCACCGCGCCGCGCCGCAGGATGCTGTCCTTGATCACGCAGTTGGGACCGATGACCACGTCGTCTTCCAGCGTCACCTGACCTTCCAGGATCACGTTGACGTCGATCCGGATATCCCGGCCGATGGTGACCTCTCCCCGCAGATCGAAACGCTGCGGGTCCGCGAGACTGACTCCTGCCGCCATCAGGCGATCCGCCTGGCGACGCTGATAGGCGCGCTCCAGTGCCGCCAGCTGACGGCGATCGTTGATACCCTCGACTTCGACCGGCGAGCTCGGCTGGGTCGCCTTGACCTCGACGCCATCCGCCGCGGCCATGGCGATCACGTCGGTCAGGTAGTACTCGCCCTGGGCGTTCTCGGCGGAGAGCTGCGGCAGCCAGCGACGCAGCTGTGCGCTGGTCATCGCCATGATGCCGGTGTTGCACTCACGGATGGCGCGCTGGCCGGCATCGGCATCCTTGTGTTCGACGATGGCGACGACCGCGTCCTTGTCGTTGCGCACGATCCGGCCATAGCCGGCGGGATCGTCGAGCGTCACCGTCAACAGCGCCATGTGCTGCTCGTCGACGCCGTCGAGCAGGCTTTCGAGGGTCCTGGCCTGGATCAGCGGCACGTCACCGTAGAGCACCAGCACCTTGCCATCGCCGAGGCCATCCAGCGCCTGGGCTACCGCATGCCCGGTGCCCTTCTGCTCGGCCTGCTCGCAGAAGGCGAGTTCGCGATCGTCGGGTGTCGGCCCGGCTTTCGACAGCGCCTCGCGCACCGCCTTGCCACCGTGGCCGACCACTACATGCAGCCTGGCGCGCTCCAGCCCCGCGGCGGTATCGACGACGTGCTGAACCAGGGGACGGCCCGCCAGCTCGTGCAGCACCTTGGGTGTCTTCGAGCGCATGCGGGTACCTTGGCCGGCGGCCAGAATCACGACGTCGAGGGTCATGGCGTTAGTCCTTCGCTGTTCAATGGAAACCGGGCGTCATTCTAGCGTTTAAGACGCGCCCTGACAGAGGATCCGGGAAGAACCGTGCGGCCACGAAAAAGGCGACTCCGGGGAGTCGCCTTCAGGTACCGCACTAGCGTGTACTGCACGGGTACTTGCGCCGGTGCACGGCGATTGCCGTCAGCCGCGACCACCCTTGCGACGCAGCTGTTGCAGCGTGCGCAGCTGAGCGGTGGCTTCCGCCAGCTCGGCAGCGGCACGCGCGTAGTCGAGCTCGGTCTGCTTCTCGTTGAGCGAGGCCAGCGCATGCTGACGCGCCTGCTCGGCTTCCGCTTCATCGAGATCGCTGGCTCGGGTGGCGGTATCCGCCAGTACCGAAACCACGTTCGGCTGCACTTCGAGGAAGCCGCCGGTGACGTAGTAGAGCTCTTCTTCACCGCTTTCCTGAATCACGCGCACCGGACCGGGCTTGAGCTCGGTCAGCAGCGGCGCGTGACCGCGCAGGATACCCAGATCGCCGGCCACGCCGGCAGCGATGAGCTGCTCGACGTTGCCCGAGAAGATCTCCTTCTCGGCACTGACGATGTCACACTGAAATGTGGCCATAGCGATATCTCCCGGGAGTCTGCAGGCTTACTTCATGCTCTTGGCTTTCTCGACGGCTTCGTCGATGGTGCCGACCATGTAGAACGCCTGTTCCGGCATGTCGTCGTAGTCGCCGTTGAGGATGCCCTGGAAGCCACGAATGGTTTCCTGCAGCGACACGTACTTGCCGGGCGCACCGGTGAAGACCTCGGCGACGAAGAACGGCTGCGACAGGAAGCGCTGGATCTTACGCGCCCGTGCCACGGCCAGCTTGTCTTCGTCGGACAGCTCGTCCATCCCCAGGATGGCGATGATGTCCTTGAGCTCCTTGTAGCGCTGAAGCACGTTCTGCACACCGCGAGCGGTGTTGTAGTGCTCTTCGCCGACGACCAGCGGATCGAGCTGGCGCGAGGTGGAGTCGAGCGGATCGACGGCCGGATAGATACCCAGCTCGGCGATGGAGCGCGACAGGGTCACGGTCGAATCCAGGTGGGCGAAGGTGGTTGCCGGAGACGGGTCGGTCAAGTCGTCCGCCGGCACGTAGACGGCCTGGACGGAGGTGATCGAGCCGGTCTTGGTCGAGGTGATACGCTCCTGCAGGGCGCCCATCTCTTCGGCCAGAGTCGGCTGGTAACCCACCGCCGACGGCATACGACCCAGCAGTGCCGACACTTCGGTACCGGCCAGGGTGTAGCGGTAGATGTTGTCGACGAACAGCAGGACGTCGCGACCTTCGTCACGGAAGTTCTCGGCGATGGTCAGGCCGGTCAGGGCGACACGCAGACGGTTGCCCGGCGGCTCGTTCATCTGGCCGTAGACCAGGGCGACCTTGTCGAGAACGTTGGATTCCTGCATCTCGTGATAGAAGTCGTTACCTTCACGAGTACGCTCGCCGACACCGGCGAACACGGAATAACCGCTGTGCTCGGTGGCGATGTTACGGATCAGCTCCATCATGTTGACGGTCTTGCCGACACCGGCGCCGCCGAACAGGCCGACCTTGCCGCCCTTGGCGAACGGGCATACCAGGTCGATGACCTTGATGCCGGTTTCCAGCAGGTCGCTGGATGCGGCCTGATCCGCATAGCCGGGTGCCTGACGGTGGATCGGCATGCGCTCGGCATCGATCTCGCCGGCTTCGTCGATCGGCTCGCCCAGCACGTTCATGATGCGGCCCAGCGTCTGCTTACCGACCGGCACCGAAATCGGCGCACCGGTGTTGACTACCTCGATGCCCCGCTGGAGACCTTCACTGGAGCCCATGACGATAGCGCGAACCACGCCGTCGCCGAGCTGCTGTTGCACTTCGAGAACGGCCTCTTTACCCGAGACCGTCAGCGCGTCGTAGACCTTGGGAACGTCGTCCCGCGGAAACTCTACGTCAATCACCGCGCCGATGATTTGTACGATACGTCCGCTCATAGTGGTTCCTCGTAAACCTGCAAATGAAACCTGTTAGGCCAAGCCGTACTCGAGATCGCCGCCTCGCAGGCGACGATACCGTCATACCGCCGCGGCACCGCCGACGATTTCCGAAATCTCCTGGGTAATGGCCGCCTGACGCGCCTTGTTGTACACCAGTTGAAGATCGTCAATCAGATTGCCGGCGTTGTCGGTCGCGTTCTTCATCGCGATCATGCGCGCAGCCTGTTCGCAGGCCACGTTCTCGACCACGGCCTGATACACCTGGGATTCGACATAGCGAACCAGCAGGTGATCGAGCAGGGTCTTGGCATCCGGCTCATACAGGTAGTCCCAGTTCTGTGTCGCACCGGGACCGGTTTGTTCTTCCCCGTCCTCGCCCTCGTCGAACGCCGCCAGTGGCAGCAACTGACGAACCACGGGTTTCTGGCTCATGGTGTTGACGAATTCGTTGTACACCACATAGAGCCGATCCAGACTGCCTTCGTCGAAGGCATCGAGCATCACCTTGACGCTACCGACCAGATCCTGGGCTTCCGGGGCATCGCCGAGGCCTTTCTTGGCCGCCAGCAGGTTGCCGCCGCGCTTGCGGAAGAAGCCGCCGGCCTTGCTGCCGATAGCCGCGAAATCCGCGCCAACGCCTTTCTGGTCCCAGCTACGGGCATGGTTGACCACCGCCTTGAACAGGTTGACGTTCAAGCCACCGGCCAGACCGCGGTCACTGGAAACGACGATATAACCGACGCGCTTGACCTCGCGCTCGACCATGTACTCGTGCCGGTATTCCGGATTGGCCTCGGCGACGTGGCCGACCACCCGGCGGATCAGTTTGGCATAGGGCTGGCTGGCCGCCATGCGTTCCTGAGCCCGACGCATCTTCGACGCAGCGACCATTTCCATGGCGCTGGTGATTTTCTGCGTGTTCTTGATGCTCCCGATCTGGGATTTGATCTCTTTTGCAGCTGCCATCGCGGATCACCTGATTCATGCCGCTCAGCCGGGCAAGCCGGCTCGCTCACATCACGCGATGGAGCGAGCCGCGCCGCTTACCAGGTCTGAGTGGACTTGAACGACTCGAGACCCGACTTGAGACCTTGCTGGATCTCGTCGTCGTATCCGCCGCTCTGGTTGATCTTGTCGAGCAGATCGGCATGCTCGGACTTCATGTAGTCGTGCAGGGCACGTTCGAAGTCCAGCACCTTGTCGACCGCGACGTCGTCCAGAAAGCCTTCGTTGGCGGCGTACAGCGTGACGCCCATCTCGGCCACGGACAACGGCGAGTACTGCTTCTGCTTCATCAGTTCGGTGACACGCTGACCGTGCTCGAGCTGCTTGCGGGTCGCCTCGTCCAGATCGGAAGCGAACTGCGAGAACGCCGCCAGCTCGCGATACTGCGCGAGTGCCAGACGCACGCCGCCGCCGAGCTTCTTGATGATCTTGGTCTGGGCCGAACCACCGACACGCGATACCGAGAGACCGGCGTTGATCGCCGGACGGATACCGGAGTTGAACAGGCCGGTCTCGAGGAAGATCTGGCCGTCGGTGATCGAGATCACGTTGGTCGGTACGAACGCGGAGACGTCGCCGCCCTGGGTCTCGATGATCGGCAGTGCGGTCAGCGAACCGGTCTTGCCTTTCACTTCACCGTTGGTGAACTTCTCGACGTAGTCGGTGTTGACGCGGGCTGCACGCTCGAGCAGACGCGAGTGGAGATAGAAGACGTCACCCGGATAGGCTTCACGGCCCGGCGGACGACGCAGCAGCAGCGAGATCTGACGATAGGCGACGGCCTGCTTGGAGAGGTCGTCGTAGACGATCAGGGCGTCCTGACCGCGATCGCGGAAGTATTCGCCCATGGTGCAACCGGCATACGGCGCCAGATACTGCATGGCTGCCGGATCGGCAGCGCCGGCCGCGACCACGATGGTGTGGTCCATGGCACCATGCTCTTCGAGCTTGCGCACCACGTTGGCGATGGTCGACTGCTTCTGGCCAATGGCGACGTAGATACAGGTGACGCCCTTGCCCTTCTGGTTGATGATCGCGTCGAGCGCTACCGCCGATTTACCAATCTGACGGTCGCCGATGATCAACTCACGCTGACCGCGGCCGATCGGCACCATGGCGTCGATCGATTTGAGGCCGGTCTGGATCGGCTCGTCGACGGACTGACGCGTGATGACGCCCGGCGCGACCTTCTCGATCGCGTCGGTCATCTTGGCGTCGATGTCGCCCTTGCCATCGATCGGGTTGCCCAGCGCATCGACCACGCGGCCGACCAGTTCCGGACCTACCGGCACTTCGAGAATACGACCGGTACACTGCGCGGTCATGCCCTCTTCGAGTTCCAAGTAGTCGCCCAGGACCACGGCGCCGACACTGTCGCGCTCAAGGTTGAGCGCCATGCCGAAGATGCCACCGGGGAATTCGATCATTTCGCCCAGCATCGCATCGGCCAGGCCGTGGATGCGAACGATGCCGTCAGCGACGCTGACGACGGTGCCCTGATTACGGGCTTCGGACGCGACATCCAGCTTTTCGATACGCTGTTTGATGATGTCGCTGATCTCGGAAGGATTCAGTTGCTGCATGCCATGTCCCTCGAACTCAGGCGGTGAGCGCTTCGCGCAGACGTTGCAATCGACCGCGTACCGAACCGTCGATGACGGTATCGCCGGTACGCAGGATCACGCCGCCTAGCAGCTCGCGGTCCACCTGAGTGGTAATGGAGATTTCACGATTCAGGCGCTTCTTCAGAGCCTCGGCGAGCACGGACTGCTGCGCGTCATCCAGCTCGAAGGCGGAGACGATGGTGACATCGACCCGCTTTTCCTGCTGGGCGCGCAGCGCCTCGAACTCGGCGTGGATGTCGGGCAACGCAGCCAGACGCCCCTTTTCACCGACGAGGTGCAGGAAGTTGCCTACACTTTCGTCGAGAGGTTCGTCACCGCAGACTTCCAGCAGCAGACGCGTCTTGTCGTCAGCGGTCAGCCGCGGGTTGCCGAGAATGCGTTCACGGACATCGGAATCACCGGCCGCCTGAGCGACCAGTGACAGACTCTGGGACCACGCTTGGAGCGCCTTGTTATCGCGCGCGAACTCGAACGCCGCCTTGGCGTAGGGTCGAGCGACGGTAGACGATTCAGCCATGGTGCGCCTCCTTAGAGCTCGGCAGCGAGCTTGTCGACGAGCTCACGATGCTTGGCTTCGTCGATGGAGGACTCCAGGATGCGCTCTGCACCGGCGACGGCCAGCAGCGATACCTGGGCACGCAGCTCTTCCTTCGCGCGATTGATCTCCTGATCGATTTCGCTGCGAGCGCCTGCAATGATGCGCTCGCCTTCGGCCCGCGCGTTGTCGCGGGCTTCTTCGACGATCTGATTGGCCCGCTTGTTGGCCTGTTCCAGGATCTGCTGCGCCTGTTCCTTGCTTTCCCGCAGAGTCTCGTCGGCCTTTTCCTGAGCCAGTTCGAGATCACGGGTCGCACGGCTGGCTGCATCCAGTCCATCGGCAATCTTCTTCTGTCGCTCCTGCAGTGCCTGCATGACCGGGGGCCATACATACTTCATGCAGAACCAGACGAAGACTGCAAAGGCAATGGCCTGACCAATCAGTGTAAGGTTCAGATTCACGCCAGCACCTCTCGCGTCACGGGTTTGGGGTTAGGGTCACCGGAGGCCTCGTGGGCCACGAACGGTGCCGTTAACCGACAAACGGATTGGCGAAGGTGAAGAACAGGGCGATACCGACACCGATCATGGTCACGGCGTCGAGCAGGCCGGCGACGATGAACATCTTGACCTGCAGTTGCGGAATCATTTCCGGCTGACGCGCGGCGCCTTCCAGGAATTTGCCACCGAGGATGCCGAAGCCGATGGCGGTGCCGAGGGCACCCAGGCCGATCAACAGAGAAACGGCAATTGCGGTCATGCCCAGAACTTGTGCTTCCATGGTTCTCTCCAGTTTCAGTCGAGTCTTGCTCAGTCGAGTTTTACTAAGGGTCAGGGGTTAACGGGAAACGCTACTCAATGCTGCTCTTCCGTCGCCATGCTCAGATAGACGATGGTAAGCATCATGAAGATGAAGGCCTGCAGCGTGATGATCAGGATGTGGAAGACCGCCCACGGGAAGTGCAGCGGAAGCTGCCACAGTCCGACCATGGCTATCAGGATGAAGATCAGTTCACCGGCGTAGAGGTTACCGAACAGTCGCAGCGCCAGTGAAACCGGTTTGGCCAACAAGGTAACGATTTCAAGCAGGAAGTTGACCGGAATCAACAAGATCTGGGCAAGTTTGTTGGGCGTGTTGAACGGGTGCAGCGTCAATTCTGCGACGAAACCGGACAGCCCTTTGGAACGAATGGAATAGAAAATGATCAGCGCGAAGACCGAAAGCGACATGCCGAGCGTGGCATTGACGTCGGTCGTGGGTACGACCTTGAAATAGACGTGCGCCGGGTCGGCACCGAACCAGGCACCCACCTTCTGGGCCAGCATCGGCAGGAAGTCCACCGGCACCAGGTCCATGATATTCATCAGGAAGATCCAGCAGAAGATCGTCAGCGACAGCGGCGCGATCAGCCGGCTCTTGCCGTGGAACGTCTCTCGTACGGAACCATCGACGAATTCGACCATCATCTCGACGAAATTCTGCAGCCCGGTCGGCACGCCCGTGGAAGCGCGCTTGGCGACCAGGCGGAACAGGTAGAGAAACAGTACCCCGAGTCCGATCGACCACAGCATGGTATCGACATGAATGGCCCAGAACCCCATTGCCTTGGCGTCGGCAGCGGAATGAGCCATGGACCAGCCGTTTTCCGGATGCAGACCAAACGTCATGTTCTGCAAATGGTGCTGGATGTACTCCGTACTCGTCATGTTGTTGCCAGCCATGGTTCAGCCTCGAGATTGAATGTGTGACGGTCGGCGCAGGAGCCAGGGCCCCAACCAATGCGCCAGCAGCGTCACCACATAAGCGCCAAAGAAGAAAGCGGGGTTTGAGGGGGGCACTGCCACGAACACCAGCGTGAACAGTGCCGCCGTCAAACCGAACTTGCCGGCCTCGGCGTGGTAGAAACTCTTGACGATGTATCTTGCCTGCGCTGCGCCCTGATAGCGAAAGGCACGCCAGGCAAAAAAGGCGTTGGGGATGGCAGCAACGAGGCCACCGCTCAAGGCGGAAACCGCCGTTCCGCGATCCCAGCCCCCCCAGGCAATGAGAGCCAGCCCCATCACCACGCCGCACTGTAGCAGGATCAACGCCGCGATTCGCGGTCTTGGAAGCTTGGCCGGTGCCGCTGGTTGCATGGCGTCGGTCTCGCCTTGAATCCTGGAATGGTCTTGTTTCTATGTTCGATGTCTGCGTCGGCATCAGCCTGGCAAATCTCGGCGGATTATAGAGAAGCGGCAATGCCGCTTCAACCGAACCTGCACCGATCTGAGGCGTCTTTTGGAGAAAACGATCACGAAAAGTGCGCAATTTCCGTTAACGCGCTAAACGTTTTTTCAATCTCTGAAAGCGTTGACGATTCATCACTCTTCAGCGGATGTGGCCGAGTATGCCATCCAGTTCGTCGAGGCTGGTGTAACGAATGGTGACTCGCCCCTTCCCGGAACTGTTGTGATGAATCTTGACCGGTGCACCCAGCAGGTCGGCCAGGCGATTCTCGAGCCGCCCGACATCCGCCGGTGGCCGCTTGTCCTCGGCCTTTTTCTGGCCGCTGGCGATCTGTTTCACCAAGGCTTCGGTCTGGCGCACGGTAAGCTCCCGCGCCACGACTTCGTGCGCGGCGTGCCGCTGCTTGGCGGCCGGCAGGCTGAGCAGGGCGCGGGCGTGTCCCATGTCCAGATCGCCACGTTCGAGCAGCGTCAACACCTGCGGTTCCAGCGCCAGCAGACGCAGCAAGTTGGCGACCTGGGCACGGGAGCGCCCTACCGCATCGGCGACCTGCTGCTGGGTCAGTTCGAACTCGTCGAGCAGACGCTTGAGCGCCATCGACTCCTCGACCGGGTTGAGGTTCTCGCGCTGAATGTTCTCGATCAGCGCCAGCGCCAGCGCGACCTCGTCGCTGACTTCGCGAATGACTGCCGGAATGGTATCGAGCTCGGCCAGTTGAGAAGCCCGCCAGCGACGTTCGCCGGCGATGATCTCGTAGCGCTCTGCGCCAATTTGTCGCACCACGATCGGCTGCATGACGCCTTGTGCACGGATCGAATCCGCCAGTTCTTCCAGGGCTTCGGGCTGGATGTCACGTCGTGGCTGATACTTGCCTCGGGTCAACTGGCGCAGCGGCAACCGCTCGAGTCTTTCTTCGACAGACTGGGATTCCGGCGGCGCCTGTGCGGGTGACGGCGTATCCGAATCGGCCTGCGACAAACCGTCGCGGCGGCGGGCGCTGGATCCGATCAGGGCGTCGAGACCGCGACCCAGGGGGCGTTTTCGCGTCGTCATGGGGTATTCCTCGCAGCAGTCATCGTCATTACAGCGCCAGCCGGCGAATCAGTTCCTTGGCCAGGACCCGGTGGGCCTGGCTGCCACGCGACAGCCGCGCATATTTGGTGACCGGCACGCCATGACTGGGCGCTTCCGCCACGCGGACGTTGCGCGGAATCGTGGCCTTGAGCAGGGAATCGCCGAAATACTGGCCGAGCTGCTTGCTGACGTCTCGAGTCAGGCTGTTGCGGGGGTCGTACATGGTTCGCACGATGCCGAATATCTCGAGCGCGGGGTTCACACTCTCCTGGATCTGTTCGACGGTATCGAGCAGCGCCGAAAGGCCTTCTAACGCGTAGAATTCGCACTGCACCGGAATCAGCACGCCGTGGGCGGCGGTAAGGGCGTTGACCGTCAGCATGTTGAGCGATGGCGGGCAGTCGATCATCACCACGTCGTAATCTTCGGCGACGCTCTCGATGGCCGTTTGCAGCACCCGCTCGCGGCCATCGCGGTCGAGTAGATCGACCTCGGCAGCGGTCAGGTCGCCGTTGCCCGGCAGCAGCGCATAACCGGCCACGGCACAGTCGACAATCACCTCGGCGGCGCTCTTGTCGCCTAGCAGCACCTCGAGGACGCTGCCGTCGAGATCGTGCTTGTCGACCCCGCTGCCCATGGTGGCGTGACCCTGGGGATCCAGATCGATCAACAACACACGACGATCGAGTGCCGCCAGGCAAGCCGCCAGATTGACCGCGGTCGTGGTCTTGCCGACACCGCCCTTCTGATTGGTCAATGCGATGATTCTGGTCACTGGCGACTCCCTTCGTCGAAACTGATCCTGTAGATCGCGAGCGATCCGCTAACGCTAAATCGGCATTGGCGTCGAGGCCGCTGTCCCCATGCCCGGCTCATGACGCGTCCATCGATCTCAAGAGACGCTTATCGACGATGGCCTGCATCATCGACCCGCCCGAGACGAAGCAGTTGCCGTTCGGCGTCGTCGACACCGGGCACCGACAGGGCGAGACGCTCGTGCACCGCGACATGGGCCGGCACGGATTCGAGCTCTTGGGGTTCGAGCCCCCCTTTCATCGCCAGCCATTCTCCGCCTTCGGCCAGCAAGGGCTCGGTGAGCCCGATGAAATCGCCCAGCGAGGCGAAAGCGCGCGAGATGACCTGGTCGAACGTGGCGTCGAAGGCTTCGACCCGAACCTGCTCGCAGCGCACGTTATCGAGCCCGAGTTCCATCACCGCCTGACGCTGGAAGCGCACTTTCTTGCCGTTGCTGTCCAGCAGCGTGACTTGAAGCCCAGGATCCAGAATGGCCAGTACCAGCCCCGGGAACCCGGGGCCGGAGCCCACGTCCAGCAAGGTGGGGCCGCTCACGGCAAAGGCCACGCTGGCGCTGTCCAGCAGATGGCGGCTGACCATCGCCTCGGGCGAGCGTACTGCGGTGAGGTTATAGGCGCGATTCCACTTGTGCAACAGCGCGAGCAGCGACAGCAATCGCTCACGCTGACGGCGGTCGATCTCGATATTCAGTGCCGCCAGACCCTCGTCCAGCCGGCGTTCACAAACCGGTGTCATGCGCTCAATGCCTGGCTGTCGTCGATCAGGCGACGCTTCTTGAGATGGATCAGCAGAATCGAGACGGCGGCCGGGGTCACGCCGGAAATGCGACCGGCCTGGCCCAGCGTCTGCGGCCGCGCCTGCTCGAGTTTCTGGCGAATCTCGTTGGAGAGCCCTTCGACCCTGGCGTAATCCAGCGATTCCGGCAGCGGTGTCGCTTCGTGACGTCGCAGACGATCGATCTCGTCCTGCTGGCGCGCGATATAACCCTCGTACTTGGCCTCGATCTGCACTTGCTCGGCGACGGGCTCTTCGCTGACGGCCTCGCCCTTGAGCGAGGCCACGTCGGCGTAGGTGAGCTCGGGCCGCTTGAGCAGATCCATCAGGCTGTACTCGCGCGCCAACGGTTGCCCGAGTTTCTCTGCCACGCGCTCGGCTGCCGGCGTTTTCGGCTGGACCCAGGTCGAACGCAGCCGGGCGCTCTCCTGCTCGATCCGATCACGCTTGGTGGCGAACGCCGACCAGCGGTGATCGTCGACCAGGCCCAGCTCGCGACCGGTGGGGGTCAGGCGCAGGTCGGCGTTGTCTTCGCGCAGCAGCAGCCGGTATTCGGCCCGCGACGTGAACATGCGATAGGGCTCCTGCGTGCCCATGGTGATCAGGTCGTCGACCAGCACGCCGAGATAGGCCTCGTCGCGTCGCGGCCACCAGGCGGATTCCCCCTGGGCACGGCGAGCGGCGTTGATACCCGCCAAGAGCCCCTGGGCGCCGGCCTCCTCGTAACCCGTCGTGCCGTTGATCTGACCGGCGAAGAACAGGTTGTGGATAAATTTGGTTTCCAGCGAGTGCTTCAGATCACGCGGATCGAAGAAATCGTATTCGATGGCGTAGCCGGGCCGCGTGATATGCGCGTTTTCCAGTCCGGTAATCGAGCGCACGACCTGTAGCTGAACGTCGAACGGCAGGGAGGTGGAGATCCCGTTCGGATAGAGCTCGTGAGTGTCCAGACCTTCGGGTTCGATGAACACCTGATGACTGGTCTTGTCGGCGAAGCGGTGGACCTTGTCCTCGATCGACGGGCAGTAGCGCGGCCCCACGCCTTCGATCACGCCGGAATACATCGGCGAACGGTCGAGATTGGCGAAGATGATCTCGTGGGTTCGCTCGTTGGTATGCGCGATATGACAATCGACCTGGCGCGGATGCTGCTCGCGGCTGCCCAGATACGACATTACCGGCAACGGCGTGTCGCCGGGCTGTGGCTCGAGCCTGGAGAAATCGACGCTCTTGGCATCGATCCGCGGTGGTGTCCCGGTTTTCAGCCGATCGACCCGGAACGGCAGCGCACGCAGACGTTCCGCCAACGCGTTGGCCGGCGGATCGCCGGCGCGACCGCCGGCATGATGATCCAGCCCGATGTGAATCACGCCGCCCAGGAAGGTACCGGTACACAGCACCACGGTATCCGCCATGAAGCGGATGCCGGTCTGGGTCCGGACACCGACGACGGTGTCGTTTTCCACAATCAGATCGTCGACACCCTGCTGGAACAGCGTGAGATTCGGCTGGTTCTCCAGGATGCCGCGAATGGCGGCCTTGTAGCGCACGCGATCCGCCTGGGCTCGAGTGGCGCGAACCGCCGGCCCCTTGCGGGAATTGAGCACGCGAAACTGGATGCCGGCCAGGTCGGTTGCCTGTGCCATGGCACCACCCAGGGCATCGATCTCCTTGACCAGATGGCTCTTGCCGATCCCGCCGATGGCGGGATTGCAGGACATCTGACCCAGCGTCTCGATGTTATGCGTCAGCAGCAGGGTGCGGGCACCGCCACGTGCCGCTGCCAGAGCGGCTTCGGTACCGGCATGGCCACCGCCGATCACGATGACCTGAAAACGGTCGGGATACTCCACGGTTTACCTCACGAGGTGCTGAAAACGAGTAGCTCGAACAGGCACCCGACAGTGAATGAATCTCGAAAAGCCGCCCAGTATAAACCTCCTGTGGGTAACCGTCAGGGGTTTTCCACACCCGATTGTCTTCAGCCCACCAGCCAGCAAAGTCATTACTAAATAAAGAAAAATATATAAAGAAGTTCTGTTGTGGTAGTAACTAATGGTGTGGATGCTTTCAGTGGATAAGTCGAATTACTCTATGGATGATAACCACTTGCATTGTTATTCGATTGTTTGAAAAGCACTGGGGAGGCTGCTGACAACGGCGTTGGTTCCTGTGGACAGAAGATCGCTTTGTACACATCGCCAGCCGCACACGGGTTGTCCACCGCCGCATACGCCAACTGTTACCGCGATGGTCAACAAACCGCGGATTCCCCGCCAGCGCCGGACGAATCAGGGTTACAGCCAGATAGGCGAAAAAACTATCCACAGGCGGAAAAACGCGCCTGGGATAACCATGAATGACGAAATCGGCTTGGCCGACCCGATCTTTCGACCCTGAGGCGAACCGATGGCTCGGCGTTTATCGCTCGAGCCAGGAGACGAAGCGGTAAGACGCGGCGAAGAGGACAGGCGGAATGGCGATGGAAATGAAGAAGCGCGGTGCAGGAAGGGCTGAGCGTGCTGGAGGCGGGTAGAGCGTACCTCGAGGAAGGCGGACACCGGAAATGCCTCCGGTGCCCGCGGTTTTCGGAACGCTCGGCCCGCGTTCGGGCTAGTGCTTGAGTACCCGTGAAAGGAACGCTTGCGTGCGTTCGTGGCGGGGATGATCGAAGAGCTGCTCCGGCGGGCCCTGCTCGACGATCTGGCCGCCGTGGACGAAGACCACACGATCGGCGACCTCGCGAGCGAAGCCCATCTCGTGAGTGACGATCATCATGGTCATGCCGTCGTTGGCCAGTTCGCGCATGGCGTCGAGCACCTCGCCGATCATCTCCGGATCCAGCGCGGAGGTGGGCTCGTCGAACAGCATCAGCCGCGGCTCCATGGCCAGCGCTCGGGCGAGCGCCACGCGTTGCTGCTGACCGCCGGAGAGCTGGGTCGGATACTTGTCGGCCTGATCGGCAATGCCGACCCGTTCCAGCAGCTTGTCGGCGATGGCGTTGGCCTGATCGCGCGTGACGCCGCGGACCTTGCGCGGTGCCAGCGTGACGTTGTCGCGGATCGACAGATGCGGGAACAGGTTGAACTGCTGGAACACCATGCCGACTTCGGTGCGCACCGCCTGCAGGGACTTGCCGCTGGCGCCGTTGGGCATCAGGGTCTTGCCGTCGACTTCGATACGCCCGGACTGGAACGGTTCGAGCCCGTTGACGCAGCGGATCAGGGTCGATTTTCCCGAGCCGCTGGCGCCGATGATCACCACGACTTCGCCGTGGGCCACGCTGAGATCGATCTCCTGCATCACGTGCAGGTTGCCGAAGTGCTTGTCGACCTTGTCGAGCCGGACGATCGGCGACGCATCCGCCGTCCGGTCGGTGTCTTGACTGGTTACGCTATCGTTCATCCCACCAACCCCTTGCGTTCGAGCAGACTCAGAGCCAACGACAGACTCAGGGTGATCGCCAGGTAGAGCAGGGCGATCATGAAGTAGACCTCCAGCGCGGTGAAGGTATTGGCGATATAGACCTGTCCCTGGCGAACCAGCTCACCGACGCCGATGACCGAGAACAGCGAGGTGTCCTTGATGCTGACGATGCCCTGATTGCCCAGTGCCGGAATCATGCGGCGCAGTGCCTGAGGCCAGATCACGTAGCGAAAGGTCTGGGGTGGCGACAGCCCCAGCGACAGCCCGGCTTCACGCTGCCCCCGTTCGATCGATTGAACGCCGCCGCGCACGATTTCCGAGATGTAGGCACCGGCGTTGAGGGCGATGGCGGCGATACCCGCCGTCAGCGCATTGATGGGGCCTCCAAGCAGGGTGGGCAGGCCATAGAAGATGAACAGCACCTGGACCAGTACTGGCGTGCCGCGGAACACCTCGACATAGACCACGGCGGGCCAGCGGAGCCAGCGCGTGGGGCCGATTCGCATCAACCCGAAGAGGATCCCGATAAGAAAGCCGATAGCCAGACCGGCGAAGGAAATGAGCAGGGTGTAGGGGAGACCCTTGAGTAGAAACGGCAGAGAAGCGATTGCCGCCTGCCAGTCGAACTGAAAATTGAACTCCACGGAGCGTCTCCATCGGCAACGAGAGAAGACCCCACCGCCGGGCGGCGAGGTCTTTCAGGACCGTTTCTCTTTTTTTTGGGATGGGTAGAAAGCGAGTCCTGGCAACGATCGGGGGCCGACGCCCAAGGCGACGGCCCCCGGTCAGGGTTGGTCGATCATTTGGCGTCCGGTGCCGCGCCGAACCACTTTTCGTGGATCTCGTCGTAGGTGCCGTCTTCATGCATGGCTTTCAGCGCTTCGTTGGCGGGCTCCACCCACTGGCTGCCCTTGGCGAAAGCGATGCCGTACTGCTGGCCTTCATAGAGCGGACCGACGGTCTTCACCTTGCCCTGGCCCTTGGTCTGGGCGAAATAGCCGACGTTGGGTGCGTCGTAGAAGACGGCATCGGCACTGCCGCCCATGAGCGCCATGTACATGTCGGAGCTGCCCGGATAGGGCGTGATCTCGGCATCGTCACCGAGGTTTTCCTGCAGGTAGTCGTAGCTGGTGGAACCGATCTTGGTGGCGATCCGCATGCCTTCCAGATCATCCAACGAGTCGACGTCGCTGCCGTCGGATACCAGGATTCGCAGGCCGGAATCGTAGTACGGGTCGCTGAAATCGACGATCTCCTGGCGTTCGTCGGTAATGGTGATGCCGGCGATGGCCAGGTCGACGTTGCCGGTCTGCACGGCGGGGATGATGCCGTTGAAGTCCATGGTGTTGAGATCGACCTGGAAGCCGGCGCGGTCTGCGATCTCGTGGAGGATGTCCATATCGAAGCCGACCATCTCGCCGCTGTCCTGATCCATCATCTCGAACGGCACGAAGCTGGGATCGGTGACGGCCTTGAGCGTGGTGTCCTGGGCCGAGGCCAGGTTGGAGGCACCCAGGGAAAGGGCAAAGGCGGGAATGGCGAGCAGAGTGATGTTGTTTTTCATGTGTCCCTCAAGTCATTGATCGATTGGAGTAATCGATAACTACCTTGAGGAAGGTTGTGACTGAACGTCAAGTCGACCTAGGTAACCCAGGCACAGATATTCGGACTCGTCCAAGCGGGAAAACACCGGCTTTCGATGTCGGATCCGGTGTTTCCGCCTGGTCTGCTAGACCGAGAAAGAGGCACCGCAGCCGCAGGTGGACTGGGCGTTGGGGTTCTTGATGATGAAGCGGGCGCCGGCCAGGCCTTCCTCGAAATCCACCGTCGAGCCGACCAGATATTGGTAGGAGAGGGCATCCACCACCAGGCTGACACCATCGTTGTCGATCACGGTGTCGTCCTCGGCGGTCTGGTCGCCGAGATCGAAGCCGTATTGAAACCCCGAGCAGCCGCCGCCGGTCACGTAGACCCGCAGTTTCAGGGCTGGATTGTTCTCTTCGGCGATCAGCGCCTTGACCCGCTTGGCAGCGGCATCGGTGAAGAACATCGGGGTTGGAGCGAAAGACTCCACTGTGCTCATCGTCACGCTCCCGTGCGTGCCGGTCATGGACCGAGACCGGCTTATCGAAAATGACGTGGGGCGGAATTCGCCCGATTGGCGTCCATTATCGTTAATACCGAGTAAAAGGGTCAACTATAGTGGCGTCGATGTTCTCTCGGCTCGGGGCCGATAGGTGTATGATGTCATTCCCGTTAACCGCTCGCACGGCGTGGCTGTCGGCCTGGACAGGTATCGCGCACGAAAGTCGAGCGATCCGGATCGGGCAAGGAGAGGGGTTTGTCACGCGTGCCGCGGTTCGTCCCACGCCTCAATCTCGAGCGTTTTCGGCGCCAGCTGGCAAGCGTCGATGCCATGCCGCAACTCTGCCTGCTGGGGACGCTCGCCGGTATTCTGACCGGTACCGTCATGGTCGTGTTCCGGCTGTTGCTGGAATTCGGCGCGCTGTTCTTCATACCCGGCGACGACCCGGAAGCCTTCGAAACCCTGTCACCCGCATTCCGTGCCGCCTTGCCGCTGATCGCTGTCGCCCTGATCGGCGTCTGGCTGTGGCCGCAGCCCAATCGGGCGCTGAAGATGGGGATCGGGCACGTCATCGAGCGCCTCGCCTACCATCAGGGCAAGATGCCGCTGCGCAACTGGATCAATCAGTGGTGGGTCGGTGTCATTTCGGTCATCGGCGGGCTGTCGGCCGGCCGTGAAGGTCCGGCGATCCATCTCGGTTCCGCAGCCTCGAGCTGGATCGGCTCGCGGCTGCGCCTGCCTCACAACAGCCTTCGCGTGCTGGTGGCGTGCGGCACGGCGGCGGGGATTTCCGCCTCGTTCAACACGCCAATTGCCGGCGTCATCTTCGCCATGGAAGTGGTGATGATGGAGTACACCATCGCCGGTTTCATGCCGGTGATCCTCGCCGCCACCATGGGCGCGCTGGTCTCCTGGACGGTCTACGGCGCCGAACCGGCGTTCAGCGTGCCGGCGTTGCAGCTCAATTCGCTGCTGGATCTGCCCTGGATCGTATTGACGGCGCTGGTGGTGGGCGTGCTGGCTGGCGGCTTCGTGCGTCTGGCGCAGGGACACGCGTCGATTGCCCGGATTCCGTTCGCTCTGCGTCTGGCCATCGTCGGCCTGCTGACCGGCGCCGTGGCGTGGTGGTATCCCCAGGTTCAGGGGATCGGCTACGACAGCCTGGAACAGATGCTCAACGGGCCGATGGCGCTGGACGTATTGCTGGTGCTGGCGGTGATCAAGCTGGCATTGACGGGCATCTGTCTGGCCGGCGGCGTGCCGGTGGGCGTGATCGGGCCGATGCTGGTGTCCGGCGCTGCCGTGGGCGCGGTAATGGGGATGATCGGCGGTACCCTGTTGCCGAGCGTGGTCACGACGCCGACGCTTTATGCCGTTCTCGGCATGGCGGCGATGATGGCGGCGGCGCTGCAGGCCCCGCTGGCCGCCTTGCTGGCACTGCTGGAGCTGACCCGCAATTCGGCGATCATGCTGCCCGGCATGCTGGCGGTGGTGGTGGCGGTGCTCACGGCGCGCCAGCTCTGCCGCTGCCAGGGATTCTTCCTGTCCAGTCTCAACCAGCAGGGGCTTCACCCGCTGCAGCAGCCGTTGATGCAGGCGCTGTCGCGGGTCGCCGTGCCGGCCGTAATGGAGCGTAACCTGGTGCGCACGCCTCGGATCATCGATCACGACCGGGCCAAGGCGCTGCTCGATTCCAAGCCGACCTGGCTGGTGATCATGCAGGAGGACAGGGACAAGCCACCCCTGGCGATGAAGGCCGCCCATCTGGCGCGGGTGCTGCACGATGAGGCATGGCTCGCGGAGCATGAGCAGATCGATCTCGAGGAAGTGCCCGGTCAGCGTCTCGATCTGGCGCCGGTGCATCTGGAAGCGACGCTGTCCGAGGCCTACGACACGCTCAACGAATCCGGCGTCGATGCACTCTATGTCGAGCACACCACGGCGCCGATGATCCGCAAGATTTCCGGTATCATCACTCGCGAGGCGATCGAGAACTATTATCGACGTAAACGCTGACGTAGCGGGACGGAGGTCCCGAGGAGGGCATCATGATTCGCTACGACGATAAACCTGTGGTGATGATTCTGGCGGGCCACGATCCCAGCGGCGGCGCAGGGTTGGTCGCGGATGCAGAAGCCGTGAGAGGCTGCGGTGGCTGGCCGGTGACCGTGCCCACGGCGATGACCGTACAGTCGACCCGTGACGTGATCAGCGTCGAGCCCTGCAGCGGCGATTTCATTCGTCGTGCAGCGCGCGCCCTGTTCGACGACTTTCGTATTGCGGCCATCAAGGTGGGGCTGATTCCCAATCTCGAGGTGCTGGAAGCGGTAATCGATGTCGCCAGGATGAGCCCCGGCACGCCGCTGATCGTCGATCCCGTCATTCGCAGCGGCGGCGGTTCCGAGTTATCCACACCCGATCTGCTCGAACCGATTCGTCACCGGCTACTACCCCTTGTGGATATCTTGACACCCAACCGGCGGGAGCTGACGCTGCTCTCCGCCATCGCCGCTGCCGACGAAGTGGCGCGGGTGGTGGAGGTGATGTCGCTGGGCTGCGCCGCCGTGCTCGTGACCGGCACCGACTCGCTGGACGGGGAATCGACGGCGGGCAACGTGGTGCATACCTTGCACACCCCAGAGCTCAACCGTCAATGGCAGTGGCCCCGTCTGCCGGCCGACTATCACGGGTCGGGATGTACGCTGGCCTCGGCACTGGCGACCCGGCTGGCCGCCGGCGAGGGGCTGGCCGCGGCCTGTGCCCAGGCCCAGCGGTTCACCTGGGATACACTGGACAATGGCCTGGCGCTGGGCCAGGGCCAGTATCTGCCGGACCGGGTCTGGCGCGCACCCGACTTCGATGCCACGCTGGAATGATGATGCCGACACGCTCGAATCCATCGGCCCTGAACGGGCTCTACGCGATCACCGACAGCCATCTGCTGCCGGATGATCGAACCCTGCTCGCTGGCTGCGAAGCGGCACTGGAAGCCGGTATCGTGCTGTTGCAGTATCGCGACAAGTCCGCCGACACCCATCGCCGCCAGCGCCAGGGCGATGCGCTGGCGGCACTCTGCGAACACCATGCGGTGCCGCTGATCATCAACGACGACCTCGAGTTGGCGTTGCGATTACAGCAGCGCTGGGGAGACGTCGTCGGCCTGCACGTCGGTCAGGAGGACGTCTCGCTGGCGGCTGCCAGGCAGCGGTTGGGTGAGTGCGCCATCATCGGTGCGACTTGCCACGATTCGCCGGCGCTGGCGAGTACGGCAGCCGATGCCGGCGCCAGCTATCTGGCCTTCGGGCGGTTCTTCGCTTCCCGGACCAAGCCGGAAGCGGCGCCAGCGCCGCTGTCGATACTCGACGAGGTCGCGCCTCTGGGGTTGCCACGAGTGGCGATCGGCGGTATCGATGCGGGTACTGCGAGTCGGGCCCGTGCGGCGGGCGCCGAGATGCTGGCGGTGGTCCATGCTATTTTCGGTGCGCCGGATATCGCCCGCGCGGTGCGTGAACTCAATGCCACTATCGCCGACGCGTCCTTACCGAATTCCGTCATCGATGGAAAGCCTGACATCGATCGATGTCGGTAGAACTTTGCTAGAGAGAACACCATGACGACATCCGCCGAACTGTTCGAACGCGCCTGCCGGCATATCCCCGGCGGCGTCAATTCCCCGGTCCGTGCCTTCAAGGGCATGTCGCAGCCGCCGGTCTTCGTCGAGCGCGCCCAGGGCGCCTATCTGTTCGACGTCGAGGGCAAGCGTTACATCGATTACGTGGGCTCCTGGGGGCCGATGATCACGGGCCATGCCGATCCGGATGTGTTGAATGCGGTTCGCGAACGCCTGGACAACGGCCTTTCCTTCGGGACGCCGACGGCGATCGAGACCACCATGGCCGATCTGATCTGCGAGATCATTCCCTCCATCGACATGGTGCGAATGGTCAACTCCGGCACCGAAGCGACGATGTCGGCGATCCGCTTGGCGCGGGGCTACACCGGGCGCGACAAGATCGTCAAGTTCGAGGGCAACTATCACGGCCATTCGGATTCGCTGCTGGTGAAGGCGGGATCCGGTGCGCTGACCCACGGCGAGCCCAGCTCTCCGGGCGTGCCGGCATCGCTGGCAGAGCATACGATCACGCTGGCCTACAACGATATCGAAGCCGTGCACGAGTGCTTCGAGGCCATGGGCGAGCAGATCGCCGGGATCATCGTCGAGCCGGTGGCCGGCAACATGAACTGCATCCCGCCGCAGCCCGGCTTCCTGGAGGCGCTGCGCGAGGTGTGCAACAACCACGGCAGCGTGCTGATCTTCGACGAGGTCATGACCGGGTTCCGCGTGGCGCTGGGCGGCGCTCAGGCCCATTACGGCATCACTCCGGATCTGACCTGTCTGGGCAAGATCGTCGGCGGCGGCATGCCGGTCGGTGCCTTCGGCGGCAAGCGCGACATCATGGAGCAGATCTCCCCGCTGGGGCCGGTGTATCAGGCCGGCACGCTGTCGGGCAACCCGCTGGCGATGGCCGCCGGTATCACCCTGCTCGGCAAGGTGCGTCAGCCCGGCTTCCACGAGGCGCTTTCCACGCGCGTGGAAACCTTGTGTGAAGGTCTCGAGGCGCGTGCCCGCGATGCCGGTATCGATCTGATCACGCAGCGCGCCGGGGGCATGTTCGGGTTATTCTTCACGGCGCAACAGCGGGTCGACAACTTCGGCCAGACCATGGCTTGCGATGCGCAGGCCTTTCGCGACTTCTTCGCGCACATGCTGGAATCCGGCGTTTATCTGGCTCCTTCCGCGTTCGAGGCCGGATTCATGTCGAGCGCGCACACGCACGACGATATTCAGACGACCTTATTGGCCAGCGAGCGGGCGTTCGCCGCCATGCGTCAGCCATGAGACACGAACGCGACTGACAGGGAGACGACGCATGAGCCGAACGCTGATACAGGCGCTCAAGGAGAGTGATTGTTTCGATCATCCGATCGGCGCCGTCGAAGTGTTCGAAACCCCCATCTCCTGGGTGGTATCGACGGGCGATTACGCCTACAAGATCAAGAAATCGCTGGATTACGGCAGTTTTCTCGATTTCTCGACCTTGGAGAAGCGGCGTCGCCTCTGCGAGCAGGAAGTCACGCTGAATCGTCGCGTGGCGCCTGCGCTCTATATCGGCTGCGTCGCGATCTCAGGTTCCGAGACGTCGCCGCGGGTCAACGACAACAGCGCGCCGATCGAGTACGCGGTCAAGATGCGCCAGTTCAGCAGTCGCCATCTGTTGAGCTCGCTGCAGGCCAGTGGCGAACTGTCGGCGGAACTGGTCGACGACCTGATCGATCAGCTCGTGGCGTTGCACGAGTCGGCGCCCAGCGTGTCCGGCGATAACCCGCTGGGCTCGCCGCCGAGCATTCACGACATGCTGGTCAACGAGTTCGAGACGATCGAGCCGCTGCTGGAATCGTCTCGGGATCGGGAGCAACTGGCCAGGGTCAGGACATTGACGCTGGAGAGTTTCGCCCGGCTCGAGCCCATTCTCGAGTCACGCTGGAAAGGCGGTTTCATTCGCGAGAGCCACGGTGATATTCACCTGGGCAACGCGGTGCGTTTCGAGGGCAAGGCGATCCTGTTCAATGGCATCGAGTTCAACGATCGCCTGCGCTGGTGCGACGTCGCCTGCGAACTGGCCTTCCTGATCATGGACCTGGAAGCCCGCGGCGAGCACGAGTTTGCGCACTATGCGCTCAATCGCTATCTCGAGCTGTCCGGGGACTATCAGGCGGTCCGCCTGCTCAACTTCTACAAGCGTTATCGGGCTCTGCTGCGCGCGCGGATCGAGCTGGTCAGGGATCACGATGCCGGCATGATCGACGATCTGCCTGGGGGCGAGCCCATAGAGGTCTTCCGCCGTTATCTGACCATGGCTCAGGAGTACAGCGAGTTCCGCTTCCCTTATCTGATCCTGGCGGTCGGTGTCTCGGGCAGCGGCAAGAGCCGGTTCACCGAGGAGATCGTGAGGCGTCTGGGCGGGGTACGGATCCGGTCCGATGTCGAGCGCAAGCGTCTATTCGACTTTACGGCGGCGCCCGACGATGCCGACGCAGTCTATAGCGAGCAGGCCACCGATCAGACCTATCGGCGTCTCGCCGAATTGACGGGCACGGTACTCGAAGCCGGTTTGCCGGCGTGTATCGATGCCACCTGCCTGCTGCTGGAGCAGCGCAAGCGGCTTCGGTTCGAGGCCGAAAAGCGCGGGCTTCCCGTCTTGATCGTCAGTTTCGAAGCGGACCGGGCGACACTGCGAGCCCGCATCGTCAAGCGTGCCAGGCGTAGCGGGGAACCTTCGGAAAGCAGCCTTGCGATTCTGGAGCAGCAGCTGGAACGCTTCGAGCCGTTTGCCAGGAACGAGACGACCCATCTCGTACACCTCGACACGACGGCGCCGGATGCCAATCTGACGCTGGCTTCGTTGATTCAGGAACGCATGCGGCTGAACTGAAAAATCCACAGGGAAGCCGGTGGGGTTTCCCTGTGGATTGAAATCGGGTTATTGCTATTGCTACTTGCGTTCAGCGGCGTCCGTTGGCGTAACGCGAAGCCATTACCGGAATCGTGCCCAGATTCTGTCGCGCCCAGTTGGTGGCCTGGATGCGGTTGTGAACGTTGATCTTGCGGAACAAGTTGTAGAGATGCGACTTGACCGTGTGCTCGCTCACGAACAGTTTTTCTGCGATTTCCGTATTGCTGGCACCCGACACCAGCAGAGTAACGATCTCCAGCTCTCGCCGAGTCAGGCCACATACCGGTCGATAGGTATTGACCTGCTGGCGACGGTAAAAGTCTATCAACATCGCGGAGAGCGGCCGAGAAATCCACAGCTCGCCTTCCATTAGTTTGACAATACCTTTACAGATAAGCTCGAGATTGTCCTGCCGATAGAACACGCCACGCAGGTGGATGCCGATCAACAGTTCCATGACCTGCTTGTTATCGCGAACATTGAAGGCCGACAGAATGATCGCGTTATTTTCTTCGGCTCTGGTATTCCAGGCCAGTAAGTCCTTTTCCTGAACGTGATCTCCATCCAACAGGACGAGAACGTGGCGCCCCTCAGCCACCGGAAAACGCTCCTGAGGGCTGAGTGCCGAGACGCGGCACCCGGTTTTCTGGTGGATGTAGTCCAAAAATAGTACAGATTGAGAGTTACAATCCGTAACAAGTACGATATCGGTATTTTCTGTGTTCATGGTCTGATCCCTTCGAAGGATTTTAATTAGTCTTTTACACTTTTCGTTGTGATCCCTGGCTAGGTAATCGACTGCCTTCCGCGATTGTTGGAGCCCAATAGTGTTAATAAAACCCATGCGTTGTAAAGATAGGGCATCTAACTTTTCAAACCGTGACACCTCAGGGACAATTAAGGACCCTGTAATTTTTTGATATTTCCTCTGAAAATCATGGATTTATGGATAGGTTAACGGTGTTTTGTTAAAAAACATTGTTTCCATTCCCAGAAAAAGCACGCTTTCCTCTCTACAAAACAGGAATGACCAGCAGGCAAATTTTTGAGTTTTCTCATCACCGGCGGTAGTGGGAACTTCAATGGCAATAATAAGGGGCGCTATGCCCCGATCGCCGCGCCCCGTAGAATGACCGTTTTTGGCAGGAGACTCTGACAGGAGCCTATGAGCGTGCAGATTGATAACCTGGTCGTAGCCAGTGGCAACCGTGGAAAACTGGCTGAATTCCAGCAGCTACTAGGCCCGCTTGGTCTGCGTGTCCAGCCGCAGTCGGATTTCGGCGTGACCGATGTGGAAGAGACCGGGCTGACATTCGTCGAGAATGCCATCCTCAAGGCGCGAGCCGCCGCCCGTGCCAGCGGGTTGCCGGCGTTGGCCGACGATTCCGGGCTGGCAGTCGACGCATTGGCAGGAGCGCCGGGTATCTACTCGGCCCGCTATGCCGGGGAGTCGAACGACGGCGAATCCAAGGATGCGGCCAACAATGCCAAGCTGCTGGCGGCACTCAAGGATGTTCCCGAAGGGGAGCGCACGGCGCGTTACTGGTGTGTGCTGGTCTATCTGCGGCATGCCGACGATCCCGTGCCGCTGATCGTCCAGTGCGACTGGAAGGGCGACATCCTGGCATATCCGCGTGGCGACGGTGGTTTCGGTTACGATCCGCTTTTCTGGGTACCTGAATGCGGCATGAGCGTCGCCGAGCTCAGTGCCGAAGAGAAGAACCGCTTGAGCCATCGAGGGCGTGCACTGCAATCGCTCATCACGCAGCTCAAGGATTCGGGACAGGTCACGGAATGATGGCGTTGCCGCCGCTGGCGCTCTACATCCACGTACCCTGGTGCGTGCGCAAGTGTCCGTACTGCGATTTCAATTCGCATGGCGTGGGCCACGGCGCGGAGCTGCCGGAGTCCCGTTACGTCGAAGCGCTGCTGGCGGATCTCGATCATGACCTGTCGGCGGTTCGGGGCCGCGAGATCGTCAGTATCTTCATCGGTGGCGGTACGCCGAGCCTGTTCTCTCCGGCGGCCTACCAGCGTCTCTTCGATGGCCTGCGTGCACGTCTGGCCTTCGCTCCGGATATCGAGATCACTCTGGAAGCCAATCCTGGCACGGTGGAGCAGAGCCGCTTCGAGGGCTATCGCCGGGCGGGGATCAATCGGTTATCCATCGGTGTGCAGAGTTTCGCCGCCGCACAGCTCGAAGCGCTGGGCCGCATCCACAGTGGTGACGAGGCGGCGCGGGCAATGCGCAGCGCTCGGGATGCCGGGTTCGACAACGTCAACCTGGACCTGATGCATGGCCTCCCCGGTCAGACGCTGGAGACGGCGCTGCGGGATATCGAGACGGCGCTGTCACTCGAGCCCACTCACCTGTCGTGGTATCAGCTGACGCTGGAGCCTAATACCGAATTCTTCTCCCATCCGCCGACGCTGCCCGATGAAGAACGGCTGTGGGATATCCAGGATGACGGTCACGAACGGATCGAGGCAGCCGGCTTCTCGCGCTACGAGATATCCGCCTACGCGCTGCCCGGGCGGCAGGCGCGCCACAACCTCAATTACTGGCGTTTCGGCGACTATCTCGGCATCGGCGCCGGTGCGCACGGCAAACTTTCCCGGATCGACTCGAAGGGGAAATGGCGTATCGAACGTTACTGGAAAACGCGCCAGCCCGAAGCCTACCTGCGCCGTCTCGAAGACCCGCGCGGCTTCGTGGCCGGTGGTCAGGAAGTGGACGACCAGGCATTGCCGCTCGAGTTTCTGATGAACGCCTTGCGCCTGACCGAAGGCGTGAGCGCCGAGGATTGGATAAACCATACCGGTCGGGCATTGTTTGAACTGACGCCTCGCCTGGAGCCGGCGCGACAGAAAGGACTGTTGATGGAGACGCCGTCGCGTCTGCAAGCGACCCCGCAAGGCCTGTTATTCTTGAACGACCTGCTCGCGCTGTTCGATGAAGCGCATTCGACCAACGGCGTCGATCCTCGAACGAGGGCCGAGCAGTGATGGATTCGTCGTCACGTTTCTGGCGACAGGTAAGACGTGATGATTTGCCAGCAAGGAGCTCCTCAAGCATGAAGATGATGAAAAAGACGTTCTGGTTGTCCATTCCGCTCGCCATGGCGGTTGGTGTGACCGGCTGTGCTTCCACCGGTACCGATGGCCAGCAGCAGAGCAGCGGCAACACCAAGACCTGGAGCGGTGCCGGCATTGGGGCGGTCGCCGGGGCGGTTGCAGGCGCGCTGACCGGCGATGGCGGCAGCAGTACCCGGGATCGCGCCTTGATCGGTGCCGCGGCCGGTGCGGCGATCGGTGGCGGAGTCGGTGCCTATATGGACTCCCAGGAGAAGGAATTGCGCAATCGCCTCGATGGCACGGATATCGGTGTCGAGCGTAACGGCAACGACCTGATCCTCAACATGCCGAGCAGCGTGACCTTCGACGTCGATGCCAGTGACCTCAAGACGGCGGCACGTCAGGCGCTCAACGACGTCAATGCGGTGCTGCGCTCCTATCCGGAAACGCGCATCAACGTGGTCGGCTATACCGACAGCACCGGTTCGAACAGCTACAACCAGACGCTTTCCGAACGGCGTGCGCAGTCGGTGGCGACCTACCTCGAACAGGGTGGCGTCGATGGCGGGCGAATCAATGCCGTCGGCTACGGCGAGTCGAACCCGGTCGCCAGCAACGACTCCGAGGCGGGCCGTGCTGAGAATCGTCGCGTCGAGATCACGCTGACGCCGACACAGCAGTCCTGAGACCCAAGGCCGTCCCGAGACGGCCGATGATCGGTCTCGAATCCGGGCGCGGCCAAGAGCCGCGCCCTTTTTGATGGATGGATCCCCATGCTTGCCTACCAGCACGCCTATCACGCCGGCAATTTCGCCGATGTTCACAAGCACCTTGGCTTGCGGCAACTCGTCCAGGCCATGATGAAGAAATCTTCCGCCATCAGCTTCGTCGATACCCATGCCGGCCGGGGGCTCTATCCGCTGGCCGCACCGGAGACGCAGAAACTGGGCGAATATCGCCAGGGCGTCGAACGGCTATGGCAGCGGCGTCGCGGTATACCTGCCGATTCGCCGGTGGGTGAATGGCTGGCGGCGCTGGCGACGTTGCAGCCTGGTGCCGAGCTGAGCCGATACCCCGGTTCGCCCTGGTGGCTGGGTTCGGCGCTACGTGCGCAGGATCGGCTGACGCTGTTCGAGCTGCATCCTGGCGAACACCAGCATCTGGCCGAGCAGGCCCTGTCGACCGACAGCGCCGTGCAGCGGCGGCAGGCGGATGGTCTCAAGGGGCTAGTGAAAGGATTGCCGGTCTCCACGCCGCGACTCTGCGTGCTGATCGACCCCAGCTACGAACGCAAGGCAGAGTATGACGAGGTCGCCGAGACGTTGCGCCAGGTGGTACGCAAGGTACGTCATGCGGTGGTACTGGTGTGGTATCCGCTATTGCCGGCGGGGCGCCACCAGACGATGCTGGCAACGCTGCGAGAAGCCGGTATTCCCAAACTATGGCGTAGCGAACTGCAGATCCGGGAACCGATCGCCGACCGCGGCATGTACGGCAGTGGCGTGTTGATGCTCAATCCGCCGTGGCAGCTGGATCGGGAGCTCGATCACGCCTTTGCCAACCTGGCCCCGATGCTCGCCGATGGTGCCAGACATCATGGCGAGTGGTGGACGACCGAAAATCCCTAGCTACGGGCTACGGGCTACGGGCTACGGGCTACGGGCTACGGGCTACGGGCTACGGGCTACGGGCTACGGGCTACGGGCGCCACTTGCATTGGCAGCAAGTGGCGATCGTCGTGGTTTGCCGGCTCGCGGCGCGTCAGACCAGACCGGTGGCCGTGGGGTTGACCGGGCTTTCGGTGCCCGCCGGCTCTTCGCCCTTGATGGCAGCGATGAATTCGTTGCCCCAGCGGCGGATATCGTTGTAGCTGACGACATCGTTCAACTGGCGTAGTCGCGCTTCCGCCTCCGCGCGAGGCAGGTTGAGGCCCAGATAACAGGTCCGGGCCAGATCGTGGAGGTCGTGCGGATTGGTCAGAATGGCGCCTTTCAATTCAGCGGCCGCGCCGGCGAATTCCGACAGCACCAACACGCCACAGCCCTGGGTCAGCCCCTGGGTCGCCGCGAACTCCTTGGCTACCAGGTTGAGACCGTCACGCAACGGGGTGATCCACATCACGTCGGCCATGGCGTACCAGGCGACCACCTCCTCGAAGGGGAAGCCGCGGAAATAGAACTGCACCGGGGTCCAGCCGACGTCGGCGAAGCGGCCGTTGATATGGCCAATGGTCTGCTCGATCTGGGTCTGCAGCTCGTTGTAGATGGTCATTTCCCGGGCGGCAGGCACGCAGATGCTGACCAGTGTCACCTTGCCGCGTAGCTCGGGGTTCTCGTCGAGCAGGAGCTCGTAGGCCTGGAGTTTCTCGAGTATGCCCTTGGTGTAATCGAGTCGTTCCACCGACAGGATCAGCTTGACCTTGCTGAACTCTTCTCGCAGTTCGGCCATGCGCGAGCTGGCGCCTTCCTGGTTCAGCGCATTCTTGATCCGATCGATATCCAGCCCGACCGGATGCGCGCCCAGGCGGACGACGCGGGAGCCGGTATCCACGGCCGTGGTCATGGTCTCGAGACCGACGGCGCAGCCGTAGGTCAGAAACCGCGGCGCACAGCTCTGTCGGGACAGCGTGCTCAGCGGCACGACACCGCGGGCGACATCGACGAAGTTCTCGACCTGGCGCGGGATATGGAAGGCGACATAGTCGCACTGCAGCAGGCTGCCGATGATCTCGCGGCGCCACGGCAGCACGTTGAAGACATCCGCCGAAGGAAAGTAGGTGTGATGGAAGAAGGCGATGCGCAGGTCGGGACGCATCTCGCGCAGATAGGCCGGCACCATCCACAGATTGTAGTCGTGAATCCAGATCAGCGCGCCCTCGGCGGCCTCTTCTGCAGTGCGTTCGGCGAAGGCGCGGTTGACCTCGCAGTAGATTTCCCAGTCATCCTCGCGGAAATGCGCGCGTTCCCAGAACGTGTGCAACGTCGGCCAGAACGCCTCCTTGGAGAAGCGCTTGTAGAAGGTATCGACCTGGACCTTGGTCAGCGGCACGCGGGCGGCGGTCAGCAGTGGGTACTGTTTGGCGTCGACACTGGTGTGGGTCACGAAATCCTCGGCATCGTCCTCCTCGTGGATCGACCAGGCGATCCACGAGCCCCGCTGATTGGCGAAGAAGCTCAGCAGCGTCGGGATGATGCCGTTGGGGGAAGTCGGGCGACGGCGCTGGATCTTGCCATCGACCCGGTACTCTTCGTAAGGCAGCCGGTGATAGACCATCACTAGTTCGGCCTTGCCGGTCTGCGTCTCGTCGCGACGATTCTCCGCCGCCATGCCGTGAGCCCCGAGGAAACCGAAGTGGGCGAACGCTTCGATGATGCCGGCACAGCCCGCTTTTTCGGCGTGCATGACGCGGGTCTGATTCTGTGTCTGCTCGAGCAGGGGCGGTTCCGACCCGCCGACGCAGACCGACTTGAAGCCGGCGGTGAGCATGGCGAGATCGTTCATGGTATCGCCGGCGACCAGTACATCCTCGCTGTCGATCTCCAGCCATTCGACCAGTTTCTGCAGACTGCTGCCCTTGTTGACGCCTTTGGGCAGGAAATCCAGATAGCGCCCGGCCGAGTAGAGCATCTCGCAGCCCAGTTCCGCTGCCAGCCCGGCCAGCGCTTCGTCCCTGGCGCGCTCGGGTGGGCAGTAATAGGAGCAGCGGCGCAGCTGTGGCTCGTCCTGGCGCACCACGTCCGGGAAGCGTTGCATGGCGCTGGCGACACGTGATTCGCCCGGCCAGCGGGTTTCGATTTCGTTCTGCAGTGGCTGGATCGGCTTCAGGCTGTCACCGAAGTAGAGGCTGGCGCCCACGTCGGCGACGATATAGTCCGGTTGCGGTAGCGTGGGGTCGGACAACAGCGGCAGAATCGCCTCCAGGCTGCGGCCGCTGATATAGGCCAGCTTGATGTCCGGGTGCGCGGCGATGGTCTGATAGAGACTCAGGCGGGCTTCGGCGTCACCGCCGAGAAAGGTGCCGTCGAGATCGGTTGCAAGTAGCATGTTTTCCTCCTGCCCGGCCTTCGGTGCCGGGGCGATTTTCCCTGCGCGAGCGGTTCGTGCGTTCGTCGAATGACTTGGCATAGGGTCTGTCGCCGTTCCGGCGCGACCGTGCATGAAACGGCAACAGACCCCTGGATTCAGGATCAGGCCTTGCCGGCCATCTCGACGATTCGCTGGCGTTCGTGCTCTTCGTAGAAGCTGGGGTCGGCGAACAGATCCTTCTGAATGTCGTCGTACATCATTTCCAGGGCCTGGCTACTGGTCGGTGTCATCGGTTCGAAGTGGGCCGTATCGCCGCTGACCAGAACCGAAACACGGCGGCGGCGATAAATGGCGTAGCCTGTGAGAAGAACCATGATCGCGGCGATGTAGAGCGGTAACCCCTGGTCGCCGACGTTGTGCATGATCACCCCGGCCAGGATCGGAGCGACGGCGCTACCGGCACCCTGAACGACCAGCATATCAGCTGAGCCGGCCACGATTTCGTCGGGATGCAACTGATCGATCAACTGGGCGACAGCAATCGGATAGATCGAGAACGACAAGCCGCCCCAGATGAAATATAGCCCGAGCAGCGTTATCTGATTGGGCGCGAACGGCATGGCAGCGGCAGCGATCGCGGCGAGCATCACGACATAGGTCATGACGCGGGGACGATCGTGAGTATCGGAGAACCGGCCGATGGGGATCTGCAGCAGGGCGCCACCGACGATGGCGCAGCTCATCACCACGCCGACACCGGCGACATCGAACCCGACACTGCGGGCGTAGACCGGCGTCAGCGTCCAGAACGCGCCCATGGCAAGTCCGGACATCGCCGAGGCAGCAACGGCCAGCGGGGCAAACCCCAGCAGCGCCTTGAGACTGCTCTTGGGTCGTGCGGGGATGGCGGGCTGGCTACGCTTGGTGATCGTGATCGGCAACAAGGCCCAACTGATCAGGATCGACGCGAGCGCGAACAGCAGAAAGCCATCGGGGCTATCCAGGCGCAGGATCTGCTGGGCA
The DNA here is from genome assembly GCF_976982775.1 of Salinicola sp. NYA28a. Next base: position 4,232,905 of record NZ_OZ334582.1, read on the forward strand.
ATGGCCAGCGCGCCCAGGTTGACCACCATGTAGATGGCAAACACCCGGCCTCGCTGATGGCTGGCAGCCTGGCTGTTGAGCCAGCTCTCGATCACCGTCATCAGGGTAATGAAAGCGAGGCCGTAGACCACCCGAAGGCCCAGCCACACCCAGGGATCGATGAATATGAGGTGAAGCAGGGCGGCCGAGGCGCAGAGTCCGGCGCAGAATGCGAAGGTACGGATGTGCCCCATGCGCTTGATCAGGCGACCGCTGATCCAGGTGCCGCCAATGAATCCGACGAAGTATCCGGACATGATGAGACCGATCAGGCTGGTCGAGAAGCCTTCGTCGGCGCCGCGCAGTGTCAGCAGGGTATTGATCAGGCCGTTGCCGAGCAGCAGTAACGCTACGCTACCCAGCAACGCGCGAATGGGTCGTAACAACGACCACATGGCTTTCTCCTTGCGATTGCTCAAGTCTATCCATGCAGTAAGCGTGCCGGAGACGGGGTCGTTCGGGAAAACTGCTGTTGTTATAAGATGATATTATCGTTTTTGGATTATAACTATAACCAGTTTTATTGGATGGCGTGCACCTAAATGGTGCCTCTTAGCTGACCCGATTCAGCTTAGCAGTCCGAAGCCGCGCTGACCGCGACGAATCAAGGCACGCGTCGTGTCCACGCTTCGCTGGCGAACTTGTCCTTCGCCAAGACGGTTGCCGCATCCAACTCGTCATGCGTGAGCGATTCCGGGATCAGCGTGAAACGGGCGGCGAACGAGTCGACCATGCGCCGAATGATCTCCTCCCGCTCGAGACCGGTCTGGCGTTTGAGCGGATCGACGCGCTTGCCGGCGCTGGTAGTGCCCTTGTCGGAGAGTTTTTCGCGGCCGATCCGCAGGACGCGGGTCAGTTTGTCGGCATCAATGTCGTAGGCCATGGTGACGTGGTGCAGCACCGCACCGTTGATTCGCTTCTGGGCGGCGCCGGCGATCTTGCCGCCTGGCGAGGTGATGTCGTTGATCGGCACGTACCAGGCATTGATACCCATGTCGCCCAGCGCCTGAATCACCCAGTCGTCGAGAAAGGCGTAGCTTTCGACGAAGGTGAGCCCCTGGACCAGCGTTTCCGGCACGATCAGCGACCAGGTGATCGTGTTGCCGGGCTCGACGAACATGGCACCGCCGCCGCTGATGCGGCGCACGACTTCGATACCGGCCTTTCGGGCGGCATCGAGATCGACTTCGTTGGCCAGCGACTGGAATACGCCAATGATGATCGCCGCCCGGTCCCATTCCCACACGCGCAGTGTCGGACCGCGGCGTCCCGCCGCCACTTCGCGCGTCAGCACTTCGTCCAGGGCCATGTGGAGAAGCGGTGATTCCGGTTCGCGGTGAATCAGGCCGAAGCGGTGATCTCGCCAATCCGAGGTTCGCGAGAGCGCACGACGAATCACGGTGGCAATGGCCGGCACGGACAGCCCGATCATCTCGGTCTGCGGCGGCAGCGCGGGCTGGATTCGCGCGATCAGGGCGCTGGCATCGGCGTCGATCGACGCACCCTCGAGGGCTTGGTCGATCGCCTCCAGCGCCTCGTCGGGCTCGAGGAAAAATCGCCGGATAACTGCACCGAGGCCAGCCGCCCATCGCGGACGGTGACGTCCGCCACCAGCAATTTACCGCCCGGTACCTTGTATTCACCGTGAAGGATTGCTTCGCGATCATTATCCGACTGCGCCATTCCGTCTCCTGGGCCAGACTGTTAACGACAGTATAGCCATAAGGTATCTAGCGCCTGCCGTGATCGGCGCTCATCGTCAGAAGGATGGTGGATCTCACGTTGGGCCCGGGTGACGGGTCGATGCTCTGGGAGGAGGGCGGGGAGCGTTCGAGACGATGCCCGGTCAGGCGGATCGGCCGACTTCCCGCCAGCTCCGAGCTGTATTCGACCAACCTGCGGCTCTATTTACCGATACAGAATGTATAAAATACTTTAAAAACATAAGTTTATGAAACTCGTGGAGCACTATTGGAGTGCTGAAATTTGCGAAAAAAAGTGTAAATATTGGCAAATTTCCTCTGCGTCGGCTCCTGACGACCCATTTTAAACTGGGATAAGTGGGAAACTGGGAGCCTTGTATACGCTTTTATCTCTATGAAATCAGTGCCTTGAGATCGCTCTTTCAGCCCCTTCTGCCAAACAAAATTATAGTAACATCGTTTTCTAAACGGATCCGTTCTCATTTTGAACGGACTTGACGCACAACGTTGTTGTGCATAAAATGACTAAAAAGCGATCAGGTAACTATGGCGGTTGAATTCAGGGATATATGGCTGGAGGCTTTCTACGACGAAGACCAAAGCCACAAGAAAATACCCAGCACTATTGAAGGCGCTCTGTTCAGAAAGATTCAGATTCTGGATGCCGCGACGCAGGAGTCAGACTTGAGGATTCCGCCGGGTAACCGTTTTGAACATTTGCAGGGAAACCTTTCTGGATGGTGTTCCATTCGGGTTAACAAACAGTATCGCCTGATTTTTCGCTGGGAAGATGGCACCGCCCAAGATACATATCTAGACCCGCATGTTTACAAGGGCTAGAGGAGGTTATGGTAATGAGGAATACAAAACGTCGTCCAGTGACAGTTGGCGAAATGCTGGTCAGCGAGTTTCTGGAGCCGATGAAAATAGAAATCAGTGAACTGGCCGAAGCAATGGGTGTGCACAGAAATACACTCAGTCGGATTGCGCATGACAAAGGCACGCTGACAGCACCCATGGCAATCAAACTCGCAGCGGCTTTGGGGAATACGCCGGAGTTCTGGCTGAATATTCAGCACGCGGTTGAGTTATGGGATGTTCGTCATCGTGCCTATGAACAAGAAGCTAAGAACGTGAGACGCGTAAAGCCCCACGAGTTACCTCTGAAGCAGGCCTGAAGCACATTTCGTTTCAGCCATGTTTCCCCTTTCGTTGGAAAGTTTACAGTAGCCGTGTTTGCGGCTCGGATTGGGCAAACTGGTATCCCATCGCCTTGTAACCTTTCTCGCGCTTTCGGAACATGCGTTCAAGCATTGGCAGGCTGTTGTCCAGGTAGTCGTAGACAGTAACTTCCTGCTTACCGTCGGCATCCCGGTGAATCCTGCCAGCATACTGCGACAGTGTTCCTTTCCAGGCGATGGGCAGAGCCAGAAACAAAGTGTCCAGCCGAGGCAAGTCAAAACCTTCACCAATGTATTTCCCGGTTGCAACAATAACTTGAGTTTCATGCAACTGCGATTCGGCAGCCCGGCGTTCCTTGACGCGCATCCCGCCGCGCAAAACAACCGACGATATAGACTCAGCTTCCAACAATGTTGCCAGCGTCTCAGCATGCTCTCTTCGTTCGGTCAGCAAAAGACAGTTGGCCTCGTTTTGAACGCAGCGCACGACATCCCGAACTATATCCTGATTCCGGGTAGTGCTATGGGAGAGCCAACGGTAGACGGATGCAATGTGTGGTCGTTCACCGTTATTCTGAAAGATGTCCGTTGGTGGCGTTTCATGACGTTCTCGAACGATGACACGCTGGACAAACTTAGACCCATGTTCAGCCCTGACTTTGTGACGAACGGGTCCTGCGACCATAAACATGATTTTTTGGTGGCCATCCTGACGGTCAGGCGTTGCGGTAAGGCCTACAACATATCGGGCGCTGACTTCGTTAAGCAGCATTTCATAACGGGGAGCTGAAATGTGATGGCATTCATCGATGATGACCTGCCCGTATTCCCGGACTTTACTTGAGACCGTATTATCTTTCTTGTTGATCAGGCTTTGATAGGTAGCAACGTCGATCTGACCAGTAGGTTTCTTTTTGCCACCGCCAATCACACCTACGGAGGCACCCTCAATAAAGGTCTCCAGGCGCTCCTTCCATTGATCCAGTAACTGACGACTGTGAGTGAGGATCAGCGTGTTTACCTGCCGCTTGGCGACAATGCCAATAGCGGTTACGGTTTTGCCGAAAGCGGTCGGAGCATGAAGTATTCCGGTATCGTGATCGGCAAGCGCCGTCACAGCCTTTTCCTGATTACGACGCAGCGTTGCTTTCAGGCTCACTTCCGGCAGCAACTGGCCGGGCATTCTGCGGTCATCGATTTCTACCGTTATTCCCTGTTCGTGTAACAGTGCCTGGAGATCATCAAAACAGCCTCTCGGTACCGAGATATAACCTTGCTCAATCCGGGCACATGATATGTAACGAGGGATGCCATGAGTTGAAAATCGAAGTGCCTGGGTTTTGAAAAATACTGGATTGGCAAAGCTCGCCATGCGCTTTATTCGTGCCGCCAGTGTCCCGGGTATGTCTGACAACTTCATATAAATGTGATTGGCCAGGGTAAGCGTGATGCTCTCGGGACATCCTGAAATTATCCCTGTATCGACCGGTAAAGCTTGTTCCCACGGCAACGCAACTTCTGCTATCGCATCAGAATCAGGCTCATTTCCAACCATATCTCGAAGCTGAGCCAGCGAAACGGTCTTTTGCTGGCTAAGTAGCGCCCACTGATCCGGATACGCGGTTAGCTTATCGTCGACGAATACAGTACATCCGCGACTTCGCGCCTCATGCTGAAGCGGAAGGGCAATCAAATTGCCAAATCCACCATCGGGCATCGTATCTTGGTTGGGGAATAGCCGGTCATAAGAATCGAAGGACAGGCCCGGGTGGCGTTCCATGGCTTTGTCCAGCAGCTTGAACCCCAAAGCCCTCGCGGACCAGGCTGGAACGGCGTCCGAAAAGAAGACCCATAGGTGGGCACCCGCACCGGACCGGGAGATCTCTACAAGATAAGGGACACATTCATCACGACAAGCCTGGGCCAACGCACGAACATCTGCTCTCCAGTCCTCCTTATCAAAATCTACAGCCAGCAGATAACAGGAACTGTCCGGCAACAATGGGTATAACCCTGCTACATGCTTGCCGGACAGGTGGTCATACACTGCACTGAAATCCAGAGGCTTGAACTTTTTGTGAGGGCACTCACCGCACTTGATCCGGGGTTTCTGACAGATGCCCTGTACCCACTCATTTGCACAGGCGACAGCATAACCGGAACGTCCATTCGAGCTACTTTCCCAGCGAACCGCATAGACATCCTGTCGGCCGCGAAAGAGCCCCCGGAATAACTCAGCTTTTTGATTGGGAGTCAATTGCATTGATGTGGGTGATTGTGCAGCTCGCTGAAGCTCGTTCCTCCGGGAAAGCAAGGCTACTTTTTCCTTCTCAAGCTCAGATAACCTCAATGCAATGGCCGCAAGCTCTTCTTCTATTTGGATATATGCCTCCCAACGCTAAATCAGTCAACCACAATGATCTTTCTTTGAATATTTGACTGATCCTATCAGATATAGATTCCTAATCAGTAAAACAAATGACCGCGTTTTCTTACCAGTAAACAGCCGGAGTCAATAAGAATGGCCCCGCGACCTTGGTTTCGGGTCATCCAGAATAGCACCTGCCACCGCCGTCAGAGTAATTGCGGCGACGCTTTCCATAGGTAACCCCGGCTTATTCATGAGGCCGGCCCGAAAACGAAGATAGCGGATGGTATTCTCTTGAAAATTCAGTGTGTTCCGCCAAGAATCTGAACCAAGAGAGCCATCCGCTATGGGTGAAAGCCTATCCACCTGGACGCCCTCATGCAACGGCGCTGTCCGTGTTGAGCTGAGCGGCCAGCGCACTACCAGCGACAGCGGCGCTCTGCTGTTGCGTGAGGCCCTCGACAACAGCGGCGTGATTGAGGCGCTGGAAGACAATCTGGTCGATCGACGCCACCCGCTGCGCATCCTTCATTCGCTGGCCAGCCAGTTGCGTACCCTGGTGCTGCAGCGTGCGATGGGCTGGATCGACCTCAGCGATACCGACACGCTGCGCCGTGATCCGCTCTGGCAGCTGGCCTGCAGCGATGCGCGCGGGACAACGCCCCTGGCCCAGGACCGGCCCTCTCAAGCCACGCTGTCGCGGCTGCTGACCTGCCTCGGGCGCTGCGACAATATCGATGCCGTGCACGAAGGCCTGCTGCGACTGGTGATCTGGCGCCTGACCTCGCTGCAGAACGGTGAATGGCCCAAGCAGCTGACGCTGGACATCGACGGCCTGCCGATCGAGGTCCATGGCCACCAGGGCGGCTCGGCATTTCATGGGCTTTACGGTGCCCGCATCTACTCGCCGCTGGTCGCCTCGCTGGCAGAAACCGGCGACATGGTGGGCGGCCTGCTGCGCGAGGGCAACGCCGGCCCGGCCGAGAACGCCGACACCTGGATCCCGCATCTGGTGCGGCGACTCAACGAGAGCACCGGCGCCCAGGTTCGGGTGCGCATCGACGCCGGTTTCACCGACAACGCGACGCTGGAGGCCCTGGAAGAGTGCGACATCGAGTACCTGGGCCGACTGCGCAGTCACTCCGGCCTGCAGAAACTGGCGGCACCGCACCTGAAGCGGCCACCCGGCCGGCCACCCGAGCAGCCTCGCGAGTGGTGCCACGATCTGGAGTATCAAGCGGGCTCTTGGTCGGCACCGCGTCGCGTGGTGCTGGTGGTGCAGGAACGCCCCGATGACCTGCTGCTGCATGCCTTCTTCCTGGTCACCAACCTCGGCAAGTTCGACTGGCCGCCGGAGAAGGTCCTGGCGCTCTACCGCAAGCGCGGCAGCGCCGAGGCGCACATGGGCGAGGTGAAGTCGGCGCTCGACGTGCACCTCTCGTCGACCGATCGCGGCGCCTCCACCGTTCAGGACGTGATGGCACGCAACGAGGTGAGCCTGCTGCTCAGCCTCTACGCCTACCAGGTCCTGCATGGCCTGCGCTGCCTGCTGGAGCGGCAGACCCGGCAAGGCTGGAGCCTCAGCCGGATGCGCGAGCAGGTGCTGAAGGTCGCCGCCACGCTGAGACTGCACGCTCGGCGAATCACCGTTCATCTGGGTGCCGCCGCCGACAAGTGGTGGCCGACGCTGCTGAAGGGGCTGCCGAAGCTGACCGCACTGAGCTGACGCTCCTGCGAGACCACCACAACATCAGAAAGCGAGCGACTGGAGCAGGGGTCGGCGATAACGTCTGCTTGGACGGTCGCCATTGATTCCAAAGAGCTATAAGAAAGCGGGAAAAAGGCAGCGCTCAAGAATTACTCAACGGCCACTCGCGCTGAAGAGGCCGATCCTGGTAAGCATTGCCACCAGCCAGGACCTTCAGACCGCTCAATCAGCATCCTCGTGAATGAGGCGGGTTCACCTGTTGACGAACCGTGTCCAACATCCGCTGACGGGCGCCGCCATTGCGGTCGTAGACCCTGAGCTGGCTCGCTGCGAGATGTGAAAGGTCGTCGCACGCCAGAATGTGCGTTGTAATGGATTGGGGAACGGCTATGAGGTGGACAAAGTAGCCCAGGCGCTGCACTGTTTTCAGGAGAATGAGCAGGGCGCCACGAGCAGCCGGAGTTCGACCGTGCTTTCGGGCAAAGGATCGTTCCTGGGCAGAGGGTGTATAAATTTCTGCCAGTTCTTGATCCGAGACCTCCGCCTTCAATCGCGGATAGGCGGTTTCATGGAGACTACTCATACGCAGTCCTTTGCTATGGGGTTCCAGTGAGAGGCGTTAACTCACAGTACGTTCGCTCTTGAAGGAGGCATTGCTTATAGTAGGCAGCAATTCGTCAAGACCAAAGGAACCGCCCCTTATTTCGTGAACGCCACGGTCCCGATCGTCGCTCGCTACGTGCTAATAGCGCCTCTGTTTGGGGCTGTTACCCAAAAACTTCCCCGCCGTACTCTGCTGGTCACACTGGACATTCTGAGGGCCTGCGTGGTTGCTATTCCGCCCTTTTGTCACTGAGGTTTGGCAGGGGTCCCACTCTGGCTAGGGTAGGTACTAACTTTTCGCCCAACTCCTTCATGTAATGACGCAATTAAGGGGCACGAGATATTGCCCTCGTAGGCGCAGCACCGATCAACCATGTCGCTCAGCAAAGCCTCAATTTGCTGTAGCTTTTCGAGCTTCCCACGTACGTCGTGCAACTTACGCTCCGCGAGAGTGCTGGCTTCCAGGCAGTGAGTACCATCATCCAATTGAAGCAAGTCGTGTATCTCATCGAGACTAGGGTCTGTTGACGTTTCTGCGCGAACCGCGTTGCTGCGCCAAATGGCGCCAGGCCAGGCGCGGGATGCAGAGAAGGGTGGTTCCCTTTTCCAACCCCGCAACGCCGCATGGCGCCATTTGCCGCGCAACCCGAAGGGCCGGGCCAGTTTTTGCACGGTGCTGCGTTATTCGTCGTTCATTTGGAATGACCAAACTACGCTCCTCACGCCTTGCCTCCGCACAAAAACTGGCTCCGGCGCGGCCGTGCATGAAACGTCAACAGACCCTAAAGCCTAACTGCTGCGAGGTTTTCACAAAGCTCAACCTGCCAATATCGCTGGCACCGTAGCGCCGAATACCCCCGAGAGGACGCTGGGGCTCAGGTATTAACCCACGTCGCTGGTAGTAGCGGATGGTCTCAACTGAGACGTTCGTCGCCTTAGCCAACCCCCCGATGGTCAATGAGTTCATTTCATCCGACATTCACCTTGACTCCGTAGTTGACTACGGCTTTAAGCTTAACTTATCGATCAAGGCCATAAAAGGTGCAATCGCAATGTCAGAGTTGAATTCAGAGTCAAAATCCGGTCGCGGGTCGTTAATCGCAGGCGGGGTTGCAGCGCTGCTCGCGTCGGCCTGCTGTCTGGGCCCCCTGGTCCTGATCGCCCTGGGTGTTTCCGGTGCCTGGATCGGCAACCTGGCCGCCCTGGAACCCTACCGTCCGTGGTTCATTGGTGCTGCGCTGGTGGCCATGGTTTTTGCCTGGCGTCGTATATACCGGCCCGCGCAGGACTGCGAACCGGGCGAGGTCTGCGCGGTACCGCAAGTGCGCACTGCTTATAAAGTCGTGTTCTGGATCGTTGCGCTGCTGATACTGACCGCGCTGGCGTTCCCTTTCGTCTTGCCGCTGTTTTACTGAAACCTGATCCACCATGTTGACTGAGAGGCACTACACCATGAAAAAGTCCCTGATCACTGCCGTACTGTTCACGCTGTTCAGCCTGCCTGCCTTGGCGGCGCAACAAACGGTGACCTTGTCCGTTCCAGGCATGACCTGTTCGGCCTGCCCGATTACGGTTAAAGCCGCCTTAAAGCGGGTCGACGGCGTGAGCGCCGTGGATGTCCGATATGAGGAACGTGATGCGACGGTTACCTTTGACGATGAGAAAACCTCCGTTGAGGCGCTGACTCAGGCCACCACCAACGCGGGTTATCCGTCCACCCTGAAATAAACCGGGACGACGCAGGAGTAACCATGAAAGAGCCCAAGACCCTGTTGCGAGCGAGTGCTATTGGCACGGTCGTGGTCGCGCTGTGCTGCTTCACGCCGGTTCTGGTGGTTTTACTCGGATACGTCGGTCTGGCCGCTCTGACCGGCTACCTGGATTACGTGCTGTTGCCCGCGCTCGCAATTTTTATCGGCCTGACCTGCTACGCCCTATGGCGCAAGAAGAAATACGACGCCTGCTGCAATAGCCCATCTACCAAGGAGTCACATGAATGAGTAACGACAACCTGCATATTGCTGTGATTGGCAGTGGCGGCAGTGCCATGGCCGCCGCTTTGAAGTCCGCGGAACGTGGAGCCCGGGTAACGCTGATCGAGCGTGGCACCATCGGTGGCACCTGCGTCAATGTCGGCTGCGTGCCCTCGAAGATCATGATCCGCGCCGCTCACGTGGCCCATCTGCGCCGCACCAGTCCGTTCGACGAGGGCATGGCGCCTACCGAGCCGACTATTGACCGGCCCCGGTTGCTGGCCCAGCAACAGGCCCGGGTCGATGAACTTCGCCACGCCAAGTATGAGGGCATTCTCGACGACAATCCGGCAATCACTGTCTTGCGGGGTGAGGCCCGTTTTATCGATGCCAATACATTGCAGGTCACGGGAGCCGACGGCACGGAACGCGAAGTACGCTTTGACAGAGCGTTCATCGGTACCGGCGCGCGGCCAACCATTCCCCCGGTTGCGGGCCTGTCCGATACGCCGTACTGGACGTCCACCACGGCACTGGCCAGCGACACCATTCCAGACCGGCTGGTTGTCATCGGGGCGTCCGTCGTGGCAGTGGAGCTGGCCCAGGCGTTTGCCCGGCTGGGCAGCGAAGTGACCATCCTGGCGCGCAGCCGGCTGTTTTCCCGGGAGGATCCGGCCGTGGGCGAAGCCATTGAAACCGCGTTCCGGTCCGAGGGCATCAAGGTTCTGAATGAGACCCAGGCGAGCCATGTCCGCTATGCCAATGAGGAGTTCGTGCTCGACACGAACGCAGGGGAGCTAAGAGCCGATCGGCTGCTGGTGGCCGTGGGACGCAGGCCGAACACAGACAGACTGAATCTGGAGGCCATTGGCGTCGAGACTGCCCGCGGGGCAATTTTAGTCGATGACTGTCTGCGTACCACCGTGCCCGACATCTATGCTGCTGGCGACTGCACCGACCAGCCGCAGTTCGTTTATGTCGCCGCCGCGGGCGGCAGTCGGGCAGCGGTCAATATGACCGGTGGTGATGCGCGGCTGGATCTCAGTGCCATGCCTGAGGTGGTCTTTACCGATCCGCAGATTGCGACTGTCGGTCTATCCGAAGCCGACGCCAAGGCAAGAGGCTACCTCACCGACAGCCGTACCCTGACCCTCGACAATGTGCCGCGCGCCCTGGTCAACTTTGATACCGGAGGCTTCATTAAAATGGTCGCGGAACGTGAAAGCGGACGGTTGCTGGGTGTGCAATCCGTGGCAGGCGAGGCCGGCGAACTGATCCAGACCGCGGCGATGGCGCTGCGTGCGCGCATGACCGTCAACGAGATTGCCGATGAGCTGTTCCCGTACCTGACGATGGTAGAAGGTTTGAAGCTGTGCGCTCAAACCTTTACCAAGGATGTCAAACAACTATCCTGCTGCGCGGGATAAGGCAAGGCCCCGTGAATGATATGCGTGAAATCGTGAATCGGCTGGGCCTGACCGGAGAAGCGGAGGCCACGCTTCATGTGGCGCTATTGCGTGAGCTGGTTCAGGGTCGTCCGGTCACTCTTGAGCGGCTTGCAGCGTCGCTCAACTGGACGACGGACCAGGTGGTGCAGATGCTGGAACAGCTGCCTTGCGGAACCGTCGAGTATGACGGTCAGGGACGGCTGGTCGGCTTCGGCATTACCCTGCGTGAAACGCCGCATGCGTTTGTGGTAAACGATCAGCCGCTCTACACCTGGTGTGCACTCGACGCTTTGATGTTTCCGGCTGTCATTGGCGAACCCGCACAGGTCCGGTCGCACTGTCCCCGCACCCACAAGCCGGTCACCTTGACGGTCACGCCACGGGAGGTGCTTTCGCTTCAGCCAGAGGACACGGTCCTCTCGCTGGTGTCCGTGGCCACGGAGGGCGACATTCGCAGTGCCTTCTGTTGCGATGTCCACTTTTTTGCTTCTCGATCTGCCGGGGAGGCGTGGTCCCGGGACAAACCGCACGCGAGCATTGTGACTGTTCAGGAAGGTTTCGAACTGGGCCAGGCCATTGCCCGGCAATTGCTCGACAAAGCGGGGAGTGACTGACATGACAGTGAATACCCTAATAGCAGAACCTGACGTTGAACGCGGACCGGAAACACAAAGCCAGGGCTATGTCATTTCCGAGGCGGCCCGTCGCTGTGGTCTGTCGGTGCCTCAGATTCGCACGTACCTGGATATGCGACTGGTGCGGGCCTGCGGAAAAACCTCGGGAGGCTTTCGCTTGTTCGATGACCGGTGTCTGGAACGGCTGAAGGTCATCGGGGCTTGTCGTGAGGCAGGCCTGGGGCTTCCGGAAATCACCGAGTTCGTTCATGCGCTCGACAACGGGGATGAGCAGCAGTGCCGCACAGCCAAGCGGCAAATACAGGATACGATTGCCGTTAAGAGGGCGGCGCTGAATCGCTGTACCCAAGTGCTGACAAAGGCAGAGAACAGAAGAAGCAGTCTCGCCAGTTAACGCATTGTTTTTAATTGGTGCGTAGCTCAGCACATTTGATGAACTGAAGACACAGCGCATAAGTTAAACGTCACGCACTGTATCTGTTCGTGTCAGTCTTCGATTACCTCTTGACTCTTTTTGCCCAACACCTTCATGCAATGACTGAATTAGATGTCGAGCGTTTCAAGAAATTGAGCGAGGAAGACCAAGCCCTGTTCAAGGGGCAATTGGTCAGCTTCCGTAACCTGTACGGCTTCGTTGCCCAGATTATTCCTTATCAGGACTCGGACCACGAGAAGCTGTACACCTATTCCCGCTTCCTGCTCACCAAGCTGCCTTACACCACCGATACGCGCACGGTGCAGGTCGATGATGAGGTAGAGCTGAAATACTACCGGCTTCAGAAAATCAGTGAAGGAGCCATCGACCTGAAAGTAGGCGAGCCGGAAGCCCTCTATGGCCCGACCGAGGTCGGTACCGGCCAGGCTGAGGAAGAGGTGCAGTTATCGACACTGGTCGATAAGCTCAATGAGCGATTTGGTACAGAGTTTACCCCGGCGGATCAGCTGTTCTTCGATCAGGTGAAGGAAACAGCCGTTTGCAGGAAAACAGGAAAGCCCGCCTCAGCACGTCATACCGGCATTCGGCTTTGGTCAGAGCCCGGACCTCTTCCAGGGTCAAATACGTTCGTTTGGTGTTCTCCGGTTTGATGGACTTGACCTGTTGAACCGGGTTGTCGCGGACAATGCCGTCCCGATAGGCCTGGTTGAGCGCAGCGCGAACCTTGTTGAAGTAACTGCAGGTCGTGTTCTTGGCCAGTTTGGTACCGGATTTGGTGGTAGCTTCATGCTGAAGGTAGTGCCGGAACCCTTCCAGGAATCGCTTATCGACTTGTTCAAAGGTCAGTTCAGACAAGCCATGGTAGCGGTGCAGGTGATGACGGGTGGAGATCCAGATCGAATGGTTGGATTTGCTCCCGGAAGCCTTCTCGTCGGTCAACTGGTCGAAGTAATCGAAGAAGCTGGCAGAAAGCTTGGTCCGATCATCCAATCCATGTCGTGACGACTCGATTTCCAACAGCCGCTTTGCCCTGATGGCCTCAGCCTTCTGATTCACGGTCTTGTTGTGCTCACGCTCCGCCGGAAGGCGGGGTTTGTCGTAGAGGAACAGGTTCAGGGGCTCATATGAGCGCTTCTGCGCCCGAGAACCGTTCTGACCCGTCTTGGAACCGTGATAGTAGACCAGTCGCAAGGCACGGTGGCCGTTCTTGTCTGGTTCGCGTTTCTGGATAGTGATTTTCATGTTTTGCTCCTTTTGTGCTCCGAGTGCTCCGAAAACTTATACTCGGAGCACACACGGAGCAAGGGGGGGCAAAACGGATCAAGTTGCCTGCAAAGAAATAGAATAAATTTCGTTATAAAACAATGGCTTATTTGTATTTTATTGGATGCTTTTCGATCTTTTTGGCCGTTTCACTTCCCGATGCAGAAGCTGCCGAAGATCTCCCCGAGCAGGTCGTCCGCGGTGAACTCGCCGGTGATCTCGTTGAGGGATTGCTGGGCCTCGCGCAGATCCTCGGCGAGCAGTTCGCCGGCGGCGGCGCCCTTGAGCTGGGCAGTACCGTTGGCCAGGGCCTGGGCCGCTCGTTCGAGAGCATCGAGATGACGGCGGCGGGCGGAGAAGCGGCCTTCGGTGGTGGCGTCGAAGCCCATTACCGCCTTGAGATGCGCTTTCAGGTTATCCACACCCGCACCGGTCTCCGCCGAGATTCGGATCACCGGAGGCGTTGTGGACAAGTCGACGTCGCTGCCTTCGCCGCTCTGGTCGATCTTGTTGCGCACCAGTGTCAGCCGGCCGGGATCGGGCAGCCGTTCGACAAATTCCGGCCAGATCTTCACCGGATCGAGCGAGTCCGTCTCTCGGCTGTCGACCAGCAACAGCACGCGATCCGCCTTCTCGATCTCGGCCCAGGCGCGCTGAACGCCGATCTTCTCTACCGCGTCCGGCGTGTCGCGCAGCCCGGCGGTATCGATCACGTGCAGCGGCATGCCGTCGAGATGGATATGCTCGCGCAATACATCGCGGGTGGTGCCTTCGATTTCGGTGACGATGGCACTGTCGCGCTCGGTCAGGCGGTTGAGCAGGCTGGACTTGCCGGCATTGGGACGACCGGCGATGACCACGCTCATGCCCTCGCGCATCAGCGCGCCCTGGTTGGCAGCGGCGCGGACGGTCTCCAGCGTCTGCCTCAATGTCGCCAGCTTGGCGGCGACCACGCCGTCGGCGAGGAAATCGATCTCTTCCTCGGGGAAGTCGATCGCCGCCTCGACGTAAAGACGAAGTTCGATCAGCTCGCTGACCAGTTGTGAAACGCGCTGCGAGAATTCGCCCTGCAACGAGCGCAGGGCATTTTCCGCCGCGGCGCGGGAGCTGGCATCGATCAGATCGGCGATCGCCTCGGCCTGGGCCAGATCGAGCTTGTCGTTGAGGAAGGCGCGCTCGGAAAATTCGCCAGGCCGCGCCAGCCGCGCGCCCAGTTGCACGCAGCGTTCCAGCAGCATGTCCATCAGCACCGGGCCGCCGTGACCCTGAAGCTCCAGTACGTCCTCGCCGGTGAAGGAGTGGGGGCCGGGAAAGTAGAGCGCGATGCCTTCGTCGATGACGTTGGCGTCGCCATGAAACGGACCGTAGTGCGCGTAGCGAGGCGTCGGCTGATGCTCGAGGATGGTCTCCGCCAAGGCTTTGGCCGACGGCCCCGAGACGCGGACGATACCGACGCCGCCGCGTCCGGGCGGCGTGGCCAGGGCGGCAATGGTGTCCTGTCGGTAGAGCGGCATGTTCATGGCAGTCTCCGGTCTGGGGATCGAGGGTGGCCATTGCCGTTCGGCAAGCCTGGCCGAGTATTGTCCGGGGGCAGGTATCAAAACGCCAGACCCCCGCCGAAGCGGGGGCCTGGAAGTGCGGGGGAGATCAGCGTCAGCCTTTGGCTTTCACGGCCTTGCCGCCGCCGGCGTCTTCCTTCAACACCTTGTTGGTGATGAACCACTGCTGAAGGATCGAGATGCTGTTGTTCACGATCCAGTAGATCACCAGGCCAGCCGGGAACCACAGGAAGAAGAAGGTGAAGACGATCGGCAGCATCTTCATGATCTTCGCCTGCATCGGGTCCGGCGGGGTCGGGTTGAGGAATTGCTGAAGCAGCATGGTGCCGCCCATGATGATCGGCAGGATGAAGTACGGGTCCTTGGCCGAGAGATCGTTGATCCACAGCATGAACGGCGCATGGCGCAGCTCGACCGACTCCATCAGCATCCAGTAGAGCGCGATGAACACCGGCATCTGAATGACCATCGGCAGGCAGCCGCCCAGAGGATTGATCTTCTCCTTCTGGTAGAACTTCATCATCTCCTGGGACATGCGCTGGCGATCGTCGCCGTACTGCTCCTTGAGCCGCTGCATCTCCGGGCCCATCTTGCGCATCCGCGCCATCGACTTGTAGGCCTTGGCGGCGAGCGGGAACAGCACGATCTTGACGCAGACGGTCAGCAGGACGATGGACCAGCCCCAGTTGCCGATCAGGCCATGGATCTTCTCGAGCAGCCAGAACAGCGGATTGGCCAGGAACCACAGCCAGCCGAAGTCGACGGTCAGCTCCAGATGAGGCGCCACGGCTTCGAGGCGATCCTGCACCTTCGGGCCTACGAACAGCGTCGCGGCGAGTGTCGCCTGCTGGCCGGGCTCGATGGTCTGGTTGGGGCCGGCGAAGGCGGCGACCGTGCGATCGCGATTGTCGACGCTGCCGTAGTAGAGGTTCTGCTGGTCGGCGTCCGGAACCCAGGCAGAGGTGAAGTAGTGCTGGATCATCGCGACCCAGCCGCCTTTCACGTCACGGTTCTGGAAGTTGCCACTGCGAATGTCTTCGAAGTCGACCTTGCTGTAATTCTCGTCCGGAGAGGAGAACGCCGCACCCAGGAAGGAGTGCATGCCGACGCCGGAGCCGTTGGTGGGGTCTTCGCTCTGATCACGCGCCAACTGGCCGATGAAGCGTGCGGTGACCGGTTGCTGGCTTTCGTTGTCGATCAGATATTCGACCTTGATGGCGTAATCGTCGCGATTGATGACGAAGCGCTTGATGATGTCGACACCGTTGACGCTACCGTGCAGATCGACGTTGATCGAGTCCTGACCTTCACTGAGCTGGTAGCTGTTCTGATCGGCGGTGAACGGGATGCGACCCGAATGCCCCTCGATCTGCAGCCCGGACTTGGCCACGTAGCTGCGCACGTTGTTGTCGCTGAGCAGAACGAAAGGCGTATTGGAATCGAGCGCCTGATCATGGCCGAACAGCGCGGCATAGACGATATCGCCGCCGTTGGGATTGATGCGCAGATCCAGCACGTCGCTCTGGACCTGAATCAGGTTGCTGCCTCGGGCCGGATCGGCGCCGGCGGGCATGTCATCCTGGATCGGCTTGGCATTGCCGTTGCTGTCCGTCGGTGCGGACAGGGCGCTGCCTTCATCGTTGTCGTTGCTACCCGATGACGCTGCCATCTCCGGCGCCGGGTTGTTCACGACGTTCTGACCATAGTCTTGATTCCACTGCATGATCAGCAGATAGGCCAGCACGGCCAGCGGAATCACGAAAAGGAGTCGTTTCAAATCCATATAGAGGTCTGCCCGGTAAGGGAATGGGTCAGTGGGCGCCGGGCATCGGCAGTCGACCGGCAAAATTCGCCGGTACGCCCCGGCTTTCGGCGCGGGGGAGTCCGATCAGGATGACGAAGCGTCTTGTCGCGTCTGACGAGCGGACTTTTCCAGGCGCTTCCACATGCCATTGAGCTGGCGAGAGACGCTGGCGTTGTCCAACTCGTGTACCCCTCGCCGAGCGAGTATCACGATATCCACGGCCGGTAAACGATGCTGCTGATGGCGGATGGATTCGCGCACGAGGCGTTTGAGACGGTTGCGGTCGACGGCACGACGCACGTTCTTCTTGCTGAAGATCAACCCGATCCGCGGATGGCCCAGCGCGTTGGGACGAGCCAACGCCAGCAATCCTTTACCATGGACCTTGTAAGGAGCGTGGTCGAAAACGTGCTTGTAGTCCCCGGCATTCAGCAGACGCAACTGCCGGGGAAAACGCTGATCGGACACTCGGCGTCCGATCAGGCGCTGAGACGCTTGCGGCCTTTGGCGCGGCGACGAGCAATGACCTGACGGCCGTTCTTGGTGGCCATACGGGCGCGAAAACCGTGGACGCGCTTACGCTTCAGAACGCTGGGCTGGAAGGTGCGTTTCATAGCTGCTAATTCCCAATTAGTTGATTTCTAAAGAAAACTGGTTGAAGCGGGGTGCCCGACACGTTTGCAGGAAGCGGGCTCACTCGACTCAAGAGCGGGAATTCTAGTGAATCCGCGGTGCCGGTGCAATTTTTCCGTGAATTATCCACACCCTGTTACGGGTCGAGCGCGGGCCCTGACGTGTCGGGTCGGATACTCGTGCCGCAACGGATCCGAACTGGGCGACCCCGCGATGATCGGCCTTGGAGGCGTACCGTGGATGACCGTTTCCGAAGTGGGCTTGTCGCTCATGTGGTTAACAACGGGGATAATGTTTGTGGATAAGCTGTTTTTTCCCCTTTATAACAAAGGCCTATGTGTTGATTCAGGTTGTGGGGAAGTTGCGCATTAGCGGTGGGCGGGATGGATGCCTTCGAAGATGAAGGCAAGCGCCTGCAACAGGTTATTCGCAGCTATCACCAGAAAATCCACAGATTTCGGCCTGAAGGACGGCAACTTATCCACAATTGCCTCGAATTTACCCTCGTGTGGATAACCTGGCAGGTCGACGCTACAATGTGCGCCCGTTTTTTCCATTCTCGTTTTCTCAACGTTCGGTGAGGTCGT